>NZ_JAUCGS010000008.1:0-247064 GCF_059916605.1 Chromobacterium sp. CCUG 30098 | reverse complement strand
GTGACGGTGAAAGACTGGTTTGCCGATCGGGTGTACTGGATCGAGCAGATCACCTTCGCTTCCGGCGTGAAGTGGACAGCCGATCAGTTGATGAAGCAAGGCGTGCCGCTGGTGGGTTCCGAGTTGGGCGATACGCTGCGCGGCGGCAATGTCGACGATTGGATACTGGGCAACGGCGGTAACGACTCGCTGTACGGCGGCAACGGCAACGACCTGCTGGAAGGCGGCGATGGCGACGACGGTTTGTTCGGCGAAGGGGGTAACGACACCCTACGCGGCGGCGCCGGTAAGGACTCGCTGTACGGAGGTGATGGCGCCGACCTGTTGGAAGGAGGAGACGGTGATGATGTGATCATCGGTGGCAGCGGCGGCGGCTGGCGCGTTGAGGGCGATACCTTGCGCGGCGGTGCGGGCAATGACCAACTGACCGCGGTATACCAAGGTTGGAACAATGTGTTGGAAGGCGGCACTGGCAACGACACGCTGACCGGCAGCTATGCGCGCGACACCTATTTGTTCAATCTGGGTGATGGCCAAGACGTAATCATCGACAAGGCGGATGCGCCGACGGTCAACGATGCCTACCGTGATGAGTTGGTGTTCGGCGCCGACATCAAGGAAAGCGATATCCAGGTGCTGCGCAGCGGCAACGACATGGTGTTCCGCCACGTCAACGGTCAGGACAGCGTGACGGTGAAGGATTGGTTTGCCGATCGGGTGTACTGGATCGAGCAGATCACCTTCGCTTCCGGGGTGAAGTGGATGGCCGACGACCTGATGAAGCAAGGCGTGCCGCTGGTGGGTTCCGAATTGGGCGATACGCTGCGCGGCGGCAATGTCGACGATTGGATACTGGGCAACGGCGGTAACGACTCGCTGTATGGCGGTAACGGCAACGACCTGCTGGAAGGCGGCGATGGTGACGACGGTTTGTTCGGCGAAGGGGGTAACGACACCCTACGCGGCGGCGCCGGTAAGGACTCGCTGTACGGAGGTGATGGCGCCGACCTGTTGGAAGGAGGAGACGGTGATGATGTGATCATCGGTGGCAGCGGCGGCGGCTGGCGCGTTGAGGGCGATACCTTGCGCGGCGGTGCGGGCAATGATCAACTGACCGCGGTATACCAAGGTTGGAACAATGTGTTGGAAGGCGGTATTGGCAACGATACGCTGATCGGCAGCTATGCGCGCGACACCTATTTGTTCAATCTGGGTGATGGCCAAGACGTAATCATCGACAAGGCGGATACTCCGACGGTCAACGATGCCTACCGCGATGAGTTAGTGTTCGGCGCCGACATCAAGGAAAGCGACATCCAGGTGCTGCGCAGCGGCAACGACATGGTGTTCCGCCACGTCAACGGCCAGGACAGCGTGACGGTGAAAGACTGGTTTGCCGATCGGGTGTACTGGATCGAGCAGATCACCTTCGCTTCCGGCGCGAAGTGGACGGCTGATCAGCTGATGAAGCAGGGCGTGCCCTTGTTGGGCACCGAGCTGGGCGATACGCTGCGCGGCGGCGCGCTTGACGATTGGCTGGTCGGCAACGGCGGCCATGACGCGCTGTACGGCGGCGAGGGCAATGATCTGTTGGTCGGCGGACGCGGCAACGATGTGCTCGAGGGCGGCAACGGCAACGACAGCTATCTGTTCGAGCGCGGCGATGGCCAGGATGGCATCACCGACACCGGCGGTCAGGACGTGCTGAAGTTCGGCCAGGGCGTCAATGCCGATCAGCTGTGGTTCAAGCGCCAGGGCGCCAGCCTGGAGGTCAGCGTGATAGGCACCGATGACAAGGTGTCGATTAATAACTGGTTCGGCAATGCCGCGAACCAGATCGAGACCCTCCAGTCCGGCGACGGCAAGGCGCTGGCGGCCAGTCAGGTGCAGGCGCTGGTCAACGCGATGGCGGCGTTCAATCCGCCGGCCGCGGGCCAGATCACCCTGCCGGACAGCTACCAGGCGGCCTTGCAGCCGGTGTTGGCGTCCAGCTGGAAATAAATCGCTGAGTTGATCTCTGTAGACGGCCGGCCCTCAGGGGCCGGCTTTTTTCATGTCTTGAGAATGGGCAGGGGGGCGAAACGGCCGCCCAGCACATTGCGGGCGTCCTTGCCCCACCAGCTCTGGATGGCGGTGGCGTAGACCTGGCGGAAGTCGATGGCGCAGGGCAGATTGCCGTCGTCGACGCCGGCCAGCGGCGGGCTTTGGCCGTATAGGCCGCCGCGCACACGGCCGCCGGCGGCGAAATGGACGTTGGCGGTGCCGTGGTCGGTGCCGCGGTTGCCGTTTTCGCGCGGACGGCGGCCGAATTCGGCGTAGCTAAGCACCAGGGTGTCGTCCCAGCGCCCTTGCGCCTGCAAGCGCGCGCGCAGCAGGGCGATGCCGTCGGCCAGTTCGCCGAGAAGCCTAGCCTGGGTGGGAAGCTGGTTGCCGTGGGTGTCGAAGCCGGTCAGCGTGATGCGGGCCACGGCGATGGACACGCCGCGCGACAGGGTGTCGGCCAGGGTGGAAACGGCCTGGGCGAAAGCTCCGGCCGGCCGCGGCGCGGCCATAGGCGAATCCGTCGCGGCCACGGGCTTGGTCGGCTGGCCCAGCTCGGCGGCGGCCTGGCGGATGTCGCCCTCCACTTTGAGGATGTGGCCCAGCGCGCCGTTGGCGCCGGCGCGGCCCTGGTCCGCCGCCAACTTGGCCTGGCGCGCGAAATCTTGCGGATTGCTCAGCACCACCGCGCGCGCGCCGCCGTCCAGCGGACCCAGCGCCTGGCTGGACAGCACCACGCCGTCGGCGGCGAAGCCGCGCGGCGTCGGCTGTTCGCGGAACAGCCGGCTCAACCAGCCCTCGCTCAGGTATTGCTGGCTATTGGACGCGGTTTCCCAGATTTCGATGGAACGGAAGTGGGACAGGTTGGGGTCGGGATAACCAACGCCTTGCAACACCGCCAGTTCCTGTTGCTGCCACAGCGGGAGCAGGCCGGCCATGGCCGGGTGCAGGCCCAGGCGTTCGTCCAGCGGCAGCGCTTGCTCGCGGGGAATGGCGATGCCGGGGCGCAGCCGGTAATAGTCGGCGCTGGCGTAGGGGACGACGGTGTTGAGGCCGTCGTTGCCGCCCTTGAGCTCGATCAGCACCAGCAGGCGCTGATAGCCGGCCGGCGCCAGCGCCCAGCTCAGATTGGGCAGCACGGACACCATCAGGCCGCCGGCCATGGCTTTGAGAAATTGGCGTCGCTGGAACATGGCGGGACCTCTCAATGGACTTGGTAAACCGGGTCCAGCAGCAGCGGGGCGATGGCTTGAGCGCCGCTGAGGGAATCGGGCAGGGGATTGGCCGGCGGCAGCGCCAGCAAGAATTTGGCGGCGTCCTGAGCGCTGCGGATCTGATAGATGGCGCTCCATTCGTCAGGCTGCAGCTTGAGCGAGCGCAGACCGGCGGCCGCCAGCCGGTTGATGCGCGCCTCGCGGCCTTGCATTTCGTTCATGCCGCCGTCCGGCAGCGCAAAGGCGTTGCGCGCCGGCGCGGCGTCGCGGGCGATGCGGTCCAGAAACTGTTTGCGGCTCAGCAAGGTGGCGCTGTTGATCCAGGCTTCGCCGCCCGGCCAGCCTTTGACGTTGGGCGGCGCGAACACGTCCTGGCCCAGTTGGCGGTTGAGCCCGGCCAGCGCGCGCCAGTCCGGCGGGCTGAGGTCGAAGGTGACCAGCGTGCCCAGGGTCAGCTCCAGCGGCGACTTCACCAACTGGCCCTGGCTGTTCCAGAACTGGGGGCTCAGCAATATCGCGCGCAGCAAGGGCTTGATTTCGTAGCGGCTGTTGCGGAAGCCGGCGGCCAGCCGTTTGACGGCGGCAGGGTCCGGCTGGGGCGAAATGAAGGCCTTCCACAGCTTGGCGGTGATGAAGTCGGCGACGGCCGGCTGTTGCAGCAGCAGGTCCAGCACGGCGTCGCCGTCGAAATCGCCGCGCTGGCCGAAGATCAGCTTGTCGCCGTCGTCGTGCAAGCGCGGGCGCTTGACGAAGCGCTCGTCGCGATCCAGCCCCCAGCCGGTGAAGGCGCGGGCGGCTTCGCGGATGTCCTGTTCGCTGTAATGGCCTTCGCCCAGGGTGAACAGCTCCATCACTTCGCGCGCGAAGTTCTCATTGGGCTGACCCTTGCGGTTATTGGCGGTGTCCAGATAGCGCATCATCGCCGGATCGCGGGCGACGGCGTGCAGCATGTCGCCGAAATTGCCCAGCGCGTATTGGCGCAACAAGACGTTTTGTCGATACATCAGTTGCGGCGAGCGCACCTTGTCCAGCGCGGAGACGAAGTGGTTGTGCCAGAACAAAGTCATTTTTTCGCTGAGCGGCGACGAGGTGTAGCGCATCTCGTTCAGCCACCAGCCGCGTAGTTCCACCGCGTGCTCGGCGCGCAGCTTTTGCAGCGCTTTCTTCTCGTCCTCGCTCAGATTGGGTTGTCCCGGCCGCTCGAAGGCTTCGTCGACCCAGGCCGGCGGCGGCGTGGCGGCGCTGGCGCGGGTATTGGCCAGCAACCGGTCCACCGCGGCTTCGCGGTTCAGCGGCGCGTAGACGGCGATTTGCGCCGGGTTGGCGCCGAAACCGGTCCGGGACAGCAAGTGGCGCGCGCCGGCGACGCCGATGCCGGCCTGGGCCAGCGCCGGCAGGCAGAGCGCGGCCAGCAAGAGGGCGGACGCGGCGAGGCGCCTGGTCTTGGCGATGTAAGGGATGGCGGACGCCGCTGTCGTCAGCGATCGGCATAGGGTCGGCATGGGGTTCAAACATGGTCTCCCGGGGCGCCCGGCGTGGGCGCAGGCATGCATTCAGCTTAGAAGGCGCTTGTCGTCGGCGTGTTAAGCCGCCGGCCGACTCTGTTAAAGAGTGTTGGCTGTCAGCGCGCGGCCGCTGCGGTATACTGGCGCGCTGTCACCAGGGGTGTCCGCGGCGCGGGCTGAGAAAATACCCTGCAACCTGATCTGGGTCATGCCAGCGGAGGGAGCGTGATGCGCGGGCGCGGCCCGCATTCCGCTTGCTCCGGCCAATTGTCATTGTGTACGGAGATGTTCATGAAGTGTTTTCCCTCTTTGATCGCAGCCGCGCTGGCGGCCGCCAGCCTGAGCGCGTCGGCGGCGGAGTTGCGCGTGCTGTCGCACAGCTCGTTCACGGTGTCCAAACCCTTGCTGGCCGAGTTTGAAAAACAGAACGGCGCCAAGGTGTCCATTATCAAGGCCGGAGACGCCGGCGAGATGCTGAACAAGCTGATCCTGACCAAGGCCAATCCCATCGCCGACGTGGTGTTCGGCATCGACAACAGCCTGATCGGCAAGGCGCAGCAGGCCGGAGTGCTGGCGCCGGTGCCGGCGGCGCTGGCCCAGGGCGGCAAGGCCGTCCTGCCCGGCGCGGTGAGCATAGATTACGGCTACGTCACGCTCAATTACGACAAGGCCTGGTTCGCCCAGCGCCAACTGGCGCTGCCCAAAACGCTGGAGGACTTGACCAAGCCGGCCTACAAGAACCTGCTGGTGGTGCAGAATCCGGCCACTTCCAGCCCGGGCCTGGCCTTCATGCTGTCCACCGTCGCCGCCATGGGCGAGGACAAGGCCTTCGCCTTCTGGGGCCGTTTGCGCGACAACGGGCTCAAGGTCAGCAAGGGTTGGAGCGAGTCCTATTACACCGATTTTTCCAAGAACGGTGGCAGCCGGCCGCTGGTGGTCAGCTACGCCACCAGCCCGGCCGCCGAGGTGTTCTACAGCAAACAGAAGCTGAACGACGCGCCCACCGGCAATCTGCCGCTGAAAGGCGGAGTGTTCCGCCAGGTGGAGGGCGCGGCCCTGGTCAAGGGCGGCAAGGAAGCGGCGCTGGGCGAGAAGTTCATCGCCTTCCTGCGCTCCGAGGCGGTGCAGAAAGACGTGACCACCACCATGTGGATGTATCCGGTGATGGACAAGGTGGCCCTGGATCCGGTCTACCGTTTCGCCGAACAGCCGGCCGCGCACGACACCCCGGACAGCAAGGCGATCGCCGAGCGCTCGCGCCAGTGGGTGGCGCGCTGGACCAGGATCGTTTTGAAAGGCGGCCAATGATCCCCGATATCGAATCGCCGCGGCTGTTGCTGCGGCATCTGGACCCGCGCGTATTGCGCAGTTGCCTGGCCGGCGAGCCGGAGACGGCGGCCGAATGGCTGGGCGCGCCGCTGGCGGCGGCCTGGCTGGACGAGCAGGCGCTGATGGCCTTGCGCCTGGACGATATCGCCCAGGACCCGGCCTATGCGCCGTGGTCGGTGCGGGCGCTGTTGCGACGCGAAGACATGGCGATGGTTGGCCACGCCAATTTCCACTCCTTGCCTGGCCATCCTTATCTGGGCGGCTACGGCGACGTGGAGCTGGGCTATACGATTTATCCGGATTACCGCCGCCAGGGTTACGCCCGCGAGGCGGTGCTGGCGATGGGCGCCTGGGCGGCCCTGGCCGGCGCGACGCGGTTGGTGCTGTCCATCGCGCCGGACAATCTGCCGTCGCAAGCGCTGGCCGCCGGACTGGGCTTCGTCAAGGCGGGGCAGAGCGCGGACGAGGACGGGGTGGAGGATGTGTTGACCGCCCGTTGGCCGCTGAAGGGAACGCAGTCTTGATGTTGAGCCGTCGGAGCCGCCTGTTGCTGGCGGCGCCTCCCTTGCTGTTTTTGCTGGCGATGTCCGCCTCGCCGCTGGCGCGGCTGCTGCAGGAGGGCGGCGGGCTGCCGTCCTTCGGTTTGTTGAGCGATTCCTATCTGCGCTGGCGCATGCTGTGGTCGCTGCTGCAGGGCGGGGCGACCTGCGTGCTGGCCTTGCTGCTAGGCGTGCCGGCGGCGTGGGCGCTGGCGCGCTTCCGCTTCGCCGGGCGCGGCCTGGCGCTGCGCCTGCTGATGCTGCCCTTCGTGATGCCTACCCTGGTCGCCGGCGTCGGCGTGTTGGCGCTGTTCGGCCCGCAGGGCTTGAGCGGGCTGAATCTGCAGGACTCGCCCTGGCTGTTGCTGTACGGCAATCTGTTCTTCAATCTGCCGTTGGTGATTCGTGCCGCCGCCGACGGCTTCGCCCAAGTGCCGGCCAGCCGGCTGGCCGCGGCCCGCAGCCTGGGCGCCGGCCGCTGGCGCGCGTTCTGGCGCGTGGAATGGCCGGCGGCGCTGCCCTGGCTGTTGCCCAATCTTTGTCTGGTCTTCCTGTATTGCTTCTCCGGTTTCGGCCTGGCCTTGCTGCTGGGCGGCCAGCGCTATGCGACGGTGGAAGTCGAGATCTACACGCTGGTGGCGTATGAGCTGAACCTGGCCGACGCCGGCGCGCTGGCGCTGCTGAGCCTGTTGGTGGCCGGCGGCGTCGCCGCGGTCTACGCCTGGCTGGAGGCGCGGCTGGGCGTGCCGACGCCTTGCGAGCCGCTGCTCCCGGCGCCCGCGCGGACGTGGACGGAGCGGGCCTGGCTGACGGCGGCCCTCGCCATCTTGCTGGCCTTCGCCGGCTTGCCCTTGCTGGCGGTGCTGTGGAAAGCGCTGTCCGCGCTCGACGGCCTGACCGCGCTATGGGACGAGGAGCTGCGGCTGGCCTTGTTCAATTCGGCGCGCTTCACCTTGCTGACCGTGTTGCTGTCCGGCCTGCTGGGCCTGTGCCACGCGCTGGCCGCCGGGCGCTGGCTGTGGCTGCGGACCCTGGCGTTTCTGCCCTTTGTGGTGTCGCCGGTATGCGTGGCCTTTGGTCTGTTGCTGCTGTATCCGCGCTGGAGCGCAGATCTGAGCATGCTGCTGGCGGCCTATGTCTTGTTGGCCTATCCCTTCGTCGCCAAGGCCGCCGGCGCGGCGCTGGACGGCATGCCGGAACAGCTGGCGCAGGCGGCGCGCTCCTTGGGCGCCAATCCCTGGCGGGCGTTCCGGCGGGTGATCTGGCCCTTGCTTCAGCCCGCCCTGCGGCGCGGCCTGGCCTTCGCCGCCGCCACCGCGGTGGGGGAGTTCGCGGTCACCTTGTTTCTGTCCCGGCCGGAGTGGCTGACTCTGACCACCTTGATTTATCAGAAGCTGGGCCGGCCCGGCCAGGCCAACGCGGATGCGGCGATGTTGTTGTCGGGCCTGCTGATGGTGCTGGCGACGCTGGCCTTCGCCGTGATCGAAAGCGGCGCGGCGCGGCCGGGCGAACCGGAGAAAGGAGATGGGTGTGCTTGAGCTCAGAGCAATTGAAAAGCGTTTCGGCGCGCGGGTGGCGGCGGACGGCGTATCGCTGCAGGTGGCGGCCGGGGAGACCCTGGCCCTGCTGGGGCCGTCCGGCTGCGGCAAAAGCAGCTTGCTGAAAATCATCGCCGGCCTGCTGCCGCTGGACGGCGGCGCCGTTCGTTTCGACGGCGAGGACATCACCGGCCTGCCGCCGGAGCGGCGCGGCTTCGCGCTGATGTTCCAGGATTTCGCCCTGTTTCCGCATCTGGACGTGGCGGGCAATGTGATGTTCGGCCTGATCGAGCGCGGGCAGTCCCGAGCCCAGGCCGCCGGCGCGGCGGCGGCGATGCTGGAGCGGCTGGGGCTGGGCGGCTATCAGCGGCGCAAGGTCTGGACCTTGTCCGGCGGCGAGCAGCAGCGGGTGGCGCTGGCGCGCGCGCTGGTGACCCGGCCGCGGCTCTTGCTGCTGGACGAGCCGTTTTCCAGCCTGGACGCGCATTTGCGCGGCCAGCTGCAAGCGGAGTTCGCGCAGTTGCTGGCGGAGTCGGGGATACCGGCCATCCTGGTCACGCATGACCGGGAGGAGGCGTTCGCGATGGCGCACCGCGCCGCCGTGCTGCACCAGGGGCGCATCGTGCAATGCGCCGCGCCGCGACAATTGCTGGCCAGGCCGGCGAATGCGTGGCTGGCGCGCTTCATCGGCTATGAAAACGTGTTGGAGCACGCCGTGGTGCCGGGGCACGCGTTGCGGCTGGGGCCGCAGCAGCCGCCGGCGCGGATAGAATCGCTGACCTGGCTGGCGGACGGCGCCCGCGTTGAGGTGGTGGCGCAGGCGGGGCGGCTGTGTCTGAGTTTGTCCGCGCGCGAGGCGGCGAGCCTGGGCGCGGAGTTGCGGCTTGGCGGCGAGTTCGGCCTGGGGGTGGACGCCGCGGAACTGATTCCCTTGGCCAGCGAGTCTAGCGCAGGCTCTTGATGCGCTGCTCCAGCTCCTCGAATTCCGGCCGCTCGCTGGAAAACAGCACCTTGCGGCCGAACTCGATGGCGCTGGGCGGCGGATAGCCCTGCATGCCGGCCAGCAGCACGGTCTTGATGCATTGCAATTCCTTGCTGTCCTCGTCCAGCTTCTGTTCCAGCAGCGCGCCCAGCGGCGACACCATGCCGTAGGACAGCAAGATGCCGAGGAAGGTGCCCACCAGCGCCGAGCCTATCATGCCGCCCAGCACCGCCGGCGGCGCGCCGACCGAGGCCATGGTGTTGACCACGCCCAGCACGGCGGCGACGATGCCGAAGGCCGGCAAGGCGTCGCCCAGGCGCTGGATGGCGGCGATAGGCGCCATGCCTTCCTGGTGGTGGGTTTCCAGTTCCACGTCCATCAGGCTCTCGATTTCGAAGGCGTTCAGATTGCCGCTGACCATGATGCGCAGATAGTCGCGGATGAAGTTCAGCGCATGGTGGTCTTGAGCGATGGCCGGATACTTGCTGAAGACCGGGCTTTGTCCGGGGGCGTCGACATCGGCTTCCAGCGCCATCAGCCCTTCCTTGCGCGCCTTGGCCTGCAGTTCGTACAACAGGCACAGCAAGTCCAGCGCGCGGGCCTTGTTGTGGCGCGAGCCCTTGAGCGCGGCGGGCAGCGCGCGCGCCACCGCTTTCAGATTCTTGGTCTGGTTGGCGACGATGAAGGCGCCCAGCGCGCCGCCCAGAATCGCCATCATCTCGGTGGGCATCGCGGAGAGAATGGCGCCGATGGCGCCGCCGTGGATCAGAAAGGCGCCGAAGATCATGCCGATCACGACGAGGTAGCCGATGATTACATTCATATGTGGTAGTCCCAAGCAAAGTCAGACCGATGCCGGTCTGGCGCGTCGCCGCGGCGAACGCGGCGGGTCTGCGAGATAAAGAAGGCGGAAGGCCTGGGGCCGGCTCGAAGTCCGGCCGGTCGGTGTGGCGATGGCTGAGCGCGCAAGCGGCGCATGTGAGCATTTCGACGCGGCGTCAGCCGTGCAAGGCGCCGCGGCGCGCGGCCGGCTTTGAACCGGCTCTCAGACGCGAGGCGGCCGACGCGGCGGATTGGGCGGCGGCGGCGAGGGAAGGGCGGCGATAAAGTCGGGCCAGCCAGGCCTCGCCGCATGCGTCGCCATGGCCGGGCTCATGCCGGGCAGGGTCTGGCATTCTCCGCATCCGCCCAACTCGGCGGCGCAGTGGGCGTGGCCGCCGCTGGCCGCTTGCGCCGCGGCCGTGCCGTGGCCGAGGGCATAGGATGGACCGGCGCGGCCAAGGGCGCCGTCGGCGTGAACCGCGGCGTTGGCCAAGGGCAAGGCCTGCCAGAGCATGAACAGCAGCAGGGCCAGCCGGGTGATGGATTTGAATGCAGAAAGTCTCAATGCCCGTTTCCCATGAATCGCAGCGCAATCTAAATCAGGATCGGAGGGCTGGCAAGCCTAGATTCAGGCTTGAGCGCCAAGCGACGATATTTCCATGTTAATTAAATGGCATTTATCATGCCAATATCTTAATTGGAACTATTTATTAGTTTAAAAACTCTACCTTTGCTGCGTGCGCCGGGAAAAGGTCCGCGCGCATGCTTGACTCTAAGGTTGAATGGAAAATGATCAGTAGAAGACGAATTTTGGCTTGGAGCGGGGCCTTGCCCCTGCTGGCGCCGTTGGCGGCCAGCGTATTGAGTTCCGCTTGCGCCAGCGCGGCCGGGACGGCCAAAAGCTATCGGGTGGACGCCAGTCTGCAGTCCGAAAACCAGGATTCCAGAGTACGCAATCTGGTCTTCCATTACACTGCCGTGCCCAACGGCCTGGCGCTGGAAATGCTCACCCAGGGCCAGCACGGCGCCAGCGCGCACTACCTGGTGCCGGATGCCGCATTGCTGGGCATGTCCAACAAAGTGTACCAATTGGTGCCGGAGGAGCGCAGAGCCTGGCATGCCGGGCGCAGTTACTGGCAAGGGGACCGGCTGATCAACTCCAGCTCCATCGGCATCGAGATCGTGAACCTGGGCTATCCGTCTCCGGAAGAGGACGAACTGCCCTTGATGCGGCGGCAGTGGTTCGACTTCGATGAGGCGCAGGTCTCGGTGGTGGCGCAACTGGCGGCGGATATCATCGCGCGGCATCAGATTCCGCCGCACAAGGTGGTGGGGCATTCCGACGTGTCGCCGGGACGCAAGGTGGACCCGGGGCCGAAGTTCCCCTGGGAGCGCTTGTACCGCGACTACAATATCGGCGCCTGGCCGGAACGCGAGGCGGTTGAGTTCTACCTGCGCCGGGCGCCTTATCGCGGCGACGTGCGGGATCTGCAGAAACGCTTGCTGGATTACGGCTACGAGGCGCCGCAAACCGGCGTGCTGGACAAAGAGAGCCAGGACGTGGTGGCGGCCTTTCAGATGCATTTCCGGCCTGCGCGTTACGACGGCGCGCCGGATGCCGAGACTTCCGCGATCCTGGACGCCTTGCTGGAAAAATACTTCGACCGGCCGCGTCCGGGACGAACGCCGGGCTCGAAACCGGCCGCTGCGCCGAAGAAGGACAATGGAAAGGGCAGCGATACCTGGCCGCTGACGCCTTAGAACCTGTTCAAAGTCTGCTGCGCTTCGTGAGGCGTGGCGCAGTGAGTACCGCTTCGGCCTGCTCATACGCCACGCCAACATTCCTCTTTCTCAGCCGTTTTCGTCTTGTCTCGCCCTTGTTCGCGGGGCATTGAACAGATGCTTATCAGGTTTCATCCTCGCCGGCGCTCAGGCCGGCGGAGCCAAGGGACGGCTAGCCGTCCCTTTTTTTGTCGCCGTCCGTCGGGCGGCCGGCCATGCCGGCCAAGGAGGGTGGGCGGCCGCGCTTAGTTTGTGCCATAACGATAATCAGACGGCGTCATTTAGAGTTATTAAGTACTTTCTGCATAAACAAGCATTTATTAGTAAGAAACGCTTATTTCTAAAACAAAATAATTTGTAATAAAAACTATCAAATAGCCCTTTCAATTTAAATGCCACTTGTACTAGAATGCAATTGAACTGGTTGAGCTTATAAAAAAAGCCGAAACCTAAAAGTAATTGCTTACTAATTGCGGGATTTGGAAAGGAAGGTCGAAAATGAAACGTCTGCACGCACTTGGACTGGCAGCCCTGCTTTCCGCTCTTTCTACCGCAGCAATGGCCCAAGGCGGCCAAGTCCATTTCTACGGCGCCATCGTTGAAGGCGGCTGCAGCGCCCAAACTCACGAAGTGGCCAGCGCCGACGCGGCCCGCGCCAAGCCGGCTCTCGAACTCAATCAATGCGCCAGCCCGGCCAAGCTGACGCTGGATAGCGAAGCCGCGGCCCAGCAAGGCAAGATCGCCAGCCTGAACGTGCGCAAAGGCGAGAACCAGTTCAGCAGCCGTGATTTGCTGCGGAGCGCCACCGCCCGGGCCGGGGCGGTGAACCTGGTGGTCAATTACTTCTGATTGCAGTCCAAATCTGCTCAATAAATCAGCAAAAAACCCATTCAGCATTGACTGAGTGGGTTTTCTTTATTTGAAGTGTTGTTTTATTGCAAATATCGCTCAATCCTTAACAAACCCCTGAAATAAAACAAATATTCAAGATTGATTCATCAAATCGTTTAAAGTCGACGAGGCGTGTTTTTGCATAGATTTTAAAGAAAAAATTTAATATGAAACAAAAAAATCTACGCAATGGTTCCGCTTGATACTATGCGTCTGCGTTCCAGTACTGCAGGTCAGCACTGGCGGATGGTCCGCGACGCGGCATGCGAGGCTGCTGTGCGGTTTGAGAATGATTACCCTAGTCGGAGTCAAGAATGAAAAAATTTGTATTTGCTGGTTCCCTGATGGCTGTTGCCGCTTCCTCCATTTTCGCCGCCGCCGGCACCCTGGATGTTAAGGGCGAAATCGTTACCGCAGCTTGCGGCCTGGATTCCAAGAGCGTGAACCTGGAAGTGGGTCTGGGCAAAGTGCCGACCCATGTATTCAAGAAAGTGGGCGACCGTTCGGCTCCGACCCCGTTCCAAATGACCCTGACCGACTGCACCACCACCACTCTGAAGACCGTGGCTGTGATGTTCTCCGGCACCGCTGGCTCCAACAACGAACTGATGGCTCTGAAGAGCGGCGGCGCCAAAGGCGTGGGCGTTCGTCTGGTGAACACCAACAACGGCGACCAGATCAAGCTGAACCAGTACGGCACCGCCCTGAACCTGGTTGACGGCAACAACACCCTGAACTTCAGCGCTGCATACGAAGCCGACGGCGCCAAAGCCGGCGACGCCGTAACCGTGACCCCGGGTCAAGCGGATGCCTTCGCCGTATTCGATCTGCAGTACAAGTAATCCGCAGTTCGATTCAATAACGGAACCAAGCAAGGTTCCGGCTCCTGTTTCCTTGTGCCCTGAAGGTCTCATCGCTTAGGCGATGGTCTGGCCTGGTTTGTCCGCTGTCAGCAATGAGTAGTCTGCAAACCAGGGCATGAGGATAGTCATCTGCAAGCATTCCCCCAAGGCATACCCCTGCGCCTGACAAGCGGCGCGGCTTCGTCATTGCCTGACGGGACAGATTCAAGGCCGGCGCGCTTCCACGCGACGGCGTGTTTTGGGCCAGGCTGCCGCAGGCGGCGCGCACTTAAATCGGGATATCGGCAGGCATGAACAAGCATCGCATTTACATTGTGGCAGTGGCGCTGACGCTGGGCCCTTGCATTGCGCATGCGGTGGAGTTCAACGACGCCTTTTTGCAGCTGGACCCGAGCAGCAGCGTGAGCCTGGAGCAGTTCGAGCAGGCCGGTTATATCGTGCCGGGCCGCTATATCGCCGATGTGTATCTGAACCAGCGCTTTTTGCAGCAGCTGGAACTGGATTTCCGCCCGGAAGGCGCGGATCAGACCGTGCGCCCGTGTTTGCCGCCGGATTTGATCCGCCAGCTGGGCCTGCGCTCCGGCATCGTCTGGCCGCAGAACGAGCAGTGCGTCGATTTGTCGGCGGTCAGCGCCGCAAAAGTACGCTACAGCAAGAGCAGCGCGCGCCTGGACATCTCGGTGCCGCAGGCGGAACTGGCGTATCGCGATGAAGACTACGCGCCGCCGGAGACCTGGAACGACGGCGTGCCGGCCGCGATGCTGGATTACCGCGTATTCTATCAGCGCACCGACAACGGTCTTGGCGCCAGCAGCAGCAAGACCACCAGTTACGGCGTGGCCGGCGCCAACGCCGGCCCCTGGAGGCTGCGCTCCAATTACCAGTACGACGACAGCGCGACTAACCGCAGCCGTCTGAGCTGGAACAATACCCAGGTGTATCGCGATCTGCGCGGCATGCAGGCGCGTCTGACTCTGGGCGAAGTCTTCAAGACTTCCGAGATTTTCGACGCCTTCTCCATGCGCGGCGCCACGCTGAACAGCGACGACCGCATGATCCCGCAAAGCCTGCGCGGCTACGCGCCGCAGGTCAACGGCGTGGCCAAGACCAACGCCAAGGTGACCATCCGCAATCAAGGGCGGGTGCTGTACACCACCAATGTGCCGCCGGGCCCGTTTTCCATCCGCGATCTGAACAGCAGCACGCAAGGGCAGCTGGATGTGACCGTGGAGGAGGCGGACGGCAGCCAGCAGACCTTCACCGTCAATACCGCCTCGGTGCCCTTCCTGACGCGCAACGGCATGTGGCGTTACAAGGCGGCCATCGGCCAGGCGGATCAGAACGGCAGCGCGTCGCACCCGAACGTGGCCAGCGCCGAGGCGTCCTACGGCCTGACGCAGACCTTGTCGCTGTACAGCGGCTTCATCGCGTCCGCCGACTACCGTTCGCTGGCGATGGGCTTCGCCAAGGATCTCGGCAACTGGGGCGCTTTGTCCGCCGACGTGACCCAGGCCAACGCCCAATTGCGCGGCGGCCTGAATATGGCCGGCCGTTCTTACCGTTTCAACTACGCCAAGAAGTTTGAAAGCCTGGACGCGGACATCCGTCTGTTCGGCTACCGCTTCTCGGACCGCAACTTCCGTTCCTTCGGCCAATTCCTCAGCGATCTGGACGGCCAGAACTATATCAGCGACAAACAGCGGGTGGGCATGACCGCCAGCAAGACTTTCGGCCAGACCAATGTGTTTCTGTCGGCTGAAAAGTCCACTTATTGGAACGCCACCGCCACCCAGCGCGTGGATCTGTCGCTGAGCCGCGACGTCAATATCGGGTCCTTGCGCAACGTCAGCCTCAATCTGTCGGTGCAGAACCTGCGCGACCAGACCGGCAGCAGCAACCGCGTCTACCTGGGTTTGAGCATGCCGCTGGAGAACAACCGCCGCATCGGCTACGACGTGCAGGGCAGCGCCGGCAACACCAATCACACCGTCCGTTACTCGGACAGCAGCAACCCCAACCACAGCTACAACGTGGCGATGAGCGCGGACACCCGTTCCGGCAAGCCCTTGGTGTCCGGCGACTATCATTACACCGGCCGCGTCATGCAGGCCGATGTCTCGGCCAGCAAGCAGCAGGGCGGTTACAGCAGCCTGTCCGCGGGCTTGGGCAGCTCGCTGGTGTTGCACGCCGGGGGCCTGACCATGGGCAATAGCTACGGCGGCGAAACCCGCATGCTGGTGGACACCGACGGCGTGGCCGGCGTGCCGGTCTACGGCGTGTCGGCGCAGACCGACCGCAACGGCTACGCGATGCTGAGCAGCGTGGCGCCGTATTACAGCCAGGACGTGCGCCTGGACGACGACAATATGCCGGATTCGGTGGAGGCCAGTTCCGCGGTGCGCCGCGTGGTGTTGACCGAAGGCGCGGTGGGGCGCACCGAGTTCCCTGTCAAGGTCGGACGCAAGGCCTTGCTGACGGTGCGGCTGCCGGATGGCAAAATGCCGCCTTTGGGCGCCACCGTCAGCGACGTGGCCGGCAAGCGCGACGTCGGCATGGTGGGCGACGGCGGTCTGACCTTCGTCACCGGCTTGAGCCCGACGCCCAAGCTGGAAATCTCCTGGGGCAAGACGCGTTGCCGCGTGGACCCGCTGCCGGCCGATTACGAGCTGAGCCAGGGCAGCCGCGACATGGTGTGCGCGCCTCTCGCAGAATAAAGAATAAGGAATCGATATGAAAACGTTTCATCGCGCACTGGGGCTGGCGGGCGTGCTGGCCGCGCTGACCGCGCCGCTGGCGGCGCAGGCCAACATCCTGCTGGACCGCACCCGGATGATTTATCTGGAGCAGGACAAGAATGTCAGCATGGTGCTGAGCAACAAGAACCCGGAGCAACCTTATCTGGTTCAATCCTGGCTCAGCGACGGCGAGGGCAAGCGCCTGGCTTCCCCCTTCCTGGTGCTGCCGCCGCTGCAACGCATCGAGGCCGGCGAGAAGGGCGTGGTGCGCTTGAGCCGCATTCCCGACCCCAGCCTGCCGTCCGATCGGGAGTCGCTGTTTTATCTGAACGTGCAGGAAGTCCCGCCCAAGAGCGATAAGGACAATGTGCTGCAACTGGCGATCAAGTCGCGCATCAAGGTGTTCTACCGTCCCAAGGAAGCGCAATTGCCGCGCGGCGAAAACCCGGCCAACAAGCTGCAGCTGAGCTTCGACGCCGCCGCCGGCAAGCTGGTGTTCAAGAACCCCAGCCCCTATCACCTGACCCTGGTGGGCTTGGAACTGCCGGGCGACAAGAAGCCGCGCGATATGGACGGCCTGATGGTGCCGCCCAAGGGCGAGGCCCGTTTTGCGCTGAAGGCGCTGCCGGCCAGTCTGAAGCTGAGCAATATCAATGATTTCGGCGCTCAGGACACCTTTACCTTCGTTTGCGCGGACGGCCAGTGCCAGTACCGCGAAGACAAGAAATAATTCCGCAGGCGCACAGCGCAGGGAGAGCCCATGTTGAATCGTCGTTTGCCGCGTTTGCTGTTGATGGCCGCGCTGGCCATGCTGCCGGCCTTGAGCCACGCTTTGGCGTGCATGCCGGCGGATGGCAGTACTAACCCAATGATCACGGAAAGCATTGGCTCCACGGTGGCGGTGCCCGTTACTGAGGCTTCGAATAAGGCAATTTGGCACTCTTCGCCGCGTTCAGTTTCAGTAAATTGTTATAAAGATCACGACGGACTTCGTGATGCCGAGAACGTTTATTTCTACCCGAATCCTCGGGGGGATGGCGTTCCGCAGGGCGTGCAGTTTGGCGTGGTCTATAACAATGTCACTTACTATCAGACCCAAAAAATTGACACTGGCAAACGAATCCCGGCATGTCCTAAACCTACTGCTATTGGTAATTGCCCCAAGGTACGTGTGGATTTAAATTTTACAGTGGAGATTGCCACGAAAACGCCGTATCCCCCAAGCGGTAGCGTGGGGAAAAATGAATTTCAGGTTCTACAGTTTGATGGTGTTGGCGGCATTAATGACAGACCAAATAGCAACGTAGTATATAAATTAGTTGGTCTGAGTAATATTCGATTTATTCAGTGTGCAGTTGAGGTACGCCTAGATCCTGCAAGTAATACTTTGGATTTCGGGCGAATAGTAAAGAGCACGAAAGGCCTAGTGCCGACCTTGCCTAGGAAGGACTTTCGTCTGAACTTGGTGAAAACATGTGATGATCCCGTAAAAATTAATGGATTCTTCACCGGCAAAAATGGAAGCAATGATACATACACTGCGACCTTAGTTAAGAAAAAAGATGGTAGTGATAGCGGTTTGGGTTTGCAGTTGTTTTTTAGCGATGGTCGTCAAATACCATTTGGGCGAACTGAGTTTCTAGCGGATTTCAAGTTGGGCGATCGCCAGAAAACCGTTCCGATGTATGGCACCATCGTCCCCACCAATATGGGCAAGGTGGAAGAAGGCCCGTTCCAGGGCACGGTCAATATCGATCTGGATTATATCTGAGCGGCTCGAGCCCTCTGGTATGAGGGCGGCGAGACGGCGAACTGAATTGGCGTAAGGAGTGGAGCAATGAAATTCAAGGCGATGGTGCTGGCTTTGGCGCTGGCGGCGCCGTTGGCGCAGGCGGCGGACGGCACCTTGAACGTTTTCGGCGAACTGGTGTTGAGCGCCTGCGGTCTGGATCCCAACTCGCAGAGCCTGGAAGTGGGCATGGGTCTGGTGTCCTCGCAGATGTTCCGCAAGATCGGCGACCGTTCCCGCCCGGTGTCCTTCGATATCCGGCTGACCGAGTGCTCCATCGACACCATGACCACGGTGGCGGTGCGTTTCAACGGAGAGGCCGACCGCGACAACGGCGAACTGATGGCGATCAACGGCAGCGCCGCCGGCGTGGGCATCCGCCTGATGGGACCGGGCGGCGGCGACATCGTGCTGGGTCAGTATTCGCCGCTGGTGGGCTTGACCAACGGCAGCAACACCCTGCGTTTCAACGCGATGTACGAATCCACCCGCGCGCCGGTGCCGCAAGGGCAGGAGGGCGGCATCAAGCCGGGTTCGGCCAACGGCCTGGCTCAGTTCGATTTGCGCTATATGTAAGCGCATGCAGTGAAAACGGCCCTTCCGTCATATGGCGGAAGGGCCGTTTTCGTTTGGAGGCGGCGGACTCAGCCGGCCAGCCAGCTGCCGGGATGCGCCTCCAGCCAGGTTTTGATGCTCCTGGCGTCGTTGACGCGGGCGGCGCTGCCGCCGGCGGCCAGCAACACGATGATCAAGGGCTGGGAGCCCACGGTGGCCTGCAACACCATGCAGCGGCCGGCTTCCTGGATGTAGCCGGTTTTTTGCAGGGAAATCTCCCAGTCGCCTTCGCGCACCAGCGCGTTGCTGTTCTTGTATTGCAGCACGCGGCGGCTCACCGATTGAATCTGGTGCTTCTCCGTGGTGGTGAAGGCGCGGATCAGCGGATAGCCGTGCGCGGCGCGGACCATGCGGGCCAGGTCGGCGGCGGTGGAGGTGTTGCGCATGTCCAGACCGGTGGCGTCGTAAAAGATGGTCTCGCTCATGCCCAGGCTGCGGGCCTTGCGGTTCATGCGTTCCACGAAGGTGGCGCTGCCGCCCGGCAAGGCGGTGCGGGCCAGCGTGGCGGCGGCGCGGTTTTCCGACGACATCAGCGCCAGCAGCAGCATTTCCTTGCGGCTGAGGGTGGTGCCCACCGCCAAGCGCGAGGAGGTGTTTTTCACCCGGTCTATCTCGGCGTCGGATACCGTCACCTCCTGATCCAGCGAGGCGCCGGAATCCAGCAGCACCATGGCCGTCATCAATTTGGTGATGGAGGCGATGGGCATGCGTTGGTGGATGTTCTTTTGGTACAAGGGTTCGCCGGTGATGCCGTTGAGCACCAAGACCGAATGCGAATTCAGCCGCGGAACGGATAGGTCGGCCATCTGCGAGGCCACCATCACGCTGGACGGCGCACCTGCCAGCACCGGCATGGCTAACGCCGCGGATACCAGCAGGCTTGCAATTTTCTTGATCATGCTTCACTCCAGGGAGAGCGGATATTAACGAATCTCGGACCGAAAAATAGGCTCGCGGCGTTTGCGCCGCAAGCCGTGTTTTATGCTCGGTCTAACTGTATTTTAAACAATGTTTTGACTGTGTATAGCCTGAATCGCAGCTTTTTTATATGCAGGCGCATCGGGGGTGTGAAGCGGGGGCGAACCGCGTAGAATCAGGCTATCTCCTCCGATGTCTCGACCCATGCTGCGCACCTATCCCAACAGTCCGTTCAAACTGCATCAACCATTCGAACCGGCCGGCGATCAGCCCGGCGCCATCGTCCAATTGCTGGAAGGGCTGGGCGACGGCCTGTCCTACCAGACCTTGCTGGGGGTCACGGGTTCCGGCAAAACCTACACCATGGCCAACGTCATCGCCCAAAGCGGACGCCCGGCCATCATCATGGCGCACAACAAAACGCTGGCGGCGCAGCTCTACAGCGAGATGCGCGAGTTCTTTCCGGAAAACGCCGTCGAGTATTTCGTGTCCTACTACGACTACTATCAGCCGGAAGCCTATGTGCCCAGCCGCGATCTTTTCATCGAGAAAGATTCCAGCATCAACGAGCACATCGAGCAGATGCGCTTGTCGGCGACCAAGTCCATTCTGGAACGGCCGGACTGCATCATCGTCGCCACCGTCTCCGCCATTTACGGCATTGGCGACCCCTCCGACTACCATCAGATGATTCTGCATCTGAAGGAAGGGGAGACGCTGGCGCAGCGCGACATCATCAGCCGGCTGGCCACCATGCAGTACGATCGCAACGATATGGATTTCGGCCGCGGCACCTTCCGCGTGCGCGGCGATGTGATCGACATCTATCCGGCGGAAAGCAGCGACACCGCGCTGCGCGTCAGCATGTTCGACGACGAAGTGGAAACGCTGACCCTGTTCGATCCCCTGACCGGCACGACCAAGCAGCGGGTGGGGCGCTTCACGGTGTTTCCCTCCAGCCACTACGTGACGCCGCGCGACACCGTGCTGCGCGCCTGCGAGCACATCAAGGAAGAACTGCGCACGCGCCTGGAGTGGTATCAGAAAGAGGGCAAGCTGGTGGAGGCCCAGCGCCTGGAGCAGCGCACCCGCTTTGACCTGGAAATGCTGTACGAGATGGGCTTTTGCAAAGGCATCGAAAACTATTCCCGGCACTTCTCCGGCCGGGGCCCCGGCGATCCGCCGCCGACGCTGATCGATTACCTGCCCAAGAACGCCTTGATGTTCATCGACGAATCCCATGTCACCGTGCCCCAGGTGGGCGCCATGTACAAGGGCGACGCCGCGCGCAAGGCCAATCTGGTGGAGTACGGCTTCCGCCTGCCGTCGGCCACCGACAACCGGCCGTTGAAATTCCACGAATTCGAATTGCTGATGCCGCAAACCGTGTTCGTGTCCGCCACCCCGGCCAACTACGAGAAAGAACACGCCGGCCAGGTGGTGGAGCAGGTGGTGCGTCCCACCGGCCTGGTGGACCCGGAGATGGAGGTGCGGCCGGTAGCCACCCAGGTGGACGATCTCTTGTCCGAAATCCGTCTGCGCATGGAACGCGGCGAACGGGTGCTGGTGACCACGCTGACCAAGCGCATGGCCGAGCAACTGGCCGACTACTATACCGAGCACGGCATCAAGGTGCGCTATCTGCACAGCGACATCGATACCGTGGAGCGGGTGGAAATCCTCCGAGATCTGCGCTTGGGCGTGTTCGACGTGCTGATCGGCATCAATCTGCTGCGCGAAGGCCTGGATATTCCGGAAGTCAGCCTGGTGGCCATCCTGGACGCGGACAAGGAAGGCTTCCTGCGTTCGGACCGTTCGCTGATCCAGACCATAGGCCGCGCCGCGCGCAACCTCAACGGCAGGGCCTTGCTCTACGCGGACCGCATCACCGATTCCATGAAGCGGGCGATGGACGAAACCGAGCGCCGCCGCGCCAAGCAGATGGCTTTCAACGCCGAGCACGGCATCGTGCCCAAGGGCGTGCAGAAGAAGATCAAGGACATCATCGACGGCGTTTACAGCGTGGAGGACGAACGCAAGAAGCTGGTGGACAAGGCCCGCGTGGCGATGTTGGACGAAAAGTCCCTGGCCAAGGAAATCAAGCGTCTGGAGAAGGAAATGATGGAGGCCGCGCGCAATCTGGAGTTCGAAAAGGCGGCCGGCCTGCGCGACCAGCTCAAGCATCTAAAAGAACAGGCCTGGATCAACGAGCTGTAAGAGCCTGTTCATAATCTGCTGCGCTGTGTGAAGCCTTGCACGACGAGTCGCGGGGCTTCCAGCTGACAGGCCCTGCCTTGTCCGGTTTTGTCCGCGAGACGCCCCGCTCGATTCCGAGCGGGGCGTCGTCTTTTCAGCGCGCGTCCTCCGCGTGCCGGCGGCGGTAGCGCTGCGCCAAGGCCGCGCAGGCCATCAGCTGGATCTGGTGGAACAGCATCAGCGGCAGCACGATGGAACCCAGCGCCGGCGCGGCGAACAGCACCTTGGCCATGGGCACGCCGCTGGCCAGGCTTTTCTTGGAGCCGCAGAACACGATGGTGATCTGGTCCGCGCGAGAGAAGCCCAGCTTGCGGCTCAGCAAGAGAGTGATGGCCAGCAGCAGGCCCAGCAAGACCAGATTGACCAGCAGCAGCGCGGCTAGCGCCTGCGGCGGCGTTTGTCGCCACAGACCGCTGATCACCGCGGCGCTGAAGGCGGTATAGACCACCAGCAGAATGGAGCCCTGATCGACATAGCGCAGCAAGCCCTTGTTGCGGTCCACCCAACCGCCTATCCAGCGACGGGCGATCTGGCCGGCGATGAAGGGCAGCAGCAACTGCATCACGATGTCCAGCACCGGCCCCCAGCCCTGGCCGGCGCCGTGGTGCTTGACCACCAGCAGGCTGACCAGGAGCGGCGTGATGAAGATGCCCAGGATGTTGGAAGCGGTGGCGCTGCAAATGGCGGCCGGCACATTGCCTTGCGCCATGGAGGTGAAGGCGATGGACGATTGCACGGTGGAAGGCAGCATGCACAGATAGAGAACGCCGAGATAGAGTTCCGGCGTCAGCAGGGGCTGCAAGACGGGCCGCAAGGCCAGGCCGAGCGCGGGGAAGAGCAGGAAGGTGCAGCTCAGCACCACGAGGTGCAGCCGCCAATGCGCGGCGCCGGCCAGCACCGCTTCGCGCGACAGTTTGGCGCCGTGCAGAAAGAACAACAGCGCAATCGCCAGATTGGTGACGAGGTTGAAGGCGGCGGCGACATCGCCGGAGCAGGGCAGCGCGGTGGCCAGCGCGACGGTGGCGAGCAGGGACAGCGTGAAGGCGTCGAGTAGTTTGGGCATGGGGCGATGCGGCGATGGCAAGGGATGCCGCTATTGAACCGCAGCTCAATTGAGAATACAAATGCATTTATCTGATCAATTGATGAGTAATTGATATGAATGTGACTTTGCGCCAACTGCGAGTGTTCCAGGCCGTGATCGAGCTGGGCGGCTTCAGCCGCGCCGGCGACGCGCTGGGCCTGACCCAGCCGGCGGTCAGCCGCGCGGTGCGGGAGCTGGAACAGGCTCTGGATCTGCGCTTGTTCGACCGCACCACGCGCGAGGTGGAGCCCACCGCCGCGGCTCGTCGTTTGCAGGGAAAGCTGACGCGGGTGCTGGAGGCGCTGCAGGACGCGCTGGGCGAAGCCCGGATGGAGGGCGCGCAGGCGCACGGCGTGGTGCGGGTGGCCAGCAGCCCCACCTTGTCGGCCAGCCTGATGCCTTTGTTGATCGCGCGGTGCCGGCAGCGCTATCCGCAGCTGAAGCTGGTGTTGCACGACCAGGTGCAGCGCCTGAACATAGATGCGGTCACGGGCGGACAGGTGGATTTCGGCCTGGTGGTGGAGCCCGACGCGGCAGCGGCGCTGGACAGCGAGCCCCTGCTGGAAGACGACTTCTGGCTGGTGTGCCGCAGCGACCACGCCTTGGCCGGCCAGGACGCGGCGCATTGGTCGCAACTGGACGGCCAGCCGCTGGTCTTGCTGGACCACAGCTCGGGCAGCCGCCGGCTGATAGACGACTTGCTGGCCCGGCACGGCCTGGCCTGCGAAGTGGCGCAGCAATTGGGGCACTCGCAGTCGGTGTTCCGCATGGTGGCGGCCGGCCTGGGCCTCAGCGTCGCGCCGGGACTGGCCATGCCGCCGCCCGCCGGCGGCGGCTTGAGCGTATTGCCCTTGCTGCCGGTGGAGAGGCGCCGCATCGTCTTGATCAAACGGCCCAACCGTTCCTTGTCGCCGCTGGCGCGGAAAGTGTGGCAGCTGGCGCTGGAAATGCGCGAGGAACTGGTCGCCGCGGCACGGCCGGCCGCCTGGGGCGGCTGAGCTCGTCGAGCCGCGCCGGCTGGAAAAGACGAAGGCGGCGGGCTATTTAGATACTACAGGGGCAAAAACGAGATCCGGACCGCCGCGCGGCCAAGCACAGCGCGGCGGGGCGCGGTCGCGGAAGCTCGCAGCCGGCGTCGATAGTGAAAACAGCCAGCACGAGATGGGCTAGATGGGGGAGACGATGCCGCAAATCTTGGTGGTTGACGACGAAGCCGTGTCCCGGCAATTCCTGACCGCGGTATTGCGGCAGCTGGGCATGGGCAAGATTTCCGAGGCGGTCGACGGCCTGGACGCGCTGATGCAGCTGGATGCCGGCGACCGGGCCTTTGATCTGATTTTTTGCGATCTGGACATGCCGCGCATGGACGGCGTCGAGTTCGTGCGTCATTTGGGCGAGAGGGCTTATTGCGGCAAATTGCTGATCACCAGCGGTTTCGACGAAAGAGTGCTGGACAGCGTGGCGGATCTGGCGCGAATGTACGCGCTGCGTTTGTGCGGCGTCTTGCCCAAGCCGGTGGATCCGGAGCAATTGCTGGCGATGCTGGCCGCGCCCGTCGCGCCCGGGGAGGCGGTGTGCCTGCCTTTGGAACGGATCAACAGCGAGGAACTGCGCCTGGGCATAGAGCGCGGCGAGGTGGTGCCGTTTTTTCAGCCGCAGGTGGATGTGGCCAGCGGCCGGGTGTTGAGCGTGGAAGTGCTGGCGCGCTGGCTACATCCGCAGCTGGGCTTGCTCGGGCCGTTGCAGTTCATCGAACTGGCGGAACAAAGCGGCCTGATCACGCAGATGACCAAGCGTTTGTTCGCGGACGCGTCGCAAGCGCTCAAACGCCTGGACGGGCGGCAGCGTCTGGATATGTCGGTCAATCTTTCCATGCAATCCCTGAAGGACTCCAGCCTGGTGGCTGCTTTGGTCGCGATTGCGAACGAAGCCGATCTTGAGATGTCCCGGGTGACGTTCGAGGTCACGGAAAGCGGCGTGATGGCGGACCCTGCCTCGGCGCTGGAAATCATGACGCGCTTGCGTTTGAAAGGCGCCGGCCTGGCGATTGACGATTTCGGCACCGGCTTCGCCAGCATGGACCGGCTGGCGCGCATCCCGTTCACCGAATTGAAAATCGACAAGGGCTTCGTCATCGACGCCGCGAGTAACGCCACCAACCGCTCCATTTTCCTGGCCAGCGTGGAATTGGGCCGCCGGTTGGGCTTGAAAGTGGTGGCCGAGGGCGTGGCTTCCGAGGCCGAGTGGGGCTTGTGCCAGGGATTCGGCGTATCGGCGGCCCAAGGTTCCCTGATCTCCCCGCCGGTGGACGAGGCCTCCTTCGCCGAGTGGCTGGCGAATTGCGGCGGAGGCGTGCCGCAGTCGGCGCGGGATTGGGTATTCATTGCAGCGCACACCTAAGCGAGAAAACCATGAAACGACTTGGAATCCTGTTGTTGCTGCTCGGCCTGGCCGCCGCGGCGCCCTTAGCCGCGGCGGTCGACGCTTTGGCCAAGCCCGCCGGCAAGGCGGTGCTGGTGATCAGCGGCAACGTCGGCCAAAAAAACCAGGGCGACGTCGCCGCCTTCGACATGGCCATGCTGGCCAAACTGCCTCAGCGCAGTTTCAGCACCCACACGCCGTGGTACCCGGGCTTGACCCGCTTTTCGGGGCCCTTGCTGCGCGACGTGCTGGCCGCCGCCGGCGCCCACGGCAAACTGTTGAAAGCGGTGGCGCTGAACGACTACAAGACCGATATCCCCTTTGACGACGCCAGCCGCTTCGACGTGATCCTGGCGACTCAGATGAACGGCAAACCGATGCCGGTGCGGGAAAAAGGGCCCTTGTTCATCGTCTACCCCTACGATTCGCAAGAAGAGCTGCGTTCGGAGCTGTATTACAACCGTTCCGCCTGGCAACTCAAATCCCTGCAGGTGCATTGAGCGCGATGAAGACGCCGCAGCGAAGCTATTCCGCCTGGCGCAGCCTGATCTTGATCGGGGCGACGCTGGCCTGCGTGTTCGCCGGAGTGGCCTATATCCAGGTGCGGCAGGCGGACATGCTGAACACCGCGGCGCGCTACGAAGGCGACAATATCGTATGGGCCTACTTTCAGCTCGAAACCGAATCGATGCGGCTGCAGACGACGATAGAACATGTGCTGAACCATGAGCAGGACCGGGCCGAACTGCAGGAGCGCTACGACATCTTCGTTAGCCGCGTGGGCGTGGTCGACCACGGCCTGTATTCCAGCCTGCTGGACGGCACCCAGGAATACCAGCAGGCCCGGCCCAAACTGGACGCCTTCATCCGCAAGGCCGACGCCTATTTCGGCCGCCAATCCGGCGCGGAGCTGGAACTGGACGGCCTGCGGCGGCTGGACACCGAACTGGACTTGCTGAGCGGTCCGCTGCACGACCTGTCGCTGGTGGCCAACCAGCGCATGGCGGAACAGGTGGACGCGCGCAATAAAAGCATGCAGCAGCACATCGTGGTCAGCAATTGGCTGATGGCCTTCGAATGGGCGCTGATCCTGGGCTTCGCCACCATCGTGGTGCGGCAGCTGCGGCAGCTGGAACGCCGGCGCCACGAACTGGAGGAACTGACCGACGTGCTGGAGCAGGCCCGGGTCCAGGCCGAGGCCGGCAGCATGGCGAAAAGCGTGTTTCTCGCCAATATGAGCCATGAAATCCGCACCCCGCTCAACGGCGTGCTGGGCATGCTCTCCTTGCTGGGGGATTGCAATCCCACGCCGGTGCAGGCCGATTACATCAAGACCGCCGAAGAATCCGCCCGCCACCTGATGGCCCTGTTGAACGACGTGCTGGACGCCAGCAAGCTGGAATCGGGCAAGCTCGATCTGCTGCCCACGGTGTGCAATCTGCGGCAACTGCTGCTGCAATGCGAAAGCCTGATGCGCGGACAAGCGGTGTCCAAAGGGCTGGCCATGCGCATGGCGCTGGATTTGAACGTGCCCGAATGGGTGTTGTGCGATCCCACCCGCTTGCGGCAGATCCTGCTCAATCTGCTCAGCAACGCGATCAAGTTCACCGAGATCGGCGCGGTGACCATACAGGCGGAGGCCGCGGAATCGGGCTCGGAAGCCGGCGCCGTGCTGCGGATCACGGTCCGGGACACCGGCATCGGCATGGACGACGCCACGCTGGCGCGCTTGTTCAAGCGTTTCTCCCAGGGCGACAGCTCCACCGTGCGTCAGTACGGCGGCAGCGGCCTGGGGCTGGAGATTTCCCAGAACCTGGCGCAGCTGATGGGTGGCGACATCACCGTGCACAGCGCGCTGGGCGCCGGCAGCGTCTTCGTGCTGTCGCTGCCTTTGCAGGCGATGAACGCGCCGGAGGGCCGGGCCAAGACGGGCTCGGAAGCGGACCCGGCGGGGCTGGAGCGTCAGCTGCGCGTCCTAGTGGTGGACGACAATCCGATCAACCGCAAATACATGCAGGCGATGCTGCAAAAGCAAGGGCATCTGGTCACCGTGATCCAGGACGGCGCGGAAGCCGTGGAGGCGGCCGCCCGGCAGCCCTTCGACTTGGTCTTGATGGACTTGCACATGCCGGCGATGGACGGCATCGAGGCGACCGGGCATTTGCGCGAGCGCGCGATGACGCCGGGGATGAAGATCGTCGCGCTGACGGCGGACGTCCTCGCGGAAACGCGGGACAAGGCTCTGGCCGGCGGCCTGGACGATTTCCTGGCCAAACCGCTGCATGTGACGGAGTTTCACGCCATGCTGGAGCGTCAGTTCGGCAATGGGCCGGCGCGGGAGCCGAACGCCGAGCCCACCTTGCTGCCGGCCTTGCTGGACGTGGCGATGATCGAAAAAATGACCGAAATGCTGACCCTGGAAAAATACCGGGAGTTGGTGGCGCAATTCTTCGCCGGCAAGGTGGGCCGGGTCGACGAGCTGCTGGCCGCCGCGCTGGCCGGTCAGCGAGATCAGGTGCGACGCCACTCGCACAATCTGAAGGGGGCCGCGCTGACCCTGGGCTTCAGCGCGCTGGGCGGATCCTGCGCCGGGCTGGAGCGCTTGGCGCTGGCGGCGGAGGAGGGCTTGGCCGACGAGGCGGAAAGAGTGGGCCTGCTGTTCGACTCGACGCGCAGCGCCTGCATCGCGGCCGGCTATCTGGCCGGCATGGATTTGCCGGCGCTGCGTTAGCCGCGGGGGCGGAGGGAAAATAGCCGGCGCCTTTCTCGCGGACGCGTAGCCGGCGGCGGAAGTGATAAGATCGGGGCGAGTGGGTGCCTGAATCCCATACTGAATAAAAATAGAGAGCCGAAGCCGTCCATGAGCCAGAACGATTGCTTGTCCATTTTATTTGTTTGCATGGGAAACATCTGCCGGTCGCCAACGGCGGAAGGGGTGATGCGCGCCAAGCTGAAGCGCGCGGGCCTGGAGGCGCGGATTGAAGTGGAGTCGGCGGGCACGCACGGCTACCATGTCGGCGAAGCGCCGGACCGGCGCACCTGTCAGGCGGCGCTGCGTCGCGGCTACGACCTGTCCGATTTGCGGGCAAGACAGGTGGAGGCGCGCGATTTCGAGCGTTTCGACTGGATTTTGGCCGCCGACCGGCAAAATTTGGCTTTGTTAAATACCCAATGTCCGCCATCCTATCGGGGCAAGCTGCATTTGCTGCTGGAGCCGCTGTCCGGCGCCGCCCGCGACGTGCCCGATCCCTATTACGGCGGCGCAGGCGGTTTCGACACTGTGCTGGATCTGGTGGAGGCGGCTTGCGACGCCTGGCTGGCCCGCATCGCGGACGCCGAAACGGAGCCGGCGCCATGAAGCCGTTTGACGCGGCGGCGCCGCGCGCGCGGGCTGTTTTTACAATAACCAGAGAAAGCCAAGGACGCGTATGGGGCAGCTGACGAGGGGAAACGCGGCCAAGAAGCCGCTGGACGTAGTGCCCAGCCACAACGCCGACATTATCTTGCCCAAGCAGGCCGGCAAAGTGCCCTTGGCCAGCCAGGCGGTGATCGTCATCGGCTCTTCCACCGGCGGTACGGAGGCGTTGCGCACCTTGCTGACCGCGCTGCCGGTCTCGATGCCGCCCATCCTGATCACCCAGCATATGCCGGAGATGTTCACCCATTCCTTCGCCACGCGTCTGAACACCTTGTGCAAGCTGACGGTGAAGGAAGCCGAGGACAATGAACGGCTGCAAAACGGCACCGTCTACATTGCGCCCGGCCATTCCCATCTGCTGATCAAGCCGGCGCCCACCATAGGCTACGCCATCGGCCTGCACGCCGGGCCGCCGGTCAACCGGCATCGCCCGTCCGTGGACGTGCTGTTCCGCTCCGCCGCCAATCTGGTGGGCAAGAACTGCATCGGCGTGATCCTGACCGGCATGGGGCGGGACGGCGCCAGCGGCATGCTGGAGCTCAAGCAGGCCGGCGCCTGGAACATCGCCCAGGACGAAGCCAGCTGCGTGGTGTTCGGCATGCCCAAGGAGGCCATCGCCATGGGCGGCGCGCACGAAGTGTTGGCCTTGGAAAGCATCGCCACGCGTTTGTCGGTGCTGGCCACGCAAAAGCAACAACAAGCCGGCGGCTCGGCTTAACCCTCTGATAGAACAAGAAGACATGAAGTATCTCCCTATTCTGGTGGTGGAAGACGACGCGGACCTGCGCGAAGCCATCGTCGACACCCTAAGCCTGGCCGGTTATCCCACCTTGGAGGCCGGCGACGGCGCCGCGGCCCTGGCCAAATTGAAAGAAGCCCCGGTGGGGCTGATCGTATCCGACGCCCAGATGGCGCCGATGGACGGCTACGCATTGTTCGAGGAAGCGAAAAAGCGCTATCCCGGCGTGCCCTTCATCCTGATGACCGCCTACGGAGTCATCGAAAGGGCGATTGAACTGCTGCGCGCGGGCGCCGCGCATTACCTGCTCAAGCCTTTCGAGCCGGCCAGCCTGATCGCCGAAGTGGAAAAGCATTTGCTGCGCATGCCCAGCGAGACGAGCGGCGAGGTGGTGGCCGAGTCCGCCGCGATGCGGCAGCTGTTCGCGCTGGCCGGCCGCGTGGCCGGCAGCGACGTCAGCGTGATGATCTCCGGCCCCAGCGGCGTGGGCAAGGAAGTGCTGGCGCGTTACATCCATCGGCACTCCAAGCGCTGCGAAGGGCCTTTCGTCGCGGTCAACTGCGCGGCCATCCCGGAAAACCTGCTGGAGTCCACCTTGTTCGGCCATGAGCGCGGCGCGTTCACCGGCGCGGCCCAGGCCTTGCCGGGCAAGTTCGAACAGGCGCAGGGCGGCACCATCCTGTTGGACGAAGTCACCGAGATGCCGTTGTCGCTGCAGGCCAAGTTGCTGCGCGTGCTGCAGGAGCGGGAAGTGGAGCGCGTCGGCGGCACGCGCACCCTGAAGCTGGACATCCGCGTGCTGGCCACGTCCAACCGCGATTTGCAGGCCGCGGTGGACGCGGGGCAATTTCGCGAGGACCTGTATTTCCGTTTGAACGTGTTCCCGATGCGCATCCCCGCGCTGGCCGAGCGACGCGACGATATTCTGCCGCTGGCACGAATCATGCTTAAAAAGTACGCAGAGGCCGCCGGAAGAGGCAATCTGATCCTGTCCGAGGATGCGGAACGTCATTTGACGGCCTATAGTTGGGAGGGTAACATCCGCGAACTGGAGAATGTGGTGCAGCGGGCGGTGATTCTTGCCGCCGGGGCGGAAATTTTTGCCGCCGACCTGCTGCTGGATCACGACTCCGGCGCGGCTCAGGTTACCCGGACAGCGTCTGAAAAAGACTATTCCGTGTCGGATGAAACCGACATGAAAACGCTAGAGAAACGCCATATTCTGGAAACCTTGACCGCAGTGGGCGGCGTCAAGAAGCTGGCCGCGGAAAAACTGGGCATCAGCGAGCGCACCTTGCGCTATAAATTGCAGCGTTACCGTGATGAAGACGCAGCCGACGGATGTCAGGAGGTTCCAGATGGAAATGGCTTGGAGTAACCATGTCAGTGCCAAATATCGATCAACTGTTGGGCGAGCTGCGCACCGCCTCGGCCCTGGCCGCGGGCAAGCCCGCCGCTACGGCCCCGGAAGCGTCCCAGGTGGACTTCTCCGCTGTGCTAAAGTCCACCTTGGAGCAGGTGAATTCGGCGCAGCAGACTTCGCAGGAGATGCAGAAGCAATTTGAATTGGGTGACGAGGGGGTCAACCTGCAGGACGTGATGGTGTCGCTGCAGAAAGCCAGCCTGTCGTTCCAGACCATGGTTCAGGCGCGCAACAAGCTGGTCACCGCCTATCAGGAAATCATGAATACCCAAGTCTAGCGCTGCCGGACCCGACCAGCCGGCGGCGGTGGGCTCGAACCTAAAACCACTGTATGGCTGACCTGGCAGAAGAAAACGCTACGCCCGTTTGGCGAAGCCGCATGAATGAAGCGTCCGATCGCTTCAAAGCGCTTCCCAACAATAAAAAAGTCCTGTTCCTCGCGGCGGTAGCCGCCATTTTCGCTGTTATCGTGGGCGCGGTGGTGTTGAACCGCACGCCCAGCTATAAAGTCCTGTTCTCCAATATCTCCGACCGCGACGGCGGGCAGGTGGCCGCTTCGCTGCAGCAGATGAACGTGCCGTATCAGTTGGGCGAGGGCGGCACCATCTCCGTGCCCTCGGACAAGGTCTACGACGCGCGCCTGAAGCTGGCGGCGCAAGGCCTGCCCAAGGCCGGCGGCGTCGGTTTCGAACTGATGGACAATCAGAAGTTCGGCATCAGCCAGTTCGCCGAGCAAGTCAATTACCAGCGCGCCATCGAGGGCGAGCTGGCGCGCACCATTGAAGCAGTGGGCTCGGTGGAGACCGCCCGCGTCCATATCGCCATTCCCAAGCAAAGCGTCTTCGTGCGCGAACAGCAGCAGCCCACCGCCTCGGTGATGCTGAGCCTGTTCCGCGGCCGCATGCTGGACGCCGGGCAGATCGCCGGTATTTTGCACCTGGTGTCCAGCTCGGTGCCCAATCTGCCGGTCAAGAACGTCACCATCGTCGATCAGGACGGCAATCTGCTGTCCAAACAGAACGGGCCGGACGAGAACTCGGGCCTGGATCAGCGCCAGCTGGGCTATGTGCGCCAGGTGGAAGAGGGCTACGTCAAGCGCATCGAGGATATCCTGGAGCCGATCTTCGGCAAGGGCAATTCTCGCGCCCAGGTCACCGCCAGCGTCGATTTCGCCGAGGTGGAGCAGACCTCGGAAACCTTCAAGCCCAATTCCAGCCCCAATCCGTCCTCCACCCGCAGCCAGCAGATCAGCGAAAAGCTGAACAACGGCGCAGCGTTGCCGTCCGGCGTGCCGGGGGCCTTGTCCAATCAGCCGCCGTCGGCCGCCTCCGCTCCGATCACCTTGCCGCCGGGCGCCGCGCCGGGCACCGCCACGCTGTCCGGCCAGACCATGGGCGCGTCCGGCACGCTGCAACGCGACATCACCACCAATTACGAAGTCGACAAGACCATCCAGCACACCAAGATGCCGCAGGGCGGCGTCAAGCGCCTGTCCGCCGCCGTGGTGGTCAATTACCGGCGCATGCCGGACAAGAACGGCGAAATGAAGCCGACGCCGCTGACCCCGCAGGAGGTTCAGCAGATCAATAATCTGGTCAAGGAGGCGATGGGCTTCAACACCCAGCGCGGCGACACCCTGAACGTGGTCAACGCCGCCTTCGCCGACGCCGAAGTGCCGGCGACGCTGCAGGAAAAAGTCACCGACTACGTGGCCAGCAACGGCTCCAGCCTGATCAAGTACGGCCTGCTGACCATCGCGGTGCTCTACCTGCTGTTCGGCGTGGTGCGGCCCATCATGCGCGATCTGGTCAAGCCGCCGGCGCCGGCCAAGGGCAGCGAAGAAGAGGCCGCGGCGCAGGCCGCCGCCGCGGGCGGCCGCCTGCTGGGCGTGGCCGGAGAAGAAGGCGAGGAGGGCGCGGCCGGTCACGCCGGCGGCGCCGCGGGCGGCGGCGATCCGCGCGAAGCGCAGATGCGGCAATACACCACCAATCTGGAAGCGGTGCGTGAAATGGTGAAATCCGATCCGCGCATGGCGGCCCAGATCATCAAGGAATGGATAAGCGCCGATGAGTGAGAACGGAGTGCGCAAAAGCGCGGTGTTGCTGTTCAGCCTGGGACAGGCCGAGGCGGTGGAGGTGTTCAAATACCTTGGTCCCAAGGAAGTGCAGAAAATTTCGCTGGCGATGGCGGCGATCAATAATCTGAGCTACGAACAGATCGACGAGGTGGTCAGCGAGTTCAAGGGCGAGTGCGCGGCGCGCGCCAGCATCGGCGCGTCCGACGAATACCTGCGCAATGTGCTGATCGAGGCGTTGGGTCCGGACAAGGCGGCCAACCTGCTGGACAAGATCATGCAGGGCAACGACCACAGCGGCATCGAAAGCCTGAAGTGGATGGACCCTTCTTCCGCCGCGGACCTGATCCGCAACGAACACCCGCAGATCATCGCCACCATTCTGGTGCATCTGGAGCCGGATCTGTCCAGTTCTATTCTGTCCTTCTTCCCGGAGCGGATGCGCAACGAAGTGCTGATCCGGACCGCCACGCTGGAGGGCGTGCAGCCGCAGGCGCTGCGCGAACTGAACGACGTGCTGACCCAGCTCTTGTCCGGTTCCGACCGCATCAAGAAGAGTGCGGCTGGCGGCATTGGCCTGACCGCGGAAATCCTCAACTTCATGGGCTCCAACGTCGAGGCCGCCGCGCTCAATTACATCCGCGAGTACGACCCGGAGCTGGCTCAGCGCATTCAGGACAAGATGTTCGTGTTCGAGAACATCCTGGAAATCGACGACCGTTCGATCCAGACGATTCTGCGCGAAGTGCAGTCCGATTCTCTGGTCATCGCGCTCAAAGGCACCAGCGCCGAGCTCAAGGACAAAATCTTCCGCAATATGTCGCAGCGGGCCGCGGAAATGTTGCGCGACGACCTGGAGTCCAAGGGCCCGGTCAAGCTGTCCGAAGTGGAGGCCGAGCAGAAGGAAATCCTCAAGGTGGTGCGCAAGCTCGCCGACGACGGCCAGATCGTACTAGGCAGCAAGGGCGGTGATGAAGGTCTCGTCGAGTAATCCCATCATCCCCGGCGAGGAGCTGGAGGGCTGGAGCAGTTGGAGTCCCAACGCGCTGGACGGCCTGACTCAGAGACTGACGCCGGTGCAACTGATGGAGCTGGCGCAGCAGCGCCGCCGCCAGCAGGAGCAGGCGCAGGCGGAGTCCGCCGCCGAGCCGGCCCCGGCCGAGCCCGAAGCGGAAACCGGCGGGGCCGAAAACGAGCGCGCGGTCAGCGGTTATCCCACCGCGGCGGAGCTGGAAGCCATCCATCAGGAAGCCTGGCAATCCGGTCATGAGGCCGGGGAGGAAGCCGGCCGCGCCGCCGGTTATCAAGAAGGTTTGACCGCCGGGCGCGAGCAAGGGCTGGCCGAGGTGCGCGCCGAGCAGGAGGCCCGCTTCGCCGCGGCCTGGCAGCCGCTGCAAGCGCTGGCGGCAGGGCTGGCGCAAGATATTTCCCGTTTTGAAACCGAATTGTCGGCGGACTGGCTGGCGCTGGCGCTGGAGCTCGCCGGCCAGCTGAGCCATGGGCTGGCGCGGCAGAATCCTTTGTTGATTCAGGAGTTGCTGCGCGAGGCGCTGGAGGACTTGCCGGCCACGCTGGCTCAGGCGCGGCTGCGCTTGAACCCGGCGGATCTGGCCGTGGCGCGGGAGTTTCTGGCCCAGGAGACGCCGGAAACCCAGTGGCAATGGATAGAGGATCCGGAAGTGGAGCGCGGTGGCTGCGTGATAGACACCGCGGCGTTGCGTCTGGATCTGACCATGAACACCCGCATCGCCGCCATGCGCAAAGCCTTGGGAATGGACGATGAGCCCGCCGCTGATTGAGCGCCAGCGCGCCTGGCTGCGCGATTGCGCGGACAGCGCGCGCGCCGCCAAGCTGTGGCAGCCCTGCGGCAAGCTGGTCCGCGTCACCGGCATGGTGATGGAGGCGGTGGGCCTCAAGCTGCCGGTGGGCAGCGCCTGCCAGGTGGCCCTGGCGGATAAGCGCCTGGTGGAAGCCGAGGTGGTGGGCTTCTCCGGCGACAAAGTCTTTCTGATGCCGCTGAGCAATGTGCATGGCTTGCTGCCGGGCACGCCGGTGATGCCGCTGACGCCGCAGCACCCGCCGCAATTCGGCAAGACCCGAGCCCAGGCCGCCGGCGACGGCGCGTCCGGCCGCATGGTGCCGGTGGGGCTCAGCCTGTTGGGCCGGGTGCTGGACTCGCTGGGCCGGCCGCTGGACGGCAAGGGCGACATTCATCCCGACGCCTGGTTTCCCTTGCACAGCCAGCCGATGAACCCGCTGGACAGATCGCCGGTGCGCGACGTGCTGGATGTCGGCGTGCGCGCCATCAACGGCCTGTTGACGGTGGGGCGCGGTCAGCGTCTGGGCCTGTTCGCCGGCTCCGGCGTGGGCAAATCGGTGTTGCTGGGCATGATGGCGCGCTTCACCAAGGCCGACGTGGTGGTGGTGGGCCTGATCGGCGAGCGCGGCCGCGAGGTCAAGGACTTCATCGAAAACATTCTCGGCGACGAGGGCATCGCCCGCTCGGTGGTGGTGGCCGCGCCGGCGGACATGCCGCCGCTGATGCGGTTGCACGGCGCCGCCTACGCCACCGCGCTGGCCGAGTATTTCCGCGCCCAGGGCCTGGACGTATTGCTGCTGATGGACTCGGTGACCCGTTACGCGATGGCGCAACGCGAGATCGCGCTGGCCATCGGCGAGCCGCCGGTGACCAAGGGCTATCCGCCGTCGGTGTTCGCGCGTCTGCCGCAATTGATCGAGCGCGCCGGCAACGCCGCCGAGGGCGGCGGCTCCATCACCGGCTTCTACACGGTGCTGTCCGAGGGCGACGATCAGCAGGATCCGATCGCGGACTCGGCGCGCGCCATTCTGGACGGCCACTTCGTGCTGTCGCGCGAACTGGCAGAATCCGGCCACTATCCGTCCATCGACATCGAGCAGTCCATCAGCCGGGTGATGGTGGACGTGGTGCCGCAGTCGCAGATGGCTTTGGCCCGGCAATTCAAGCAGCTGTATTCGCGCTATCAGCGCAACCGCGATCTGATCAGCGTCGGCGCCTATGTGCCGGGCTCGGATCCGGTATTGGACGAGGCGATGCGGCGTCAGCTGCCCATGGTCGGTTTTCTGACCCAGCCTATGCATGAGTCGCAGGATTTCCCGTCCAGCTGCGAACAATTGCAGGGCGTGTTGTCCTGAGGCTGAGCCGTGGCGGAGAGCAAATACCTGTTGTTGATTCGCTTGGCCGAGGACAAGCAGAAGGCCGCCGCCGAACGCATGCGGCTGGCGCAAGGCCGTCTGGCGGACGCCCGTTCGCGTCAGGAGCAGCTGGACGCGTTTCGCGGCGAGTACCGGCAACGGCTGACCAGCCGCGGCGCTCAGGGCATCAGCGCTTTGCAGTATCAGGATTTCCAGCGTTTTCTCGCCCGTCTGGACGAGGCCATGGTGCAACAGCAGGGCGAGGTGGAGCGCTGCACCCAGCGTTTCTTGCTGGAGCGTCAGGCCTGGCAGCATGAATACAAAAAGCTCAAGGCCTATGAAAAACTGTTGCAGCGGGAGCAGGAGCGCGCCGCCGTGCGCGAGGCGCGGCTGCAGCAAAAGGCCAGCGACGAATTCGCCACCCGGCGTTTCTGGGACAGCACCCACGGCGAGGAATAAGGTCTTGCCCATAGGCCGGCGCTTGGCACGCTAGTTGCTTTATTGTCTGCGTCTTACTTGTAGAGAGTCGGCCATGACGACACCTGTGAACGCAGCCGCGGCCAATCCGGTCGGCGGCAAAGCCAATATGCCGGGCGGCAATCTGGCCACTGCCGGCGATACCGGCGCCGGCGACCTGTTCGCCAGCCTGCTGGGTCTGCAGATGAGCGCCCTGGGCAGCTCCTTCCTGCCGGGCGCCAACGCCGATCCGCTGGCGGACGCAGGCCTGGACAAGGATAAGCCGGCCAAGGGCGAGGACGGCCAGGCGCAGGCGACGCCCTTGCCGGGCATGCCGCTGATGGCCGCCGCGCAGCAGCCCGTCCAGCAGCAGGCGATGGCCGCGCCGCGGGCCAGCGGCGATTTGCCGACCGGCGCCAAGCCGGTGGATCTCAAGCCGGACGTCGCCGCGACTCTGCCCGCCGCTCTTGGCAAGACCCGCAACCTGCCCCTGCAGGCGCAGCAAAATTTGCCGGAAGACGGCAAGGTCCTGCCGCAGTTTTTGCCGCTCCAGGGGCATGAACAGCTGGCGGTCAAGCAAACGGCGCCCACGCCGGTGTTCACCGTGCAGCAGCCGGTGACCGATCCCAATTGGGCCAAGGCGATGAGCGAGCAGGTGATGGGCATGGTCAGCCTCAAGGCCGACAAGGCGCAGATCCAGTTGAATCCGCCGCAATTGGGGCCGATCGAGGTGACGCTGAAGATGAACGGCAACGACCAGGCCCAGGTATTGTTCGCCGCGGCGGTGCCGGCCACGCGCGAAGCGCTGGAAAACAATATGCACCGTCTGTCTTCCATGCTGGCCGCCGGCGGCATTCAGCTGACCGACGCGCAAGTGTCCAGCGGACAATCCGGACAGCAACAGCAGGCGTTTCAGCGCGGACAATCGCAGCGCGAGAACGAGAGCGCCGAGCCCGAGCCGATGGATGCATTGAGCAGCATCAAGGCCGCTCGAGGCATTCTCAGCATTTTCGCCTGATCATTTGTGATAATCTCCCCTGTTCAATTGGCATCTAAAATTAGAAAATATAGTGAAGAAATCGTTTAAGATTTCACTATGAACACCCAGTGAACAGGGCAGGTATATGGCAGAAGATAAAAAAGCGGAAAAAGCAGAGAAAAAAGCAGGGGGCGGCGGCAAATTGATGCTGATCGTCATTGTGTTGCTGGTTCTGGTGTTGGCCGCGGTGGGGGGCTTGGCCGCTTACATGTTCACTAATATGAATAAACCGGCGGCGGCCGGCGAACATGCCGAGCAGACCAAGGAAAAACCCAAGAAGAAAAAAGAAGGTCCGCCGATCTTTGAAAAGCTGGACACTTTCGTGGTGAATCTGGCCGGCAACGACGGTTCTTTGCTGCAAGTGGACATGCAGGCGGAGCTGGCCGACGAGGAAGCCAAAAAGAAATTCACCGATTACGCGCCCAAGATTCGCAGCGCGCTGATCCTGCTGCTGTCGTCCAAGTCCGCGGTTGAGCTGGCGACGCCGGACGGCAAGGTGCGGCTGAAAGCCCAGGTCAAGCAGATCATCAATGAGTCGATGGACGCCGGCGAGGAGCAGCCGGTGGAAAGCGTGCTCTTCACCTCCTTCATCATCCAGAAGCAGTAAGCGGCATGGGCGACGATATTCTTTCCCAGGAAGAGGTAGATGCCCTACTCAGGGGCGTCTCCGGGGAGGATGAGGATGACAGCGGCGGCGGGGACGCGCAGGGCGTCCGCGGCTACGATATCGGCCGGCAAGAGCGCATTGTGCGCGGCCGGATGCCGACGCTGGAAATCATCAACGAGCGTTTCGCGCGCAATCTGCGCATCGGCCTGTTCAACTTCATCCGCCGCAACGCGGAAATCTCGGTTGGGCCGGTGCGGGTGCAGAAGTACAGCGAGTTCATCCGCAACCTGGTGGTGCCCACCAACCTGAACCTGGTGCACGTCAAGCCTTTGCGCGGCACCGGCCTGCTGATTTTCGACCCGGATCTGGTCTTCCTGATCGTCGACAATCTGTTCGGCAGCGACGGGCGCTACCATGTGCGGGTGGAAGGCCGCGACTTCACCCCCACCGAGCAGCGCATCATCCGCCGTTTGCTGGACGTGGTGTTCGTCGAATGCCAGAAGGCCTGGGAGCCGGTGCACCCGATCGAGTTCGTCTACCTGCGCTCCGAAATGAACACCCAGTTCGCCAACATCGCCACGCCCACCGAGGTGGTGGTGGCGATGACCTTCCATATCGAACTGGGCGCCGGAGGCGGCGATTTCCACATCTGTCTGCCGTATTCGATGGTGGAGCCCATCCGCGACATGCTGTCCAGCACCATGCAGGCGGACCGCACCGAGGTGGACAACCGCTGGGTCAACCTGATGACGCATCAGGTGCAGGCGGCGGAAGTGGAGCTGGTGGCGACCTTGGGCCAGACCAAGGTGACCTTGGGTCAGATTCTGAATTTGAAGAACGGCGACGTGGTGATGTTGGAGATTCCGGAACGGGTGGAGGCCGATGTGTCGGGCATTCCGGTGTTCGAAGCCAGCTACGGCACCGTGCAGGGGCGCTATGCGCTGAAGGTGGAGCAAGTGTTGGCCGGCGCGAATGATTTTCACGAGCCTCTGGGGGATAAAGAGTAATGAGCGAAGAAGAATTGCAAGCCGCGCAGATGGAGGCCGAAGCGGCCGCCGCCGCGGCAGCCGCTGCCGGCGGGGCCGGCGGCGAGGAAGAGATATCGATGGACGACTGGGCGGCCGCGATGGCCGAGCAGGAAGTGGTGGACGCCGCTCCCGAGGCGGTGCCGGCGCAGAACCTGTTCCAGGAACTGGGCGCGAGCACGTCCGGCGCCGGCGTGCCGCAGAACCTGGACATGATTCTGGACATCCCGGTGCAATTGACCGTGGAACTGGGCCGCACCAAGATCGCCATCCGCAACCTGCTGCAATTGGCGCAGGGCTCGGTGGTGGAACTGGACGGCATGGCGGGCGAGCCGATGGACGTGCTGGTCAACGGCTGCCTGATCGCCCAGGGCGAGGTGGTGGTGGTCAACGACAAGTTCGGCATCCGGCTGACCGATATCATCACGCCCGCGGAGCGCATTCGCCGCCTGCAAAAATGACGAGGTCAGCCATGTTTGCGATGACGCGCCGTGCAGTGCAGGGCGCTTTTTATTTGGCGGCGTCCAGTCTGGCCGCCGCGGCCACCGTCGCGCCGCCGGCGGCCGCGCCGTCGCCGTTCATGAGTTTGCTGCAGGTTTTGTTCGGCCTGGCAGTGGTGCTGGGCGCCATCGTCGGCATGGCCTGGCTGTTCAAACGGCTGTCCGGCGGCATGCTGGGCGCGTCCAACCGCCTGAAGGTGGTGAGCGGCACCATGGTGGGGCCCAAGGAGCGCGTGGTGATCGTGGAGCTGGAGGGCGAGTGGCTGGTGCTGGGCGTGACGCCGCAGCAAGTCAATCTGCTGAGCAAGCTGCCGCGGCCGGAAGGCGCGGAAACCGAGGTCGCGCCGGCGGCGGAGCCGTTTGCGCGCTGGTTGAAGGCGGCGATGGACAAGAACCGCAAGGACAAGGCGGGGCCGCGATGAAGCGCTGTCTCCGATACGGCGCCTTGGCCTTGCTGGCGACGCCCTTGATCGCGGACGCGGCCGGCGGCCTGCCGATGATGAGCAGCACGCCGGCGGCCGGCGGCGGGCAGAATTACTCCCTCAGCCTGCAGATGTTGCTGTTCATGACCGGGTTGACCTTCATCCCGGCGATGATGCTGATGATGACGGCCTTTACCCGCATCATCATCGTGATGTCCTTGCTGCGCCAGGCGATGGGCACCATGCAGTCGCCGCCCAACCAGGTGATCGTCGGCTTGTCGCTGTTTCTGACCCTGTTCGTGATGGGGCCGACCTTCGATCAGGTCTACGCCAAGGCCTGGGTGCCGTTCTCCGACGACAAGATCACGTTGCAACAGGCGGTGGACGAGGCCAGCAAGCCGATGAAGGCCTTCATGCTGCGCCAGACCCGGGAGAAGGATCTGGCCTTCTTCATCGAGATTTCCCAATCGGAAAAGCCGCAAACCAAGGCCGACGTGTCGATGAAGACCCTGGTGCCGGCCTATGTGATCAGCGAGCTGAAAACCGCGTTTCAGATCGGCTTCATGGTGTTCATTCCCTTCCTGATCATCGATCTGGTGGTGGCCAGCATCCTGATGGCCATGGGTATGATGATGGTGTCGCCGGTGACCATCTCGCTGCCGTTCAAGCTGATGCTGTTCGTGCTGGTGGACGGCTGGACCTTGCTGATGGGCTCGCTGGTGCAGAGCTTCTATACTGGCTGAGGCGGCATGATGGCTTGTGACTGGAAACGTCGCCGGGTTGGGCCCGGCGTTTTAGGCGAGGAGCGGGCGGCATGAGTCCGGAGCTGATCATCAATATCGTGCAGAACGCGCTGTACATCCTGATCATCGTCGCGGCGCCGGTGTTGCTGGTGTCGCTGCTGGTGGGCCTGCTGGTCAGCGTGCTGCAGGCGGCGACTCAGATCAACGAGATGACGCTGACCTTCATTCCCAAGCTGCTGGCGATGTTCCTGGTGCTGGTGCTGGCCGGGCCGTGGATGTTGAACACGCTGATCGAGTACACCACGCGGCTGTTCCAGAGCATTCCGCACGTGATCGGCTGATGCTGAGCATTTCCGACGCGCAGATCAACGCGCTGGTGGCCATGTTCGTCTGGCCGTTCGCGCGCATCGTCGGCCTGCTGCTGGTGGAGCCGGTGTTCGCCTATCGCGGCGTGCCGCGCCGTTTCAAGGCCGGCTTCGCGCTGATCCTCACCGTGATGCTGGCGCCCTTGCTGCCGCCGCTGCCCGCGGTGCCGCTGGTGTCGGCCGAGGGCATCGCCATCCTGTTGCAGCAGTTGTTGATCGGCCTGGCGATGGGCTTCGTCATGCGCATCGTGATTTCCGCGGTGGAAGTGGCTGGCTTCATCATGGGCTCGCAAACCGGCCTGGGTTTCGCCATGTTCTTCGACCCGATGCACTCGGCCCAGGTGCCGGTGGTGTCGCAGCTGCTGACCCTGTTCACCTTTCTATTGTTTCTGGCCTTCGACGGCCACCAGGTGGTGCTGTCCACCCTGGTGGAAAGCTACCGGGTGCTGCCGATAGGCATGAGCATGCCGGACCAGGGCATCAAGGCGCTGGCCCTGTGGGGCGGCCATCTGATCGAGTGGGGCGTCTGGCTGGCCATGCCGGTGATCGCGGCGCTGCTGATCACCAACCTGGCGATCGGGGTGATGACCCGCGCCGCGCCGCAGTTCAACATCTTCACTTTCGGTTTTCCGCTGACCCTGATGATAGGTTTCATCAGCATCTATCTGACTTTGCCGATGATGGTGCCGGTGCTGGAGCAGATGTACCAGGCCGGTTTCGAGATGATGCTGGCCATGCTCAAGGCCAAGTAGGCGGCCGCCATTCCTGTCCAGATTCAAGTTCTGCTAAAATAAGCGCCAATTTTGACTGAAAGGTCCGCAGTGGACCGGACAACAGACAGAGGCAACTATGGCAGGTCACAGTAAATGGGCTAACATCCAGCACCGCAAAGGTCGTCAGGATGCCAAACGTGGCAAGATCTTTACCCGCTTGATCAAGGAAATCACCGTTGCGGCCAAGATGGGCGGCGGGGACACCAATATGAACCCGCGCCTGCGCCTGGCGGTGGACAAGGCCAAGGCCGAGTCCATGCCCAAGGACAATATCGAGAACGCGATCAAGCGCGGCACCGGCCAGCTGGACGGCGTCGATTACGTGGAATGCCGCTACGAGGGCTACGGCATCGGCGGCGCGGCGGTGATGGTGGACTGTCTGACCGACAACAAGACCCGCACCGTGGCCGACGTGCGCCACGCTTTCTCCAAGTACGGCGGCAATATGGGCACCGACGGCTGCGTGTCCTTCCAGTTCAGCCATTGCGGCTATCTGGTGTTCGCGCCGGGCGTGGACGAGGACGCCTTGATGGAGGCGGCGCTGGAAAGCGGGGCGGAGGACGTGGTCGCCAATGACGACGGCTCCATCGAAGTGATCACCGGTCCGTACGAGTTCTCCGACGTCAAGGACGCGCTGGAAGCCAAGGGCTTCAAGGCGGAGATGGGCGAAGTGACGATGAAGCCGCAGAACGAGACCGAACTGTCCGGCGACGACGCCGCGCGCATGCAGAAGCTGCTGGACGCGCTGGAAGACCTGGACGATGTCCAGGACGTCTACACCTCCGCGGTGCTGGACGAGTAAGACGCGGACGCGGGTAGGCCACAGGCCCCGCGGCGGCAGGAAAAAAAGCTCCCCCCAGGGGAGCTTTTTTTGCGTCCAGGCTGCGCGGCCCCTCTGTAGTTTTGCCGCTACATTGAAGCTCGCCCGGCGTCAAGCGCCGCCGAAGGGCTTGGCGCGGACTGTTGCATTTGCTGAACAGATTGAGTTTATCGCTTCCGGCGCGTGGGCGGCTCTGCTATAAAGCGTCAGCTGATTACGTTTTAGCAATTGACGCCGCCGGGCTAGCCGCGGCGTCGTTTGATCACGATGAGGAAACTATGACCCGGGTCCTGGTGGTGGGCAGTGTCAATATGGATCTGGTGGTGGAAGCGGAGCGCTATCCACGGCTGGGTGAAACCTTGTTTGGCAAGCGCTTTGCGTCCTATCCGGGCGGCAAGGGCGCCAATCAGGCGGTGGCCGCCGCGCGCCTGGGCGCGCAGGTGAGCTTGTTGGGTTGCGTGGGCCGCGATATGTTCGGCTCCCAGCTCAAGGAGACCTTGCGGGCCGAGGGCGTGGACATCGGCCGCTTGCGCGAGGCGGACGTGGCCACCGGGCTGGCGACGATTACCCTGGCCGAAGGCGACAACGCCATCGTGGTGGTGCCCGGCGCCAACCATCAGTTGCTGCCGCAGCATCTGGATCAGGACGAACAAGCCTTCCGCGACGCCGACGTGGTGCTGGCGCAGATGGAGGTGCCGCTGGCCACGGTGGAGCGCGCGGCCGAGCTGGCGCAACGCCACGGCAAGCCCTTTTTGCTGAATCCGGCGCCGGCCCGCCCCTTGCCGTCCAGCCTGCTGGAACGGACCGCCTTGTTGACGCCGAACGAACACGAGCTGGCGCAGGCGCTGGACGAGCAGGGCGATTGGCAAACGCTGATGCGCAAACTGCCGGGACGGGTGGCGATGACGCGCGGCAAGGACGGCGCTTATTTCTGCCGCGCCGACGGCAGCCTGCATCATCAAGCCGGCTTCGTGGTGTCCGCGGTGGACACCACCGGCGCCGGCGACACCTTCAACGGCGCCTTGGCCGCGTTCTGGCCGCAGGGCCTGGAGGCGGCGATGGCCTTGGCCTGCGCCGCGGCCGCGCTGTCGGTGACGCGATCCGGCGCGCAGAGCGGCATGCCGACGCTGGCCGCGCTGCAACAGATGCTGAAGGAACAGGCATGAAGCGGCTGGGACATCTGAACCGGGACATCGCGCGGGTATTGGCCGGCATGGGCCACACCGATAGTCTGGTGATCGCCGATTGCGGCCTGCCGATTCCGCCCGGCGTCGAGTGCATAGACCTGAGCCTGCGCCTGGGCGTGCCGGAGTTTCCCAGCGTGCTGGACTCCATCCTGGCGGACTTCAAGGCGGAGCGGGCCTTGTTCGCCTCCGAATGCCTGCAGCACAGCCCGGCGGTGGAAGTGCTGGCCAACGATATGGCCGCGCACGGCGTGGCGGTGGAGTACGCGCCGCACGAGGAGTTCAAGCGCCGCTGCCGCGAGGCCAAGGCGGTGATCCGCACCGGCGAATGCACGCCGTACGCCAATGTGATCCTGTATTCCGGCGTGATCTTTTGAAGGGACGGGCGATGAAGGTAAGCATGCGCGGCATCAGCAAGGCCTTTGGCCCGGTCAAGGTGCTGGAGGCGGTGGATTTCACCGTGACGGGCGGCGAAGTGCATGCCTTGATGGGCGAGAACGGCGCCGGCAAATCCACCTTGATGAAGATTCTGTCCGGCGTCCATCAGGCCGACGCCGGAGAGATCCTGCTCAACGACCGGCCGGCGACGATACGCTCCACCACCGAGGCCGAAGCCCAAGGCATCGCCATCATCCATCAGGAACTGAATTTGATTCCGCAGCTGTCGGTGATGGAAAACCTGTTTCTAGGACGCGAACGCGAGCATAGCCGCTTCGGCGTGATCCGGCGCGCCGGCATGCGGCGCGAGGCCAGCCAGATTTTGCAGCAGCTGGGCGCCGGTCAGATCGACCCGGAAGCGGAGGCCGGCAAGCTGTCCATCGGCCAGCAGCAGATGGTGGAAATCGCCAAGGCCATGTCCTTGAACGCCAAGGTGTTGATTATGGACGAGCCGACCGCGGCCTTGACCGAGCGCGAGATCGAAGCCTTGTTCGTCTTCATGGAGCAGCTCAAGCGGCGCGGCGTGGCGATTGTCTACGTGTCGCACCGGATGGAGGAAATCTTCCGCGTCTGCGACAAGATCAGCGTGCTGCGCGACGGCTGCTTCGTCGGCGAGCGTCAGATCGCCGCCACTGATTTCGACGAGGTGGTGAGGCTGATGGTGGGCCGCGAGATCGGCGACCGTTTTCCCAAGCGCGCGTCCGCGCCCGGCGCGGTGCGTCTGGAAGTGGAAGGGCTGGCCGACGACGGCCGCATCCGGGACATCGGCTTCGAGGTCCGCGCCGGCGAGGTGCTGGGCGTGGCCGGTTTGATGGGGGCGGGCCGCAGCGAGATTCTCAATGTCTTGTTCGGCGTCCGGCCGCGTCGGCAGGGGCGGGTGAGGCTGGACGGCGCGGAGCTGGACATCCGCCGGCCCGGCGACGCCATCGCCGCCGGCATCGCCTACGTGACCGAAGACCGCAAGAGCCAGGGCCTGGTGCTGGGCATGTCGGTGCGGGAGAACGCCACCCTGGTGCATCTGCGCCGCCACGCGCGGCTGGGGGTGGTGAACCGCCGTTCCGAGAACGAGGAGGCGCGACGGCTGATCGAGCAATTGCGCATCCGCACCCGCGACGCGGAACTGGACGTCAAATCCTTGTCCGGCGGCAATCAGCAAAAAGTGGTGTTCGCCAAGTGGCTGGCGGAGCCGCCCAAGCTGCTGTTGCTGGACGAGCCGACGCGCGGCGTCGACGTGGGCGGCAAGGCCGAGATCTACCACATCATCAATCAACTGGCCGCCGCCGGCGCGGCCATCGTCATGGTGTCGTCCGAATTGCCGGAAGTGATGGCGATGAGCGACCGCATCCTGGTGATACACGAGGGGCGCCGGGCCGGGCTGTTCGAGGCCGGCGCGGCGACGCAGGAAGACATCATGGCCGCGGCGGCCGGCGCGACGGCGGACTGAGCGTCGCCGCGCATTGAATATTCAGGTCGCGCCCATCGGGCGCAAGCAAGGGAAACGGTAAGCAAGATGACCCCGCAACAAAAAGCAACGCTGCAAAAACTCGGGCCTTTCATCGCCCTGCTGGCGATCTGCGCCGGCTTGTCGGTGATGAGCGCCGACTTCCTGACCATGGGCAATCTGCTCAATGTGATGCGCCAGGTCTCCATCAACGCCTTGATCGCCTTCGGCATGACCCTGGTCATCCTGCTGGGCGGCATCGATCTGTCCGTGGGTTCCATCCTGGCCTTGTCGTCGGTGCTGACCGCGATGCTGCTGCAAGCCGGCGTCGATCCGCTGCTGGCCACGCTGTTGGGCATTCTGTCCGGCGCGCTGATGGGCTGCTGCAACGGTCTGGTGATCAGCAAGGGCAAGGTGGCGCCCTTCATCGCCACGCTGGCGTCGATGACCATTCTGCGCGGCCTGTCATTGGTGGCGTCCAACGGCAGCCCGATCACCGGCTTCGGCAGCGATATGTTCTCCATGCTGGGCGGCGGCTATGTGGCCGGCGTGGTGCCGGTGCCGGTGGTGTGGATGTTGCTGATGTTCGCCGGCTTCTGGTTCATGTTGAAGAAAACCGTTTTCGGCCGCCATGTCTACGCCACCGGCGGCAACGAGGAATCCGCGCGGCTGTCCGGCGTCAAGGTGGATCGGGTCAAGATCTGGGTCTATACCTTGTCCGGCGCGCTGTCGGCGATGGCTGGCGCGGTGCTGACCTCGCGGCTGAATTCGGCGCAGCCCACCGCCGGCGCCGGCTACGAGCTGGACGCCATCGCCGCGGTGGTGCTGGGCGGCACCAGCCTGACCGGCGGCCGCGGCTGGATTGTGGGCACGCTGATCGGCGCCTTGCTGATCGGGGTATTGAACAACGGCCTTAATCTGCTGGGCGTATCGTCCTTCTATCAGCAGGTGATCAAGGGCGTGGTGATTCTGCTGGCGGTGCTGTTGGACCGCAGCGGCAAGAAGTAAGCACGTTTTCACGATCTCGCGAGCGAGACGAGACGAAAAAGGCTGAGGGTGTGGCGCGCGCATCATGTCGCACCAGCATTCTGAAGCCGTTTTCAAGGCCGTGTCGTCGATGCGTGACAGATCGTGAACAGGTTCAGAGCGCGGCCCGCCAGCGGCGGGACAACAGCGCAAGCGACCATAACACTAGGGGAGTTTCAATATGCAGCGCTTTCATCACACTAGGGGGAGTTCCGATATGCAACGCTTAATCAAGCCTTTGGTTTTCAGTGTCATCGCGGCCAGTCTGATCGCCTGCACCAAGCAGGGTCCGGCCGACGGCGCCTCGTCCGGCGCCAGCGCGCCGGCCGCGGCCGCCGGCCAGCCGGTGGTGGGCCTGGCGGTGTCCACGCTGAACAATCCGTTCTTCGTCTCGCTGCGCAAGGGCGCGGAAGACGAGGCGGCCAAGGAGGGTGTGCGCCTGATCACCGTGGACGCGCAGGACGATTCCGCCAAGCAGCAGGCCAGCGTGGAGGATCTGATCCAGAAGAAGGTGAGCGTGATCCTGATCAATCCGACCGACTCCTCCGCCGTCGCCAATGTGGTGAAGGAAGCGGTGAGCAAGGGCATCAAGGTGGTGTCGCTGGATCGCAGCGTCAACGGCGCCGAAGTCAGCGCCCACATCGCCTCCGACAATGTGGCCGGCGGCAAGATGGCGGCCGACTTCCTGCTGCAGAAGCTGGGCGGCAAGGGCCGGCTGGTGGAACTGGAAGGCATCCCCGGCTCCTCCGCCGCCCGCGAGCGCGGTCAGGGCTTCCACGCGGTGGCGGACGGCAAGGCCGACGTCAAGATCGTGGCCAAGCAGCCGGCCGATTTCGACCGCGCCAAGGGCTTGTCGGTGATGGAAAACATCCTGCAGGGCAATAAGGACGTGCAGGGCGTGTTCGCCCACAACGATGAAATGGCGCTGGGCGCCTTGAAGGCGATCCAGGCCGCCGGCCTGAAGAACGTCGCGGTGGTGGGCTTCGACGCCACCGCCGACGCGGTGGCCTCGGTCAAGGCCGGCGGCCTAGCCGCCACCGTGCAGCAACAGCCGGAACTGATCGGCCAGTACGGCGTGCAGACCGCCAAGAAGCTGATCGACGGCCAGCAGGTGGAGAAATTCATCCCGGTGCCCTTGAACCTGGTCAAGCAGTAAGCCTGAAGACCGGTCTCGCTCTGGCGATGAGGGCCGGCTTGAGGTAAGGTGGCCGGCAATCGGCGGCCCCGTCCCGCGCTTGCGCAGGCCGGGGCTGTTTTGCAATCGAGTCCGCGGCGGCATGGCGCCGCCGCATGAGGAATAGGCTGTCGATGAGCGGCTACAAGCGTTTGACCATAGACGACATCGCCGAACTGGCCGGCGTGTCGCGCACCACCGCCAGCATGGTGCTCAACGGCCATGCCGAGCGCTACCGCATTTCCCGGGCCACGGTGGAGCGGGTGGAGAAGGTGGCGCGCGAGCAGCACTTCAACCCGTCGCAGTCGGCGCGCTCCTTGCGCTCGCGGCGCAGCAACTCGGTGGGGCTGGTGATTCCCGACCTGACCAACTCCGCCCACGCGGCCTTGGCCCAGGCGATGGAGGAACTGTGCCGCCAGCGCGATTACCAGATGCTGCTGGTGACCAGCGACGAAGATCCGCGACGCGAGGCCGAGGTGATGGCGCATCTGGCGGCGCGGCAGGTGGACGCGATGATCGTGGTGCCGTGCACGCACGAGGCCAAGTCCTACCAGAAATGGGTGCGGCGGCTGCCGCTGGTCTTCGTCGACCGCCGGGTGGACGGCAGCGGCATCCCGTCGGTGGTGACCGACGGCTGCGCCAGCGTGGAGCGCCTGGTGGGCGACGCGCTGGAGCAGGGCGTGTCCGAAGTGGTGTTCTTCGGCGGCCAGCCCGAGCTGTCGCCCAGCCGCGACCGTCTGCAAGGGTATCGTCAGGCCTTGGCGCTTCACGGCGTTGAGGAAGGGCCGGGCTGGGTGTGCCATCGCGATTATCTGCGCCGTTCCGGTTTCGAACTGATGCAGCAATGGCGGCAACAGCATCAACGCCTGCCTCAGGCTTTGTTCACCGCCTCGGTGTCGCTGCTGGAGGGCGCGCTGGCCTTTCTCAATCAGCATTGCGGTCTGGCCAACGCGCCGCTGCGCCTGCTGACCTTCGACGATCACTCCTTGCTGGACTGCCTGCCGCTGCGCGTCGACGCCATCGTGCAGGACAGCCGCGAAATGGCGGCGCGCAGCCTGGACCTGGCCCTGGCTCTGCTGGAAGGGCAGACGCTGACCGAGCCGGAGGCCCTGGTGCCGGCCAGCCTGCACCGGCGCTGGCCGGATTAGGGTCTGTTGAACTCTGTTTTTCCCCGGCGGAAAAACAAAGCTCAACAGACCCTGGGGTTTGCTGCCGCTTCGCCAGCCGGCGTACAATAGCCGTTTCACGATTTTCGAGCCTGAGTCACCATGATCCGTACCCGTTTCGCTCCCAGTCCCACCGGTTATCTGCATATCGGCGGCGTGCGCACCGCGCTGTTTTCCTGGGCCTACGCCCGCAAGAACGACGGCGTGTTCGTACTGCGCATCGAGGACACCGATCTGGAGCGCTCGACGCCGGAGTCGGTGAAGGCGATTCTGGACGGCATGCACTGGGTGGGCCTGGATTACGACGAAGGCCCGTTCTACCAGACCCATCGTTTCGACCGTTACAAGGACGTGATCCGGCAATTGCTGGACTCCGGCCACGCCTACCTGTGCTATTGCAGCAAGGAAGAACTGGAAGCGATGCGGACGGAGCAGGAAGCGCGCGGCGAGAAGCCGCGTTACGACCGCCGCTGGCGTCCGGAAGCCGGCAAAACCTTGCCGGCCGTCCCCGCGGACGTGACCCCGGTAGTGCGCTTCAAGACCCCGCTGGACGGCGTGGTGGCCTGGGACGACGCGGTCAAGGGCCGCATCGAGATCGCCAACCAGGAACTGGACGATCTGATCATCGCCCGTCCGGACGGCAGCCCGACCTATAACTTCTGCGTGGTGGTGGACGATTGGGACATGCAGATCACCCATGTGATCCGCGGCGACGACCACGTCAACAACACCCCGCGCCAGATCAATATCCTGAAGGCCTTGAACGCGCCGCTGCCGGTGTACGGCCATCTGCCGATGATCCTCAACGAGGACGGCCAGAAAATGTCCAAGCGCCGCGACGCGGTCAGCGTGGTGGACTACGCCGACAAGGGCATTCTGCCGGAAGCGCTGCTCAACTACCTGGCGCGCCTGGGCTGGGGCCACGGCGACGACGAGTTCTTCTCCATGGAGCAGTTCGTCGAGTGGTTCAGCCTGGAAGCGGTGAGCGCGTCCGCCAGCCGCTTCAACCATGAAAAATTCATGTGGCTGAACGCCCAGCACATCAAGAGCGCGGACAACGGCCGCCTGGCCGGACTGATCGCGCCGCGCCTGTCCGCCGCCGGCGTCGAGCTGGCCGGCGGGCCCGCCATCGAGGAGGTGATCGCCCTGGTCAAGGAGCGGGTGCAGGACCTGAACGCGCTGGCGCTGGAAGTGGATTATTTCTACCGCAAGCGCGAGGCCGCCGCGGCCGACGTGGACAAGCATCTGTCCGGCGACAGCGTGGCGCGCATGGGCCGTTTCGCCGACAAGCTGGCGGCGCTGGACGCCTGGTCCGCGGAAGGCATCCACGAGCTGTTCAAGCCTTTCTGCGCGGAAGAGGGCATCAAGATGGGCCAGTTGGGCATGCCGCTGCGCGTGCTGGTGTGCGGCACCACGCAGACGCCGTCGGTGGACGCGGTGCTTGCCTTGATCGGCAAGGACGAAGTGCTGCGTCGCCTGCGCGGCTGAGCCGGCCGTCGACGTTAAAAAACCGCCCCGCAAGCGTTGGCTTGCGGGGCGGTTTGTTTTAGGCGGCACGCCCATGCGGCGCAGGCGCGCGCCTCTTGCCAGGCCTTGAACAGATCCTCAGGCCAGCGCCGGCTCGGCGTAGACGCGCGCGCAAGTCTCAGGCGCGGGCTGGCTCATATAATGATCCAGCAACAGGCGCATGTAGCGGTGGCTTTGGCAGATGGCGTGGCGCAACTCGGCCACTTGCTGCGCGCTTGGATTTTCGCCCACCAGGGTGACGATGATTTCCAGCGCCTCCCAGGGGTGTTCGTCGTCGTAATGCGCGTGCAGCGCCAGCCATTTCATCGCCTTGGCGCGCTTTTCCTTGGGGAACTGCCGGGCGTAGTCCTCCTTGGAGCAGACGGCGGCGCACCATTCTCCGGTGGCGCCTTCGATGGCGTAATTGGTGGCCGCCATCGCCACCTCCAGCGATTCGCGCTCGCAAACCTGATGGCACCAGTGGCTGAGGCTCAGCGTTTCCAGCGCCTGGGGGTTGCGCAGCAGGCTGTCCGTGTCCACGCCGGACGCCGCGGCCCATTGCACCCAGTGGTCGGCGTGGTTCTGCTCCACCCGGATGTTGCGGATCAGGTAGCGGCGCGCCATATCATGGCCGCGATGCTGGCCGTAGCGCACTTTCAGCAGGTTTTTGGCCATGTATTGCGGAAACTGTTCGATTACCGGCCAGCCGCCGCGCAGAAAGGCCTGGTGGATGGCGGCGGGCAGCACGCCGTCGCGCATTTGCCGGAACAACTCGTGTTCCACCACCTGGCGTTTGAAGGCGTCGCAATGGCGCACCAGCTCCCGCGTCCATTCCGGATAGCTGTGGAGGTCCATCAGCGGGCCGCTCCTGACAAAACCGATCTCTTTACTCATGGTGTCCCCTTTCCTTAGAAGCAAAGCCGGGCCAAGCCGGCCAGACGCGGCGGCCTCCCGGCCGCCCAGATCCGGCCTGACGACCAGGCCGGTAGCCTATTGCTGTCGCATTCGGCGGTCTCCATGCGCGTGGCGGAAGCCGAAGGGCTCCGGCCGGCTCAGGTGGAAGCCCTGGGCGTAGTCCACGCCCAGCTTGCGCAGTTCGGCCACGATCTCGGGCGTGTCGACGAATTCGGCGATGGTGCGCTTGCCGGTGACGTGGCCGATGTGGTTGATCATTTCCACCATGGCGTGGTCTATCGGGTCCGTCGCCATCTCGCGGACAAAGCTGCCGTCGATTTTCAGGAAGTCCACCGGCAAGTGCTTCAGGTAGGCGAAGGAGGACATGCCGGTGCCGAAATCGTCCAAGGAGAACAGACAGCCGATCCGGCGCAGCTCGTGGATCAGCCGTTGCGCGGCTTCCAGATTGGCGATGGCGTTGGTTTCGGTGATCTCGAAACAGATCAGCTCCGGCGGCACGCCGCTGCGCTGGAACTGCTGCTGCACGAAGGCGAGGAAGCCGTCGTCGCACAAGGTGGAGCCGGACAGATTGATCGCGCAATGCCGGATGTCCTGATTGCCGGCGCGGCGCAGCAGGGCCAGCTCCTGAAACACTTTTTCCACCACGATGCGGTCGATTTCGGTCATCAGGCCGTAGCGCTCCGCGATCGGCACGAACAAGCCGGGGGGCACCTGGCTGCCGTCGTCGGCGTTGAGGCGCAGCAGCACTTCGACATAGCGGCCGCGTTCCGGATGGGCGGCCAGCGGGACGATGTCCTGGGCGTAGAGAGTGAAGCTGTCGTCGCGCAGCGCCTGGCGCAGCCTTTGCACCCAGTCCATTTCGTGAAAGCGCGCCGACACTTCGGAATTGTGCGGGATGTGGAGCTGGATGCGGTTGCGGCCTTTTTCCTTGGCCATATAGCAGGCGATGTCGGCCGACCGCATCACCTCGGCCAGCGAGGTGTCGGCGTCGGACACGCAGACCAGGCCGATGCTGGCGCTGATGGAAAATTGGTTGCCTTCCCACTGGAAGCTGCATTCCATGATGGCCTGGCGCAGATTATTGGCCTTGGCGATGGCGGATTCCACCGAGCTGTTGCCGAGCAAGACGCCGAACTCGTCGCCGCCCAGCCGCGCCAGCGTGTCCGAGGCGCGCAGCCGCCGCGCCACCGAACGGCTGATCTGGCACAGCAGTTCATCGCCGGCGGCGTGGCCGTAGGTGTCGTTGATCAGCTTGAACTGGTCCAGATCGATGAACATCAGCGCCAGCGACGCCTCGGCCTGGCCCAGCTGCTTGATCGCCTTGATGGCGCGGGTTTCGAACTCCCGGCGGTTGAGCAGGCCGGTCAGCGCGTCGTGGCTGGCCTGCCAGGACAACTCGTTGATGTATTGCTGTTCCGCGGTATTGTCGTGCAGCACCAGCACGATGCCGTATTGCTCGCCGCGGCGGTCGCGTATCGGCGCGGCCACCAGGCTGACCTGCAGCGGAATCGCGTTGTGGCGCAGCATGTTCAGCTTGGGATAGGTGCGGCTGCTTTCGTCCAGCCGGCAGAGCTCGGCGAAGCTCAGCGTGCTGTCCTTGTCCTGCCCCTGTTTGATCAGGCTGAGCAATTCGTCGAAATGCAGGCCCAGGCTTTCCGTCTCCAGGTGGCTGAGCATGCGCTTGGCGCTGTGGTTCAGATAGATCACCGCGCCTTGCATATTGAGGGTGATCACCGCGTCGCCTATCGATTGCAGGGTGATCTCGGCGCGTTGCTGCTCAGCCTGCAAGGCGGCCTTGTAATTGTCCGAGGCCTGGATCAGCCGGCGGATCTGCAAAATGGTCAGCAGCACCAGCAGCAGGCCCACCAGCAGATTGACGCGCCAGACCGCCTGGCTCACCTCGCGCGAGGCGTTGCCCAGCACGCGGGAAAAGCCCTGGGCCGGCGCCTTGACCGCTTCGTTGATCTCGGCGATCTGCGAGGTGAGGGCGGCCTTGTCGTCCTGGCTCAAGGAGCCGTCGGCGTAACCTTGGCGCAATTGCTCGCCTATGGTCTGAATTTCCTGCAGGTAGTAATCGCCGATTTTCCAATAGCGGATGGCTTCGGCCAGATAGCTGACGTGGTGAAACCACAGATAGGCGCGGATGATGTTTTCGATGTCGTCGGGGTGGTTGCCGCCGTCCAGAAAGCCTTGGCGCGCGGTGTCCAGATCCGGCGGCTTGCGGTCCAGCGCCAGCCGCGCCCGGTGGTCGCCCAATTGGATGGAGATGGCCAGCCGATAGCGTTGGAAGTCGTGGTCGGAGCCGGTTTGAGCGTAGCGGGTCAGGTGGTAGATGGAGTCCTTCTGCGCTTTAGACCACAGGCCTTCCCCCGCCACGTAGGCGCGGGCGGTGGACACCACGTAGAGGCTGAACGCGCTTAGCGCCACCTGCATGACGACAATGAGCAGGAAGGGCAGCACGACAAAGAGCAACTGTCGGTTGGCGGTATTCGACCTCATGGCGGTTCCGGCTGATGAATATGGTAACTATGCGGCTAATGGTCCCCATCAAGCGCCGCCGCCGACCTCTCCGGCCCGAGCGGCGAGCCGGCGCCGCGCTTGAGTCCGGAGCCTGCCCGTCGCGGCGCGCCCGCCGACGGGCGGAAGTTCACCGGTCTATGTGCTGGTGTATGGCGTTTTTATCATCCCATTCGAAATTATTCAATGTTTTTGACAACTATATCGAATGTTTATTTTAGATGAGAAAGTTTGATAATAAATGAATAGCCTAATTTCCATGGGCTTGCTATTGGCTTGACCATGGCGGCGGCCGGCGCGCGCAAGGCGGGGCGGGGAGCGGTCGGCGCGCGTGCGCGCGCCGGTGGGAAGCGGCGGCGCGAGAGGAGAAAGAGGGCTGGTCCGCGGCCGCCGCGCCGGATCTCTTATGAATGGGTTTTCAACGCCGTATCGCTGAAGCGCCGCGGACTTTGAAGCGCTTCTTACATGGAGGCGGCGTCGCGAGAGGCCTGGTCGTACAAGCTGGCCAGCATGCGCAGCAACTGGGCGTTGTCGCCGATATCGGCCTGTTGGCCGCCGTTGTCTATCAGCGCGTTGATCAGGCATTGCTCGCGGACGTCGCGGTAGCGCTGGCACAGTTCCACGCCGGCCTGGGTGGTGGCGAACAAAGCCTCCTTGCCCACCTTTTCGCTGCCGACATAGCCCATCTTCACCAGCTTCTTCAGCGCATAGGACACCACGTGCGTGTCTTCGATGTTCAGCACGAAGCAGATGTCCGCCAGTTTCTTGCTGCGGCCGCGGTGGTTGACGTGATGCAGCAGCGACACCTCCATCGCGGTCATATCGGTTTCTCCCGCGGCCGCCATGCAGCGGATCATCCAGCGGTTGAAGGCGTTGTTGGCCACGATCAGCCCGAATTCGAACTCGGACAGTTCGGCGCAACGCTCCGAAACCAGATGCGATGAGGAGACGATATTGCGTTGAGCGTTCATGGACGGGCCTGGCGACGAGGTGGCTGGCCGGCCAGTATAGCAAAACGTCATTTGTGCTGGACATCGCCAATAAATACAAATAATTTATAGATGTTTTGTCTGCAAAATAATAAATTCGAGCGCCGCGAGGCGGACGGTTGCATATGGAGAATGGTTTGGCATCGAACCCAATGCGCTATTACTTGCTGGGCGAACGCGCCGCCGTGCTGGAGAGCGCGAAGCCGGCCGATCTGGCGTGTCAGCGCCGCATCTGGTGGCTGGCGCAGACGCTGACGGGCGCGGCCGGGCTGATCGACGTGGTGCCCGGCATGAATAATCTCACCTTGATTTTCGATCCGGACGCCGACGACGGCGAGGCCTGGCTGGAGCGCTTGCGCCGCGGCTGGGCGGCGGCGCAAGAGGCCGAGCCGCGCTTGCGGCGGGTGGACGTGCCGGTGCGCTACGGCGGCCGCCACGGTCCGGACCTGGCCGCGGTGGCGGCGCATGCGGGCTTGAGCGAGGAGGATGTCGCCGCCGCTCATGCCGCGGCCGACTACGTGGTGTACTTCCTCGGCTTTCAGCCCGGCTTCGCCTATATGGGCGGCTTGCCCGAGCGCCTGGCCACGCCGCGGCGCGCCGAGCCCCGGTTGGCGGTGCCGGCCGGCTCGGTGGGCATAGGCGGCGGCCAGACCGGCATCTATCCGGCGACCAGCCCCGGCGGCTGGCAGATCATCGGCCGCACTTCATTGAAATTATTCGATCCGCGGCGCGCGGAACCGTCCCTGCTGCTGCCGGGCGACAGCGTGCGCTTTGTGCCGCAGGAGGGCGGAGATGATTGAAATCACGCAGGCCGGCATTCAAAGCACGGTGCAGGACCTGGGCCGGCGCGGCTTGCGCCACCTCGGCGTGGCGCAAAGCGGCGCGCTGGACGCGCCGGCCTTGATCATGGCCAACCGCCTGCTGGGCAATGCCGCGGACGCGGCCGGCATCGAAGTGGCCCTGGGGCCGTTTGGCGTCCGCTTTCTGCGCGACGGCTGGTTCGCCTTGATGGGCGCGGATTTTGACGCGGAACTGGACGGCGAGCCGGTGTGGAGCGGCTGGCGTTATCCGGCGCGCGCGGGCCAGCGCCTGCTGCTGCGCGGCTGCCGCCACGGCATGCGCGCCTATCTCGCCCTGGCCGGCGGCATCGACGCGCCCCTGGCTCTGGGCGCGCGCGCCACCGATCTGCAGGCCGGTCTGGGCGGTTGGATGGGGCGGGCGCTGGAGGCGGGCGACCGCTTGCCGCTGGGGCCGGCGGCGGCGCTGTCTGGCCGGCTGGGACGGCGCAATCTTGCTTGGTCGCCGACGCTGCGCGCGCTGCCGGGCCCGGAGTGGCGGCAATTCGCCCGGGAGGCGCGGCAGGCCTTCAGCGAAGGCGAGTGGACGGTGAGCTCGCAGAGCAATCGCATGGGCTACCGCCTGCAGGGCGACGCGCTGGCGCGCGAGGCCGACGGGGACTTGCCGTCCCACGGCGTGCTGCCCGGCGTGGTGCAGGCGCCGCCGGGCGGCCAGCCCATCGTGTTGCTGGCGGACGCGCAGGCGACGGGCGGCTATCCGCGCATCGCCTGCGTGATCGAGGCGGATTTGTGGAAGCTGGCGCAGGCGCGGCCGGGCGCCAGGCTGCGTTTCGAGATGGTGGACGCGCAGCAGGCGGCGACGGCGCGCGCGCGTCTGCGCGGGTACTTGCAGGGACAGGACTGGAGTCAGGCATGCAGATCGATTTGAACGCCGATATCGGCGAGGGCTGCGGCGACGACGCGGCGATCATGGATCAGGTCAGTTCGGTGAACATCGCCTGCGGCTGGCACGCGGGCGACGCCGAACAGATGTGGCTGGCGGTGCAGGCGGCGGCGCGGCGAGGCGTGGCGCTGGGCGCCCATCCCGGCTTTCCCGACCGGGAGCATTTCGGCCGCCGGACTATGCAGCGCGCGCCGGAGCGGGTGTACCAGGACGTGTTGTACCAGGTGGGCGCGCTGGCGGCCATGGCCAAGGCCGCCGGAACGCGGCTGCGTCACGTCAAGCCGCACGGCGCGCTGTACAACCAGGCGGCGCGCGATCCGGCGCTGGCCGACGCCGTCGCCCGCGCGGTGAGGGATTGGGATCCTGAGCTGAGGCTGGTCGGCCTGGCCGGCGGCGAGTCCGGCCGCGCGGCGCGGCGCCACGGTCTGCAGGCGGTGGAAGAGGTGTTCGCCGACCGCGCCTATCTGGCCGACGGCAGCCTGGCGCCGCGCGGAACGCCGGGCGCGGTGATCGAAGACGCGGAGCAGGCTTTGCGTCAGACGCTGGATCTGGTGCTGCGCGGTCGCGTGGCCTGCCTGGACGGCGGCGAGCTGGCGCTTCGCGCCGACAGCGTTTGCCTGCACGGAGACGGCGCGCACGCGCTGCTCTTCGCGCGGCTGCTGCGCCAACGCTTGGAACAGGAGGGGGTACACATCGTCGCCTTGTGAGCGTTAGCCGGAAACTAGAGCCGTCCGCAGGCGGCCATTTCCATCATACAAAGGAGAAACTGCATGGATCTTGCATCCTATCTGCCCCTGGTGGGCATTCCCGTCGTGGTGGCGGGCTTCGCTTTGCGCTTCAATCCGCTGCTGGTGGTCACCGCCGCCGGTCTGAGCACCGGCCTGGCGGTCGGCATGGACCTGGGGACGCTGCTGGAAACCTTCGGCGAGAAATTCCTCAATAGCCGTCAATTGGCCACCTTCATCCTGATCCTGCCGGTGATCGGCCTGCTGGAGCGCTACGGTTTGAAAGAGCGCGCGCAGCAATGGATAGCCGGCATCAAGAGCGCCACCACCGCGCGCATCCTGATGCTGTATTTCGTGGTGCGCGAGCTGACCGCGGCGCTGGGCCTGATCAATCTGGGCGGCCACGCCCAAACCGTGCGCCCCCTGCTGGCGCCGATGGCGGAAGGCGCCGCGGCCAATCAGCTGGGAGAACTGCCTCAGGCGCTGCGCGACCGCATCCGCGCCCATGCCGCCGCCTGCGACAATATCGCCGTATTTTTCGGCGAGGACATCTTTATCGCCTTTGGCGCGGTCTTGCTGATGGACGCCTTCCTCAAGGAAAACGGCATCGCCAATATCGAGCCGCTGCACATCGGCCTGTGGGCGATTCCTACCGCCATCAGCGCGCTGATCATCCATATGGCGCGCTTGGCGCGGCTTGACGCCAGTCTGCAAGGCGATATCGCCGCCTGGCGCGCGAAACAGGAGGCCGCGGCATGAATGCATGGTTCAGCATCAATGACGTTTATTATCTGATAGGCATCGTGGTGATGCTCCTGGTGGGCATGACGCTGCGCGACCGCGGCAACCCCAAGCGTTACACCACCGCGCTGTTCTGGTTCTTGTTCGGCGCCACCTTTTTGTTCGGGGACTTGATGACGGCCGTTTTGGGCAAGGCGATGACCTACCGCCTGGTGGGACTCGTTGTTGTCGCGCTGGCCCTATTGGCCGGCGCCGGCCTGCTGGCTCCGGGCAGTTATGGCCAAAGAAGCGATGGGCAGCGGCAGGACGCCGCCCAGCGCCTGGGCAACAAGATCTTCCTGCCCGCCTTGCTGATTCCCCTGCTGACCGTGACCTGCACCTTGGCGCTGAAGGGCGTGGGGGTAGGCGGTCTCGCCTTGCTGGATCAGAAGCATCTGACCCTGGCCGCCTTGGCGGTGGCCTGCGTTTGCGCGGTGCTGCTGGGCTGGAGGCTGACCGGCGGAACGCCGCTGCAGGCGGTGCGGGAATCGCGCCGTCTGGTGGACGCCATCGGCTGGGCCGCCATCCTGCCGCAGATGCTGGCGATGCTGGGCGGGGTGTTCGTCGCCGCCAAGACCGGCCAGGCGGTGCAGGAAGCGGTGAGCTTGTTCGTGGATCCGGGCAATCGTTTTCTGCTGGTGGCGATCTACTGTATCGGCATGGCCCTGTTCACCATGATCATGGGCAACGCCTTCGCGGCTTTCCCGGTGATGACCGCCGGCATCGCGCTGCCTTTCCTGATCGTCGGCCATCACGCCGACGCGGCGCCGCTGGTGGCGATAGGCATGTATTCCGGCTATTGCGGCACGCTGATGACGCCGATGGCGGCCAATTTCAATATCGTGCCGGCGGCCTTGCTGGAGCTGAAGGACCGATATCTGGTGATCAAGACCCAGATTCCCACCGCGCTGGCTTTGCTGGGCGTGAATATCCTATTGATGTATTTCATCGTGTTCCGTTGAGGAGACCGCATGAATCCGCAACAAGCATCCAAGCTGGCGGCGCTGCCGCTGGCCGGCCTGGTTCGGGAATATCCGAATCTGCTGAGCCATCTGCTGAACGGGCCGGAGGACGCGCGCGCGCCGCGCGATTTGCACCCGGTGTTCTACGGCTGCTACGACTGGCACTCCGCCGTGCACGGCTTCTGGCTGCTGGCGCGGCTGGCTCGTCGTTTCCCGGCCTTGCCGGAGCAGGCCGAGATCGCCTCCCTGTTCGCCGGCCATTTTACGCCGCAGGCTTTCCAGGCGGAGGCGGACTATTTCGCCGCGCCGGGCCGCGCCAGCTTCGAGCGGCCCTATGGCTGGGCCTGGCTGCTGGCCCTGGCGCAGGAGCTGGAGGCCTGGGATCTGCCGCAAGCCGGGTCATGGCGGGCGGCGATGCAGCCGTTATTGGCCTTGATCCGCCAGCGCTGGCTGAGGTTTCTGCCTTTGCAGGATTACCCGATCCGCGGCGGCGGGCACGCCAACACCGCCTTCGCCTTGCTGCTGAGCCTGGACTACGCCCGCGCCGCCGACGATGCCGAGCTGGCGCAGGCGCTGGAGGCGGCCGCCCGGCGTTACTTCCTGGCCGATGCGGACTATCCGACGCGGCTGGAACCGAGCGGCGACGACTTTCTGTCGCCCAGCCTGTGTCAGGCCTTGCTGCTTGGCCGGCTATTGTCGGCCGAGGCGTTCCGCGACTGGCTGCGCGCCTTCTCGCCGGATTTGCCGCGCAGCGCTGCCTTGCTGAGCCCGGTCCGGGTCAGCGACGGCTCGGACCCCAAGATCGGTCACCTCATCGGTCTGAATTTGAGCCGCGCCTGGTGTTTGCGCCAGTTGACGGCCGCCTTGCCGCCGGATGACGCTTGGAGGCCTCTGCTGAATCAAAGCGCGCGGGCGCATCTGGACGCCGGCCTGCCGCATGTGGTCAGCGGCCATTACACCGGCGAGCATTGGCTGGGGACTTTCGCCCTGCTGGCCTTGGAAGAGGGGGAGTGCGAATGAGCAAGACCATTTTGTTGACGGGCTTCGAACCGTTTGGCGGCGAGAGCGTGAACCCGTCGTGGGAGGCCGTGCGCCGGCTGGACGGCGAGACGCTGGCGGGCGCGGCGGTGGCGGCGCGGCGGCTGCCCTGCGTGTTCGGCGAGGCCTTGGCCGCGTTGCGCGAGGAGATGGCCGCGCTGCGGCCGGCGCTGATCGTGGCGGTGGGGCAGGCGGGCGGGCGGCCCGAGCTATCCTTGGAGCGGGTGGCGATCAATGTCGACGACGCTCGCATCGCGGACAACGCCGGGCGACGGCCGATAGATAGGCCGGTGGTGCCGGGCGGGCCGGCCGCCTATTTCAGCACCTTGCCGATCAAGGCTCAGGCGGCGGCGCTGCGCGCGGCGGGCATTCCGGCGGAGGTGTCGCAGAGCGCCGGCACCTTTGTCTGCAACCATGTGTTCTACGGCCTGATGCACGCCTTGGCCGGAACGCCCGCGCGCGGCGGCTTCATTCACATCCCGTATCTGCCGGAGCAGGCCGCCGCGCATCCCGGCGCGGCCAGCATGAGCTTGGAGACGATAGTCGCCGGCTTGAGGCTGGCCCTGGAAACGGCGTTGACGGCGACGACGGACATCGTGGAAACCGGCGGGGCGACGCATTAGCGCGGTGTAGGATCCACGGCGCGGCACGGCGGGTACGGTCTGCAAGCGTTCCCGCGCCGCCGCATGCCGCGCTCCCCGCCGCGAAGCCTGGCGGTGTGAACGGCTAAGCGCGTTCTTGGACGGCGTTCAGCTCTTGAGCGCGCGCAGCCACTGCCAACTGGCGATGCCGGCGAGGGTGGCCAGCAGCGAACCGCAGACATGGACGGCGACGGCGGTCAGCGCCGGCAGCAGCCGCTGTTGCTGCAGCAGGGAGACGACTTCGGCGGAGAAGGTGGAGAAGGTGGTCAGGCCGCCGCAGAAGCCGGTGATCACCAGCAGCCGCCATAGCGGCGACACGCCCGGCGCGCTGGCGAAGAAGGCGACGGCGAGGCCGATGATGTAGCCGCCGACCAGATTGGCGGCCAGGGTGCCCGGCGGCAGGCTGGGCCACAGGCTGTTGAGCTTGACGCCCAGCGCCCAGCGCAGCAGCGCCCCCAGCGCGGCGCCGACGGAGATGGCGAGTATGGTTTTCCACATGGAGCGGGTCTGGCATAAAAGCAAAACCCTATTGTGCCGGCCAGACGCCGCCAAGTATAGGCCGGTTTGCCGGAGCGAGTTCAAAGCCTCGCGCGCCGGGGCGAGACCAGGCGAAACCGCCGAGAAGGCGGAACGCGCAAGGGGGAATGGGCGTTTCCGAAGCGGCTTTCAAGGCCTTTGCCCGGCTAGCCCGCCTACGTGCAGCAGACATTGAGCCGTTGATTTAAAGGATTTCGGCAATGCTGCGCGCCGCGCGCTTGGCGTCCAGAAAAATCAGGCCCAGCTTGGCCTCGCGCCGCGCGATCACGGTCAGCACCGCGTCAGGGCTGGCGTGGCTCATCAGGATGTAGCCGTGTTCTCCCTTGACCATCACCTGTTCCAGGCCGCCGCGCGCCAGTTCGCGCGCGGTGCGCTCGCCCAGGGACAGCATCGCCGCCGCCATCGCGCCGACCCGGTCCTCGTCCACCTCTTGCGGCAGCAGCGCCGCCATGGTCAGCCCGTCGGCGGAAATGATGGCGGACGCTTCGATGTCGGCGGACGCGCCGTTGAGGTCGCTCAGAATGGATTTGAGCATTTGTTCACGCATGGGTTTCTCCTGGATTGTTCAATGCGCCGGCCGCCGCGCGGCCGGGGTTCAGGCGTAGCGGCGCACCAGCAGCTCCACCAGGCCGACGAAGGCTTCGCTTTGCAGCCGCGGTTCGCCGCCTATGATCAGCGCGAAGGCCTGCTGCGCCACGTGCAAGGGGTAAAAGGCCAGCTGGCTGCGGCCGGCCGGATCCACCGAGGCCCAGGCGGCGCTGCCCAGGTTGAGGTGGTTCTTGAGCAGCAGGTGATGCCGGCGGCTCAAGGACATGAGGTCGCCGGCCAGCGCGGCGATTTCCTCGGCGGTTTCGTGGCGGAAGCCCGCGGTGGCGTAATAGAGGCCGTTGTCGTCGGCCAGCAGCGCCTGGCCGCTGCCGGACAGCGCCGCCAGCAGCTCCGGCAACTGGCTTTCCAGGTTGCCGGCGGCGGCCGGCCGCGGCTCGGCGGTGCCGTGGACGAATTCCAGCCGTTGCAAGCGGTAAAGGGTGGCCAGCGCTTGCTCCAGTTCGTCGTCGCACCATTCGCTGAGCAAGGGTTCGCTTAACGGCACCGCATGGCCCAGCCGCAGGATGTTGAGCAGCAGACGGCGGGTCAGGTCGGCCTCCGCGCCGGCGACGGCGTAAAAGGCGCCGGCCGGCGTGGCCATTGGATAAAGCGGCCCGCTCAGACGCAGTTCTTCGTTCATTGCGGTTCTCCCAGGCCAGGGTCTATCGAGTACAGCAGCGCCAGCAGCAGCTGTTTGATGTCTTCGCGGCGGCGGCAGTCCACTTCGAACACCGGCGCGCTCAGCCCGCGGGCGGCCAGGGCGTCGGCGTAGACGGCGGTGGCGGACAGCGGCGCGAGGTCGGTCTTGCTGACGCCCAGCGCCAGCGGCGCGCGACGCAGCAGCGGCTCGAAGGCGCGCAGGAAGAAGCCGAGGTCTTGCAGCGGATTGGCGCGGCTGTGGTCCAGCAGTAGGATCAGGCCGATGCTGCCGCGGCTGACGATGTCCCACATGAAGTCGAAACGCTCTTGGCCAGGGGTGCCGTAGAGGTGGATCTTGGTGTCGGCGTCCAGGCGCAACATGCCGTAGTCCAGCGCCACCGTGGTGTGGTCCTTGCGATGCAAGGTCATGTCGCTGGCCTTGGCGTCGGTGCGGATCGGGGCGATGTCGCTGATGGCGGCGATGGCGGTGGTCTTGCCCGCGCCCACCGGGCCCGCGAAGAGGATTTTGTTATCTGGGCTGCGCATGATGGAAGGTCGTGAGGCTCACAAACGGGTCACTTTTTGCAAGAGTCGGGACAGGAGGCCGGCGCGTTCGGGCGCGATGGCGTCGGGGCGCACCGGCGCGCTGGAGATCACTTTCAGGGGCGGCGCGTCGCTGTTCCAGTCCAGCAGGCCCAGCGCGTGGGCCGCGGAGAGGAAGGTGCAGGCGTGTTCGGGATCGACGCGCAGCAGCCGGATGATGATGCGCAGCGTGGCCGGCGTCTTGGTCAGCAGCGCGCTCAGTCGCGTCGCGTCCGGCAGCGCCGCCAGCCGGGTCAGGTTGGGCCACTGCCTCAGCCGCAGCGGAGTGTCCGCGCCGATGCCGGCCGGCAGCCGGCCCTGGCTGCTCCAGATCGCCAACTGCCACAGCAGCGCCGGCAGCGGCTGGGTGATGACGCCGGCGCTGGCGCCGGCGGCTTGAGCGTGCAGCGCGGGCGCGTCTTGCCGGCAGAGCTCGCGCAATTGCTCCACCGGCTGCAGGCATTGCGCTTGCGCGCGGTCCGGCCGCAGCCACAGCAGCGGCCGGCCCTCGGCCAGCAGGAGCGCCGGCCGAGGCTGGCGCGCCAGCCGCGTCGTTGCGCCGAGCAGGCCGCGTCGGGGGTCGAAGCGGGTGATGGAGATCGACGGCATGGACGGCGGCGGAGCCGGAGCGGCGACCGGTTCGGGCCGGGGCGCGGGCGCCGGGAGCGCTTCCGCTGCCCTTGCCGCGTCGGGCGCGCGCCGCAGCGCCGCTTGCAGTTGAGGAAACAGGGTCTCCACCCGCAGCGGCTTGGCCAGCGTCGGGACGGGCGCGCGCTCCGGCGGCGTCGCGGCGACGATCAGGGCCGGCAGCGCCGGATGACGCTGGCGGAATGTTTCCCAGGCCTGCCAGCCGACGGGGCTGTCGACATCGACGATGGCCAGGTCCGGCGCGCGTTCGTCGGACGGGGACTCGAGCAAGCGGTAGCGCAAGCTGTGGTGCAGGCGGAAGGCCATGCGCAGCAGGGCCAGCTTGCGATCGTCCATGCCGACGGCGAGCACGGCGATATCGGGGGCGGGAGGGGCGGCGCGCGGCATGGGCGTGCTCAGGCGGCCAGCATGCGCCGGCGGGCGGGGCCGGCGTCGGCGTCGAAACCGGCCAGCTGCGCGCTGACTTCCAGCGGCAGTTGGGCCACATGGCCGCGCAGTTGCCGCAATAGCCACTGGAAGCGCGCCCGGTCGTCCTGGCGGCGGTATAGCTGCAACAGGGGAGGATAGTTGGCGGCGTCCTCCGGCCGGCTCAGCACCGCTTGCTCCAAGGTCTGGATCGCCATGTCGACCTGGCCTTCGTTGAGGTAGGCGTCGGCCTCGCCGCGCGCGTCCAGATTCTCGGCCGCCTCCGTCTCGGTCTGCCGCGTCACCAGCGGCCGGCGCTGAGGCGCGGCGGCCGGAGGCGCGCCGCTGAAGCCGAAGCTGCGGCCGATGCGTTCCAGTTCCGGCCTGTCCGGGCGTCGCGCCAGCAGGTCCAGCACCGGATGGGCGCCCAGCAGCCAGCCGGCGTGGATCAATTGTTCCTTGAGGCCGGCGCCGTGTTCGCCCAGCGCCAGATGGAAGCGCCATAGCGTCCGCGCATAGCGCGGCAGCTGGCGTTGCCGGTAATGCGCGTGCAGCAGGTCCAGCAAATGCGTCAGCGAGTGGGGGCGCAAGGTCAGCGTCTGTTCCAGCGCCGCCGTCGCCGCCGCGTATTCCTGCCAGCGCAGCCAGACTTTGGCCTGACGCTCGGCCGGCAGCAGCGCGGCGATGGCATCTTTCTCCCGCTCATTCAGCGGAAACAGCGGGGCGCAGCCGTGCAGCAAGACTTGCGGCCGTCCGGCTACGGGAGGCGAGGGTTGAGACGGATGGGCGGTGAGGACGGCTGCCGTGGTTTCCTCGGCGTCTTCCGCCGCCAGTTCCGGCGCGTCGTCGCCCAGGCGCAGGCCGATGGCCTCCGGCCCCCAGCCCAGCCTTTGTTCCGCCAGCACGCGCAGGGCCAGCTGATTGCGCTCGATGCGCAGGCCGGCTTCCACCGCTTGTTCCAGCGCTTCCCGTCCAATCAGCGCCAGATCGTGCTGTCGTTCCAGCATCGCGGCGTAGTCGTCCAGCGCGCCGGTCTTGAGGTAGAGGCCGGCCAGCCGCAGCAACTGCTTGGAGGAGTGCGGCGCCTGCCGGTCCACATAGTGGCGCAGGGCCTGCGCCGCCTGTTCCAGATAGCCGAACTCGATGAAGATGTCGACTTCGGCGAGCGAATCCAGCTCGTCCACCTGATAGGGCTGCTCGGCGTCGCCGGCGTCCGTTGGGTCCGGCTCGGCCAAGGAGATGTCCTCGTCCCGCGCTTGCGCGGCGCGGTCGCGGCGAGCCTGCCAGCGCAGCGCGGCCAGCAAGGCGAGCAGGCCCATGGCCAGCGCCAGGCCGACGACCAGATCGACGGGGTTCTGCGGCAGCCAGTCAGTCATGGCGCGGCGGCGGCGTGAAATCGGCGGGGCCGATCAGATCGGTGCCGCATTCCAGGGTTTCGAACCAATCCAGAAAACGCTTCACCATGGGCTTGCCCTGGAAGGAGCCGCCGTGTTGCGGCACGATCCATTCGATGTCCAGCCGGCGGACCATGTCCACCCACAGCCGGCAGGCTTTGTTGTTGGACATATAGCGGCGATGGAAGGCGAGCATGTGGCTGTCGTGCAGGTGGGCGTCGAAGTCGCTGACCGGCAGGCCGGCCGCGTGACCGTCCATCAAGGAGGCGCCGATGTCGCCGGAGAACAGGATCTTGCTGATCGGGTCGTAGATCTGAAAAAAGCCGACCGTGTGCAAGTAATGGGCCGGCACGATTTGTAGGTCCGCGCCGCCCAGCCGCATCCACATGCCGCGCGGCGGAATCGCCACCAGCCGCCCGGCGGTGGCGCCGCGCATGCAGAAGTGGGGCAGGAAGCGGGTCCATTCTTCGGCGATAATCACCTGGGCGTCGGTGATCAGCAGCCAGCCGCCCACCGAGGCGATGATGTCCGGGTCCTGATGCGAGGCGAAGATGTAGCGGGTGTGGGAGGGCAGGAAGTAATCGGCCAGTTCCGCGATCAGGTGCTTGTAAGTGAGGTTGCCGCCGGGGTCCAGCAGAATGCCCTCGCCTTGGTCGATGATGGCGAACTGATTGGATTGTATGCCTTCGCCCTGCACCAGTTCGGTGAAGGCGACGCATTTGTGATTGCCGTCGTCGTAAAGCACCAATGCCATGAGCCGCCTCGTTTGCTTGGCCCGCCCGCGAATGGACGTGCTATGCCTAAGAATGCTCAGATATTATGCAAGCGGTATGCTTGGGGTCTTGACCTGGGTCAAGCTCACCCGGGAGGAATATTTTTACGCGGCGGTGACAGCGTCGCCATAAAGATGTATTATTTTTACATCTTTAAGCCGACCGGCGCCGAGTCGGCGTTTTTTACCCACAATAAAATGTATTAAGCACACATCTTTAGGAGCCCGCCATGTTGAGTCCCGAAACCCGCGCCCTGGTCAAAGCCACCGTTCCTGTGTTGCAGCAACACGGCCTGAGCCTGACCAGTCATTTTTATCGCCGCATGTTCAGCCATAACCCGGAGCTGAAAAACATCTTCAACCAGGGGCATCAGCACTCCGGCCAGCAGCAACAGGCGCTGGCCATGGCGGTGCTGGCCTACGCCCAGCACATAGACGACCCGTCGCCGTTGGCGCCGGTGCTGACCCGGGTGGCGCACAAGCATGTCAGCCTGGGCATCCGCGCCGAGCATTACCCCATCGTCGGCAAGCATTTGCTGGCGTCCATCCAGGAAGTGCTGGGCGAGGCGGCGACGCCGGCGCTGATAGCGGCCTGGGCCGCCGCCTACGGCCAATTGGCGGACATCTTGATCGCGGAGGAGCGAGAACTGTACCGCGCCAGCGCCAACGCCGAAGGCGGCTGGGCCGGCTGGCGGCCGTTTCGCATCGCGCGCAAGGTGGCGGAGAGCGAGGAAATCACTTCCTTCTATCTGGCGCCGGCCGACGGCGGCGCGGTGCCTGGCTTCCGGCCCGGCCAGTATGTGTCGGTCAAATGCTTCGTCGAGGAATGGGGGCTGGCCCAGCCGCGTCAGTACAGCCTGTCCGACGCGCCCAACGACGAATATCTGCGCATTTCGGTCAAGCGCGAGGACGGCGACGAGGGCAAGCCGGCGGGGCGAGTATCCAATCTGCTGCACGCGGAAAAACGGGAGGGCGACATTCTGGAGCTGAGCGCGCCTCAGGGCGATTTCTTCCTGCATGAAGAGCGCGACGGCCCAGTGGTGCTGATCAGCGCCGGCGTCGGTCAGACGCCGATGCTGTCCATGCTGCGGCATTTGCTGAGAACCGGCAGCCGCCGCGAAATCCGCTACCTGCACGCGGCTCGCCACGGCGGCGCGCACGCGATGCGCGATGGTTTGCGACAGATGCAGGAACGCCACGCGCAGCTGCGCGCCCATGTCTGCTACGAGGCGCCGCGCGCGGAGGACGTGTTGGACCGGGACTATCAGCAGCAGGGACGCCTGCAACTGAGCCAGCTGCGCGAGATGACGCTGCTGCCGGACGCCGACTATTATCTGTGCGGCCCGGTGGGCTTCATGCTGGCGCAGCGCGCCAGCCTGCTGGACTTGGGCGTGGCGGCGGAACGAGTGCATTTCGAGGTGTTCGGCTCCAACGCCGTCGGCGGCTGAGCCGCGGCAAGGCCCGCGCTCTATTGAGCGGCGGGCTTTAGAACCTGTTCAATGTCCGCCGTGCGTCCGCGATAGGGTCGGAAAGGGCCTTGAAAACAGTTTTAGAATGCTGGTGTACCATGTGTACACTTCGCTTCTTCAGCCATTTTTGCCTTGTCTCGCGCTGGCTCGCGAGGCTTTGAACAGGTTTTTAAGATCATGCAATTGACCCGTTTTACCGATCTCGGCCTGCGCGTGCTGATGTATCTGACCTGGCAGGAAGAGGGGCAGTTGGCCACCATTCCCGAAATCGCCGCCCGTTTCGAAGTGTCGCGCAACCATCTGGTCAAGGTCGTCCACTTCATGGCGCAGCAGGGCTGGCTGCAGACCAGCCGCGGCAAGGGCGGCGGCTTGGCGCTGGCGCGGGCTCCGGAGCGCTATCGCGTCGGCGAGGTGGTGCGCACGCTGGAAGGACTGTCGCAGCTGATAGACTGCGCGGACCCGCCGTGCGCGCTGCGGCCGGGCTGTAGGCTCAAGGGCGCGCTGGACGAGGCGCTGACGGCGTTTTTCCGTACGCTGGACCAATACACCTTGCGCGATATGATGGCCGCGCCCACCGGCGAGGCCATCGTCCGGCTGCATCGGCAGCCTTTGTCTGTCTCAAAATGATGTTGGCGTATTTTTTTGAGATTCACATGGATTATCATTTGTAATATTTTTTGTATCTTATTGTCGTGAACGCGGCGGGTACTTACACTGCCCGCCATGCGTTATCCCATCCTCCTCCCCATCGTTTTATTGTTGGCCGGCTGCGACGCGGCCGAATTTTCAAAAATCAGCCAATCCGCGGAAGTCAAAACCCTGGCCAAGGCCGGAGCGGCCGTGGTGCGCCAACTGGAGCAGGCGACGCGGCCCGCGGCCGAGGCCGGCGCGCCGGGCCGGGTCCAGGCGGCGCAGCTGGTCAGCGGCGTCAAGCAAGTGGGGCACCGCGATTTTTCCAACGCCAAGAAAGTGCTGCCGCGGGTGTTCTCCGGCATGGAGCAGGACTTCTATTGCGGCTGCGATTACCGCGGCAAGGCGGTGGATTGGGCGTCCTGCGGCTATGTGCCGCGCAAGTCCGAAACCCGCGCCAGCCGCATCGAGTGGGAACACGTGGTGCCGGCCTGGAATCTGGGCCATCAGCGCCAATGCTGGCAGCAGGGCGGCCGCAAGAACTGCGCGTCCAGCGATCCGGTGTTCCGCATGGCGGAAGGCGATCTGAACAATCTGGTGCCGGCGGTGGGCGAGGTCAACGGCGACCGCGCCAACTTCGCCTACGGCGCGTGGAGCCGCAAGCCGGCGACCATGTACGGCCAATGCCAATCGGTGACGGATTTCGGCAACAAGCGTTTCCAGCCGCGCGAGGAAGTACGCGGCGCGGCGGCGCGCATCACCTTGTACATGCACGCGCGCTACCAGCTGCGCATGAGCCGTCAGGATCAGCAACTGATGTGCGCCTGGGCGCGCCAGTATCCGGTTAACGCCTGGGAGCGCCGCCGCGACGCGCGCATCGTTCAACTGCAGGGCGAGGGCAATTTCCTGGTGGCGGAGCCGCAGCGGCTGGCCGAGCTGTGCGGCGCTTGAGCGCGGCGGCCGGGCGGCCTTATTTGACCGCGCCGTCCATGCCGCGCATGAAATAGCGCTGGCAAAACAGGAAGACCAGCAGCACCGGCGCGATGGTCAGCACCGCGCCGGCGGCCACCATGCGCGTGGAGGTGGCGAAAGCGCCCTTCAGGTATTGCACCCCGACGGACAGCGGGTAGAGGTCCGGGTTCTTCAGCACCACGCTGGGCCAGACATAGCTGTTCCACGACCAGACCAGGGTGAAGATGGCCAGGGTGGCCAGATAAGGCCGGCTCAGCGGCAGGCAGACGCGCCAGAACAGCTGCCAGTCGTCGGCGCCGTCCATGCGCGCGGCGGCGACGATTTCTTCGGGAATCTCCTCGAAGGCGTGCTTCATCAGAAAAATGCCGAAGGCCCCGGCCAAGGCCGGCAGCGCCACGCCGACGCGGCTGTCGTCCAGGCCCAGCCAGGACAGCGTCACGTAATTGCTGAGCACATTGGTTTCGCTGGGCAGCAGCAAGGTGGCGATGATGGCGTAAAACACCCACTGCCGGCCGCGGAAGCGCAGCTGCGCCAGCGCGAAGCCGGCGCAGCTGGAAACCAGCAGGGTGCCGGCGGTGGTCAAGGCGGAAATCAGCGCCGAGTTCCATAAAAACCGTCCCATCGGAATCTGGGTCCAGACTTCGCGAAAGTGAGCCAGCGACAAGGGCTCGGGCAAGCGCGGCGGGAAGTCGAACACCTGCTCGCCGTCGCCCAGCGCGATCATCAAGGTCCACCAAAACGGATAGCAGGCGGCGCAGGCCAGCGCCAGCATCAGCAGATAGTCCGGCAGGCGCCGCAGCGCGCGCGAACGGGTTTGCCGGGCGGGGCGGGCAAGCGGGCTTGAGACGGCGGTCATGGCGGGCGTCCTGAAACTAGCGGTGGGCCGGGCGCAGCAGGCGGAAGTTGAGGCCGGCCAGCAATAGGCAGATCACGGTCAAGAGCAGGCCGGCGGCGGCGCCGCGGCCGAAGTCCAGCTGATCGAAGCCTTGGTGGAACATGTAATACAGCACGGTATAGGTGGAATTCAGCGGGCCGCCGCGGGTCATCACCAACACTTCCTCAAAGGCTTTCAGCGCGTCCAGCGTGGAAATCAGGCTGCAAAACAGAATGGTGGGCTTCAGCATGGGCAGGGTGATGCGCCAGAAACGCTGCCAGGCGTTGGCGCCGTCCAGCAAGGCCGCTTCCTGCATTTCCGCCGGGATCGCCTGCAGGCCGGCGAGGTAGAGCACCATGTAATAGCCGACGCCGCGCCAGAAGGTGACGAACATCACGGAAAACAGCGCGATGTCCTCGTCGCTGAGAAAGCCGATTTCCTGCTGCGCCGCCAGCAGGCGCAGCCAGCGCAGCGCGCTGTTGAGCACGCCGTAATCGGCGTACATCCAGTTCCACATGATGCCGACCACGGCGACGGTGGTGATCACCGGCAGATAGACGGCGGCGCGAAACAGCTTGACGCCGCGCAGCGGCTGGTTGGCCAGCAGCGCCAGCGCGATGGCGGCCAATTGGATGACCGGCACCACCAGCAGATAGAGCAGGGAATTGCGCAGCGCGCGCCAGAACACCTCGTCCTGCAGCAAATAGTCGAAGTTCTCCAACCCCGCCCACTGCGGCGGCGACAGCAGATCGTAGCGAGTGAAGGCCAGATAGCTGCCGAACAGCAGCGGCCAAAAGGTGAACGCCGCCATCAGCAGCAGGGCCGGGGCCAGGAACAGCCAGGCGTTGCGGGCGCTGGATTTCATCGCGGCGCGCTTACTTCAGCTGCCGGTTCCAGAAGGCGGCCGCCTCGTCCAGCGCCAGCTGGGCGTCCTTGCGGCCGGTGACCGCCGCCTCCACGCTGTCCACCAGTTTTTTCTTCAGGTCCGCCAGCCGCGGCACGCCGCCCAGGCTGAAGGTGCGGATGTCCGGCGCGGCCTTGGCGCCCTGGGCGCGGGCGACGTCGACCAGGCTGCCGCCGGCCTGGGTGAAGTAAGGATCGCGCAGCGCGGCGCGGGTGGAGGGGAAGGTGGCGCCGGTGACTTTGGAAAACGCCAGTTGCTGCGCGTCGCTGGTCAGGAAGCGGGCGAACTTGATCGCTTCGGCCTGGGTGGGCGCCGGCAAGCCCTTGGACACCGCCCAGCCGAACTGATAGCCGCCCTGAACCACGCCGGTGGGTCCCAGCGGCGCCGGCTGCACCCGGCTGACCGCGAAAATGGCGCGGGCGTCGGTCTGAGTGCGCCGCACCGCGGTGGGCGCGGTCTCCATCATCGCCAGCCGGCCGCTGTTGTAGAGCTTGACGCTGGCCTGGTAGTTGTCGTCGGCGAACAGGTTCTCCTTGGCCAGCGCGCCGGCTTTGTAGGCGTCGGCGTATTGGCGCAGCAAGGCCGCGTGCGCCGGGCTGTTGAAGACCGCCTTGCCGTTTTGCAGCAAGGGCAGGCCGCGGCCCAGCATGATGCCGTCGATCTGCCCCAGTTGCGGCAGCAGGCCGGGCACGCCGGTCTTGGCGCGGATGGCCTTGGCCGCGGCCAGCTGCTGTTCCAGGCTGAGCAGCTGGCGCGCCGGGTCCAGGCCGGCTTTACGGAACAATTCACCGTTGAGCACCAGCACGTTGACGTTGTTGTACCAGGGATAGGCGTAGAGCTTGCCGGCCACGCTGAGGTCGGCCAGCGCATTGGGCAGATAGCCGGCCTTGTCCGCGGCCAGCGCGCCGTCCAGCGGCAAGAGCGCGCCTTTCTGCGCGTATTTGTACAGCCGCGGCACGTCGTGGTTGATCAGCGCCGGCGGCTTGCCGGCGGCGATGGCGGCGTTGAGCTTGGTTTCGAAGCCCTCGTTGAACACGTCCACCCAGCGCAATTCGACATTGGGGTGCTGCGCCTCGTACTGCTTCTTCGCCGCGGCGAAGTAGGCGTCGAACTGAGGCTTGAGCGAGTCGGTCCAGTACTCGACCACGATCTTGTCGGCGCGGGCCGGGCCGGCCAGGGCCAGCAGGCCGGCGAGCAGCAGCGGGGAGAGGCGCATGGGATGTCCTTATGGAGTGAGGAGGGGGTCAGTCGGCCAGCAGGAGCAGCGCGCCGGCGCAGGCGTCGCCTTGCGGCGAACTGAGGCGGCCGGCGAATTCCGGCGGCAGCCAATCGCGCAGCGCCTGGCCCAGGCCGCCGCACAAGGCCGTCGGCAAACTCTCGTCTGGATCCAGCGCCTTGGCGATGGACCAGGCATCGCGGCCGGCCTGGCGCAGCAATTCGGCGGCCAGAGAGTCGCGGCGGCCATTGGCCACCACCAGCGGCGCCAACTGCGCGAACAGCGTGGGCGTGGCGCGGCCGTTCCAGGTCATCATCGCCTGCCAGTCGCCGCCGACATGTTTCAGCACCGCCCGGGTCAGCGGCGTGGCGGCCTGGCGGCCGTCCAGCGCCATCTGCGCGTATTGCGCGGCGCGTTGGCCCAGCCAGGCGCCGCTGGCTTCGTCGCCGCTGGGATAACCCCAGCCGCCCGCCTCGCGATGACTGCCGTCCGGATACAGCGCTTCGCCTATGCTGCCGGTGCCCAGCGCCACGATCACACCGGGCCGGCCGCCGTGGGCGCCCAGCAAGGTGGTGTAGCCGTCGGTGGCCAGGCGCAGACGGGCGTAGCCTGGATCGGCGGCGCGGAAGGCGGCCGCCCAAGCGGCGTTGTGCACGCCGGACAGGCCCAGACCGATCGCGCATCGCGCCGGCGGCGCCGGCGGCAGGCCGGCTTGGGCGAAGGCGTGGGCGACGACTTCGTTCACGGCGTCCCAGGCTTGCGGCACGCCGCGCGACAGCGCGGAGGGGCCGCCTTCGGCGCGGGCGAGCAGGCGGCCGGCGGCGTCGCACAGGCAGACGCGGGTGCCGCTGCCGCCGCCGTCAACGCCCAGGCGGTATTCAAAAGCTTCAGTCACGGTGCTGTCCTTGGTCAAATGCGGGCGTCCGGCGCAAATCCCCGCAACATCATGGGTTTGCATGGCCGGCGTCCGATGCCATTAGAATTTTTGAAAATTCAATCATTACGATGGCATTTAGTCAAGTTGATTTATTTAATTGCGGCGACTGGGGCGCCTGGCTGTCGCCGCCGCCGCAACAAGGCCGGCGGACGCGCTTGTCCGCCCGGGGCCGGCTCGCCATACTGCCGGCATGAAATCTATTCCTGCAGGCCAGGACCCGCGCACGGTGGCGGGGACCAATCTGGAGCACGCCCGCGCGCACAACCGTCGCGCGGTGATCGAGACCATACGCCTGAACGGGCAGCTGACCCGCGCCGAAATCGCCCGCCTGACCGCCTTGACGCCGCAGACGGTGTCCAATATCGCGGCGGAATTGCTGGACGGCGGCATGCTGTTGGCCGGAGAGCCGATGCGGGAGGGCGCGCGCGGCCAGCCGGCGATACCCTTGAGCATCAACCCGGACGGGGCCTACTCGCTGGGCATTCAGCTGGACACCCAGTCGCTGATCGCGGTGGCGGTGGACTTGGCCGGTCAATGCCGCGCGCGAGTGGAGGCGCCGGTGAGGCGGCCGGATCCGCAACTGGCCTTGCCCTTGATCGAAGAGGTGGTGGGCCGGCTGCGCGCCGAGTCGGGCATAGACTGGGGGCGGGTGCTGGGCCTGGGTCTGGTGATGCCGGGCCCTTTCGGCGTCGAGGGCATGAGTTCGGTCGGCCCCACCACCTTGCCGGGCTGGGAGGAGGTGGACGCGGCGGCGCAGCTGGAGCGCAGGCTGGATCTGCCTGTCCTGCTGGAAAAAGACGCCACCGCGGCCGCCATCGGCGAGCGGCTGTACGGCCGCGCCGCCGCGCTGCGCAACTTCGTTTATCTGTTTATCGGCGCCGGGCTGGGAGCGGGCTTGTTCCTGGACGGGCGCTTGTACGCGGGTGTCCGCCACAACGCCGGCGAGATCGGCCACATGATCGTGATGCCGGACGGACGGCCCTGCGATTGCGGCAACCATGGCTGCCTGGAGCGCTATGTGTCGCTGCGCGCGCTATACGAAACGCTGGGCCTGGCCGACGACGCGGAGCTGGCGGCCCGCAGCCTGCAGCGGCCGACGCCGGAGATCTGCTACGGCATCGAGCGCTGGCTGGCCACCGCCGCGCCGCCGCTGCGCCAGGCGATCAATATCCTGGAAAGCCTGCTGGACATCGAGGCGGTGGTGATAGGCGGTTTTCTGCCGCCGGCCTTGCTGGAGCAGCTGGAGCAGCGGCTGCATCCGCTGCCGGTGTCTATCCGGCAAAGCTGCGGCCCGCGGGTGCTGCTGGGCGGAGCCGGCCGCGATACGGTGGCGCTGGGCGCGGCGGCCCTGCCGATCTTCGACGAGTTCAATCCGCAGTACGAGGTTTTGCTCAAAGCCTGAGAAGCGGTTGGCGAATCGGCGTCACGGCGAGATCTTTTTATGTCATTGGCTTGACCTGGCCATCGCGGCGCGTAAATATTGCCCATCATTAAAGCAAAACGCTTTATTTAATTGAACGGGGGCGCGCCATGAAGATTCTGCTGAACCATATCGGTTTCGAACCGCAAGCGTCCAAGCTGGCCTTGTTGCAGGCGCCGGCCCAGGCCGCGCCGACGGCGCTGGTCTTGCTGGATGCCGAGGGGCGCGCCGCGACCGAAATCCCTTTGCAGCCGCAGGGCATGGCGGAGGGATGGCCGGAGTGGCATTACTGGCAGGCGGATTTCAGCGGCTGGACGCGGCCAGGCCGTTATCGGCTGTGGCTGCGGGACAGCGCGCCGCCGGTGATCAGCCATGAGTTCGAGGTGGGGCCGGGCTGCCTGGGCGGGCAGGTGTTGTCCGACCTATTGCATTATTTCAAGTCGCAGCGCTGCAGCGGTCTTTACGACCAGGCGGATCGCGCGGCGCCGGAGTGGGGCGGCGAAGCGCGGCGGGACGTGCGCGGCGGCTGGTTCGACGCTTCCGGCGACTGTTCCAAATACCTGTCGCACCTGTCTTACGCCAACTTCATGAATCCGCAGCAGACGCCCTTGCTGGCCTGGGGGCTGATGGCCGGCCGCGAGGCGCTGCCGCCGCAGCCGCGCTGGTTCGACGAGCGCATGGTGGACGAGGCGCTGCATGGCGCGGACTTTCTGTTGCGGATGCAGCATTCGTCGGGATTTTTCTATATGACGGTGTTCGATGGCTGGAGCAAGGCGCCGGAACAGCGCGAACTGTGCGCCTATTCCACTCAGCGCGGGCTCAAGTCGGGGCGTTTTCAAGCCGGCTTCCGCCAGGGCGGCGGCCTGGCGATCGCCGCGCTGGCGCGCGCGGCGGAATTGCCGCGCGACGGCGAGTTCGGTCGTGGCGATTATCTGGCCGCGGCGCGGCGCGGCTTCGCCCATCTGCAGCAATACAATGCGCGCTATCTGGACGACGGCAGCGAAAACCTCATCGACGACTATTGCGCCCTGCTGGCCGCTTGCGAGCTGTACGCGGCCAGCGGCGAGCCGGTGTTCGCCGACGCCGCTGACCGCCGCGCGCGGCGGATATTGGCGCGGCAGGACGAGACGGGCCGCTTCTGGATGGACGCGGAGCGCCGGCGCAGTTTTTACCACGGCGCCGACGCCGGCTTGCCCTATCTCGCCTTGTTGCGCTTCGCCGCGGTGTTGCCGGCTTCGCCGTTGGCGAGCGCCGCGCGGCAGGCGGTCCGGCGGGGGCTGGAGGCCGAAATGGCGCTGACGGCGGCGGCGGGCAATCCTTTCGCCTATCCGCGGCAATGGGTGGCCCGCGACGGCGAGGAGGGCGCGGCGCGCTTTTTCATGCCGCAAACCAATGAAAGCGCTTATTGGTGGCAGGGAGAAAACGCGCGGCTGGCGTCGCTGGCCGCCGCGAGCTGCGCCTTGGCGGAGAGGGAGGAGGGGGACGCTCGCGCGGCGATGCTGAAGTACGCGCAGGGCGCGCTGGACTGGATTCTGGGGCGCAATCCCTTCGACGTTTGCATGCTGCAGGGCTGGGGTCGTAATAATCCGCGCTATGAGCCGGGCTATTACAACGCCTGCGGAGGGGTGTGCAATGGAATCACCGCCGCGCCGGGCGCGGACGAGGGCATCGCCTTCCTGAGCCCGGAACAGACCGATATCAGCCAGTCCTGGCGCTGGACCGAGCAATGGCTGCCGCACGGCGCCTGGCTGTTTCTGGCCCTGGCTTTGCGTGGAAGGGCGGACGGCGCTTGAAATGCGAAACGCCATCGGCAAGCCGATGGCGTTCTGTTTCAGCGGCCCCCGCTGCCGGGGGCGTCTGAGATTTACTGCTGCTGGGTGCTGCGCGGACCGCGATTGCCCTGATAGCCGCCTTCGCGGCGTTGGCCTTGGTAGCCGCCTTCGCGACGATTGCCGTAGCCGCCGCGACCACCGCCGCTGCCCGGACGGCGATCACCGTAGCCGCCTTTGCCGCTGGTGTTGCGACGCGGGCCTTTCGGCGGGCGACGGGTGGGTTCCATGCCTTCGATCACGCCTTCGGTGATCTGACGCTTCAGGTACTGCTCGATGCGGCGCACCTTGTGGAATTCCTTGGACTCCGCCAGGGTGATGGCGGTGCCGTCGCGACCGGCGCGGCCGGTGCGGCCGATGCGGTGCACGTAGTCTTCAGCCTGTTTCGGCAGGTCGAAGTTCACCACGTGGGTGATGGTGGGCACGTCGATGCCGCGTGCCGCCACGTCAGTGGCCACCAGGATCTTGATGCGGCCGCGACGCAGATCGTTCAGCGTGCGGTTACGCCAGCTTTGCGGCATGTCGCCGTGCAGGCAGGCGGCGGAATAGCCCTGGTCGGACAGCTTGTCGGCCAGTTCTTCGGAGTAAGCTTTGGTGGCGGAGAAAATCACGCACTGGTCGAAGCCGGACTCTTTCAGGATGTGATCCAGCAGACGGTGTTTGTGGTTCAGGTCGTCCGCGTACAGCAGGTGCTCTTCGATGGTGCCGCCCGAGGTCTCGGTGCGGGCGATCTCGATGCGTTGCGGATCGCGGGTCATCTTCTCGGCCATGCGGCCCACGGTGCCGTCCAGCGTGGCGGAGAACAGCACGGTCTGGCGGGTTTCCGGAGTGGCTTTGACGATGGTCTCGATGTCTTCGATGAAGCCCATGTCCAGCATGCGGTCGGCTTCGTCCAGCACCAGCATTTCCAGGCGGGAGAAGTCGATGCGGCCGGAGCGCATGTGGTCCATCAGACGGCCGGGAGTGGCCACGATCAGGTCTACCGGACGCGACAGCGCGCGGGTCTGGTAGCCGAAGGAGGAGCCGCCCACCAGACAGACGGTTTTCATCCAGCGCAGGTCCTTGCCGTATTCCAGCGCGTTCTTTTCCACTTGCTGGGCCAGTTCGCGGGTCGGGCACAGCACCAGTACGCGCGGGCCCTGGCCTTTGCCGGTGGAGCGCTCGGACAGCTTGGTCAGCGCCGGCAGCAGGAAGGCTGCGGTCTTGCCGCTACCAGTTTGGGCGGAAACCAGCAGGTCGCGGCCGGCGATGGCTGCGGGCACGGCTTGAGCCTGTACTTCGGTAGGGGAAGAGTAACCAGCGGCTTCCAGCGCGCGCAGGATGGTCGGGGCAATGCCCAGGTCGGAAAAATGCATGATGTCCTTTCAAGCCGGAAACTGCCGGCGTCACTTGTAGCCAGGTTGGTGGCGGTCGGTTATACGGCGCCTTTAAGCCGTAAATCATCGGCACTAACCTGACAAGCGGCGAACAGCGGTCCAGTCTGATGCGACATTATAAGCGTGGACGAAGCCTGGAAATGGTCAGGGACGATGAAGCAATCTCACTCGGGCTGAGGCGTGGTTTGGAATGCCCGGTGGAAACACAAGAGGCCGGACTATACGGTAAATCAGGCGGGTTTACAACTGTTTTTTCAAAACATGCCGGCTAAGTATTTGATTGTTTGCCGCTTGCCGCGGCGATTTTGCAAAAAAACTGTTGGAATCCGCAAAGACGACCGACAGCCAGGCTTGGACCAAGCGACGTCCGCTTATGGAGATTTGCTGGCTTCTAACTACACTTCAACGATGACGGGCCACGCGTGAAACCTTCGTTGAGGGCTGGCAATGAGTGGAAAAAACAGATTCGCAAGCACGGACCGGGCTCACTCCTGGTTGATGTCCTGCTCCCCTGGCGCGGCCTATGCCGTTTGCGTCGCCTTGACCCTGGCCTTGACTCTGGGCCTGGCGCTGGCGCTGACGGCGTGGCGCTTGCAGTCGCTGGCCGGGGAAAAGGCCGAACTGGTCGCCGGCCAGCTCACTTGGCAATTGTCGCCGGCGTTCGCCGCCTTGACGCGATTGGACACGCTGCCGCCGCCGGAGCCGGATTGCCGCGCCCAGACCCAGGCCTTGGCGGAATTGGTCCAGCGCACTTCGCTGGTGCGCTTCGCCCAGGCGCGCGGCGCCGGAGGCCTGCTATGCGCATCGCGGCGCGGCGGGGTTGTGGAGGCGGACGGCGTGGAAGGCGGGGCGAGCCTGTTGCCGGCCGGCAGCGGACAGTTGTTGCCTGGTTTGCGGCTGGCGCATACGGCCGGAGTGCTGGAGCTGGACGCCGGCCCGCTGGTCGCGCAATTGGCCCTGGCCGAGCGCGAAGGCGTGAAAGTGAGCCTGCTGGCCGGAGGGCGAGCCTTGGCCGCCAACGGCGAGGTCAGAGAGCAGGGCCCGGACGCGGGCGGCGAGGTGGCCTGGGTGCCGTCCGCGCCGGCGCGCATCGGCGTGTTGGCGGCGCCGCAATGGGGAGCGGCGCCCTTGCTGGTGCTGAAAACCCAGTGGCTGGCCTTGTTGCTGGCCACGGCGCTGGGCTGCGGCATCGCCTGGGGCGCGCGCCGCGGTTCGGGCGGGCGCAAGGCGACGGGGTGGGAGATATCCGAGGGCATTCGGCAAAAAGAGTTCTTCGCTCATTATCAGCCCATCGTCACCGCGGCCAGCGGCGAATGCGTCGGCGTGGAAGTGCTGGCGCGCTGGCGGCACCCGGTGCAGGGCAATGTGCGCTCCGAGCTATTCATCCAGACGGCGATCGAGGCCGGCTTGATCGTGTCGCTGACGCGCTACATGTTGCGGCGGGTGGCCGAGGAGTTGAAGCAGATCGTGCTGCCGCCCGGCTTTATGGTGGGGCTCAATATTTCCACCGAGCATCTGGCCTTGCCCGAATTGCTGGAGGATTGCCGGCCGCTGGTCAATCTATTGCGCGAGAAGCAGGCGCAACTGGTGCTGGAGGTGTCGGAGCGGGCGCCGCTGCAAGAGGCGTCCGGCGCGCAGAAGGTGATCAACGGTTTGCGGCAGATGGGGGTGAGGCTGGCGCTGGACGACTTTGGCGCCGGCTACGCCGACAAGACCTATTTGAGCCGCTGGGGCTTTGATTATCTAAAGGTTGAAAAAGGCTATGTGTCCGCCTTGGGGCAGGATAGCCTGAAGGGCAATATTCTGGACGGCCTGCTCTTGTCCTCCAATGAAATGGGGGTGCAGGTGATTGTGAAAGGGGTGGAGACCCAGGGGCAGCAAAGCTATTTGAATGTGAAGGGCTTCGAGTATTTGCAGGGTTTTTACTTCGGCAAGCCGATGACCTTGAATCATTTCCGGCAGTGGCTGTATTCCGGCATCGCCGAAAGCCGTACCCGCCCCTCCGGCAAAAGGGAGGGCGGCGGCTGAAACCGGATCGCGGCTTGGGGCGACGGGGGCGCTTTGTTACAATGCGCCCTTTTTTGTTTCAGGAAAGGGGTAGGGAATGATGTATGCCGTGCAGCGTTATGCGGCCTCCCGTCCTTGGGCCAAGCGCGTCAGCCAGCTGTATGTTCAGGCTTTGCAGCCGTCCGCGGCGCGCAAGGACATGAAGGAAGTGATCAAGCGCGAACTGGAGCGCGCCGCCCAGGTGTTCGAAGTGGGGCAGCAGACCATTGTCGCCGAACTGGCTTTGGCGGAGTCCTGGGGCTGCTTCGCCCGCCATGGCCGCGTGATTTCCCATCTGGACGACGGCCTGGTGCAGGCCTTGGCCCACACCCGGCTGCCCTCGCAATTGCCGGATACGCTGAGCTTGCCGGCCGATGCCTTCTTTTTACATGTGCCGGGCGGCGGCGGGGCCTTCGTCTCGCATCAAGCGGAGCGCAGGGCCTTGCTGCTGACGCTGGTGGGCGAGGGCTTTTCTCGCGACGCCGCGCAATGGCTGCACGAGTCCGACGGGGTGGAGGCCTTGTTGGTCAGCTACCCGGGCGAACTGGCGCCGCAGATCGCGGCGGTGGCCGAGCGTTGGCAGGCCTTGTTGGCCGCGGTGCTCAACGGCCTGGCGATGATGACCCAGCGCAAACTGGAACGGGAGCAGGCCTGGCAGCCGGGCGCGCCGCAGCCATGGGTGGAGCAGGCCGGCGCGCCGGCTTGCGTCAAGACCCGGCAGCGCGGCCGCAGCCAATTGCTGAAAGCGGGTTTCAGCGAGGTGAGTTTCTGCCGTATTCCCGAGCTGGACGCCGCGCAGGCTTACGCAACCCAGGGTTACTGGCGGCGGCAGGCGTTTGGCGAAGCCAAGGCGAATTCGCGCCTGGTGTGGGTGGCGCCGAAATAAGAGCGGCGGCTTGGAGCCGGCTCTCAGTACTCCTGCAGCAGTTCGCGTATGGTGTCTCTGAGCTTGTTGGTGGAGAAGGGCTTGTCGCAGCAGGCCGAGACGCCGGCCGCCTCCACCTCGGCCAGCCGGTCGTGATCGGTCTCGCTGGTGATCATCAGGATGGGCGTTCGCCCCTGAGCGCTGTTCTGACGGATGTGGCGCGCCAGCTCGCAGCCGTCCATGCCGGGCATGTGGTAGTCGACGATGATCAGCTGAAAGCTTTCGTTTTCCAGCAAGGGCAGCGCGTCGGCGCCGCTGGCGGCTTCGGTGAAGTGTTCGAAGCCCAGGCGCTCCAGCACGGCGCGCACATGGCGGCGCGAGGTCTGGCTGTCGTCGACGATCAACACCTGGACGTTGGCCAGATCCGTGTCCACCTCCATGGCCAGGCTCTCGGTATTGATGAAGTCCAGCGCGTTGGCCAGCACCTCGTCCAGTTGGCCGCTGGTGAAGGGCTTGGGCAGAATGCCCAGGCTGCCGGCCTGGCGGATGGGCTCCAGCCGTTCCGGATTGGTTTCGCTTGAGACCAGAATGAAGGGCATGCCGCTGAGATCGGCGCTTTCGCGCATCTGCTGCAGCAACTGCTGGCCGGTCATATCGGGCAGATAGTAGGCGCTGATCACCAAGTCGGGGCGCGACTCGCGCGCGCGGTTGAGCAGCGCTTCGCCGTTGGGATGGATCTCCACTTTGGAGATGCCCATCTCGCCCAGCGCCTTGCTGATGATCTGCGCTTGCACATGCGATGGTTCCGCCAGCGAGATGATTAAATGTTGTACTTCCAGCATGCCTCTTCCCCCGCCTGTCTTCTCTATTTTCTCAAAGCCGCCCGCCATCGCCGGCCAATGTCTGAGTGTCGGCGATTCCGGACGTGTCTTCAATGGTTCTTATGTTGGTTTGGCACGAATTGCGCGGTGCGGCAAGCAAAATCTGTCGCTTGGGCCGGAGGCGGCAAATCTTGCCGCTCATTGTTGCCGTTTGGGCCGTTTTGGCCGAGGGTTTGACGGATTGTCTAGAAAAATCAATGCGCTGGCGTGATTGAATGGCTTGGCACGCTTCCTGCTTTATGGTCGCCTCAAGGAGGCTGACATGCTAGACAAAATCGCCAAACATTTCGACTTTCAGCAGCGAGCGCTGAATTTGCGGGCCTATCGCACCGAGGTGCTGGCCAGCAATATCGCCAACGACGAAACCCCCAACTATAAAGCGGTGGATTTCGACTTCGGCAAGGCCTTGCAGGCGCAGACCGATGCGCAGGGTCGTTTGGCGATGAATCTGACCGATGCCCGCCACCTTGCCGGGGCTGGCGGCGCGGGTAACGGCGCCGCGCTGCAATACCGCGCGGCGGTGCAGCCCAGCGTGGACGGCAACACCGTGGACATGGATGTGGAGCGGGCGGCTTTCGCCGACAACGCGGTCCGCTTCCAGTCGACGCTGACTTTTCTGAACAAGCGGATCAGCGGCCTGAGTTCGGCGATCCAGGGCCAGGGAGGCAATAGCTGATGTCTTTGTCCAATGTGTTTTCCATTTCCGGTTCGGCGATGTCGGCGCAATCGATGCGCCTCAGCCTGGTGGCCAGCAATATCGCCAACGCGGAAAGCTCGACCAGCTCCACCGGCGAGCCCTACAAAGGGCGTCACGCGGTGTTCACCGCGATTCCGGTGACGGCGGCGCAGCCGCAGGTGGCCGGCGTGCGCGTGACCGCGGTGGTCGAAGACCAGACCCCGCCGCGGCTCAAGTACGATCCGGGCAATCCGCTGGCCGACCAGCGCGGCTATGTGACGATGCCGAACGTGAATCCGGTGGAGGAGATGGCCGACATGATCGCTGCCTCCCGCGCCTATCAGAACAATGTCGAAATCATGAATACCGCCAAGACGCTGCAGCAAAAAGTGCTGCAGCTTGGCCAGTGAGGAGTTAGGCGATGGCTAGCGCAAATCCTTATGACGTGTTGAACAGTCAGACTCAGACCAATCCGAACAGCAGCGTCAACGGCAGCAAGAGCAATTCCGGCGTGGTGGGCTCCAGCGCCAGCGACATTCAGAACACCTTTCTGAAGCTGTTTGTGGCCCAGATGCGTTCCCAGGACCCGATGAATCCGATGGACAACAGCCAGATGACGGCCCAGATGGCGCAGATCAGCCAGGTGGGCGGCATTCAGCAGCTGAACCAGTCCATGCAGGCCTTGATCGGCGCGCAGGCGGCCTCCCAGTCGCTGATGGCGTCCAGCATGATAGGCAAAAAAGTGCTGGTGGCCGGCAGCAGCCTGCCCAAGCCGCCGGATGGCGGCACCACCCCGGCCGGCGTCTTGCTGAACGGGCCGGCGCAAACGGTGAAAGTCAACGTCAAGGACGCCAACGGCAATGTGGTTCGCACCATGACCATCGACAAGCCGGTGGCCGGCGTCAATACCTTCAGCTGGGACGGCAAGAACGACAAGGGCGAAGTGGTTCCGGCCGGCAAGTACAGCTTCAGCGCCGACGTGACCCAGGCCAGCGCCAACGGCAGCACCACGGCCGTGGCCTACAACACGCAAACGGTGACCGCGGTGGCGTGGGATAAAGGCGTTCCCGAACTGGTGCTGCCGGACGGCAGCCGCGCCCAATTGGGCGATGTGGCGCAGATGACCGCCTGATTCCACTGACCTCATTCGACTTCAAGGACTGACATCATGGGCTTTCAACAAGGTTTGAGCGGCTTGAACGCCGCCTCCACCCAGCTGGACACCATCGGCAACAACGTGGCCAACGCCAACACCGTGGGTTTCAAGAGTTCGCGCACCGAGTTCGCCGACATGTACGGCAACACCTTGTACGGCATCGCCACCACCACGCCGGGCATCGGCGTCAAGGTGGCCGCGGTGACGCAGAACATGAGCAACGGCAACGTGACCACCACGGGCCGCAGCCTGGACCTGGCGATCAACAACGGCGGCTTCTTCACCGTGGCCCAGCCGGACGGCACCTTGTCCTACACCCGCAACGGCCAGTTCCAGATCAACAATCAGGGTTATGTGGTCAACAACGGCAATTTCCTGCAGGGCTGGCAGGCGGACGCGGCAGGCAACATCACCCAGGGGCCGGTCAGCAAAATACAGCTGAACTCCAACCTGGTGTCGCCGCAGGCCACCACCAAGGCCACTCTCGGCATCAATCTGGATTCTCGCAGCACGGTGCCGACCGTTACGCCGCTGGATCCGACCAATTCGGCCTCCTACAACTGGTCCAACACCAATACGGTTTACGACTCGCTGGGCAACCCGCACCAGGTGACCATGTACTATGTCGCCGGCGCGCCCACCGCCGCCGGCCGGACCTGGACCGCAACCGCCTATGTGGACGGCAATCCGGCCAATAACACGCCGCCCAACAGCAATAATTTTTCGCTGACCTTCAACACCTCCGGCGTGTTGACCACGCCCGGACCGTTCAACATCAACTTCACCCCCAGCCCGCTCAACGGCTCGGCGGTGCCGCAGACCGTGGCCTTCAGCTTCACCGGCTCCACCCAGGTGGGGCAGAACTTCGGCGTGACCACGCCGCCGACCATAGACGGCTCTGCGCCCGGCAATCTGAAGGGCATCAATATTTCGTCCTCCGGCATCATCCAGGCGACGTTCACCAACGGCCAGACCAAGACCATAGGCCAGGTCGCCTTGGCCAACTTCATCAACCCGCAAGGCTTGCAGTCCAAGGGCAACAATCTGTGGGCGCAGACCTACGATTCCGGCATCGCCTCCTACAATGCGCCCGGCACCGGCAATACCGGCACCATCCAGGCCGGCGCGGTGGAGGATTCCAACGTCGACCTGACCGCGGAACTGGTCAATATGATCACCGCGCAGCGCTATTACCAGGCCAATGCGCAGACCATCAAGACCCAGGACACCCTGGTGCAGACCTTGCTGAACATCTGATGAGCTGAGCGCGCGCGATGGATAGAATGCTTTACCTGGCGATGAACGGCGCCAAGCACGTGATGTGGCAGCAGGCCACCACCGCCAACAATCTGGCCAATGTGCACACCAACGGCTTCAAGGCCGACGTGGTGGCCTTCCGCGCCTTGCCGGTGGTGGGCGAGGGCGCGCCGACGCGGACCTATGTGGTGGACAACACCGTGGGCCACGATCTGAGCCAGGGCAGCTTGATGCACACCGGCAACGTCAGCGACTTCGCCATCGGCTCCAAGGGTTTCTTCGCGGTGCAGGCGCCGGACGGCGCCGAGGCCTATACCCGCGACGGCGGCTATGTGCTGGACGCCACCGGCATGATGCGCACCCGCTCCGGCCTGCCCATCATGGGCGACGGCGGTCCCATCGTGGTGCCGACCGGCTCCCGCGTGCAATTGGGTCAGGACGGCTCCGTGGTGGCGATTCCGCTGTCCGGCGCGGTGCGCACGCCGCAACTGGTCGGGCAGATCAAGATGGTCAACCCCGGCCCCAAGGAAGTGTACAAGGGCGAGGACGGCCTGTTCCGCATTAACGGCGGCGGCAACGCGGCCGCCGACGCCAACGTCAAGCTGGTGCCGGAAATGCTGGAGGCCAGCAATGTCAACTCGGTGGAAAGCCTGGTGCAGATGATTTCCCACGCCCGCCAGTACGACCTCAACGTCCGCCTGATGCAAACCGCGCAACAAGGCGATCAGCAGGCGGCTCAACTGTTGTCCACCAACGGTTAAACCATAATATGAGATTGCGAGCCGCGGCGGCCCTGTAAGGGAACGCGGCTCTGGAGACGAGGTAAACAAGCCATGATGCGCGCACTGTATATCGCCAAGACCGGCATGGATTCCAGCCAGTTCCAACTGGACGTGGTGTCCAACAACCTGGCCAACGTCAATACCGTCGGCTTCAAGCGTAGCCGGGGCATTTTCGAGGACTTGTATTACCAGACCCTGCGCCAGCCCGGCGCGCAGCTGGCCAACGGCAACACCACGCCCACCGGCTTGCAGGTGGGCACCGGCTCGGCGGCGGTGGCCACCGCCCGCATCCACTCCCAGGGCAATACGACCCAGACCGGGCAGCCGCTGGACATGGCGATCTCCGGCGAGGGCTTCTTCCGCATTCAATTGCCGGACGGGACCACCTCCTATACCCGCAACGGCGAGTTCAAGCGCAACTCCAACGGCGACGTGGTGAATCCGGACGGTTATCCGCTGAACCCCAATATCAATATTCCCGGCACCGCCAACCAGATCACGGTGTCCTCCGCCGGCGTGGTGCAGTACTTCTTGCCCAATAATCCGGCGGCGCAAACCGCGGGCACCATACAGCTGACCACCTTCATCAACCCGCAGGGTCTGGAGAGCGTGGGCAACAACCTGTATCTGCAATCCGCGTCCTCCGGCGATCCGCAGGACGGCGATCCGCAGACCGATACCCGCGGCGCGGTGCGTTCCGGCTTCGTGGAAGCGTCCAACGTCAACGTCACCGAGGAACTGGTCAATATGATCACCGCGCAGCGCGCCTTCGAGATGAACTCGCGCGCGATCACCACCGCGGACCAGATGCTGCAGAAACTGAGCCAGCTGTAAGCAAGAACGGGCCGCCGGCTGAGGCGGCCGATTCGGATTTGAATTGACGAGGTGTTTGATGAAGGCGATGGCGATGGCGGCGATGTTGGCCGCACTATTGAGCGCTTGCGTGACCCAGGAGCCGCCGCTGGTGCAGCAGCCGACCAGCGCGCGTCCGCAACCGCAGCCGGTCAGCATGCCCAGCAACGGCTCGATTTTCCAGGCGGCCAGCTACCGGCCGCTGTTTCAGGACCGGATGCCCGCTTATGTCGGCGACACCCTGACTGTGAACATCCAGGAAAACTCGTCGACCTCGGCTTCCGAGCAGACCACCAATACCCGCACCTCGGGCCTGAACAGCAGCATCAACGCCGGCATCAAGATTCCCTTCCTGCCCAGCGGCGCCGCCGGCGGTTTGGCCGGCGCCAATTTCGGCGGCTCGGGTTCGGCCAACAATACCGGCAAGGGCGACAACAAGGTGGCCACCTCCTTCGTCAGCTCCATCACCGTCACGGTGCTGGAGGTGTTGCCCAACGGCAATCTGTCGGTCAGCGGCGAGAAAGTCGTGAAGGTGAACAGCGACACCGAGTCGATCCGCCTGTCCGGCGTGATCAATCCGCGCGATATCGGCGCGGACCGCAGCGTGTCTTCGCTCAAGGTGGCGGACGCCCGCATCGAGCAGCAGACCAAGGGCACGCACCGGCTGTACAATGAGCCGGGTTGGCTGGCCAAGTTTTTCATGAGTATATTGCCGATTTAACGGATTACCGGCCCGGGCGCGGCCATCTGGCGGGCGCGGCGGGCTGAAAGCGGGCGAAAATGAAGCGATTGATGTTAGCGATGCTGTTGGCGCTGGCCGTGTTTCCGGCCATGGCGGCGCAGCGTTTGAAGGATCTGACCAATGTCGGCGGGGTGCGTCCCAACCAGTTGATAGGCTACGGCCTGGTGGTGGGCCTGGACGGCAGCGGCGACAAGGTTACCTCCTCGCCCTTCACCGGCCAGGCGATGTCCAATATGCTGAATCAGCTGGGCGTGCAAGTGCCTCCGGGCACCAAGCTCGATCCCAAGAACATCGCCGCGGTCACGCTGACCGCGACCTTGCCGCCGTTCGCGCGGCAGGGGCAGGCGATAGACGTGACGGCCTCGTCTATCGGCGACGCCAAAAGCCTGCGCGGCGGCACCTTGCTGCTGTCTCCGCTGAAAGGCGCGGACGGGCAGATTTACGCGATGGCGCAGGGCAATGTGGTCGTCGGCGGCGCCGGCGCCTCCGCGGGCGGCAGCTCCGCCCAGATCAATCAGCTCAGCGTGGGCCGCATTCCGGCCGGCGCCACGGTGGAGCGCGAAGTGCCCACCGCGCTGGGGTCCGGCGAATTCGTCAATCTGGAACTGCGCGAGTCCGATTTCACCACCGCCAACCGCGTGGTGCAGGCGATCAACAAATCGTTCGGCCAGGGCACCGCGCGCGCGGTGGACGGCAGGCTGATCGAAGTGCGCGCGCCGTTCGATCCGGACCAGCGCGTGCAGTTTCTGTCCAAGATGGAAAATATTGCCGTCGACCCGGCAGATGTTTCCCCCACCGTCATCATCAACGCCCGCACCGGCTCCATCGTGATGAATCAGGCGGTGACCCTGGCGCCGTGCGCGGTGTCGCACGGCAACTTGACGGTGACCGTCAGCAACACGCCGCAAGTGAGCCAGCCCAACCCGCTGTCCGGCGGCAAGACCACGGTGACCAACCAGGCCGACATCAGCATCAACACCCCGGGCAGCAAGCTGATCAGCCTGCCCAACGGCGCCAATCTGTCCCGGGTGGTGGCGGCGTTGAACGCGCTGGGCGCCAACGCTCAGGATCTGATTTCCATCTTGCAGGCGATGAAATCCGCCGGCGCGTTGAAAGCGGATCTGCAGATTATCTGAGCGCCGCCAGGACGGCGAACAAAAAGACGGCCGCGCGGCCGTCTTTTTATTCCTGGCCCGAATCTTGCTATTAGCTGGATTCCAGGAGCGAGAAATGACGATTCAGTCCATCAATGCCGGCGCCGTGAGCGCCAACGATTTGCTAAACCGGCAGCTGGCCGTGGATCCGAACCAGCTGAACGAGCTGCGGGCGCAAGCGATCAAGGACCCCAAGGGCGCGGCGAGACAGGCTGCGTCGCAGTTCGAGGCCTTGTTGATGAGCACCTTGCTCAAGAGCATGCGCGAGACCAAGTTCGACCCGGAAGGCGAGTCCAACGATTTGAGCACCTACCAAGGCCTGTACGATCAGCAACTGACCCAGGCTTTGAGCTCCAACGGCGGCCTGGGGCTGGGCGATATGCTGTATCGCCAGATCGCCAAGCAGTCGAACTTCGATCCGGACGACAAGAGCGCGCGCACGATTTACGCCGCTCCCGGTCCGCAATTGGCCGCGCGTCCGGCCGGCGGCGCCAAGGCCCTGCAGGCCTACCAGGAAGCGCAGCAGACCGCCGGCGCGGTGTTGAGCTTGACGGCTCCGGTGGCTCAGACCAAGGCCGAGGCGGCCGGCAAGGGCGGCAGCCGCGACTTCGCCGCCGAAATGCTGCCGCATGCCCGCACGGCCGCGGCCCAGCTGGGCGTGGCGCCGGAAGCCGTGGTCGCGCACGCGGCGCTGGAAAGCGGCTGGGGCAAGCGGGCGATCCGCCATCCGGACGGCAGCAACAGCCATAATCTGTTCGGCATCAAGGCCAGCGGCGATTGGCAGGGACGCACGGTCAGCGTGATGACCACCGAATACGAGGGCGGCGTCGCGCAGAAGCGGGTGGAGAAATTCCGCGCCTACGGTTCTTATTCCGAGGCCTTCAGCGACTACGCCCGTTTGTTGAAGGATTCGCCGCGCTACAAGAGCGCGCTGAATCAGGGGCAGAATATGTACGGCTTCGCGCATGCGCTGCAATCCGGCGGCTACGCCACCGATCCGCGCTACGCGCGCAAGCTGGTGGACGTGGCGGCGACTTTGGCGCAGCAAACCACGCGCAGTTAAGGACAAGGCAGCGGCGGCCGAGCTTGCACTTCAGGGTCAAGTTTTGGCGCGCCGGGCCGATAAGGCAAAGAGAGGTAAATCATGAGCTCCAATATTTTCTCGATCGGCGTGAGCGGACTGAATGCGGCTCAAACGGCTTTGTCGGTAACCGGCAACAACATCGCCAATGTCTCCACGCCGGGGTACAACGTTCAATACATCACCCAGGCCGGCCGCACGCCGCAATATCAGGGCTTCGGCTTCCTGGGGCAGGGCGTGGACGTCACCAATGTGCTGCGCACCTATGACAAATTCCTGTCCGGCCAGGTGCAGACCGCGCAGACCAACAGCAGCTATTACAGCACCCAGGTCAAGCAGCTGAATCAGATCAATAATCTGATGGCGTCGACCGACGTGTCCATTCTGCCCGCCTTGCAGGACTTCTTCGGCGCGATGCAGACGCTGTCTCAGCAGCCGGACGCCATTCCCAGCCGGCAGACCGTGCTCAATATGGCCCAGGCGCTGAGCACCAAGTTCGCTACCGTCGACGGTCAACTGCAGCAACTGCAGTCCGGCGCCAACGGCCAGATCAAGAGCACGGTGGACAGCATCAACTCGCTGGCCTCGCAGATCGCCAGCCTCAACACCGAAATCGCCGCCTTGACCGGCGGCAATCAGCTGAGTGCGCAGCCCAACACGCTGATGGACCAGCGCGATCAGGCCATGCTGGAATTGAACAAGCTGGTCAGCGCCAAGGCCGTGCCGCAGGCGGACGGCACTTACTCGGTATACGTCGGCAACGGCCAGACCCTGGTGACCGGCGGTCAGACCAATACCCTGGCCACCCAGCCGCTGCCCAGCGATCCCACCACCTTGCAATTGGTGTTCAACAATCCCAACGGCACGGTGACGGCGATTCCGAACAATCTGATGTCCGGCGGCCAACTGGGCGGTTTGCTGAACTTCCGCGACGGCCCTTTGTTGCAGGCCCGGCAACAGCTGGGCACGATGGCGATCAACTTTTCCGCTTCGATCAATTATCAGAACCAGCTGGGCGTGGACAATACCGGCGCCGCCGGCCTGCCCATCTTCAACGATCTGAGCAGCTACGCCTCCAATCCGCAGAATGCGGCCAGCAATCTGCAAGTGCTGATGGGCGATCCCAATAAACTGGCCACCGCGTCCAATATGGTGTCCACCGGCGGCGCCGGCGGCAACGGCGTCACCATGAGCGGCGTGTGGGCCACCTTGCCGGGCGGTTACGCGGGCAGCATCAACAGCGTGCCGCCGGTCTTTCCCGGCACCGGCACGCATCCGTCCATCGGCATGACCGGGATGACCATCACCGCAGCGGGCAGCCCGGCGACGATGACGGCCACCATCGCCGGCCCCAACGGCGGCGGACCTTACAATGTGGTGCCGGTGGGCGGCGGCGCCAGCAATAGTTTCAAACTGCAGACCACGGCGGTGCCGCCGGTGGACGTGGGCGTCAGCTTTCAGCTGTCCGGCGCGCCGATCAACGGCCAGACCTTTACCGTGGGGCCGGCGCCGGCAGGGACCAAGCCGCCGCCGGGCGACAACACCAATTTGCGCGAGCTGCTGGCGCAGCAGAACCTCAAGCTGATGGGCAATCAGTCCTACGGTTCGTATTATTCGACGTTGGTGGCCTCGGTGGGCAACCAGACCAATACTGCGCAATTGCAGTCCGCGGCCATGCAGACTACTTTGAAGCAGACCACGGAAAGCCTGTCCAATGTCACCGGGGTGAGCCTGGATCAGGAGGCGGCCAATCTGATCAAGTACCAACAGTCCTATCAGGCGTGCAGCAAGGTGATACAGGTGGCGCAAACCACCTTCTCCAGCATTCTGAACCTGATGGGCTAAGGAGAGACCGATGCGTATCAGCTCCAACAATATTTATCAGTCAGGCCTGAACAATATGCAGAGCCTGCAGGCCAACATCTACAAGCTCACCATGCAGATCGACAATCAGCAAAGGGTGGTGACGCCGGCGGACGATCCGGTAGCCGCGGCGCGCATCCTGCTGATCAGCCAGTCGCAGGGACAGAACAGCCAGTACATCAACAACACCCAGGCGGTCAGTTCCTGGCTGTCGCTGTCGGAAACCGCGATCAAGAGTTCGTCGGACCTGATGGCCAGCATGAAGAGCCTGGCGATTTCCGCCGGCAGCGGCGCGTTGAGCCCAACCGAGCTGCAGGCGATCCAGAAGCAGCTGCAGGAAGGCATCACCGAGTTGACGACTTACGCCAACTCCACCGACGGCCGCGGCAATTATCTGTTCAGCGGCAACAAGACCGATACGCTGCCCTTCGCGGTCAGCTTGTCGGCGGTGCCGCCAGCTTCGTATCTGGGCGATACCGGCCAGCGCAGCGTGCAGATCAGCGCTTCGCAGCAGATGACGATTTCCGATCCGGGCAGCACGGTGTTCGGCACGCCCGGCGGCAGCGCCACCGCGGCCTTCGACGGCCTGATCCAGCTGAACACTCTGCTGGGCCAGAATCCCAAGCCCGCCAACTTCGGCACCCAGCTGAACAGCGCGATCAACGCCATCGATGCGGCTCAGCAGCAGATGTCGCTGTCTTTGGCGTCCATCGGCGCGCGCGGCCAGCAGAACGACAATATGCAGAATGTCGGGGGCAGCCTGAAACTGCAATACGCCAGCAGCATCGGCGATTTGCAGGATCTGGATATGCCGCAGGCGATATCGGACTTCACCTTGGCGCAGACTTCGTTGAAGTACAGCCAGCTGACCTATAACAAGGTGACTCAGCTTTCGCTGTTCAACTATATCTCCTAATCCGGCGTGCGCCGGACAAGACAAAGGCCGCGTAAGCGGCCTTTGTCGTTGGCGCGGGCCGGGTTCAGCCGTAGACGTCCACCTGGCTGATGCGGCCGGCGCGGCCGTCTTCGGTCAGGTAGACGCCGGAGCGACGAATATCGGCCTGGGACTGGTTGTCGGCGTTCTTGATGCTGAACGGGCTGTCCACGCTGGGCAGCAGGATGGCGCCGATGCCCAATTCCTTCAAGCCCATCAACTGGTCTTTGTCGCCGTCGCGGCCGGACCAGAGCTTCAATTGCGCGAACGCGGCGTCGCCGTCGTCCAGCACGCCGTCGCCGTTGCCATCCAGCTTGGCCAGATCGGCGAAGCCGTTGCCCGATTGAGTGCCGAACAATTCCTTGCCGTCGTTGATCTTGCCGTCGCCGTTGCGGTCCAGGGCCAGCCAGCCGCCGTTGTTGATGAAGGGCAGCTGGCTTTGCTGGCCCTTGCTCTGCAGATCGAAGCTGACGCTGGCGCCGCTGAAGCTGCCGGCGTCGTTGCCCAGGCTGAGCATCAGCGGGTCGGTGGCCTTGCCGTTGCCAAACTGTATCGTGCTGCTGCTGTGGTATTCGAAGCTGCGGCTCATTTGCACGTCCAGCGCGAAATTGAACTCGCGTCCGTCCTGTGTCTTGATCGAGCCCTTGGCTGAAAACGCCAGGCTTTCGCTTTCCTGGTAGTCGACGGTCTGTTTGAACTCGCCGCCGGCGCGCGCTTGCTGCGACTGCGGGGCAGAGGACTGGCCGGATCGCGCGGGGCGCGAGTCGGCGGATGGCTCATCTTGGCCGTCGTCTCTTTGCAAAGTGCCGTCAACAACCTTGAACTTGACGCCCAGCACCTTTTCCAGAATGTCCTTGATCAGCCCCAGCATCGGCGTCATGCCATCGGCGAAGGCCTTGTCCTTGGCGCTGGCGTTGACGCCGTCGGGGCTTAGGCTGACGTCGGAGGAAGGTTTGGCCGGAGGGGAGGACGGGGGCAGCTGCACCCAGGTGCGGCTTTGTTGTTGAACGCTGAGGCTTTGGCTGAAACTGTATTGGCTGCTCATCGACAGCGCCATGGACGCGACTCGCATTGCAGACTCCGGAACAGGAAGTGTAGGTGAACTGATATCGTCAATCCGGAGGGAAACTTGATGGCGTGGAAACACCTAGCCGGCGGGCCGGCCGGGCGATAGGCCTTAATTGCGCGCGGGCTGGATGCTGAGGGTTTCGATATGGTCGATCTGCATGATTTCGCGCGACAGATCCACGACATTGATCAGGTCGCGCCGGTTTTGCGCGGAGACCAGAAAGCTCCACTCAGTGGCGTCCGGGCCGGCGTTCAGCGCGATGCTGTCCTCGTGCAGGCGCACGCCGAAGCGGAGCAGGCCGGCGCTGAGCGTCTGCACCGTCCATTGGTATTCCGGCTTGAAGCGGATGACGATGAACAGGCTGAAGCGGCGCGGCAAGCGGTTCTCCATCTGATTGATGGAGAGCATGCACAGCACGCACAGCAAGGTGATGGCGATGGCCGCGGCGTAGAAGCCTACGCCGACCAGGATGCCGATCACCGAGGACATCCAGATCGAGGCGGCCGAGGTCAGGCCGCTGATGCTCAGCCCTTCCTTCATGATCATGCCGGCGCCGAGGAAGCCGACGCCGGTCAGCACGCCCTGGGCCACACGGGTCATGTCGCCGTGGGTCATGTCGGGATAGAGGCCGCCGTACCAGTAGCCGGAGTAACCGACGATGCTGATGGCCGCGGCGGAGGCCATGGACACCAGGCCGTAGGTGCGCATGCCGGCGGCGCGGCCGTTGAACCAGCGCTCGTAACCCACCAGACAACCCAGCAACAGGCCGCCCAATAGGTTCAGCGTGATCAGCAGATTGACTTCCCACTTGGGGGTGGACCAGTACTGGCCGATCAGTTCGGAAAAGGATAGTGCCATGCGGGCTCCTGCGGCGCTTTGAAACGGCGAACGGACCGACGATAGCAAGTTGCGAGGCCGGCGGCTACTGGCTTGAGGGCGCGGCATGCTCAGGGGCGAGGAGGCGAGGCAAGGCGGCGATGTGATTTTTCACGTTTTGGGCGGGCTTAAGTTTGTCAGTAGACGGCCGCCTTGTGATGGTGACGGCAGCAATGCCGGACCAACCAACCTGACTTCTGGAGCAAAAGCTATGCTGAGCCTGCACACCAATATCGCCGCACTGAACACCAAGTCCAACCTGACCGGCACCCAAACCGCGCTGTCCACCTCGATGACCCGTCTGGGCACCGGCTTCCGCATCAACTCCGCAATGGACGACGCCGCCGGCCTGCAGATCGCGACTCGTCTGGACGCGCAAAGCCGCGGCATGCAAGTGGCGATGAAAAACGCGCAGAACGGCATCTCCATGCTGCAAACCGCCGAAGGCGCGCTGAACGAAGTGTCCAACATCCTGCAGCGCATGAAGGACCTGTCCACCGAAGGCGCCAACGCCACCTCCACCAAAGCCGACAAGAGCGCGATGCAGTCCGAATTCGCCGAACTGGGCAAGGAACTGACCAACATCATGAAGAACACCTCCTTCGGCGGCGAGAAACTGCTGCAAGGCGGCAAGCTGACCGATGAGATGAAGTTCCAGATCGGCGCGTCGGCCGACGAATCCATGACGGTGAACATGAAGGATGGCATGACCGCGCTGAACGACGCGCTGGGCAGTGTTTCCAAGACCTTCTTCAAGGATGATGCCGCTGGCACCGCTTACGCCACCGCCGTTAAGACCGCTACCGATGCGATGCCGGCCCTGGTGACCGCGACGAATACCGCAAAAGCCGACTACGACGCCGCTCCGACCGATCCGGCCAAGAAAACCGCTTACGAAACCGCGCTGAAGGCTCAGCAAGACGGCCAAGCCGCGCTGGACAAAGCCGCCAAGGGCGACGAAATCGGCAAAACCGACACCATCAACACCATCCAGGCCGCTCTGGATTCGGTAGGTTCGGTTCGCTCCTCCCTGGGCGCCAACGCCAACCGTCTGGACCACGTGAACAACAACCTGGCCAACGTGAACAACAACACCCTGGCCGCCAAAGGCCGCATCATGGACACCGACTACGCCAACGAAAGCGCCAGCATGACTTCCAAGCAAATGCTGATGCAAGCCGGCACTTCCATGCTGAAGCAAAGCGGCAGCATGAGCAGCCTGGCGATGTCCCTGCTGCAGTAATCGCGATTCAGCGTCGATCCGGCGCGAATCTGGAGCCAGCTGCGTACGCGGCTGGCTTTTTTTGCGTCATGCGAGCGGGCTTTTGTGAAGGGGCAAGGCGATTTCAATCAGAGCGATCACGGCGGCGACCCCGGTTACGCCGAGCGCGCCGATCTCGAACGGCGCGCAGCCGGGCGCGGAACTGACGCCGGGCCGGCAGTGGGAAGCGGTGCTGAGCCGTACCGCGGACGGCCGTCCGCTGTTGAGCGGCGACGGCGTCCAGCTGGCCCTGCCGACATGGCCGCAAGGTCTGGCGGAGCTGACGCCGGGAACGGTGTTGAAAGTACTGGTGCTGGCCACGCAGCCGCGGCTGGAACTGTCGCTGTCGATGGAAAAGCCGGATGGCGACAGCGGTGGCGAAGCGCCGGCGCGGGCCTGGCAGCTGGAGCAGGCCGCGATGCCGAAGTTGGCGAGACCTCAGCCGGCCGCCGCCGAATTGGCGCAGTCCTGGCGGCAGGCTTTGCTGGGACGCTTGACCCAGGCCGCGACCCAGTTCCAGCAGGCGGGCGGCAGCCATCTGCCGGGCGCCTTGTTGCAGCAGTTGCCGGAGCTGGCTCTGGCCGGCCTCAGGCAGGCCGCCGGCGAGCCGCCCTTGCCGCTGACTCTGCCGTTTTGGCTGTGGGGCGGTCCGGCGCTGACCTTGAGCGTAGAGGACGCGCTGGAGCGCGAGTCCGAGCCGGAACAGGACGAACTGGACCTGCTGCTGTGGCTGACGGCGCCGGGAATCGGCGCATTCTGCCTGCGCATCCGCCGCGTGGCGGCCGGGGTGGCGCTGGCCTTTGTGGCCGAGGCCGAGGTGTGCCGGGCTCTGCGTCGGCGCCTGCCGGAGATTGAGGCCGCGGCGGAGCGAGGCGGAGGCAGGCTCACCGCTTGCTTGATCGGCGAGCGCATGCCGTGGAGCGGCTTGGCGATCAGCCGGCACGGCGCAACGGGTTTGCAGGCGCAGCGTCTGTCGCCGCTGCTGTTTGCGGTGGCGGCGGAAGTGGCCGGCCAGTTGCTGGCGGGAGACGGTGCGCCGCTTTGACCCGGCCGTGGTCTATAGTGGGTCCATGTTGCGCCTTCTCATACTGCTTCTGTGCCTGCTGAGCGTGGAGCCGGTCGCCGCCGATCCGGCGGCCAAGGGCGCCGGCGCGCCGCCAGCCCGGGATAATCCGGCGCGAGAGTGGACCGAGTGGGACGGCCCCGTCAGCGGACCCGCGGCGCAGCCTGGCCGCAGCGTCTGGTTTTTGGCGTCGGACTTGCGCAACGGCGGCGTGGTCGGGGTTTACCGGGGCCTGGCCGAGGCGGGGCGTTTGCTGGGCTGGCGCGTGACGCTGCTGGATGGGCAGGGGCAGCGGAATTCCTTGCTCCAGTTTCTGGAGCGCGCGCAGCGGGAGCGGCCGGCCGCCGTGGCTTTGGGCGGTTTCGACGCCCAGGAATTCCAGCCGCAGATTCAAGGCCTGCACGCGCTGGGCGTGCCCGTGCTCGGCTGGCATGCCGGAGACAAGCCCGGCCCGGTGCCCGGACTGCTGTTCACGAATATCTCCACCAGCCCCTTGGCCGCGGCGCAAGCCGCCGCCGATTACATCGCGGCCAGCAGCCGCGGCCCGGTCGGCGTGGTGCTGTTCACCGACAGCCGTTTCGCCATCGCCACCGCCAAAACCCGGCAGGCGGTGCGGCAGCTGCAGACGTGCCGGCGCTGCAAGGTGCTGGCGGTGGAAGACATCTCGCTGGCTCAGGTCCAGCAGCTGTTGCCGGCGCGGGTGGCGGAACTGTATCGGCGCCACGGCAAGGCCTGGACCCACAGCATAGGTATCAACGATCTGTATTACGACTCCATCGGTTATCCGCTGGGCAAGCTGAACGCCTCCGTCGTCAATATTTCGCTGGGCGACGGCTCGCTGAGCGCGATGAGGCGGATTCGGGCGGGCCTGATGCAGGAGGCGACCATCGCCGAGCCTTTGCACTTGCATGGCTGGCAGATGGCCGATGAGCTGAACCGCGCCTTTGCCCGCCAGCCGCCCAGCCTGTACGTCACCCAGCCGCATCTCTTGGTCAAACAGACGATACGCGACAGTTATCTGAGCATCGGCTACGATCCGGCCAACGGCTACCGCCGCGCCTACGCGGCCATTTGGTTCCCGCGGCATTGATTTGCCGCGCGACGCGTGCTTAACTGGCGCTCAATCCACGCATCGTCATCCCCATGATCTCCACGATTTCCACGCAGGCGCTGGTCCATTTGGTGTTGGGCGCCTTCTTGCTGCCGCCGCTGAACATGTTGTTGCTGATCTTGCTGGGACTGGGGCTGCGCCGCCGCTGGCGGCGCCTGGGCGCCGGCCTGCTGACCTTGGGCATGGCGGGCCTGTACGCCTTGAGCACGCCGATGATGGCGATGTGGCTGAACCGGGGCCTGGAACGCTATCCGGTGATAGGCGCGGAGCCGTTGAGCCGGGCGGAGGCCATCGTGGTCTTGTCCGGCGGCAAGAAGCCCGCGCCGGAATACGGCGGCATGGAACCGGGCGCGGACTCGCTGGCGCGGCTGCGTTACGCCGCGCGGCTGGCGCATCAAAGCGGCAAGCCGATACTGCTGACCGGCGGCGCGCCGATGGGCGGGGAAGCCGAAGGCGCGGTGATGGCTCGGGTCCTGCGCGAGGAATACGGCATCGTCCCCCGTTGGGTGGAGACGCGTTCCAACACCACGCTGGAAAACGCCCGCTACTCCGCCGAATTGCTGCGCGCGGCCGGGATCAAGCGGATTGCGCTGGTCAGCCAGGGCTGGCATTTGCGCCGAGCCTTGCCGTTTTTCCAGCGTCAGGGTTTGGAAGTCACCGCCGCGCCAACCGCCTTTATCCGCTACGACGGCGGCGGCGTCGCCTGGTATCTGCCTAGCGGCCGAGCGATGCAGGAGTGCCACGCCGCGTTGAGGGAATGGCTGGGCATGCTGTTTTACCGGATGAAGGGAGAGTAGCCCATGCCGACGCAATCCGCCGCGCCCGCGCGGCCAAGCGTCGATCATCGCTTCTGGCGCGACGCGGCCTTGCCGCAGTTCGAGGCGCGCTCAGTGGCGGACGGACGCCGCGTCTGTTACGCCAGGCACGCGCATGAGACGTTTTCCCTGGGCGTCATCACCGCCGGCGCCTGCGACTACTTCAACGGCAAGGTGCGCCGCAGCGAGCGGGGCGCCTTGGTGTTGATGAATCCGGGCGACATCCATGCCTGCAATCCGGTGGCGGGGCAGGCCTGGTCCTATCGCATGCTGTATGTGGATGTGGGCTGGCTGGGCGGCTTGCAGCAAAGGCTGGGTCAGGGCCAGGCCGGCGGCTTTCGTCCCTTTGGCGAGGCGGCGAGCCGGGACCCGCGGCTGTTCTCCGGCTTCAACGCCTTGTTCGATGTGCTGTGCGCGGAGGGGCGGGAGCTCTTGGAGAAAGACGCGGCGGCCACCGCCTTCTTCGACGGCGCGCACCGGGTATTGGGCTTGGCCGTCGAGCCGGCGGCGGAATCGAATCAGCGTTTGGCGCGCGCGGCGGAATATATCGCCGCGCATTGCGATCAAGCCTTGCGCTTGGAGGAGATCTGCGCGGCGGCGGACTTGTCGGCCTCCTATCTGATCCGCGCGTTCAAGCGGCGTTATGGCGTCACGCCTCATGGCTTTCTGCTGAATCAGCGGGTGCAGCTGGCGCGGCGGCTGATGCGCGGCGGCCTGCCCTTGGCGGAGGTGGCGCAGGCCGTCGGCTTCTCCGATCAAGCTCATCTGCATAAAATCTTCAAGCAGTACGTGGCCGCCACGCCGGGACAGTACCGCGCGGGCTCAGGTCAACAAGCCCAGCGCGCTTAGTCCCAGCAAGACCGCCATCGCTTGGTTGAAGCGGCGCAGCCGCCCAGCCGAGGCCAGTTTCTGTCCGAGCCAGGCGCCGGCCAGAACCCAGCAAGCTACCGAGGCGTAGCAAATCAGAAAGTAAAGCGCGGCGAAGCGCCATAAGGCCATTGCGTCTTGGCCCGAGGTGAACGCGGCGCAGCCCGCCAGCGCCGCGACCCAGGCCTTGGGGTTCAGCCATTGAATCGCCGCGCCCCGCCACCAGCCGGGTTGGACGCCGCTTTTGTCCCAGTCCAGCGTGCCGTCGCTGCGAGCCAATTGATACGCCATATAGAGCAAGAACGCCACGCCGGCCCATTGCAGCGCCTGCGTCAGCGCCGGCCATTGCCGCAGGGTCTGTTCCAGGCCCAGGCCGGTCAGCAACAGAAGCAGGGTGAAGCCGACGGTGGCGCCGCCGACATGGCGCATGCCGGCGCGCGCGCCATGCTGAGCGCCGCAACTGAGCGCGACGATATTGACCGGGCCGGGCGTGATGGAGGCGGCCAGCGCGAAGCCGGCCATGGCGAGAGTCTGATTCATGATGTGTCCTGAAGGGTGGGCGATGCGGACAAAGTAGCCGGGCGAGGGCGGGGCGTATTGTAGAAAATTGACCTGTCGGAGAGGTTTATCAAAAAATGCCTTTGACATGAATGGTTTAATGTAATACCAATTAAATACCAGCAAGGTCTGGGCTGACGTCCCGTTTGGCTCCCGTCTCCTGCGCGCGCCGACGCGGACGCTGCAATCCAAGGAGGAAGACGCATGTCGTTGAACTGGATAACCGTGATGCGGGCGTCCGCGTGCGCGCTGGCGGCGGGGCAGGCGTGGGCGATCTGCCCGGCATGGCAGGAGGGCGCCAGCTATCGGACCGGCGACACGGTCGCGTATGCCGCGGCCAACTACACCGCGCGGGTGGAGCATACCGCCCATGTCGGCGCCAACTGGAATCCTCCGGCGTCGCCGACTCTGTGGCTGGCGGGAGGCAGTTGCGCGGGGGCGCCGGAGCCAACGCCGGAGCCGACGCCGTCTCCCGCTCCTGGGCCATCCGCGCCGTTCGCCAAACATGCTTTGGTGGGCTATTGGCACAATTTCGCCAACCCCAGCGGCGACGCTTATCCGCTGAGCCAGGTCAGCGACGATTGGGACGTGATCGCGGTGGCCTTCGCCGACGACGCGGGCAACGGCAAGCTCAGCTTCGCGCTGGATCCCAAGGCAGGCTCCGAAGCTCAGTTCATCCAGGATGTTCGCGCCAAGCAGGCCAAGGGCAAGAAGGTGGTGCTGTCGCTGGGCGGGCAGAATGGCTCGGTCACGCTGAACACTCCGGCGCAAGCCCAGAATTTCGTCAATAGCCTCTACGCCATCATCGTCAAATTCGGTTTCGACGGCATCGATCTGGATCTGGAAAGCGGGGTGTCGCAAGGCGCGCCCATCATCGGCAATCTGATTGGCGCGGTGAAGCAGTTGAAGGCCAAGGTGGGGGCGGGTTTCTACCTGTCCATGGCGCCGGAGCACCCCTATGTCCAGGGCGGCTATGTCGCCTACGGCAGCATCTGGGGCGCTTATCTGCCCATCATCGACGCGTTGCGCGACGATTTGAGCGTGATCCATGTCCAGTACTACAACAACGGCGGGCTGAACACGCCTTATTCCAACGCCGCATTGGCTGAGGGCAGCGTGGACATGTTGGTGGGCGGCAGCAAGATGTTGATCGAGGGCTTCCCGCTGGCTTACGGCGCTTCGGGCAGCTTCAAGGGTTTGCGGCCGGATCAGGTGGCTTTCGGCGTGCCTTCCGGCCGCAGTTCCGCCAATTCCGGCTTTGTCAGCGCGGATACCGTGATCAAGTCGCTGGATTGCCTGATGGCCTTGAAAAATTGCGGCAGCGTCAAGCCGAGTCAGGCCTACCCGTCGTTTCGCGGCGTCATGAGCTGGTCGATCAACTGGGACCGCAAGGACGGCTTCCCGTTCTCGCGGCCGGTGGGGGCCTCGCTGCGCGGCCGCAACTGATGGACGTAAAAAAACCGGGGCGCGATTGCGCCTCGGTTTTGTACGGGTTCGAGCCGTGGCTTACAGCGCCGGCATCGCATAGCCTTCGATCTGAGCGGCGGTGACTAGCTGGCCCAGATAGGCCTGCATCGCCTTGTTGCCGGCCATGTCGTTCAGGTATTGCTGCAGGCGGTCCTTGATTTCCTCAAAGCTCACCTTGCCGCCCTCGTGGCGCTCTTGAACCTGGATGATGTGGTAGCCGAACTGGGTCTGCACCAGATCCGGCGCGAGCTGGCCGGCGGCGGTGTTGAATACCGCTTGTTCGAATTCCGGCACCATCTGGCCGCGGCCGAACTGGCCCAGGCTGCCGCCTTGCTGGCCGGACGGGCAGGTGGAGTGTTCGCGGGCCAGGTCGGCGAAGCGGGCCGGATTGGCCTTGATTTCTTCCAGCACGCCTTCCGCCTTGGCTTTGGCCAGGCTGCCGGCCAGGCCTTCGCCCAGCGGGAACAGAATGTGGCTGGCCACGGCGGACTCGCCGCTGCTGAAGCGCTCGGGGTATTGATTGTAGAAGGCCAGGCATGCGGCCTCGTCCACGGCGTCAACGTGCAGTTCCTGTTCCAGCAAGGCGCCGATGGCGGCGCCTTGGTCGGCGGTGTCGATGCCGAGGGACTTAGCTTTCTGCAACAGCAGTTCGCGCAGGACCAACTCCTGAACGGCGGCGTCGCGCGGGTTCGGCGCGTCAGCGTAGTGGGCTTGTTCCGCTTGCACCGTGTCTTCGGTGATTTCGATGCCGTTGACTCGAATGGTCATGGAGATTTCCTGTGATGGTAGATGAGGGATGCGCCCAAGGGCGGGAAATGTGCGATTTAAAAAGCGTTCGCCGCGCTTGTCAAGAAAGGCGGCGAGTCTTATCGAGGGGCGTTGGAATAAAGCGCGAAAATTTTAAGAATAATCTTATATTTGCCCGGTCGCTTAATCGCTAGTATACGAGCCATGCAGCTTCAGGGCTTGCATGAAAACCCGGTTGGCTGCTCATGCTTGTACGCCGCTTGCCGAGTCTTGATGTTCATGTGTACGTAGACGTCGTCCGTCTGTACTTCGTTCTGGTGCGCCAAGCTTGGGCTTGGACACTTGGTGAATTGAGATCCCCGTTTGGGCCGCCTCCGTGCGGCCTCTTTTTTTGCCCAGCCCTCAGAGCATAACACGAAAGCATGCCGGCTTGGCTCGCGCCGCCGGGAAGGGAGCATAAAAAAAGAGCCCCGATCAGGGGGCTCTGAATTGCACCTTCGCTCAGGTGATCGTCGCGGTTGCCGGTGGGCGTGTATCCACAGCCGGCAGCGCTTCGATCGTATCGAACCGCCCTCGGGGGAGAGCCGATTCGATGGACGCAGTATGCGCCTGCCGGCACGGGCCAAATAGAGTGATTATTGGGGGCTTGTGTGACGGGCTGTGATGAAATCGGGGCGGGCTTAACATTTGCGCAATGAATTGGCGCGCAGGTCTGGCTGAGGGAGGGCGAAGCATAAAAAAAGAGCCCCAGATGGGGCCCCAATTTGCACCTTCGCTCAGGAGACCAACGCGCCGGCCAGAAGGGGTAGGTAATTTCCAACAGAACCCGCGCGCTGATCATGCCAGATCAGGACTCTTGCGAGCCCTGGCTGCTGACGGAAACCAGTATGCCGATTTGTTTCGAGGCCGGATATTTGGATTTGTTGTGTTTTATGTGACGCTATGTGACCCGGACGGGATTGGCCGCTATCATGACGCAGTGCAAACAATCATGGCGCGCCGGCCGTGAACGGCGCGCCTATGGACGCCGCGCCGGCTCGTCTTTCAAGGGGAACAGCGTGGACAAGCATTACCCGGTTATCGATACCCGCAGCATCGTGATGCGTTGGGGCGATATGGACGCCGTCGGGCATCTGAACAATACGTACTATTTCCGTTATCTGGAGCAGATCCGCCTGGATTGGCTGGAAAGCCTGGGGCACGGCATCGACCCCTCAGGCTGCGGTCCGGTGCTGGCGGGCACCGCCTGCGTGTTCCGCAAGGAGATCACCTATCCGGCCACGCTAGACATTAGCATCGAACTGGAAAAACTGGGACGCAGCAGCTTGAAGCTGCGCCATCATTTTTATCGGCGCGACGATCCCGGCGTGGTGTACGCCAGCGGCGAGGTGACGCTGGTGTGGGTGGATTATCAGGCGGGCAAGTCGGTCGCCATCCCGGAGGACATTCGCGCGGCGGTGGAGACGGCGGCCAAGTCCGCCGCTTGAGATGACCGGGTTTTTCCGGCCCCCGTCGCCTTGGCGCGGCGGGGGCTTTTTCGCGCCCGGCTGCCGCCGGGTCAGCTTTGCCGCGGCACTTTGTTGCGCATCAGATCGCGCATCAGGAAACGGCTGGGGTGGGTGGCCTGCATCAGGCTGCGGGCCACCGGGGCCGGTTCGTCCTCCAGCAGGGCGGCGAGTATTTCGCCCGACAGCGGCGCGGTGATCATGCCGCGCGAACCATGGGCGGTGTTGACGTAGAGGCCGTCTATCCAGGGCGCGGCGGCGGTCAGCTTCAAGGAAGCGTCCTTGCTCAGCGGCAGATAGGCGTCGATCAGGCCTTGCGCGTGGGCGACCGGTCCGACGATGGGCAGATAGTCCGGGCTGGTGCAACGCAGCGCGGCGCGTCCGGCCAGGGCTTTGTCCAGCAGGCTTTCGCCCCCCAGGGCCTGGTACAGGCTGGGCGCGAGTCCCGCCAGCATCTGCAGGTTTTCCTGATGCTCGAACAGGTTGACGCCGAGATCTTCGGTGTTGAATTTGAAGGTGGCGCCCAGGCAGTGTTCGCCGAAGCGGGCCGGGGAGATATAGCCTTCGCCGCACAGCACGGTGCGCAGCGCCTCGCTGTGTTCGGTGGCGCGCGTCACGGTGACCTGGCCGCGAATCTTTTTCAAGGGCAGGTGCTGGGTGGCGTCGAAGGCACCGGTTTCCGCCGCGCCGGCCAGAATGACCACGGAACCGATGGCCACCGAGCCTTCATCGCCGATGGCGACCCAGCTCTTGTCCAGCGGGTTGTAGTCCAGCTCCACGATGGTGCGGCTGGTGCGGACCTGGATATTGGGATGCTCCACCAGCTTGCGCACCAGGGCGGGCGGATTGACCCAGCCGCCCTGCGGAAAGAACAGGCCGCCGTGCTGCAGCTCGACGCCGGCCAGCTCGCTGGCTTCCCGCGCGTCGACCGGGCGCAGGAAGTCTTCGCCGAAGCCGGCCGCGGCCAGCCCTTGCTGGCGTTCCGCCTCGGCCGCGTCGTAGGCCAGTTGCAAGACGCCGCAGCCGCGCCAGTGCGCGTCGTCCTCCGGCAGCTGGGTTTTCAGCGTGCGCAGGCTATAGCCGTAGCCGGACAGGATCAGGCGGGTCAGCGGGGTGAAGTGCGGGGACAGCTTGGTGTACAGCACGCCTTGCGGGTTGCCGGAGGCGCCGCGCGCGAGTTCGGGCAGGCGTTCCACCACGGTGACCTGCCAGCCGCGGCAGGCCAGGCTGTAGGCGCTGGCGGCGCCGGCGATGCCGCCGCCGATGACGATGGCGCTGCGTTCCCCGTGGCGCCGCGCCGGGCGGGCGAACCACGGAGGCGACCATTCGCCGTCGGGCAGGGTTTGCAGATGGCCGTGGCTCATTTCCCGCTTATGGCCGAAGCCGGCGGTCTTGCTGACGGCGAAGCCGGCCTCGCTCAAGCCGCGACGCACGAAACCGGCGCTGGTGAAGGTGGCGAAGGTGGCGCCGGGCGCGGAGAGCCGCGCCATGGTCTGGAACAGCTCCGCTTGCCACATGTCCGGGTTCTTGGACGGGGCGAAGCCGTCGAGGAACCAGGCGTCCACGCGAGCGTCCACCTCCGGCAGCACTTCCAGGACATCGCCGATCAGCAAGGTCAGCGTGACGCGCCCCTGGCTGAGCAGCAGGCGGTGCCAGCCCGGAGGCAGGGACTGGTATTGGGCCAGCAGCTGCTGCGCCAGGCCGGCGAGCTGGGGCCAGAGCGCCAGCGCCCGGGCCAGATCGCGCGGGGTCAGCGGAAACTTCTCCGCGCTGATGAAGTGCAGGCGCGTATCGGCCGGCGCGTATTGCAAAAAGCATTCCCACGCGCATAAAAAGTTCAGGCCGGTGCCGAAGCCGGTTTCGGCAATGGCGAAGTGGCCGCCGGCGGGCAGTTCGGCGAAGCGCTCGGCCAAGCGGTTGTGTCGCAGGAAGACATGGCGGGTCTCGTCCAGGCCGGAAGCGCGGGAGAAGTAGACGTCGCCGAAGGCGAGGGAAACCGGTTGACCGTCGTGCCAGTCAAGTTGAGCGTGTGGGGTCATGCGCGCGGAGTCGGGGCGCGGCGCGGCGCCGCGGGTGAATTAGGATGTTCTGATGATACCGCAGTTTTGCGCCGCTGATGAGCGGCGCCGCGGCCTCTGTTCAGACTATCCGCGCCGCGGCCAGGTCCAGTTGCTCCGGAGCCAGGCTGTCCAGCCGCAAAGGCGAGGTCTTGGCCAGCTGCGGGTAATGCTTGCCCAGCGAGCGGTAGTAGAGCGGGTCGTAGTGCTTGGCCAGCAGCTCCGCCACCAGGGCGTCGAAGCGCCCGGCCCGGATCAACTGGTTCCAGGCGTCCAGCTGTTCGCCCGAGTGCAGCCCTTTCAAGAAGCCCAGTTGGCGGATCAAGGTTTCGGGGTCTCGCAGGTAGAAGTCGTAATCCTCCAGCAAAAAGCGCACGCGCTCCGCCAAAGGCACGTCGATCAGCAGGCAGTCGCCTTGGTGCATCTGGCGGTACAGCGAGTCGGGCAGGGTGACGAAGCCGACCTTCTTGCTTTCCGATTCGATGAAGACGGGTCGGTCGGAATCCAGGCCGCGGATCTGTTGCAGCAGCAGGGTGTCGAACCATTTTTGCGGCGGCTGGGGCAAGTCCGGCAGGCGGCCCAGCACCGAGCCGCGGTGATTGGCCAGCTGCTCCAGATCCAGCACCTGGTGGCCGGCGCGCGCCAGCGCCTGCAGCAAGCGGCTTTTGCCGGAGCCGGTGGGGCCGCAGATCACGCGCAGCTTGAGCTGGCCGGGCAGTTCCTCCAGCCATTGCAGCGCCTGGCGGCGATAGGCTTTGTAGCCGCCCTCCAGCTGATGCGCGGGCCAGCCTATCTGGGCGAAGATCAGGGCCATGGAGCCGGAACGCTGGCCGCCGCGCCAGCAGCAGATCAGCGGGCGCCAGGATTTGGGGCGATCGGCGAAGCGCTCTTCGATATGGCGGGCGATATTCTTGGCCGCCAGCGCGGCGCCGACCTTGCGCGCTTCGAATGGGGAAACCTGTTTATACAGCGTGCCGACGCGAATCCGCTCGTCGTTGTCCAGAACCGGGCAGTTAATGGCGCCGGGGATATGATCTTCGGCAAATTCCGCCGGAGATCGGACGTCGATGATCTCGTCAAACTGCCCAAGCTGTGATACGTTCGCGACCTTGAAAAGCATAAATATGGCGGAGTCCGCAAATGGCTGAAATCAAATTGACGCAATTGTCTCACGGCGGCGGCTGCGGCTGCAAAATTGCCCCGGCGGTGCTGGAGTCCATTTTGTCGACGGCCAAGGAAAAAATGGTTTTCCCCAATCTATTGGTGGGGGCGGAAACCAGCGACGACGCCGCGGTGTATCAGTTGAACGCCTCGCAAGCCATTGTGGCGACCACTGATTTTTTCATGCCCATCGTCGACGACGCCCGTGACTTTGGCCGCATCGCCGCCACCAACGCGCTGTCCGACATTTACGCGATGGGCGCGACGCCCATCATGGCCTTGGCCATTGTCGGCATGCCGGTGAAGGTGTTGCCGGTGGAAACCATCCGCGACATTCTTGCCGGCGGAGAGTCGGTATGCCACGCCGCGGGCATCCCGCTCGCCGGCGGCCATTCCATCGATTCCCCCGAGCCGATCTACGGTCTGGTGGCCTTGGGCGTGGTGCATCCGGACCAGCTCAAGCGCAATAGCGAGGCGCGCGACGGCGATGTGCTGATCCTGGGCAAGGGCCTGGGCGTGGGCGTGCTGGCGCAGGCGATGAAGAAAGGGGAGCTGGACGATAAGGGCTATCAGGCCTTGATCGCTTCCACCACCAAATTGAATACCGTCGGAGCGGAACTGGCGGCCATGGACGGCGTGCACGCGCTGACCGACGTCACCGGTTTCGGCCTGTTGGGCCATGCGCTGGAGGTGTGCAAGGGCGCCAAGCTGGCGGCGCACATCGATATGGCCGCGGTGCCGGTGATCGAGGAGGCGCGCGCTTTCGCGGAGCAAGGCTGCGGTCCGGGCGCGATCGAGCGCAATCTGGCCAGTTTCGGCGAGCACGTCGATTTTGGCGCGGGGCTGCCGGAGTGGCAGCTGCGGCTCTTGGCCGACCCGCAGACCAGCGGCGGTTTGCTGGCGGCGGTGGCGCCGGAACAGGCCGACGAGGTGTTGGCGCGTTTCCAGCGCGCCGGTTTCGGCTATGCGGCCAAGATCGGCCGCCTGGCCGCGGGCGAGGCCCGCGTCATCGTCCGCTGAGCGGCGCGACGTGAAAGACGCGCGTCCGGAGCGCCTGCGGCTGGCCGCCCGCGACCGGCCCTTGACGGAGCTGGCGCGGCTGGCGCCCGGCCGGGTGAGCGGCGCGCGGCGCGCCAGCGCCGACGACGCCCAGATTCCTTGGTTCGACGGCAGCGTGGCGGCGGGTTTCCCATCGCCGGCCGACGACTATCTCGAGCGTTCGCTCAACCTCAACGATTTGTTGATCCAGCACCCGGACACCAGTTTCTTCGTGCGCGTCGCCGGCGACGCGATGGCCGGGGCCGGCATTTTCGACGGCGACTTGCTGATTGTCGATCGCATGCTGCCGCCGCGTCACAACGATGTGGTGGTGGCGGTGGCGGGCGAGGAATTCCTGGTGCGCCGGCTGCACCTGAGCCCTGATCGCGCCTGCTTGCGCGCCGCTCAGCCGGGCTACGCCGATTTACAGGCGGAGACCGATGTCGAGATCTGGGGCGTGGTCAGCTCGGTGGTGCGTTCGCTGCGCTGAGTTTGCCGGCGCGGCTTAGCGCCTATTTCAAAGTCTTGCGAGCTAGGGCGATACCAGGCGAAAACGGCTGAGCAAGCGGAATGCACATAGGGTCTATGAGCATTTCGAAGGTGTTCTCAACGTCGTATCGCCGAAGCACGGCAGGCTTTGAACAGGTTCTTAAAAGGTCCAGCGCAGGCTGAAGGTGGTGACGGCAACCCGCGTCTTGTGCGGGGTGTAGTCCATCTTGGGCACATAGCCCACTTCCAGCGCCAGTTTGCGAGTGCCTATGCTGAGCATGGGGAAGGCGACCACCTGCTTGACGCCGGAGCCGTCCAGATAACCGACCAATAAGGTGGTGCCGGCGTAGAGCGGGCTGGATCCCAACTGCCATTCCTTGCGCCAGCCGCCGGCGACGAACCAGGCCGTTTCGCGGAAGGAGTCGCGATAAGAGCCGACGCGGCCGATCCAGCGGCCGTCCGCGTCGTTGCCCAGCGGCGCCCATTCCAGCCCGAGGCCGGGGTTTTCTCCGTTGAAATCACAACGCTTGCCGCTGCATTGGCTGTGTATGGACGCGCCGTAGGCCAGCAAGGAAAGATCATTGTCGGCGTGGGCCAGGGAACAGGCGGTCAATAGCAGGCCGGCGGTCAGGAGTGGCTTCATGGTGATACCCCTTTAAGGAAGATAAGCGATTACGCAAGTCAGGCGGCTCGGGACTTGGGTGGGCGGCTCTTGTTGGGCCAGTCCGGTTCCGCTCTTGATTTAATGCATAGATTAAATTTTTTGCCAAAGCCATAAATAAAATGCGTCTGAGGGAAAATCGGGTTCAAGATCGACGATTGCGAGGCTTGAAAAGCAACTGGCCATGCCCAGATAGTGTTTATCAATCTTCCGAAGGAGCCACTCCATGCGATTCGACAAGCTGACGACCAAGTTCCAGCAGGCGCTGGGGGATGCCCAGAGCCTGGCCTTGTCTCAAGACCATGCTTACATCGAGCCGCAGCATCTGCTGTTGGCCATGCTGGACGACGCCGACGGCGGCATCGCCGGCCTGCTGGCGCGCGCCGGCGTCAACGTGCCCGGCCTGAAAGCCGGCTTGAACCAGGCTTTGCAGCGCCTGCCGCGGGTGCAGGGCAATGGCGGCGAGATCACTGTCTCGCGGGATTTGGCCAATCTGCTGAACCTGAGCGACAAGGCGGCGATGAAGCTGGGCGACGAATTCATCGCCAGCGAGCTGTTCCTGTCCGCGCTGAGCCAGGACAAGGGCGAGGCCGCGCGGCTGCTGAAAGAGCACGGCGGCCAGCCGGCGGCGATCCAGGCCGCGATCGACGCGGTGCGCGGCGGCGCAAGCGTGTCCAGCCAGGACGCGGAGAGCCAGCGCGAAGCCTTGAAGAAGTACACCCAGGACCTGACCGAGCGCGCGCGCCTGGGCAAACTGGACCCGGTGATAGGCCGCGATGACGAGATCCGCCGCGCCATCCAGGTATTGCAGCGCCGCACCAAGAACAACCCGGTGTTGATCGGCGAGCCCGGCGTCGGCAAGACCGCCATCGTCGAGGGCCTGGCCCAGCGCATCGTCAACGGCGAAGTGCCGGAAAGCCTGAAGAACAAGCGCCTGCTGGTGTTGGATCTGGCGGCGCTGATCGCCGGCGCCAAGTTTCGCGGCGAATTCGAAGAGCGGCTGAAAGCGGTGTTGAACGATCTGGCCAAGGACGACGGCCAGACCCTGATCTTCATCGACGAGATCCACACCCTGGTGGGCGCGGGCAAGGCGGAGGGCGCGATGGACGCCGGCAATATGTTGAAGCCGGCGCTGGCGCGCGGGGAGCTGCATTGCATCGGCGCCACCACGCTGGACGAATACCGCCGTTACATCGAGAAGGACGCGGCGCTGGAACGCCGCTTCCAGAAAGTGCTGGTCGGCGAGCCCTCGGTGGAGGACACCATCGCCATCCTGCGCGGCTTGCAGGAAAAGTATGAAATCCATCATGGCGTGGACATCACAGACCCGGCCATCGTCGCCGCCGCCGAGCTGTCGCAGCGCTACATCACCGACCGCTTCTTGCCGGACAAGGCCATCGATTTGATCGACGAGGCCGCCAGCCGCATCAAGATGGAGCTGGATTCCAAGCCGGAAGAGATGGACAGGCTGGACCGCCGGCTGATCCAGCTGAAGATCGAGCGCGAGGCGGTGAACAAGGAAAGCGACGAGGCCTCGCAAAAGCGGCTGAAGCTGATCGAGGACGAGATCGCGGAACTGTCGCGCGCCTATGCGGACCTGGACGAGATCTGGAAGGCGGAAAAAGCCGCGCAACAGGGCTCGCAGAGCATCAAGGAGGAAATCGAGCGCCTCAAGGTGGAGATGGAGGACCTGAAACGCAAGGGCGATTGGCAGAAGCTGGCGGAACTGCAGTACGGCAAGCTGCCACAGCTGGAGGCGCGGCTGCAGGACGCCGAGGCGGCCGGCGCCGGCGAGCAGGCCAGGCCCAACCGTTTGCTGCGCACCCAGGTGGGGGCGGAGGAGATCGCGGAAGTGGTCAGCCGCGCCACCGGCATTCCGGTGTCCAAGATGCTGGAAGGCGAGCGCGACAAGCTGTTGCGCATGGAGGAGGTGCTGCATCAGCGCGTGGTGGGGCAGGACGAGGCGGTCAGCGCGGTGGCCGACGCCATCCGTCGCTCCCGTTCCGGGCTGGCCGATCCCAACAAGCCTTACGGCTCCTTCCTGTTCCTGGGGCCGACCGGCGTGGGCAAGACCGAGCTGTGCAAGACCTTGGCCGGCTTTATGTTCGACAGCGAAGATCACCTGATCCGCATCGACATGTCCGAGTATATGGAGAAGCATTCGGTGTCCCGCTTGATCGGCGCGCCGCCGGGCTATGTCGGTTACGAGGAGGGCGGCTATCTGACCGAGCAGGTGCGCCGCAAGCCGTATAGCGTGATCTTGCTGGACGAGGTGGAGAAAGCGCATCCGGACGTGTTCAACATCCTGCTGCAAGTGCTGGACGACGGCCGTCTGACCGACGGCCAGGGCCGTACCGTGGATTTCAAGAACACCGTGGTGGTGATGACGTCCAATATCGGCAGCCAGCAGATCCAGGCGATGGATAGCGACGATTACCAGGTGATCAAGCTGGCGGTGATGGCGGAGGTAAAAACCCAGTTCCGGCCGGAGTTCATCAACCGCATCGACGAGGTGGTGGTGTTCCACGGCCTGGGCGAGCAGCACATCAAGTCCATCGCCCGCATCCAGCTCAAGAGCCTGGAGCGCCGGCTGGCCAAGCTGGATCTGGACTTGCAGATCAGCGAGGAGGCGCTGGCCTTGCTGTCCGAAGCCGGCTTCGATCCGGTCTACGGCGCGCGGCCCTTGAAGCGGGCGATCCAGTCCGAACTGGAAAACCCGTTGGCCAAGGCCATCCTGGCCGGCGAATACCCGCCGAAATCCACCATCCTGGTGGAAGCGCGGGACGGCCATCTGAGCTTTGCCTGAACGCAGGCCCGCTCGTAAAAAAAGCCCGGGAATCCGGGCTTTTTCTTTGGGCGGCGCGCTCAGCCGCGATCGGGGTGGCGGAAGCAGGCTGACATGTGGTCGTTGACCACGCCGCAGGCCTGCAGATAGGCGTAAATCACCGTGCTGCCGACGAAGTTCATGCCGGCTTTTTTCAGCGCCTTGCTGATGCGGTCGGACAGCTCGGTGCTGGCGGGCACCCGCTCGTCGTCGCGGCAGCGCAGTATCGGCCGGCCGTCCACATGCGCCCACAGCCAGTCGGCGAAACTGCCGTGTTGCCGCTGCATCTGCAGAAACACCTTGGCGTTGCGGATGGCGCTCCGGATCTTCAGCCGGTTGCGCACGATGCCGGCGTCCTGCATCAGGCGCTCAACGTCGCCGTCGTCCATCGCCGCCATCTTGACCGGGTCGAAGCCGTGAAAAGCGCGGCGGTAGCCGTCGCGCTTGCGCAGGATGGTGATCCAGGACAGGCCGGCCTGCGCGCCTTCCAGAATCAGCATCTCGAACAGCTTGCGGTCGTCGCGCTCGGGACATCCCCATTCCTCGTCGTGATAGGCGACGTAGAGCGGATCGTCGCCGCACCAGGCGCAGCGGGCCGGGGCCGGCATCAGCGGTTATGCAGCAGGATGTCGCACTGCAGCCCCACTTTTTGCAGGCCGGTGCGGCTTTGCAGATTGATCACCAGAGGATTGCGGATGTTCGCCTTCATCGTGGACAGCGCCGGGTGCTGTTCATCGGCCTGATTGCTCAGCATCAGCAGAATGGCCACATCCTGCGGCCGCTGCAATTGCAGCTCGGCCACTTCGGCGTCGTCCAGCTCTATCTCATAGCGGATGTCCAGCGCTTCCGGAGTGGTGATGCTGAAGATGACGCCGGCGTCGTCCAGCGATTGCAGCCAGAACACCTGCGGCTGGGCCTGGGTGGCGTTGTGGAACAGCTTGAAGCGGGTGCAGTTTTCCAGCGCGGGAATGCCGCGCGGGAAGGTGATGACGGTGCTCTCGTCGATATCGACTTGGCCGAGCTGGCTGGACTGGAACCGCATGGCGTGCCTCCTGGCGTGACAATGCTCTCATTATGCATGGCGACGACGGCAATTGCACAAGCGGAACGCCGCCGCGCGCGAAGATTGCAAGCCGTGGTTGTGGCCGAGGGCTTATCGGCCTATATCAATATTACTCGAATGTCGTATCTAAATTGGGTTGCGGACAGCCGGCAGGGCGCCCGCGCGCGATGCTAAGGGGAGATCCCATGAGCTTGCCCGCCAAGCGGTTTCTGATTCTTGAAGACCAGCTGGTGCTGCGGAAACTGATTTCCCGTCAGGCCAGTTTCTTTAGTCGCTACGAAGTGGCCATCGACGAGTTCAGCGACCCGGCCGAGGCGCTGCGCAGCATCGGGGAGAACCACTACGACCTGATCGTCACCGATATCGGCATGCCGGGCATGAACGGCATCGACTTCATCAAGCACGTGGCCTTGCTCGGCTACCGGGCGGCCTTGCTGATCATTTCCGGCTATGACGGCAAAACCCTGAACACCATCAGCGAGATGGCTTGCAGCCTGGGCATAGGCAGCACCCGCTTCCTGTCCAAGCCGTACTCGGCGGAGTCCTTTCTCACCGCGCTCAACAGCGTGTTCAACGATCTGGAGCGCGCCTACCAGGTGCAGCAGCTGGACGTGGAGGGCTTTTTCGCCGACGTCTGCTCCGGCGAATTCAAGCTGGAGATCGAACCCATCCTGGGCCTGCCCGGCCATCGGCTCGCCGGCTTCGACGTGACGGCCCTGATTCGGCCGCAGGGGCGGGTGGAGTGGGGCGCCGGTCTTTTCAATGTGCTGGCGCGCCGCAAGGGGGTCTCCGCCCTGGTGCTGGAGGAGCTGGTGGCCCGCATCGCCAGCCTGTTGGCCAGCCTGCGCCAGCAGGGTCTGGGCGAGGAGTGCGGCGTCAACGTGCGCATAGACAAAGCCTGTTTGGAGAGCGAGAACCTGTTCGACCACTGCCATGCCCAGTTGCAGCAGCGCGGCGTGCCGCCGCGCTTGCTGGGTTTCGAGCTGGCCGAGGGGCTGGGGCAGCAATCGCCGGCCCAGGCTTTCGAGAACGTCGCCAAGATCAAGTATCTGGGCTTCCGGCTGATCGCCGATCATTTCGGCAGCGGTTCGCTGACCCAGAGCAATATGCTCAAGCTGCCGTTCGACCATGTGAACATCCCCATCGAATCCCTGCAATGGATACGCGCCATGCTGGGCGCGGACCCGCAGGCGCTGCGTTTCTTGCGCATCTACGGCTTGCCGCCGGGAGCCATCACCGCCAGCGGGGTGGACGAGGAGGAGGATGTGACGCTGGCGCAGGAGATGGGTTGCCCCTGCGTGCAAGGCGCTTATATGGCCTTGCCGGTGCGTGAAAACGAATTGAGCGACTATTTGCGGCGGAGTCAGGAAACCGCGGCGGCGGAAGGGGGCGCGGGATGAGTATCGCGGCGGTGGACTTCTCGCGGATGCGGATATTGGTCGTGGACGACCAGACTCTGGTGCGCTCCTTGATCAGTCAGGCTTTGCAGACCATGGGCATGCGCTCGGACGCCATCTTCCAGACCGCGGACGGCACCGCGTCGATGCGCTTGCTGGATATCCGCATGGTGGACCTGGTGCTGTGCGATGTGCAGATGGCGCCGATGAACGGCATGGATCTGCTCAAGGAACTGCGCTGCGGCCACACCATGAATCCTTCCAATCTGCCCTTTGTGTTCCTGTCCGGCCATGCGGACCGCAGCAATGTGGTGCTGGCCAGCCAGTTGCACGCAGACGGCTTCGTGGTCAAGCCGCCGAAGCCGGCCGATGTGGAGAAGGCCATCGTGGCGGCGATGCAGCGCAAGCGGCCGGAGATCGATCCGTTCAGCTACTACGGCGTGTCCACCGGCACCGAATACGACCGCAAGGTTTTCGGCCGGCTGTTCGACGCTCCGGCGCTGCCCGAAGCGCCGCCTGGCATGGCGGTCAGCCTGCTCACGGTGAAGGCGGGCGCGGTGCTGGCTCAGGACCTGCACAGCAAGCACGGCCATTTGCTGCTGCCGCGCGGCGCGGCCATCTCCGCCAACCAGATCACGGTGCTGCGCGATTTCAGCGACCGCTACGGTGTTTTGCGGCTCTTCGTCGAGGAGGTTTCCGAGACGGAGGCCGAGTCGTCACGTGAGCTCTGAGCGGCCGTCGATGAAGTTTTCCAGGCCGCGTCAGGAGCACATCAAATCCATCCGCCGCGCGGTGATCCTGATCGTCTTATTGCTGGGCGTGCTGCAGACCGGGGCCATTTTGCGTCTGTTGGACGAGTCCTGGGACTCCTATCGCAGGGCCCGGCACGTGGCCGAGCTCAATCGAGACATCTCGGCCTTGTATCAGGCGGTCAGCGCGGAAAACCTGGAGAGCAGCAAGCTGCGGCTGCTGCTGACGGCAAAATCGCCGCCTACGCCGCAACAACAGGAAGAACTGAAGCAGCTAGCCCGCGACACCGACGCCAAGTTCGTGGTGGCGCTGGCGTCGGTTCCCGTCATGACCGGGGCGGACGCCTCCAGCCAGGGGCGGCTGCGTAATCTGGCCCACGATTTCAAGGTGCTGCGCGATGAAACCACAAAGATATTGAGCCAGCCGGATTTTCAGAACGAATCGCTGAGCAATCTGCTCTACCTGGCCACCGCGCGGATGCGTAACGAGGCCGGCGGCATCCTGGCCGCGGACATGGCGCAGCTGGCCAGTCAGGGCGATCCCACGCTCAACAGCCTGATGATGATCAAGCAGAGCCTGTGGCAGCTGGGTGGGCAATTGCGCGGCAACGCGGTGGCGCTGATCATGCGCGAGCAGCTGGGGCACCGGATGAACCGCGACATCGAGGACGATCTGGCCTTCCGGCTCAGCTCCGCCATGGTCATGGTGGAGCAGCTGCGCCCGGTGATCCTGGGCGTGCACGACGACGCCTTGAAAGCGGCGTTCACCAATCTGACCACCTTGACGCTGAAGCTGCAACTGGTCGTCAAACTGCAATACGAACAGATAGACGGCGTTCAGTCTTTCCGTCAGGTCACGAATTTCCGCGTCAACTTGCTGGAACTGGATGAGGAGCTGCGGCGCACCTTCGGCATGGTGGAGCGGATGACGGCCGAGCGCATTGACGAAAGCCGGCGCACTTATCTGCTGCGCATGGTGCGCGACGGCTTGTTCGGCGTGCTGGCGCTGAGCCTGGTGCTGGTGTTGCTGTACTACATGGTGCGCCGCGTATTGCGGCCGCTGTCCGCGCTGAAGCATATGCTGGATGCCTCCGGCGACGCGGTGTTGATCGTCAATCGCAACGGTCGGATCGAAATCGCCAACGCCGGGGCCGGCAAGATGTTTGGCTATCCGCAAGCGGCCTTGCACGGCATGTCGGCCTATAGCTTGCTGGAGGTGCCGGGCGGCGCCGCGCATCTGACCCAGGCCTTGAACGATCAGGAAACCGTGGCCTTGGCCGGAGAAGGCTTGCCCGCCAACGGCGAACGCTTCTACGTGGCGATCTCGCTCAGCCAGTTCAGCAATAGCCGAGACCACGGCTGGCGCATGCTGACGGTGCGCAACGAGCAACAAAGACGGCAGGCCGAAACCTCGCTGGAGCGCAGCGTGGAACTGTTGTCGGCGATTTCGGTGGTGGAGGGCATGCTGCTGGCGCGGGAGCCGCGCGACAAGGTGTTCGAGGAGTTGCACCGCGTGTTCTGCCATCACACAGGCGCCCGCGAATGCCTGTTGGTGGCCTGGTCGCCGCTGGACGAATGCGGGCAATCCCTGCGTTTGCAGGCCGGCAGCTGGCCGCCGGAATTGCCGTCGCTGCAGGAGGTCACCCACGCGGCGGCTCCGCTCAGCCAATTGTTCCAGCTGCTGAGCGAGCGCTCCACCTGGATTTCCCTGCCGGTGATGCTGGGCGGCGATGTCGCCGCGGCGGTGTGCATGCAGCAGCCGGACGTGTTCCGTCTGGGCGTGGGCATGCAGCCGCTGATCGGCGCCTACGCCAATATCCTGGGCTTTTACGATGAGGAAGCGCGACGCAAGGTGTCGGAGGCGCAGTTGCGCACCGTGTTGCAGGAAGAGGAGGCGGTGTTCGCCTCGTCTCCGGTGGGTTTGCTGCGCCTGAACGAGCAATTGCAGATTTCCCGCTCCAACCAGACGGCGGAGATGATTTTCGACGTCGGCGATTACGGCCTGGTGGGCATGCATTTGATGGAGCTGATGGCGTCGGATCAAGGCTGGATAGAGTTGACCGAGCACTTGCAGCAAATGCGTCAGGGCACCCGCATCCACTGCGAACTGGAATGCCTGACCGGCGCGGGCCTCCCGATCTGGGTCCTGTTCGAAGGCCAGATGGTGGCGACGGAAACGGTGGAGGGCGTGATGATCCTGGCTTGCCTGGACATCACGGAACGCAAGATGGCCGAATTCGAACTGCGCATGGCGCGGGACCAGGCCAATGCCGCCAACCGCGCCAAGAGCGCCTTCCTCGCCACCATGAGCCACGAGATCCGCACGCCGATGAACGGGGTGCTGGGCATGTTGGAACTGTTGAACATGACCCGGCTGGACGGCGAGCAGCGGGACGCGGTGGCGACGATACACGATTCCGCGCACACGCTGCTGCGGCTGATCGACGACATCCTGGATTTCTCCAAGATCGAGGCCGACAAGCTGGAGATCGTCACCGCGCCGACGGCGACGCGGCCGTTTCTGGAGAGCATCCGCAGCCTGTACCAGGAAAACGCCTATAAGAAGGGGCTGGATTTCCAGTTAGAAGTGGATGAGCAACTGGCGCCGACGCTGGTGCTGGACCCCTTGCGCGTCCGGCAGATTTTGCAGAACTTCATCAGCAACGCGATCAAGTTCACCGCTCAGGGCGGCGTGACCATACGCGTCAAGGTGCTCAGCACCATGGCCAATTACCAGTCGCTCAGCTTCGAGGTGGAGGACAGCGGCATCGGCATGTCCGAGGACAGCTTGTCCAGGCTGTTCCAGCCCTTCACCCAGGCGGACTCCGACACCACCCGGCGGTTTGGCGGCACCGGCCTGGGCCTGGCCATCTGCCGGCGGCTGGCCGGCTTGATGGGCGGTCATGTGGAACTGGAGAGCGAGCTGGGCCAGGGCAGTTGCGCGCGTTTGCTGCTGGAGGCGGAGTGGTCGGAACAAGTGGTGGCCCCGGTCAGCCTGCCCCAGGTCCACGTGCCGGCGGAGACGCCGCGCGAAGAGGAGGTCGAAACCGCGGCGCCGTCGCCGGAGCGGAGCGCGCTGCCCATCTTGTTCGCCGAGGACAATCCCACCAACCGCAAGCTCACCCTCAAGCAGCTGGAAAAGCTGGGTTATGCGGCGGAATGGGCCGAGGACGGCGAGCAGGCTTTCGCCAAATGGCAGTCCGGCCGCTACTCGATGATCCTGACCGATTGCCATATGCCGGGCATAGACGGTTATCAGCTGGCGCGGCTGGTGCGCGCGCGCGAACAGGAGGAAGCGGAAGGAAGCCGTATTCCCATCGTCGCCTGCACCGCCAACGCCGCCAAGGAGGAGCTGGACAAGACCCGGGAAGCCGGCATGGATGATTTTCTGACCAAGCCGCTGTCGATTGCGGAGCTGTCCGCCGCGCTGCAAAAGTGGACGACGGCGGAGGCCGGGGCAAAAACGGCGGCGCCGCCCGCCGAGGCCGAACCTGAGGGCGGGCCGGAAGACGGGCCGGTGGACCGCTCCGTGCTGCAGGTGTACAGCAACGGCGAGCTGCAAGTGGAGTTGGAAATCCTGCGCGACTTCCAGCAAGGCAACGCCGAGGACGTGGCCGAGCTGCGCAGCGCCATCGCGGAAGGCTCCAGCGACCGCGTCAGCTTCGCCGCCCACCGGGTCAAGGGCGCCAGCCGCATGGTGGGCATCAAGGCCTTGGGCGAGGCGGCCGAAGCGGTGGAAAAGGCGGGCAAGGCCCAGGCGATGGAGCAGGTGGCGGCCTTGATGCCGGCTTTCGACGCCGCGCTGGCCGAGTTCGAGGCCTGGCTGGCCAGGCAGAATGAAACCAATCCGGCCTGAGGTACGGTTCAAAGTCCGCAGCGCGCCGACGACGCGGCGGGGGAGCCGGGCATTGAAATGCCCATGCGCCGCATGAGCGAAACCGCTTTCTTTGTCGCAGGCCGCTAGACTTTGAACAGGTTCTGAGGCGAGGCGAGATCGGCTAAAATACCCGGCCATGAGCGAGTCGACATCTCTTTACCCGCAGTTGGAAGCGGCGCTGCTGTGCGGCGACGTCGAGCGCAAGATGACGCTGACGACGGCGGTCTTGCACGGCTGGCGTCTAGACGCGTTGCCGCGCCGCGCGGACGCGCCGCCGGCCTATCCTTTGCCGGAGGCCGGGCGGCCGCCGCTGCCGGAACTGGTCCATCCGTCCAAGGTGCCCAAGCGCAGCCTGTCCTCCCGGCAGGGGCACGCCGCGCTGCTCCACGCCATCGCCCATATCGAATTCAACGCGGTCAACCTGGCGCTGGACGCCGCTTGGCGTTTCCGCGAGATGCCGGACGCCTTCGTCAGCGACTGGTTGCAAGTCGCCGCGGAAGAAGCGCGCCACTTCTCCCTCCTGCTGCGGCGTCTGCGGGAGCTGGGCCACGACTACGGCGATTTCCCCGCTCACAACGGCCTGTGGGCGATGAGCTGCAAGACCGATTACGACCCGCTGGCGCGGATGGCCCTGGTGCCCAGGGTGCTGGAGGCGCGCGGCCTGGACGTGACGCCGGGCATTCAGCGGCGGCTGGCCGGCATTGGCGATCACGCGAGCGTGGCGGTGCTGGACATCATCCTGCGGGAGGAAGTGGGGCATGTGCGCATCGGCAACGCCTGGTTCGGCCGGCTGTGCCGGCAGCGGGGGCTGGAGCCGGAGGCCTGTTTTCAGGAACTGCTGCGGCGCCACGATGTCCAGCTTTACCGCGGGGCCTATAATCTGGCCGCCCGCGAGCGGGCGGGGTTTTCAGCCAAGGAGCTGGAAGCGCTGCGCGCCTTGTGCGAAGACGATACAGCTCCAGCCGGCTAGAATGCCGGCGGCCTCACCTGGAACGATGAAACATGCTATTGAATTTGTTTAAGAAGATGCAAAGGCAGCGGCGCTTCGCCATGACGGTGCTGCTGCTCAGCACCTTGGCCTTTGCGCTCAGCTCGGCGCTGTGGCGCGGCCTGGACGGCGGCCCCGGCCCCTTGCTGGCCATTCTGTGTCCGCTGGCGATGCTGCTGGCCCTGATCTGCCAGTTCAGCGCTTTGTTGGCATTGGCGAAAAGACCTTAAACCGGAAAAGGATTTTTAAAACAGCGGCTTAAAGTGTTGCTTGCGGACGGCGCGCGGACTTGACTGCCACCGGCAGGCCGCGCATAATCGCCCCCGTATCGATAAGGGTCAGGGCTCCACATTGGGTGGAGCCTTTGCTTTTTGGAATTTTCGGAGAAACCGAGTCATGGACCATCAGGCATTCCTGCGCCAATTGGAAACCAACGCGCTGCCTGCATCCGACTTCAACCACCGCGCGCACCTGTACGCCGCCTGGGCCTACCGCCGCCAATATCCGGCGCCGGAAGCCGCCGCCCGCTGCGCGCGCGCGCTGTCCCGTTTCGCCATGGTGAACGGCGCGGCGATGAAGTACCACCACACCCTGACCATGGCCATCCTGGTGATTCTGTACAGCCGGATGGCCAGCCAGCCGCAGTTGCTGGACGATTGGGAGGCGTTCGCCAGCCACTGCCCGGACATGCTGGCCGACCCCCGCGCCGTGATTCTGCAACACTATTCTTCAGAGCGCCTGGACGACGATTCGGCGCGCAAAGGCTTTGTCGAGCCGGACCGCGAGCCGCTGCCGATGTCCTGTCTGCTGCACTGAGCCCACCGCTCAACGAACCCACAGAATAAACAATGAAAGCACCAGAACTTCTGTTGCCGGCCGGCACGCTGGACAAGATGCGCGCCGCCTACGACTTCGGCGCCGACGCCGTTTACGCCGGCCAGCCGCGTTACAGCCTGCGCGCCCGCAACAACGACTTCAAGCTGGAAGAGCTGAAGCAGGGCATAGACGAAGCCCACGCGCGCGGCAAACTGTTCTTCGTCGCCAGCAACCTCTTGCCGCACAACAGCAAGATCAAGACCTATATGGCCGATATGGAGCCGGTGATCGCGATGAAGCCGGACGCGCTGATCATGGCCGATCCCGGCCTGATCATGATGGTGCGCGAAAAATGGCCGGAAGTGCCCATCCATTTGTCGGTGCAGGCCAATACCGTCAATTACATGGGCGTCAAGTTCTGGCAGAAGCTGGGCGTGTCGCGCATCATTCTGTCGCGCGAACTGAGCTTGGACGAGATTGCCGAAATCCGCCAGCAATGCCCGGACATCGAGCTGGAAGTCTTCGTGCACGGCGCGCTGTGCATCGCTTACTCCGGCCGCTGCCTGCTGTCCGGCTACTTCAATCACCGCGATCCGAACCAGGGCACCTGTACCAACGCCTGCCGCTGGGATTACAAGGTGCACGACACTCAGGGCGACGACGCCGGCGATGTGCAGACCATCCAGTTCGACTTCAACAAGGCGCTGGAAGAGGCCAATCAGAGTTTCGCCTCCTGCGGCGGCGCCGAGCGCCATCCGCTGGCGGACAAGACCTATCTGATCGAAGAAGGCAGCCGTCCCGGCGAACTGATGCCCATCATCGAAGACGAGCACGGCACCTACATCATGAACTCCAAGGACCTGCGCGCGGTGGAGCAGGTGGAGAAGCTGGCCAAAATCGGCGTGGATTCGCTGAAGATCGAGGGCCGCACCAAGAGCTTGTACTACGTGGCGCGCGCGGCCCAGGTCTACCGTAAGGCGATCGACGACGCCGTGGCCGGCCGCCCGTTCGACCTCGGCCTGCTGGCCGAGCTGGACGGCCTCGCCAACCGCGGCTACACCCCGGGCTTCCTGGAGCGTCACCAGACCCAGGAATACCAGAACTACCTCACCGGCCATTCCAAGGCCAAGCAGAGCCAGTACGTCGGCGACGTGCTGTCGGTGGACGCCGGCGGCTGGGCGCTGATCGAGGTGAAGAACCGCTTCGCGGTGGGCGATCGCATCGAAGTGATCCACCCCAGCGGCAATCAGATCATCGAGCTGGCGCAGATGACGCGCAAGGACCAGCCGGTGGAAGTGGCGGCCGGCAACGGCATGCAGGTCAAGATCCCCGGCATGCATGGCAAGGAAAAGGCCTTGCTGGCGCGGCTGTTCTGAAGCGCGTCGACGCGGATTTTCGCCTAAGCGGGCGGCCATTGCGGCCGCCCGTTTTTCATGGCCGCCAGCTTGGGAAACGGGCTGTTGAATGTTGAACATAGTTAACGTGACGAGCACAGTCTGTGGTAATCGTGTTTATTTTTTTGCGCGGCAGCATCGATAAAAGTTGCGCAGCTCTAAAAACATGGTTAAAAAGTAATGGCGTTACAGATAGATGTGTGAATTTTATTAAACACACACTGGACGCGGAGAGATGAGAAAGAAGAGGAGACGATGGAGGCCGGCCGCAGCCTGTTGGGGGCGGCGCCAGCCGGTTTTCCGCACAGGTTTCCCTTGTCCGCGCGTCGTCGTTTCGACGGCGCGCGGGCCATAATGACCCTTGGCACCTTGTCGCTTGGAGCTGGCGCGTGGAAGTTGTCCGCGATCTCGGGAGCGCTCGCGAGCCGCGCGCCTCATCCCGATGCGCGGCGGCTTGAGGGCCGGCTCTTACAAATCGTAGCGAACGGACAGCTGGAATCTCGCGCGATGCAGTGTAAGTTGGCAATGCGGCGCGTGTCGTCGGCAGTCGCCGGCAACGGCGTTTCGGCGCGCAGGCATCGCCTTGGGCCTTGGGCGGCTTCCGCCGCCAAGGGAGAGGGAGCGGCGTCATGGCCCGGCAACGGGCGAGGAGGGCGGCGCTGAACTTGTCGTCGGTCAGGCCGCGCCTACGCCGGCTGCGGTCGTTCCATTGAGGAAACCTGTCATGAAGAAGCTGGTTCGCAATCTGTGTTGTTCGCTGCTGCTGCTCCCCGCGATGGGCGCGCAGGCGGAAGACAAGGCGCTGAACGTGTACAACTGGTCGGACTACATCGCCAAGTCCACCATCCCCGGGTTTGAAAAACAGAGCGGCATCAAGGTCAAGTACGACGTTTACGACAGCGACGACACCTTGCAGGCCAAGATGCTGACAGGGCGTGCCGGTTACGACGTCGTGGCGCCCACGTCCAACTTCATGGCCAAGCAGATCGAGGCCGGCATCTATCAGAAGCTGGACAAATCCAAGCTGCCCAATCTGGCCAATCTGGACAAGGCCTTGATGGCCAAGATCGTCGACGCGGACCCGGGCAACGCCCACGGCGTGCCCTGGGCCTACGGCACCGACGGCCTGGGCTATAACCTGAACAAGGTCAAGGCGGCGCTGGGCAAGGACACGCCGCTGGACAGCTGGGACATCCTGTTCGATCCCAAATACGTGTCCAAGCTGAAAGGCTGCGGCGTGTCGGTGCTGGACCAGGCCAACGACGTGTTCGCCGTCGCCTTGCACCATCTGGGCAAGGACCCGAACAGCAAGAACCCCGCCGACTACCAGGCCGCCTTCGCCGCGCTGAAGAAAATCCGGCCCTACATCACCCAGTTCAACTCCTCGGGCTACATCAACGACCTGGCCAACGGCGACATCTGCCTGGCGCTGGGCTTCTCCGGCGACATCAACATCGCCAAGCACCGCGCCCGCGAGGCCAAGCGGCCTTACCAGCTGGCTTATGTGATCCCCAAGAGCGGCGCGCCGCTCTGGTTCGACGTGATGGTGGTGCCCAAGGACGCGCCGCATCCGGAGGCGGCGCACAAATGGATCAATTACATCCAGTCGCCGGAAGTCAACGCCGCGATCACCAATGAAGTGTTCTATCCCACCGCCAACGCCGCCGCGCGCAAATTCGTGAAGCCGGAAATCGCCAACGATCCGGCGGTGTATCCGCCGGAGGCGGTGGTGAAGACGCTGTTCCTGCTCAAGCCCTTGCCGGCGGACATCATGCGCCTGCAAAACCGGCTGTGGACACAGCTTAAGACCGGTCATTGACCGCAAGACCGGACCTGACGAACCCATGCCGATCCGCCACCCCGGGCCCGCGCCGCGCGGCCCGCGGGCGGCCGCGTCCGGCGCAGCGTGGAGAATAGTCCCGGGCCATCCAGCCGTCGGCTGTGGGTGGTCTGGAGCCGGCTTTCCGGCCTAGCGAGCAGCGGGCCGGACCGGACTCCGAGGAGAGATCAAGAGGAAGCCGCCCAGCCACCGCCCGCGTCAGATGGGAGGGGCCGCCGGCAAGACAAGCAATGCAAGCCAAGCCGGAACGCGCCGGCCACGTGGTGCTGACATGAAAAGTTTAAAATTAAAACAATGGTTGCCCAGCGGACGGACCACCGTCATCGGCATCCCGTTCATCTTCCTGTTCGTGTTTTTCCTGCTGCCCTTCCTGCTGGTGGTGGGCATCAGTTTCTCGCAGCAGCAACTGGGCATCCCGCCCTACACCCCGCTCACCAAGCTGGAAGACGACGTCTTCTCCATCGCGCTGAACATCAGCCACTACAAGTTCATGTTGAGCGACGACTTGTACTTCGCCACCTACATCAGTTCGGTGAAGATGGCCTTCGTCTCCACGCTGCTCTGTCTGTTGATCGGCTATCCGATGGCTTATTACATCGCCCGGGCCTCAGACCGCGCGCGCGACACCCTGATGATGCTGGTGATTCTGCCGTTCTGGACCTCTTACCTGATCCGGGTTTACGCCTGGATCGGCATTTTGAAGAACGACGGCTTTCTTAATCAGTTCCTGTTGTGGCTGGGGGTGATCGACACGCCGCTGCGGCTGTATCACACCAATTGGGCGGTGTATATCGGCATGGTGTTCTCCTACCTGCCGTTCATGATCATGCCCTTGTACGCCCATCTGGTGAAAATGGACCTGCGCTTGCTGGAGGCGGCCTACGATCTGGGCGCCAAGCCGTGGAAGGCATTTGTCCTGGTGACCTTGCCGCTGTCCAAGAACGGCATCATCGCCGGCAGCCTGCTGGTGTTCATTCCGGCGGTGGGCGAGTACGTGATTCCGGAGCTGCTGGGCGGTTCCGACACGCTGATGATAGGCCGCGTGATGTGGGATGAGTTCTTCAACAATATGGACTGGCCGATGGCGGCGACGGTGACTTGCGCGATGGTGCTGCTGTTGCTGGTGCCGATGGCGCTGTTCCAGCACTACCAGGTCAAGAATATGGAGGCCGCGAAATGATCAAGCCGAACAAGCCGCTGTCCTTCCTGGTGCTGGGCCTGGGCTACGTCTTTCTCTATCTGCCCATCGCGCTGCTGATTCTGTTCTCTTTCAACGAATCCAAGCTGGTGACGGTGTGGTCCGGGTTCTCCACCAAGTGGTACGCCGCGCTGCTGGAGGACGAGGAGTTGATCAACGCGGCCTGGCTCAGCGTCAAGATCGCCCTGATGACCGCCACCGCCTCGGTGGTGATCGGCACCTGGGCCGGTTTCGTGCTGGCGCGTTTTGGCCGCTTCCGCATGTTTCCCTTGTTCGCCGGCATGGTCAACGCGCCGCTGGTGATTCCGGAAGTGATTCAGGGCATCTCGCTGTTGCTGCTCTTCGTCGCCATGGAGCAGGCTTTTGGCTGGCCGGAGGGCCGAGGGGTGTTCACCATCTGGATCGGTCATGTTATGTTGTGCGTGTCCTATGTCGCCATCGTGGTGCAGTCGCGGGTGAGGGAGCTCAATCTGTCGCTGGAAGAGGCGGCGATGGACTTGGGGGCGCGGCCTTTGAAGGTGTTCTTCGTGATCACGCTGCCGCTGATCTCCCAGGCGCTGATTTCCGGCTGGCTGCTGTCGTTCACGCTGTCGCTGGACGATCTGGTGCTGACCGCCTTCCTGTCCGGCCCCGGCTCCACCACCTTGCCCATGGTGATCTTCTCGCGGGTGAGGCTGGGCTTGAACCCGGAAATGAACGCGCTGGCCACCTTGTTCATTCTCTTCGTCTCCGTCGGCGTCATCGCCGCCAACTTCTATATGCGCGCGGCGGAACGCAAGCGCGAGCGCGAAATGAAGCTGGCCTTCGCCCAAGGCTGACCGCGGGGGAGGCGGGCCGGCGCCGTCGGCGAGACGGCGGCGCCGGCCGTCTTTTGTTTTCCTCTTTCATCGGCGACAATGCCGGAATTCTTTCGGTATGGTGACGTCATGTCGCGATTGAAGTCCTGGCTGCAAGACCGCTGGCCGCTGCCCGTCTACCGGCCGGACCCGCGGCAGCCGCATCATCAGGCGGACGGCTACCGCAATCTGTTTCCGTTCCGCCAACCAAGCCTGGCCGACGTGTTGCGCTGGGAGTGGCAGCGCAGCCGCATGCCGGCAGTGACGCACAGGCTGGAGCGCATCCCGCGCCAGGCGCCGGAGCTGGCCGCGCTGAACGCCAACCGCGACCGGCCGTCGCTGACCTGGGTCGCCCACGCCACCAGCTTCATCCAGCTGTGCGGCAAGAACATTCTGATCGACCCGATCTGGTCGCAACGCGCTTCTCCGTTTCAGTGGGCGGGGCCGGCGCGGCAGTCGCCGCCGCCGATGGCTTTGCGGGAGCTGCCGGCCATCGATCTGGTGCTGATCACCCACAACCATTACGATCATCTCGATTTCAACACCGTGCGCAGTCTGGCGCGCCAGCCGGCCGGCTGCCCGCAGTTCGCCGCGCCGCTGGGCGTGGGCGCGACCCTGCGGCGCGCCGGCGTGCCGGCGTCGCGGATTCAGGAGTTGGACTGGTGGCAGCGTTGCCGTCTGGGCGGCGTGGAGGCGGAACTGACGCCGGCCCATCATTGGAGCAAGCGCTGGATGATGGGCGATGAAAACCGCGCGCTGTGGGGCGGCTTCGCCGTGCGTGGCGACGGGCTTCAGTTCTGGTATCCGGGCGACACCGGTTATCAGGAGTCCTTGTTCCGGCTGATCGGCGAGCGCATCGGCGCCGCGGACCTTGCCTTGCTGCCGATAGGCGCTTACGAGCCGCGCTGGTTTCTTCATCCTCAGCATGTGAATCCGGAAGAGGCGGTGCGCATTCTGCTGGACACCGGCGCGCGCGCCGCCTGGGCGGTGCATTGGGGCAGCTTCATTCTGACCGACGAGCCGCTGGACCAACCACAGGACGATCTCGCCGCCGCGCTAGCGCAATGGAATATCCCCGCATCGAGGTTCCAACTGCCGGCCATGGGCGAAACCCGCTGGTTTTAAGCCCTATCTTGGCAGGAAATCCCAAACGCCGCCGCTTGAGGCTTATTTTACCGACGCGGCTTGGTTGCAAGCATTGCCCCTGATGGCAAGCGGGAATACAATCAACAAGTAGTTTTTTTCAGAAGCGAAGACTAATTTTCGTTTTCGCGGCAATTCTTGGGGCTCTAATGACTATTCTTCAACTCATCAATCAACGGGTGCAGGCCGCTCTGGCGGCAGCCGGCGCGCCGGACGCGCCCGCCGTGGTGCAGCCGGCGTCCAAGCCGGAATTCGGCGACTATCAGGCCAACGGCGTCATGAGCGCCGCCAAACTGCTGAAAACCAACCCGCGCGAACTGGCCCAGAAAGTGGTCGCCGCGCTGGATCTTGCCGGCATCGCCGACAAGGTGGAAATCGCCGGCCCGGGTTTCATCAATATTCATCTAGCCCCTGAATATCTTGCCCGACGAAGCGAAGCCGCCCTGAAAGACGACAAGCTTGGCATCAGCCGCGTTGCGCCGCAGCGCGTGATGGTGGAGTACTCCTCGCCCAACCTGGCCAAGGAAATGCACGTTGGCCATCTGCGTTCCAGCATCATCGGCGACGCGCTGGCCCGGGTGATGGAGTTTGTCGGCCACGACGTGGTGCGCGCCAACCACGTGGGCGACTGGGGCACCCAGTTCGGCATGCTGACCGCCTACCTGGTGGAAACCAGCCACGCCGGCGACGCCGAATTGCAGCTGTCCGACCTGGAAACCTTCTACCGCAACGCCAAAGTGCGTTTCGACGAAAGCGAAGACTTCGCCAACCGCGCCCGCGACTACGTGGTCAAGCTGCAAGGCGGCGACCAGGACGTGCTGAAGCTGTGGGAGCAGTTCGTCGACGTGTCGCTGAAGCATTGCGAGGCGGTGTACCAGAAGCTCAACGTCGGCCTCAAGCGCGAGCACGTGCGCGGCGAGTCCTCGTACAACGACGACCTGCCGGTCATCGTCGACGAATTGCGCGCGGCCAGCCTGCTGAGCGAGGACGACGGCGCCCAAGTGGTGTTCCTGGAAGAGTTCCGCACCCAGGAAGACAAGCCCATGGGCGTGATCATCCAGAAAAAGGACGGCGGCTATCTGTACACCACCACCGATCTGGGCGCGGTGCGTTATCGCCATAAGACCCTGAACCTGGACCGCGTCATCTATGTGGTGGACGCGCGCCAGAGCCAGCATTTCGCCCAGATGTTCTCCATCTGCCGCAAGGCCGGCTTCGCGCCGGAGAGCATGAAGCTGGAGCATGTCGGCTTCGGCGTGATGATGGGCGACGACGGCAAGCCGTTCAAGACCCGTTCCGGCGGCACGGTCAAGCTGATCGAGCTGTTGCAGGAAGCGGAAGAGCGCGCCTTCGCGCTGGTGACGGAGAAGAATCCGGATCTGCCGGAAGCGGAGCGCCGCGACATCGCCGCCGCCGTGGGCATCGGCGCGGTCAAGTACGCCGATCTGTCCAAGAACCGCATGAGCGACTACATCTTCAACTGGGACACCATGCTGGCCTTCGAGGGCAATACCGCGCCCTATCTGCAATACGCCTACACTCGCGTGCAGAGCGTGTTCCGCAAGGCCGACGGCTACGATGCCAACGCCGCCATCGTGATCACCGAGCCGGCGGAGAAGCACCTGGCCGCCGCGCTGGCTCAGTTCGAAGACACTTTGCAGGCGGTGGTGGACGGTTGCTATCCGCACTACCTGTCCCAGTATCTGTACAACATCGCCACGCTGTTCTCGCGCTTCTACGAGGCTTGCCCCATTCTCAAGAGCGAGGGCGAAGTCCGCGCCAGCCGTCTGCAGCTGGCCGCTTTGACCGGCAAGACGCTGAAAACCGGTCTGGATCTGTTGGGCATCAAGGTGTTGGCCTCGATGTAAACCGGTCTTCCCGCTTCAAGCATGCCGCCCGCGCTTTGCGCCGGCGGCATTTTTCATGCGCGTCGGGCGTTCAGCGCGCCGGGGGCGGCTTGCCGGTGCCGGCTTCCGCGTTTGCGTCCGCGGCCGGCTCAGCCTCTTTGGCGCGCATCGCGTCGCTGAGCATATCCAGCACCTTGGACAGGCCCGCCGGCAGGGGCGGGGTTGAGGTTTCCGGTTTGATCTGATATTTGGGCGGCGGCGTTTGCTCTTTCATCTTCACATCCTTGGTGTTAGGGTGGCGGGCGCGGTCAGCGCCGGGCGGAATCTCTTTGTCATGATTCGGCCGGGCCGATGGCTCACTTTTAATGCGATCCGTCCGTGGTGTCCAGCGCAACCTGGTTGCGGCCGTTGGCCTTGGCGCGGTACAGGGCCTGGTCGGCGCGCTTGACCACGGCTTCAGGCTGGGCGTCGGCGGGGCGGGCCATGGCCAGGCCGATGCTGAGGGTGACCTTGCCGGCGTCCGGCGCCGGCGAGTGTTCGACGGCGGCGCGGATTTTTTCGGCCAGCACCGCGGCGCCCTTGTCGTCGGTGTCGGGCAGCAGCAGCAGGAACTCTTCGCCGCCGTAGCGGGCGGTGAAGTCCGTGAGGCGGGCGGTGGCTTGCAGGAGTCGGGCGATGTGGCATAGCACGCGGTCGCCGGCGTCGTGTCCAAAATGATCGTTGACGCGCTTGAAGTGGTCGACGTCCAGCAACAACACCGAGTAGGGCGCGCCGCTGCGCCCGTAGCGCAGGTGCTCTTCCCTGAGCTGTTCGTTGCAGGCCATGCGGTTGTTCAGTCCGGTGAGCGCGTCGCTGCGCGCCTGCTGCGCCAATCGCGTGGCGGTGCGCACCAGCTCGTGGTTGACCTCGCGCAGGGACTCGGTGCGCTCCTCCACGAGCTGCTCCAGCTTGGCGTTGATGTCGGTCAGCTCCTGTTTGCGGGCCAGCAGGGCGGTGGCCATGCTTCGCATCGCCTGCGACAGCTGGCGCAGTTCCTGAGCGCCGCTGGGCAGCGTCCAATCGGCGTGTTCCTCTCCCTGGCCGATGCGTCGGGCGATGCCGGCCAATTGTTCCAGCGGTGTGCTGAACAGGGCGGCCAGCCGATAAACGGCGACCATCAGCAGCAAGGTGGCGACCAGGCCCAGCAGGATCAGGCTGGCGCGCAACTGGTTCAAGGCCGCCAAGGCCTGCCCTTGCGGCTGCCGGACGACCACGCGCCAGTCCAGCCCGGCCTCGCGCACCCAGGCCTCGCTATACAGGTAATTCTTGCCGTCGGGCCAGACGCCGAGCTGAAAATCCCGGCCGGAAGGCAGGGGCGCGGGCGGGCGCTCCTTGCCTATCGCCTCGAAGGGCGACAGCGTATTGTCGCGCTTGTCGATGATGAAGACCTGCTGAGACGTCTTGGCGGGCAGGCGTTCCCGTATCGTTTCCTCCACCCAGGCCCAGAGCGCGTGCGTGGCCAGCACCCCGCGCAATTTGCCGGCGGGGTCGTAAATCGGCGAGGCGAAGTCGACGAAGCGCAGCGGCTCTCCATGGTTCGCGGTGGAGGGCATGAGCTTGGCCAAGAGCACGGCCTGGTGTACGTCGCCGACAAAGGGAGCCTGGCGGCCGTGGATGAACCAGGGGCGCTTGGCCGCGCTTTGGCCCTGCAGCATGCCGCTGGTGGCGGAAACGATGTTGCCGTCCGGGTCGGTGATGCCAATCCAGGCGTAGTAGCGGTAGGCCCGCTTGGTGCGTTCCAGGCTTTGGCGCAGGTCGTCGCCGTCCAGCGGCGCGCGGACGTAGGCGGGCGTCTGCGCCAGCAGCAAGACTTCGCGATGGCGTTCCTGCAGATTGGTGGAGATGGCCTTGGCGATGTTGTCGGCCAGCGCATGCATGGCCACGCCCTGGTTCTGCACGATGCGGCTGCTCAGCACTTGATCCAGGAAGAGCGCGGCCAGCAGCGCCGAGGCGAGAAACAGCCCGCCGAACAGCGCGGTCAGCCGTAGCCGGAAACTGTCCGGCAAATTGGGCAACAGGCGAGGCATGGTCGCTTTGCGGAGATGGGAATGACTGGATTATAGATGGGCGGCGGGGCGGGGGCCGCCTTGCCGAGGCTGAGGCGACAAAAAACCCCGAAAGCCTTGAGCTATCGGGGTTTCCGAGTCTTCATGACGGGTCATGAAGCGGTGTGGTGGTGGCGGCGTCTACATAAATCAAGCGTAAAGCTATTGATTTTAAATTGATATTTTATTTGTTTTTCTATTTGTGCCCCCATTTGTGCCCCCGAATCTCTAATTGACTCTTCCCGTTTTGTACCTTGGTCTGTTGTTCTGCATTGTCTTTACAGATACTGTTTGGTCGCTAGTTATTGAGGCGATAGTGTACAAGGTTGGGAGTGTATTATTGCTGAGACTATATCCTCATTGATTATCTGGTTTTATCTATTTTTGAAGGACACAATTAAATGGCTTTTATATCTTGTTTTATTGAGCGGCGTGGCAAAATGTACTTTGCAAACGGTGTTTCAAGGAAATGCATTTCTGAAATAATTATTAGACGTCTTTGTGATTTTCGGATTTCATCAACACATGTCGCTGCTTCTCGCAATGGCTGGCTGTAGTCAAATGTTGATCCATATTCTTTCAAAAACAACTCTTTGTTGAAGCTCCAGTAGTCTTTCTCTTCATTGTCTTTGTCTGTGAAAGGGAGCCAGTACGGAACCTGAATGTAAGTGCGAAGCCTTTGGTAATTTAATAGCAATGTTTCAATTTCTGAATTGATCAGAGGGGCTGTAATTCCTGTAAATACTAGTCTGCTGTGGCCTGTGTCTGCTTCATTTTGTATCCTGGTTAGCGGCTCTAAGTGATCTTTGGGAATTAAGCGGCTGTACCATAGTCTATAGGCTAAATCTGATAGTAGTTCTTCTGATATGTCCGAAGTGATGCTTTTAATGCGCTCTATGTCTCTGTTATGTTTTGACTCAAGTACAGGTCTTGATAGTGCAATAACTCCGGCAATGGATCCTAGTGTGTAAAATACCTCTTTTGCTACATCCCATGCGGAATTCATTTTGTGGGCTCCGAAATCATATGGCTATATGAGGCGCACCTCTATCTGATGTGGTCTTTAAGTGTGGTAATTTTAATTGGGTCAGATAGTCTGAGTTTCGTTTGTTCCTGAGCACCAAAGCTGAAAATTAAACACCTCGGGGTCGTCAGCGGGTGAAATGTCTAGATCTTTGCGAATGGCTAGTATGAGCTTGTTCAAGCTTTGGTCATGTTCTTCGTGGGATGAATTTGGGTTGTTGCGAGCTGTCGTTTGCTGATACTGCATTAATGCAGCTATGACAGCCTGTGAGGCGACAAGAACAAGGGTGTTGCAAGCACGGGTCCATCTCTTTTGCCCATCTGGAGTTGAGTCAGTACCGACAATTCCGCTTAGCGCATCCAAGAATTCTCTGTAATGCTCCAGCTTTTGTTTGCGCCAATCGGCATCGCGTTCCTTTTTCTTGGTCCAGTAGAATGAGCCAATGGCGATTAGGATGCTACAAATGCCTGTGACAATAGCCACAATGATAGGCGGTTCCATGGAGAGAGCTTCCTTGTCTATTGAGAGGCTTCGGCGCATAGATTTTGATGACGTTAGGATAGCAGTCTGACGCCACTCGTGAAAGCCCGCGTACCATTTCGCTACCCCCTAAATTTTTTATTTCGCGGTAAAAAATACAGACCGAAGCACGCGGTTCCGCCTGTGTCGGTATCCCTGAAGGATTTCACCCCCCCTCCCTTGGGGCTTCCAAGCGGTAGCACTTCACCTGGCGCCGGCCGCGCGCGGTGGTTCGCTCGGTGAACTCAGCCCGAACGCGGCCCAGCCTTACCAGGCGTACCATGCAGGCCGACAGTGCCCCCAGCTCCTCATAGTCTTCCAGGTAGGTTTGTATCTCGTTCAGCGTCAGCCCGCGGCGGTGTGCGCCGGCGTCCTCAAGCAACCACAGAACGCGTTGCGACAGGCTGGCGCGTCGGCTGGGGCGGGGTGGAACCATGCGTGTTTCTCCTGCGGTTGAGTACAAAATGGAGCGCACCGGCGCCCCATATGTGCCGGTTTGGTGGCGTGGCCTAGGGTTTCCGGATCTCGCTCAGCCCGCGCTGAATGATCTCCGTTACCGCCTGATTGCCTACCGCCGCGCAGGCTTCCACCAGCAGCGGGAAGGCGCGGCGAGTGTTGACCTGTTCGCTCATCAGCCAGGTTTCCAGATACTCGGCCCGAGGGTATCGGTGGGCACGAAACAGGGCGATGGTGGCTTCCAAGATGCGTCGTGCTCGGTCCCGGCCTTCTGGTGTGCCGTCGCTGTGGTCATGCATCAGGCCGGCAAGTAGTAGGAGCGTGGCCGGCATGCTCAGCAGGTAGCCGCCCTCAGGGTCTTCCGGGTTCGGTTTGAAATGGTCGTTGGTATCAATGGATGAGGTCATGCGGCTTGCTCCCAGTGTTGGAGGGGTTGGTAGTGGCAGATGCCCAGGAAGTGCCAGTGCTGATAGCCCGGGTCTGATGGCAGGTTGCTGACGCGCCAGGGGCGGTGATGATGGCGGCACTGGCCCATGACGACGGAGCGCGGTTTGCCCGGCAGGCCGGCGGCGGTCAGCGCCTGATACCGGTTCTCGCTGTAAGCCTGCACCCCCAGCCAATGGGCGCAGTTCATGCAGTTGCCTTCTTGTGCGGCCAGCGTCTCGGCCAGCGCGCGGGGCAAGCCGCCGTCGTGCTCCATGATGGCGGCGCGCTCTTCGAAAGCTTCGCGGTCGGCAGGGTGGGTATGGTGTCGCGTGAGGTGGGCATCCAGGCAAGACACCAGCTCGGCCACCGGCACCCGGTCCAGATCCAGTTGCCGGCGGAGGGTGTGTTGCCATGCGATGCGTGCGGCAGCGTCCCAGCGCTCAAGTTGGCAAATCTGGGCAACACGCCGCCGAAGGTCATCGGGCAGGCCAGGGGGTGTTTTTTCCTCCTCCTGATCAATTTTCAGGGGTGACTGTTTTTTGGTGGGAACAGTGGGAACAGTGGGAACAACTTCCTGAAACCCTTTCTGGGCTTGGATTTCAGACGTTCCCACTTTTTGTTCCCCCGTTCCCGTGTTCCCACTTTTTGAGTTGTCCGGGGCGGTTTTGTCGTCCGGGTGCAGGGTGGTGCTCAGCCATTTGGGTAAGGTCATTCTTCGCCCTCCAGTGTCGCGCTGGTCAGCACGTACACGTTCACGGTTGCAGAATCCAGCGCCTTGATCCGCTTCTTGCGGGTGCTGCGCCGCTTGTTACCCTCGGTGTCGCCGGGTAGCAGCCAGCCGCAACGCAGCAGCGCCCGGGCGGCGATCAGTGGTGTGTAGCCGCGGCACAACTCTTTCTTGAACGGTTCAGACAGTACCCAGAACTGCAGCACGCCTTGATCGTCTGTGAAGGTGAAGCCGGCGCGGTTCAGGTGTCGGGCCAGCACCTCCGGCGCCGCGTCATGCGGAGGGAAGCGCGTCGAACTGTGGGCTTGCATGAAGCCGCTGACTTGAGCGAACAGCGCGCGGTCATCGGCGGCCATGCCGGTATTGTTCTCGGCCAGCCATTCTCGAAAGCAACGCCGGGCTGCCTGTGCGGCCTCGCCCGGGCGCCAGCCGGTGACGCCGTAACGGGTGGCCAGTTCGCCGGCAAATGCCACCAGGGCGAAGCGCGCGGCGACGCGGCCCACCTCTTGCGCGGCGCCGGCCGGCACGCCCAGAAACTCAATCAAGCCGGTGATGCTGGCTTTGATGTCGTGCCGGATCTCGTCCAGCGCCTCGGGCGGAGTCAGCGCGGCGAGAAAGGCCGGGCCGGCGGTGCCATGGAGTTGCCGGGTGTGGGCCTTCATGGCGTCGGCAAAGGCCTGGCCGCTGTCGTGCTGGTGTAGCAGCTCCAGCGTGCCCAGGCCTGCGCCGGCATCGGCAGGGATGGCCGGTAAGCGTGCGATCTGGCCGCCCTTGGCGTGCTTGCCGGCTTCGGCCATGTGCTGGGCCAAGTCGATCTCCCCGGCCGACAACAACATCACGCGCCAGGTGTGGGCTGGTCGGTTGCCGCCTTCTTTGCTCATGCGCGCCTTGGCCTGGCCGTTGGCAATCAGGTAGGCCGCGCCGCCGGCGTCAGCGGCGGCAATCTGCGCCAGCTCATCCAGGATCAGCAAGCCATCATTGCGGCCCAGGCACAGCGCCTCAAGTCCGTTCTGGGTGGTGCGCCACTTCTTGGCGAACTGGTCCGGGTGGCCCCAGACGCTGGCCGCCGGATCCAGCAGGGTGGAAGTCTTGCCTTTGGAGGTGGTGCCGACGAAGTGGAAGCCGCCGCCGGACTCGCCGGCCATGTCGGCCAGTACCCCCGCGAATGCGACGGCGATAGCGAACACGATGCGGCTGTTGCCGGCCGCCGCCGCGGCGACGTGAGCTTGCCACTGGGCCAAGGTGCCGGCCTGGTCAAAGTCGCCGCTGTCCGCACCCTGGTAAATCACGCCTTCGCCATCCTGCTGGCCAAAGACCTGGCCGGGCAGCACATAGCGCAGATCGTGCCAGCCGATGCGGGACACGCAGCGCAGCCGGGTGGCGGCGGCCTGGCGGTGGCTCAGCACATAGTCCACCAGCTTCAGACGCGCCTTAGTGCTGGTGGAGATGGTCAGGCCACCCCGCACCAGTTCGCGGCGAAAGTCGGTGGTGTCGCTGGCGGCCAGCATCTCTACCGGGCAGGCCCAGCGGTGGGCATGGCCGTCGTTGTCGCGCCACTCCAGCAAGCGGCCCCAATTGGACTGCTGGGCATCGCGCGTTTCGGCCAGCACATGCAGTGGCGAGGCCAGCCACCAGGGCGGCGCCGGATCTTTGCCGTCCTCCGCCGGTGGCACCCAATACACGCCATCTCGCTGCCCGGGAATGCCTTCCACGATGAAGAAAGGGGAGCCATCCGCCGGCGCGGAAGGGCTGTTTGCCGGCAAAAAGTGGGAACACTCGGGAGTGGGAACGGAAAAATGGGAACAGCTGAAAGCCTCGTCTGGCTTGGGTTGTAGCGGTTCTGTTCCCACTGTTCCCACTGTTCCCACTGTTCCCACCAAAAAACAGTCACCCCGAAAAACGCTCTCGATGACGGCTTCCAGGCCGGCCAGTTGGTGCAGGTCGTTGAAGTCGCTCGGCAGTGTCTGATGCTGCTGCTGGAATTGCGCCACCAGCTCGGGGGAGAACGGCGGCACCACGACCTGCGCGCGTGGCTGTAATAAGGTGGCCGCTTTGGCGGCCGCCTGCTGGCCGGTCTGGCTGGTGTCGCTGTCGCCGCACACGATGACGTGCACCGCCGGCGGCAGGGTGCCGGCCAAACGCTCCGCTACCGTCACTAGGTTGTGGGCGTTGAAAGTCACTACTACCGGCCGCCCGGTGGCCTGGTGCAAGCTGCAGCCGGTGGCCCAGCCTTCGCACATCAGCACCGTGTCAGCGTTCTTGAGCCGGCCCAACACCAGCGATGCCCCTTTGACCTGGCCACCGGTCAGGAATCGTTTGCCGCCGTCGGCGCCGATGATCTGCAGGTTGACCAGTTCGCCGGCGGCTCGCAGGGGGATCAGCAGCATGTCGCGCAGTTGGGCCGCGCCGGTCGGCACCATGCCTTTGCGGCTCAGATAGGGGTGCTGGGCGCTGATGCTATGCCCCCGGCTCCACAGGTGGGCGGCCTTGAGCTTGGCTGCTTGGCGCTGCTGCTCGGCCAGTACTTCGGCCTCGGCCAGTGCCGCGGCGCGCTCAGCGTCAAGGCGGGCCCGCTCTTCAGCACTCGGCGCGGTGTAGGGCTGCTCTGGTCGGTAGCCTTGGCGGATGGCCTCGGCAAACAGGCTGGCGATGGTGACGCGCCCGGCCGGCTTGATCGACTTCCAGACGGCTCTGGCGGCCTTGGCCTGGTAGTTGTTGGAAGTCTGGCTCCAGTCGTCCCAGATAGGGAAGCCGGCTTCGCCCAGCTCGGACTTGATGGCCATGGCCATCAGCACCCAGCCTTCCCGCTCATGGGCGTCTAGGTGCTGGAGCGCCTGGCGAATGTGCTCGGTGTTGCTGCTCATTGCATGCCTTTCGGACGTAGGGAGGCCCGCGCCCGGAAACGTGTCCGTTCGGTGGTCAGGGCCGCCCCAGGTCAAATTGTGGAGAGAGGGTTAGCTTGGGGTGGCGGTGGGCGTGCCGGCGTCCATGCGCTCGATCTCCCGCTTGAAGGCGGCCAGCATGTCGGCGGTACTGCCGTGGCTGTGATAGCGCATGCTGCCATCGGTATATAGGGTGATTGCCAAGTGGGCGTGAACGGTCTTGCCGGTGGCGTCGCGCGTGCCGGGGACGGAATGGGTGTGGTTGGTGATAGACATGAGTAGGTTTCCATTGTGAGTTTGGAACCTGCCTCCCGTCGCCAAACGGAGAGAGCAGGCACGTAACGGGGTTGGCGAACCAGCACAATGGAACTGGCAGCCCTTATCGGGCTCCCCGCTACGGCCTGCCCGAAACTGGACGTGACTATAGCGGTGTACGGACGCAAAAAATGCCGCATGTGGCGGCAGTCCGCCATTGTGATCCAGGTCGCCAAACCCGGTCCCGCAAGAGGGCGGGACATGGGCATTATTGCGCGGTAGGGGGAAGGTGGCAAGGCGGCTCATGCAGAAAGCCTCCCGGTGTCGTTGGCGGCCAGCCGCTGGCGTTGGACCTGAGCAAAGCTTAGCAGGTCGTGCTTGCGCTCGTCGTAGCTCTTGCCCATGCCCAGAAGCACCATATCTTGGGCTTCCAGCAGTTCAAGCAGGCGCAAATCGGCCTTGCTTAGCCGGTCACGGTCCACCGAATCAAACTGACCGGTTAGCACCCAGTTGAGAAGCCGCGCCTCATTACTGTAGTGGTGCTGGGCGGTGCTTTTGCCGGCCGCCATCCGCGAGAGGTTCACCATGTCGCACACGCCGCGGAAGCGCGCGCCGGCATCGTGGCGGGCCAGGGCCCAGCTCTCTGGGCTACTGGCGCCGCGGATGAGTTGGTCTATCTGCTCGTCACACCAGATGGCAAAGCGCACATCCAGCCAGCGGGCAAAGGCGGTGGCCAACTTAGGATGCAGCCAGGTGCCGCCGCCGGTGTCGGGGTTGCCGGGCTTGCTTCTGACGAAGCCGGTTTGCTTGGCCAGTTTTAGGAGCTTGGCGCGAGACGCACCCGATGTGCTGGGCAAGGTGCTGATTTTATTCAACTCCTGCACAAACTCGGAATTGCCTTGGTGCTGGGCCAGTGCGGCCAGGTAATCGACGGTATCGCGCTGGTGGAGCCAGTCGCTGGGCTCCTTGCCAAAGTGGCCGGCGGCGCGGGTGGCGTTGAACCATGCATCCGCGGTGAAGTGCTGGGCCAGGCCCTGGTATTGGACTTGAATGAGCTTGGCCATTATGCGGCCTCCTTGTCTTGCTCATCGAGCCATTGGCGGATTGCTTCTGCCTTCCACGCTGTGACACGTTCGGAAAGCTTAATCGGAGCGGGGAAGGTGCCGGCGCGAACACGGCGCCATAGAGTGGAGGCTGAAAACGGCAGGACACCAGGCATCCCAGTTTTGTTGTCGCCAACCAATATTGACTGTCGAATATAGCCTGTTTGGGGAAGGGTTATGACTTGTGTTTGCATGAGGCGCTTTCCTATGGCACGTCGTGATTGACGGCCTAATGAAAGCTCATTCCTATACCCACATGGCAACACTAGAAAGGTTCAGGGTTGAGGGGGGGGCGGTACCCTCAGGGTATGATTAAAGTCTCGTTGTTGTTGGACTTTTTCCCCTGAGGGTAATGATTCATTTCTTCCCCAATTGATATTTTCCGGATTGATTTTTGGGGTTTCGGTCGATAGGCGAAGCTACTTTGTCGATAGCCTTTGCAACGGCTTGAGTCAGTTCTGGGTATTGTTCTTGTAGCCCTTGTACTATGGAGTCTTGGTTCGCTCTGGCCCGAACTTCTTCTGATGGCTCCAACTGTCCTTGCCAGTGTTCTTGAAAGACTTGGATTGCTAATGAGATTAGAGGCGGAAGTGTGGCTTCACGGGATATATTTGTGTGGGGCTTTTGGGGTTGTCTCTCTTGCTCATTAAGCTGGTGCGATATTTCCAGCCGAGAGGTGTGCTCATCAATTGCTTGTTGAAGCAGAGCGTCATATTCGGATTTCAAGGTCGCCAACTCTTGCTTTAGCTTTACCTCTCGAGCTTCAGATGCTTCAAGCTTTTTGATAAGGTATTCATCGGAAGCGGGGTTGTGTTCTATGCGTGGTAAGAGTGGCCATGGAATGTCATTGGCCGTACACCATGCGGAAATGGACTCATGGCTGACTTTGTGATGCCCTTGGGCTTCTCCTCCCCAGTTATCGAGATCCAGCTCAAGCTCTGGTGTTGCATCTTTTATGGCTTGCCTCATGCTCTCCACTTCTCGTGGCCAATTGTCCCAGCCCCAGACTTCCATCTCTCTTGGATGGCAGCCGGTAGCGATGCAGGCGGCCTCATCAATGGAGAACCACTTCCGGAGTCGCATACCATTTTCCCATTTCATGGATTTGGGTGAGGAGGTCGTACCATCATTACTTGTGCCCTTAAGCAATTCCATGATGGCCTCGCGCGTAAACCCGATACGGTCGAAGTCGGCATCGCAGCCTTGGAGGAAATCAGAAGGGAATGTCGTCATCATTCATCACCGGGGAGTGCTTATTATCGATGGCCAAACGATCAATCAATTGCATAAGTCGGATTTGTAGAGATGCCGCTTTGATCATCCCATGTACAGGGGTGTGGGTCATTAAATTGAGTTCTTTCCAGCCAGAGTGGCGTCTTAGATTTAGAGCTAGCCGCTTAGCTGCTGCCTGTGGAGACTCGTTATAGGTATGGCTAATGAGGAAAAGAGTCTCTCGTAGGCTGATAAACTTCGTTTGCTCTTCAGTTGGATCAAGCATTTGCGCTCCCTTTGCGCATCCCTGTTAGGGTGCCTGCACCAGGCGGGCAGGGGCTCCCGCTTTTCACCCCGTCGGGCTAGGTGCTGGCAAGGCTGGTGTTAGGCTTTTGTGAACAGAGGTGGCATTTTCGCTCCAGTACGGAGTGCTTCAAGGTAGTCAGCCCAGGCTTGCATCATCCGGCGCCGCTCGGGCAAGTACTCCGCATAGTTGTAAGTCGCTCGGATGCTGTTCCGCTCGCCGTGTGCCATTTGGCGCTCGATGGCGTCGCGGTTCCAACCTTGTTCATTTAGTAGTGTTGAGGCCATGTGTCGGAATCCGTGGCCAGTCATGTCATCTGTGCTATAGCCAAGTCGGCGGAGTGCTGCGTTCACTGTGTTTTCCGACATGGGGCGGCTATTTGTACGGGCGCCAGGGAAAACAAATCGGCCTCTCCCGGTTAGGGCTTGGAGCTCTGCAAAGCTGGCAATGGCCTGCTTTGACAGTGGCACAATGTGCTTTTCTCGCATTTTCATGCGTTCTGCAGGAATCACCCACTGGCCTTCGGTAAGGTCAATCTCTGCCCATTCGGCCTTGCGGAGTTCTCCAGGCCGAACGAATACCAACGGTGCAAGCCTCAACGCACACTGCGTGACGAACGATCCTTGGTAGCCATCCAGGGCGCGCAAAAGCTCCGCGATACGTGCCGGGTCGGTGATGGTCGCAAAGGAGGTTTTGATGGGAGGGGGGATGGCACCGGCAAGATCTGCTGCAGGGTTACGTTTTGCACGGCCGGTTGCCACTGCATATCGGAAGACCTGTCCGCAGTTCTGCATCGCGCGGTGGGCTGTTTCAATTGCGCCGCGGTTTTCAATTCGGCGAAGCGTTGCTAGGAGCTCTGGGGCCTCTATCTCGGCAATGGGCCGCTTGCCAAGCCAAGGGAAGATGTCTCGCTCAAGTCGCCGGATGATTCGCTCTGCGTGGCCGGCGCTCCAGCTTGATTGGTATTTGGCAAACCACTCCCGAGCCACGGCTTCAAATCCATTTTCAGCTTGTAAAAGTTTTGTGGCCTTCAGTACTTTTCGTTCAGAGCTTGGGTCGGCACCATCAGAGAGTAGCCGGCGGGCCTCGTCACGCTTTGTCCGGGCTTCGGCCAAGCTGACTTCCGGGTAGACTCCCAGCGCAAGCCTTTTCTCTTTGCCAGCGAATCGGTACTTCAGGCGCCAGTACTTCGAGCCGTTCGGCATGATTTCCAGGTACATACCTTTTTCGTCTGAGATGCGTAGAGGCTTGCCATCCTCTCGGGGCTTGGCGTTCTTGCAGGCAGCGGCGGTAAGCGGCATGTGTAGGGGCGCTCCGGGTGGGTGGGGGCATTTATACGTTTTCCTTTGTGCCCCCGTGACTTTGTGCCCCAAATGTGCCCCCGGAGATGGCGGGATGTCAAGACATCGCATGACACGATGTGAGGCAATAAAAAACCCCGAAAGCCTTGAGCTATCGGGGTTTCTGAGTCTTCATGACGCGTCATGAAAAGATGTTGTGGTGGAGGCGGCGGGAATCGAACCCGCGGAAAGCCGCGCAGATAAAAGGCGATAGCGGCATTGCTGACCAAAACCAGACCACGCGCCATTTTTATGATTCGCCGGCCTCACTGGAGCCCTTGCAAAACATAGCCACTGCTCTGCTGCCAGCATCGTCGACTTCGGAGGGTATCCAGCGTCCATACGTTTTCCTGATCATGCCCCAGTCAGCGTGCCCCATCTGTTTTGCAACCCACATCGGATGCTCGCCGGCGGACAACATCATGGATGCGTAGGTATGGCGAGTTTGATATGGGTAGCGGTAACGAACATGGGCGCGCTTCAGAACATGAGTCCACATCGTTTTACGGATTGGCTGGTCTCCGGCCCAGCGTTCACCCGTGTTTGGGTTCTGGAAAATCTCCGCCCATTGTTGATAGGTGAATTGCTTCTGATCCAGCAAGGCCGATAGTGCTGGAGCAAGTAGTTTTACCTCCCTCCGTCCCGCCCTGGTCTTTGTGTCCTCAGCTTCTCCGGACTTTTGGGTTATGGCCTTATTGACCTTGATAACCTTTCTTGTCCAGTCGACATCAGACCAATCAAGCGCAACTATTTCAGATGTGCGCAGACCAGTCCAGAAAGCAAACTGAATGAAATTTCGGGCTTGCCCTTCGCATGCTTGCAAGATGCGGTTTTGTTCTTCTGAGGTGAACGGATCGATATCATCGCTTAATTTCGGTGGCTCGACCTTTCGGTAAGTCCAATCTGCAATTGGATTGGAACTTATTAAGCCCTCCTCAAGTGCATCGGTTAATGCGGCCCGTAAAACAGATTGAATATTGGCAAGGGTTTTATTCTTGCAGGCGATGTTGGAGAATTTATCCCTCAGAGAACTTCGAGAAACATCGGCCAATGAATCATTGCCGAGGGTGGCAATTAAGTGGCCGTAAATTATTTTCCGATATCCATTTATTGTGCTTGACTTAATGGTCAATGATTTCTTTTCTAGCCAGATAACTAAATAGTCGCTCGCCAACATTTTGCCAGAAGTCGCTCTCGCCAATGTTGAGGCTCGTTTCGAATTCGGAAATGTCGTTGCGTAATCAAAAGTACCTTGCTCAATTGCAATCAAAACGGCGGCCCGGTGTTGGGCCGCGCGTTTCATATTAGCGGGGGTGGGCTGAAGCTTGATCCGCTCCCTGCAGCGCTCTCCCGCATAGTAGAAATCGATTTCGATCGTTGAGGCCGAAGCGGCCCGAACGCCGTCGTACTCCCGTTCTGTACCCATTCCTGATAACCCTCCGTGTCAATCAGCACCCGATCATCAGGCGCTTTCCTCCAGACGACACCTTCTTTCCAAATGCCGTCCCGGATTTTGGTTCTGATGGCAACCGGCGTATATCCGGTCTGCTCCGCAAACCTTTCGATGGTGACGAACCTATACATGGTTGCCCTCAAAATAAAAAAGACTGCCTAAGCAGTCTTAGAATTAAACCGATCCCTGTAACTAACCGGCGCTAAATTTACGTTGCATTCGAAGGGGGAAGCACCGGCCCGACAAACTGCCAGCCCTTCATGCCGTACTCGATACCCTTCAAATTGCCGACCTCAATCAGCGCCCATTTCATAGCCGGGCCGCAGCGTGCCCAGTAGCGGTGGCCGGGTTTCAACTGGTCAACGCCCAGGATGTTTTGCTGCCGCAGCTGCGCGATGTAGTGAGCAACGGCCGCGGCATCCTGCCCCTCTGGCCAGCGGACGCCTCCGAGTGCCATCTGCAGCAGGGTCTGGATATCGCGCTCAAGCTGCGCCGCGCGCGCGTTAGCGGCCAGCATCTCGTCGCGGATCTCGTTGACCAGTTGCAGATGGAAGGGCGTGGTAGGGACCGACTCGGCAACTGCGGAGCGAATGGTCTGGAGGAGGGCGTGGCGGGTGCCCTGGAAGCCGGCGCCAGACAGCGCGAGCCCGTGCTCACCGGCGAGTTGGATAACACGTTGATCGGGGATCATCATCACCTCAAAACTAAGGCCGCTCGGTGGCGGCCTGGGTGGTCATAGCGGCGTCGATGGCCGCGTCTACTTCATCCCTATCAGTCGAGCGCTCGTGATGTACGGGAATTTCTCTATCTGTCCCGCAGATTTCAAGCACGGTGCCTCGTTCTGTAAAGCACTCACCGATGTATGCATCCTGAGTCAGCCACCGATACCGCGCCGCGTCCTGCTCCAGTTCGGTGATGCGCTCGGAATGCACATTGGTTTTGGTGAGAAAGCACCCTTGGTGGCCTTCGTCATCGACATAACCCAACTCTCGCATTTGCTCGATGTACTCAGCTGGAACGGCGATATAGCCGGCAACGCGGCCGTGGCCGCAGCAGCTTTCGAGCGTCCGGATGCCACCGGCCCAGAGAGATGCGATTTCCGGGACCAGGCAAGCGTCAATGTCCGCCAGCCTGCCTTGGGGCGTGGTGATTACCACGCAACCGGTGTAGGTGCCGAATTCGGCACCGGTGCAGATGTGTTTGAAGTGGGTCATTGGTTGTTGCCTTTCTGCTGGCACCACTGCTGAATGCTGGGGCCGTAGTAGAAAACGAAGTCTCCGACGCCGGCGGCGCCGAGCAACGTAAGGAGGAGAACGGCGGCGCCGATAAACGCGAGGACCTCTTTCATGCGCCTCCCTTCTTCATCGCTTCGACGTCGGCCAGGAACTGCCGCGCTTCTACCAGCTTGCGCTCATCCCGCGCGACGCGCTTGCGCGCTAGTTCGAGCAGAGCCACGTAAGCTTCTTCCCAGGTTCGATACAACTTGAAGCAAGGTGGAGCCTTGGCTGCCAGAATGTTGCGCTGGAGAATGCGCGTCTTCTTCTGCATCGGCGGCAGGATGAATTTAATCATTACTCTTTTCCTCAATTTCCATGCCCGCTTTGCAGGCCGGGCAATACCAAGTTCCCAGGCCCGGCGCGTCCGGGTCCGGGATGAAGTTGGCCGGCGGCTCGCCGATGAAGGCGGTGCCGCCACTGGTGTGGACGTGCGGCGCGTGGCCGTACTGCGGATACAGCTCGTCGCCATCTAGGCCGGTGCAGCGCTCGCACGCCATCACTCGCCTCCTTCCTTCGACGGCTCCAGTTTGCCAGCCAACTCCGCGCCGACCATCTCAGGGTCGCGCATGTCCTGGTCCAGCACCAGCTCCGGGTCGAGGTCGACATCCAGCCAGTCGATGTATTTCAGGGCGCAAGCGCGCAGAGCCGCGTTCTCGGCCTGCAGTTGCTCTATGGATTTGCTCATGCCTCACCCCCTTTCGCCTCTGCCGCCAGGCGCGCGCCGGCACCTTGAGTCGGCGCGGCCGGCAGCGGTTGCCAATGGGTTGGGCCATCAGCAAAAGCTACCGGATGGCCATCCCATGAAAGCCGCCACCCACCGAGGACGTAGCGAACTGGTTGTGGAATGTCAGAACCCACCAGTGCGCCAAGAACTACTGTTCCATCTTTCGGCGCCGTGCTGATCGGCTGCCACTTGCCCGGCGCCTGCTGTTCGACCTGGGCCGGCGCGCAGTCCGACAAAACGTAGTCAACGAATCTGTCTCCGATGCTGTCAGTGGTGTTGCCGTCATGGTCGGTGATGGGGATTTCCTCAGCCTTTCCCAGCACAATGCCCCAACGCACTTTTTCAACCGCCTCATCCCAGCCTTCTGCTGCGTTATCGCGGTACTCGTCGATTTCTTGCTGAGCAAAAGCTCGTGCTTCATCTGCTGTATTCAGCAGTTCAAAACCGATTTCGTTGCTGTAAGCAAAGAACTGGTCAGGGCATGCAGCCTGAACTATCAAGGAATCCTTGACGGTTGCCGGCGTGGCGAGCAGGGCAAGCAAGGTGTTGCGTGCCTTGATGCAACGACCAGCATCGTAAACCCCGCTGCCCCCGTCGCAAGCAAGTAGCTCCGAGATGGCCGCGCGCCACACCTCCGGCACGGCCGCCGGCTGGGTGGTGGCTGGCTCCTTGGCCACGTAGTCGCTGTGCAAATCTCCGTCGTAATCCAGAATGCTGGGCTCAGTTTCTAACTCGCCAATCAAATAGCGAACGCGGTCTGCCTCGTACTTTACGCGGCCTGGATACTCGGACCGTTCAAGCGTGAAGCCTTCTGATATGCAGCCACCTTTGCGGTGCAGTATCGCTGTCCAGTTGGCCTTGCCATTTGATTCCGGCATGCTTCCATACCACACCGTCAGCGTCGTAGATGCCGCCGGCTGCGCGGCCTCGGCGGCTGCGATGGCCTCTTTCACACGATCAGGCAGCGTCAACGGGATGTCGTATTCGCTCATGTACGCCATGGCTTCGTCGCACTCCCTCAGCACAGCAAGCAACTGCTTTTCCAGTTCAGTCATCGGATGACTCCTTCTTGTCCGGAACCGGGCCGCCGGAGACAAAGGCGCGCAATTGCCGCTTCTGCTCCTCTGCGTTTTCCAGCTCGCCACCGCGATCAAACCGGCTACCGACCAACGACCAGGCGCTGGCAAATACCTGCGCCTGCTCCATCACTTTGTCGATCCAGCCCTGTGCCGGCGTCGTCTGCGGAGAGGCATCTGCGGAAAATCTCAGGTATGCCGTGATCGCTGCCCGCGCGATTTCCGCCACGCGCTCGCCGTCGTCGGCGACCGATGCGAAATCATCGGCGCCCATGGTGCCGACGCCCCAGGCGCTCCACACGCGCAAGCAATCCATCGCGCCGCCAATGGCTTCCGCCGTCGCTTCAATAACGCAATCGGGGAGGGCATCAAGTTGCTTTTCCAGATCAGTCATGTTGGGCCACCTCTCCAACGAGCATCGCGCCACGGCAGGAGTTCCAGCCGTACATGTAGGCCACCGACGGCTCAGTATCGGCGGACATCCAGGGGGCATCCTTCCAACTGCACTCTGCTGGCACCGCCTGCGGCTTGGTGTAGAGCGCAGTGCCGTCCGGGAGGTCTTCCCAGCAGGTTTTGCAGTCGGTCGAGTCGATAAACGAGGTGTTCGTCCCGCGCTTCACATGCGCCACCGGCTCGCCGGCCGGCACCGCTTCAGCATCGGCCGCAGCCTCCAACGCCTGGATGTGCTCGTCCGTCAGCTCGCCGGCGCGGTCTGCCGCGACAACAGCGCGCGCCGCGTCGATCAGGTTCTGTTGCATGGTCACGCCTCCACTTTCTGGAACGAAATGCGCCAGACAAGCGGGTTTGCATCCCAGCTTCCGGCGCCGTGCAACTGCTCCCAGAGCAGCTTGAACCATGTGATTGGGTCGTAAGGGTTGGGATTCCCGTCTACCATACTCGGCCAGCCTTCGTCCTGGGAGTCAGCGAAGGTGATGTCATTCAGCCGTTCGACCCTGATGTCGGTTATCTCCAGCAGCAGCCGGCAGGCCCAGCGCGGCATGTGGATGGAAGGAACATAGGCACCGTCTTGCCTTCCGTAGGCATGCATGTGCATCCAACTGATGGCGTCACCTGGGGTGTCGTTGATGGGCCTGAAGTGGTTGTCAGCAAGGTAGCGCACGCCATCTTGGCCGCTCTCCAACTCCTCCGCGCGGCAAGTCTCCCGCACCCAAAGCCGGTCGCCGGGCTGGCCATACTTGCATTCCCGCAGAAGCTGCCGCCAGCCGTTGGGGTCTTTGCGCTCGCTCGGCGGGATGTAGCCACCATTTGGAAGCTTCACAAGCCGCCGCGTCTGGGTCTTGGTGTCGGCCAGCAGCGCGCGGATCATCTCGCCGCTGAACAAAATCGGGCGTTCTTTCATGCTCACTCCCAATAAGTAAGGTCTGATCATGCGGCTGCGTTAATCGCCAGCAGGATGTCGCGCATGACCGGAGGGCAAACTGCATTCCCCAGCATGTGCACCGCAAGGCGGTGTTGCTGGGGGATGATGTACTCAGCGGGGAAGCCCATCGCGGCGCGGCATTCCTGGGCGGTTAGCATCCGCATCCGGTCTCCATCGATTACTGACCAGCGGTCACGTGTGGTGATTGTGCCGATGGGCCGAGACAGGCAGCGGCCTGTTTCTCCGGAGCCGGTGCCGTAATACGGGGCCAGAAAGCGATCGCCAAAGCGAGCCCGGCCGGCCGCAATCCGTTTCAAGGTTGCCGGACTACGGCCTGGGCGCTCGATCTGGCTCCAATTGCCTGCTGAGAAGTCAATGAAGCTGTTGGCGCCCGTGTGCTTGTGCTCGGGCAGTCGCAGCTCGATTGGGTGCTTGCTGCGAGTCATGACCAAGTACAGGCGCTCACGATTCTGAGGTACGCCGTGATCGGCAGCGTCCAGAACGTAGGGCTGTATGGCGTAGCCCAGAGCGTGCAAAGCCTGGCGCCATGCCGGGTACAACTGCCAGCGCGTGAAGGCTGGCACGTTCTCGACCACGATCACGTCCTGCAGGTGGTATTCAGCCATCGCAACCACGGACCACGCCGTGGCTCGGCTGCTGTCATGTTGAGGATTGCCGTTTGCCTTGCCGCGCGCTGGGCTGTGCCCCTGGCAGCATGGGCTAGCCAGAAAGGTGTCGTGAGCCGGGATAGTGGATGGGTCAACCTGGTGCATATCCTGGCAGGCGTGGATGGCGCCAGGATGGTTGCGAGCATGCAGCTCTACCGCCTGAGGCCAGTGATTGCCAGTCCAGACCACTTCGGCGCCTGCCATCCTTGCCCCTTCACTGGAGCCGCCCATCCCTGCAAATCCGTCGGCGACCTTCATGTGGACTCCCAATAGAAAAGGGCCGCCGCGGCGACCCATCGAAGAACAGGCCGGCCATCTGCGCGATAGCCGGTGTGGACCCAGCGGCCGGCCATCAAAACTCAGTCGTCGCAAACAGGTCCGGGACTTCCTCGCCGTTGTCCACGATCTGCTACAGGCGCTGGCGGAAGGAGATGGTCGGCCCGCTGAGGCATTCCCCGGTGGCGTACTTGAGCTTGTCCAGAGCCTTGCTGCTCAGCTCTTCCGCGTCCTCCCAGTCTTCCGCATCCTCGGAAAAGGTCCGATAGAACGTGATGGCTTCTTCCCGGCTGCGGGCTACAACCCAGTCGCAGTCGTTCATCGCGTAGATCTTGATGCCGTTGATGCTGTTGCTCATGGCCTGCTCCTCGCTGGCGCTAAAAAGCCCACTTGCGTGGGCTTCGTTGACTACCGCGATGGCGGAGCCGGTGTCGGGGGTGTCGTGCAGGTGTTGCGGGTTCATGCTGCCTCCTGATGGTTTTCAAAATCGAAGAGCGACGGCATGCTGAATTCCGCCTCAGCGGCCTTGCAGTAGTGGGCACCGTCGAGGAAGTAGGCGGGGTTCAGCTCACTGGCCTGGCCGAGACGGCCCTTCAAGACTGCGCGGTATGGAACGGTCATCAGCCCGCCAAATGGGTCGTACACCAGTTCATCCGGGCTGCTGTAGCGCTCGATCAACCGGTCGACGATGTCGAACTGCAGCGGGCAAACGTGCTGCTCCACGTTGCGCTTTGCCTGGTCCCCGTTCAGCGTGCGCATGCGATTCACGTCATGCCACACGTCTGGGCTATGGCTTCCTGGGGCCAGCGACATGAAGGTTGACGGCAGCGCGCCGCGGGCTTCCAGCTCCTCGCCAACGCGAACGTGGTGTTCGTAGTCGTAGACGCCGGCCAGGCTGTAGTCGGTGAACAGCTTGGCGAGCTTGGCCGGGCCGTAGCCGGCCATCTCGTCAGCCGACAGCAGGCGGTTGCCGCTGGAGCGCCAGAACGCATGTGCGTCGACCTGCCAGCGCGCCCGGGTATAGTTGGCCTTGTCCTTGGCCACCGGCTCGTCAGCGTAGCCGCGGCTCCGGTCGGTCTGCGGCTTGCGGAACAGCAGGACGTATTCCGGCGAGCCAACGCCCATCTTGGTGCCGTCCTTGCACTGTTCGGACCAGCCCAAGCGGTAGGTCTGGTTGTTCTCGCGAACCACGTCGGTCACGATGGTGATCATGCCCATGTAGTCGAAGCCATGCCGGCGTGCGTGGAAAATCGCCTCCGCGTGAAACGGGCTTACCGTCGGCGCGCCGGCGCCGGTGACGTTGCCGAACAGGATTCGGTCTTTGACGTGGCAGCAGTACAGCCGGCCAGGCTTCAAGATCCGCAGCAGCTCCGGCGTCAGATAGTCCATCTGCTGCCAGAAGTGCCCGTTGTCCTCGGTGTGGCCGAAGTCGTTATAGCTGGGGCTGTATTCGTAGTGATTGGCGAACGGTATCGAGGTGACGATCAGATCGACATTGTTGGAAGGCTGGCGGCGCGCTTCATCCACGCAGTCGTTATTGGCCACCACGAAGCGTTCGCCGCTCACCTCTATGCGCTGCACGCCGATGGCGCGCGCGAGCGTCTCCTGCATGGCCAGCTGATTCAAGCCGTACTTGCGGATGATCTCGGTCATTTTCTGCACCATTTCTTCATGCTGAACCCACTTCTGCTGCAGGGTGCGCAGTACTTCGCGCTCCGCCTCGCTGTAGATAATGTCGATGCGTACCGGGTGCCGCTGCTGAAAGCGCTGAACACGGTGGATCGCCTGGATGAAGTCGTTGAACTTGAAGCCGATGCCGACGAACACCTCTCGGTGGCAATGGCGTTGAAAGTTGCAGCCACTGCCGGCGATGATCGGCTTGGTGGACAACAGGCGGTAACGGCCGGCGCCAAAGTCGACGATGCGCTGTTCGCGTTCGCCCAGCTCCTGACTGCCCCACACACTGACGGCCTCGGGTAGTGCGGCCTGTATCGCGTGGCGCTCGGACTCAAGGTCGTGCCAAAGCACGAAGTGGTCAGCGCTATCCGCGTTGACGATCTCGCAGGCCTTGGCCACGCGCGCCGGCAGGCTGTCGCGTTTCTCGGCGGAGGCCGGGGACAGGCCAAGCGCAGGATCAGGGAACAGTAGGTTCTGGCCGATCTTGTCGGCGCCGGCGGCGCTGTAGTCGCTCGGCACCTCGTGATAGCGCACGTCCAGCGGCGGCAGTTCATAGCCTTCGTCGCTGTAGCCCAGGTCGCTGGGTTTCTGGATGAACACAGCCCAGCTGGACACCCACAGCCAGAACTCCTCTTCCTTGTGCGGGTACAGCGTCAGGTTGCCGGCCTTCTCGCTGTCGCGTTGGAAAAAGCGGGTCAGCGCCTGGCCGGTGTCCATCACCCCGAGGAAGCCGGCGTAGTGGATCAGCTCCTTGTATCGGTTCGGGCTCGGTGTGGCGGTGTTCACCAGCTTGTATTGCACGCCGTCGAACAGCGGCAGGAACTCCTGATAGGTCTTGCTCCCGAATGAACGCAGTACAGCGGCTTCATCCAGGCTGGAAGCAGCGAACCGGCGAGGGTCAAGCTTGCCTTCGCGGACAGTCTCGTAGTTCGTCAGGTAGAACTCACAGCCGGCGCGCATCTCACTGGCAGACTGGATGAACTGGAACTCGACACCAAGCGAAGGCGTGGTGAGCAGGAACTCTTGCCGGACGCCAAGCGGAGCTACCACCAGGGCAGGGCCGCCGGCGCGCTTCTGGATCTGCTTGCACCACTCGGTCTGCATGAAGGTCTTGCCGAGTCCGAAGCTGGCGAAGATTGCGCGGTTGCCACCGGCAACGGCCCAGCGAACGATATCGCTCTGGTGGGGCATCAATGTCGGGTGAATCTCAGCCGGTTCGATGGCGAAACCAGCGAAGCGCGCCATTCGGATCTTGGCGCGCAGGAATTCAAGGTAGTCGGTCATGATCGTAGGGCGGCAAAGCGCCCAGGCAATTAGCCTGGGCATGTGGGAATTAGGCGGCCTTTTGCTCTACCGCCGGCGAAATGCACTCGGCCAGCGCCGCGCGCTCCGCCGGGTTGAGTTCCAGCGCCAGGCGCAAGCCGCGGTTCAGGTTCCGGGCCTGGGCCAATTGGCTCTGCAGCGCCTGCATGTGAGCCGTCTCGTGGACGAGCTCCGCCAGCGACAGTTCAAGCCAATCGAAAAGCGGGACGCCGGCCGAAGGGGAGAAGCCCAAGGCCGCGGCGTTGCATTCCAGCTGCGCCAGCCGGTCTACCTGTTCCTGGCAAAGTTGCAGCGCCTCTTCTGCTAGGCCGGCCTGCTTGTCCCGCTCTTGCTCGGCGATGGCCAGCCGCTGATTCAAGTCGTCCACCTCGCGCGCCAGCTGCTGTTCTCGGCCGCGCACTGCCGTCAACTGCTCGGCTGCGGCGTCAGTCTCTGGCGCCGGCGCTGCCGTGGGGTAAATATGGTCGGTCGGCCGGTAGTGGGTTTCATTGCCGACCTTGACCGGGCTGACGGTCCCGGCGGCGGTCAGCTCGCGTACCTGGCGGCGGGCCTCGCTGCGTTCGATGCCCATGGCGTCGGCCAGCGCCTGCATGGAGATCGGCGCAGAGATGGCTTTCATCACGTCGATGACGGATAGCTTGCTCATGCTGCCTGCTCCTGCAGCTCTTGATTGGCCGCTTCCGCGCGGGTCTTTGCCGCCTTGCGCAGGCTCTTGAACAGGTCGGGGTGCTCGGCCTTCAGCAGCGCGATGACTTCCAGATCGTGCCGCGTCACCGCGGCGAGGTCGACCTGCTCGATGTGGACCAGGCGCACCAGCTCGCGCACCGGCTTGGGCATGTTGCGGCCGCTCTCGTAGCGGCTGCCGCCGGATTGGGTGACGCCGACACGGCTCCAGAACTCTTGCTGGTTCAGACCGAGCTTGCGGCGGATCTCGCGAGGCTGCTCGATGATGGCGAAAGACGACATGGCGACTCCTATTTCTGTTGGCTGGGGGGCTGTTGGTTGATGGGCGCGCCGGGGTTCATCCGGCGCCAGGCTTGCACGTCCGCTTCATCCATTTGGGTCTGCTCCAATGACAAGGCCCGCGCTTGGCGGGCCAGTTTGTTCAGTGCCGCGCGAATCCACATCCGGCGGCGGTGGGCTGCAATCGACATCAGGCCGCGGCCCTCAAGGGTTCGGGCAGGTAGTCGCCGCGGTTGAAGCGCTCAATCACCGGCAGCAGCTGCCGGCGCAGACTCCGCAGAGCCTGGAGGGTTTCGGGAATAGGCGTGGTGCTGTCGTGCAGCATCGCGTGCGCGGCCATGCCGAGAGTGATCACCTGTTCGCGCGCCTCGCGGTTGCCCAGGTCGTGCTGCTGCATCGCTGCGGTCATGCTGGCGCCGTTGATCACCTTGACCACGGCGTCACGCGCCCAGGCCGGAGCGTCGTACCACTCCGGCGCGACGTCGTGCTCGAACTGTTCTCGGCTTTGCTGTTGCATGACTTCCATCAACTTGGCCGGCACGAAGGGCAAGGCGTTGATCAGCGCCAGCACCATGCCGCGGAGGATGCGGTATTGATTGGGACGCATCACCGGTTGCATGCCGTCGTTGCTGAGGTCGAACAGCGCGCAGCGGGCGCCGCGCGCCAGCTTGTCGAGATCCGGACGGCTGAGGTTTTGGGCAGTGTAGTACGCGATCCGGTACCAGCTGCTCAGGCAGCGGTATGCGAAGCTGTCCCAGCGGTGCTGCAACTGGTCCAGCGCGGCAAGCATGCCGATGCTGTGGGTCTCGATCTGCTCCCGGGTCATCATCAGCCCAGACTGCTGGCCCGGCGTCATGGTGTTGACCTGGGCGACTACGCGCGCGACCGTGTTCGTCGTGCAGTTGTCCGTCAGCCGGGCCGCGCGCTCGGCTGCTTTGCGCGGGTTGTATTTGCCGGCCATCACGCAGCATCCCGGAGCAGGTCGATCACGTTATTGCGACTGGTGGCCGGCAGCTTGGCGAGGGCCAGAGCCTGGGTCAACTCGTCACATTCCCGGTCGCGCGCTTCCAGATGCTGGTCGCGCAGCTCGACATCCTGTTCAAGGATGCCGATGCGCTTCTGCAACTCGGAAACCTCGGCGGCCAGGCGCTCGCTGTTCGCCCGCTCCATTTCGAAGTCAGCCGCAACTGCAGCCACCTGGGCTTGGGCGAGTGCCAGCTCGCGCTGGATCTGGGCGTGGGCGGCGAAGTGCCGCGCGGCGTTCTCGCTTGCTTTCGCGATGCCGCGCGTCAGCTTTTCGTTGTCGTATTTCAGGCGCTCGACTGTGGTTTTCAGCCGTTCGAGGTAGCCGATCTCGCTCACTGCTTTGCTTATGGCTTGGCCGACGGGTGTGTCGAATTTAATTATGAAAGGAACGGAGGCCATGGTTTTACTTTCCCGCCGCTTCCGCGACGAACTGGAATATGAGGAGGAGGGACACGACGCCGGCACCACCGGCGACGGCGCCCGCGCCAAAAACTACCCCGTCCCGGAACAGCATCAGGACGGGGCGCAGGGAGTTGCGCAAGCGGCGGGTCACGCGGCGGCCCTTTCGGTTGCAATCAGGACATCACGGTTGCCTTTGGCGTCCATCGGGCTGACCGCACCGGTGGATTCCAGATGCTCCAGCAGCCGCGCGGCCCGGTTGTACCCGATCTGCAGGTTGCGTTGCAGGTGGCTGATGCTGGCCTTGCCGGTCATTGTGACGATGCGCAGGGCCTCACTGGCCAGCGCGTCACTGCCGTCACCGGTCACGGGCTCTTGCTCGATCTGCCGCGGGTTCTTCTCATCTTCGTCAGGCACCTTGATGCCGCCGAAGCATTCGCCGGTGCGATAGACCAACTCGCGGACGTCGCCGGTCATGATGGTCATGCTGGCGTCGCGATGATCCTCGACGGTTTCGGCGCCCTGTTCGGCAATGCGCAATTGCACCGCCTCGCCCCAGGCCAGCTTGCTGAACTGGAAACTCGCGCTGATGACGAAGGAAATGCGGCTGTCCCAGGTCAGGCCCAGTTTGTTCACGACGCGGCCAGGGCAGAGCAGGTTGATGATGTCCGGCTCCACCATGTCGAGGTGGGCGATGCGGATCGCGCCGGCGTCGTCGCCGGTCTTGATGATCTCGCCCTGGTCGTCGATGGTGAAGCTGTCGAAAGGCGCTTCGCCCTCTTTGACCCATTGCGTCATCTCGTCCGCCGCGTTCTGTGCGACGTCCAGGCCCAGGAAGCTGATGCCGTTGCCGGAGTTTAAGAACAGGTTTTTGGTCAGAGCCCCGGTCAGTTCGTCCAGCTTGCTGGCGCTGGCGGAGTCCACCACCAGCAGCCGCTGGCGGAGGTCGAAGTACCCGCGCAACAGCGCCTGCTTGGGCAGGGCCGCCGGCAGGACGGACTCAATGACTTGATCCCGCAACTCGCGGCGCCACTTCTTCCCGACCTTGCACTGCTCCTTCTCTTCGACCTCGGCCACCTTGGCGGCGACCAGCTGTTCCAGCGCCTGCTTGGGAATCTGCTTCTCGTCAGTGCGCAAGGCGAAGAACACGCACTGGTTGGCCGCATAGGTCAGCTCGTCATCAGGCTGCAACGTGAGCGGATTCACAAAGCCGGTGCTGGTGAGTTGCAGCGAGCTGGGCGGCGCGAACTTCAGGAAGCCCAGGCTCTCCTCGATGTCCAGGCGGACGATGGAGCGGCCGCCCAGGACGTGGAAGAGCGAGAGGTTTTTGTAAAAGGCCAATGACATGGCTTGTCTCCTAAGCGCCGGCGATGCGCGTCAGCTGGTGCCGTTGGAGAATGCTGATCAGCATTTCCTGGCCGTGCTGCTGGTAGCGCTGCGCCAGGTCGCTGATGAACTGTTCGTCCCACGGCCGGCCGGCGGCGTTGGTCACCGCGCTGGCCAGCAGCTGGCGGAACTGGTCGGCGGTGTAGAGTTGGTGAATGGGGCAGCTGAGAGAAGGGAGCGCCATGGTCAGGCTCCCAGCTCGGCGCGCCGCGCCGCATAGAGCCGGCTTACTTCGTCCAGCTGTACGCCATCTGCAAGGCTGCTTGCGTCAGCCGCCATCACGTCGAGGGTGTCGAGATCATTGCAGCTGGCCAGCTTGTTCTTGAACCCATCGAGATCAAAGCCGCTGGTGCTACTGGTGGCCGGCGCCGCCTGGGCGCGCAATTCATCGACCCGTTGCTGGTAGCGCTGCGCGGCGACGGCGTAGTCCTGCTCGCCCAACTGGCCGGCCAGTTCCTTCGCGGCCTGCATTTGCGCCCGGCCGCCGGCGGTACTGATGGCAAGCAGCACGTCATCCAGGCTCGGAGAGGGCAAGGCTGCCGGCGCAGGCTTCGCCGCAAGCCGTTGCTTGAGCTGAGCCGTTCGCGTAGCCGGCGCGGCAGCGGCCGGCGCACTATCGGCGCGAGGCGTGATGTCGCGCTCTGCTTGGCGCTCTGCCAACTCATCGGTGGTGTAGACGCCCAGAATTGCACCAGGCGTCGTTGCCCGCGCCCAGTTCTTGACCTGCAAATAACCCATCTGCTGCTTCGGGTTCGTCTTCCAGAGAGGGGAATTCTTAACGGTGACTTCGCTGCTCTTCAGCCACTCATTCCAGACTAGATCTGTTTCGCCGGCGGGAATAGCGGCCACCCGACATTCCAGGTGATTGCCCTCGCCACGGTATTCGTAGTGAAACCGCCCCTTGATTGCGCCGGTGGCCTGCAGGACCGCATTGATCAGTTGCGCCTCGTAGCCCAGCGCGCCATTCACAATGTGGGTCTTCTGCCCTACCGCGAAGGGGTTCATCTTCCACTGCATCGCCTGCATAACCACCGCCATGCAATCGCCTGGGTTGTTCTGCAGGTGCTCAGGGATGGTTGACCGACCGCTGGCCATGATCTCGGCAACCCGCATCATGCGGTCGATGCTGCCATCGTCCAGCACCAGCGCAGAGGTGGAAGTCTGGCGACCGTGGAATGCCGGCACTTCGGCAATGCTTTCGTGTTCAATCAGGGCGCTCATGCTGCCTGCTCCTTGGCCTTCTTGTAGCGGAAATCCATGTAGGTAACGCCGTCAACGGTGTAAGAGCCGCGGGAGATGGCCTTGCGGGTGAACTGCGACCCGTCAGAAAGCTTGCCAATCGCGGCGTTGCCCATGAGGTGAAGGAGGTGGTTCTTGGCGCCGGTGGCCACTCCCTCATAGTGCTTGGCCTGCTCTTTGGCTTCGGCCATGACCTGCTGCCAGTGCAGCGCGCCGTCGGGCAGAACGATCTCGCTGCCGTCGGTGCCGGGGTAGAGTTTGGCCAGCAAGTCGGGCGTAGAGGCGTGGTCATAGTCCATTGCCGGGGCGCTGCCGCTTTTCACCTGCTCCCAGAACTCCGCCTCTTGCTCAATCATCGCGGCTATCAACTCGTCATCCCGCCGGATTGGGTAGATGCGGAACTCAGGCCCGGACAACAGGACAGCCAAATCGATCTGCTCGGCGTCGGTCACTGCCAGGTAATGCTGGCATTGCGCCATGTAGGTGATCGGCACCTCGTCGGAGCCATCCGGCCCCCAGGCCGACTTGTCGATGAAGCGGCCGAGCGCGGTCTTGCATTCCAGCAGATGGCGTGTGCGGATCTCGCCGCGGTGCTGCGGACGCTTGTCGCCTTCCCATACCAGGCGGTCGAGATTACCCAGCATGAAATCATGCTTGGGATGGCGCAGCATGGTGTTGCAGCGCTCCACCTTCCGGCCCGTGCGGCGGCTGTACTCTTGCGCCACCACGTCTTCCAGCACATTGCCGAAATGGACTGCCTCTTTGGCGCCTATGTCGTCCGGCTCCAGCTCGTTGCGCTTCTCCAAGTACAGCTGCAGGGGAGTCATGTAGGGGTTCACGCCCAGCACCGTCCCGGCGTCGCTGCCGCCGATTCCGGTGTTGCGCAGCGCAAGCCATTCATCGCGAGATATTGCGGTCAATGCTCTGCCTCCTCGCCCAATGGGCGTAAAAAAGGCCGCCTAAGCGGCCTTGTCGGTTATCGGGTCGTTGCCGGCGAGCTCGCGGGCGATGCGGCGTTCCCAAGCGTCGTCGCGCCGGCGGCGCAGTTCGGGCGAATCAGGCGCGCTGCGGACCTTCGGCACCAGTTCGTTGGACCGAGCCTGCCGGGCGGTGATCAGGTAGTCGCGCAGTTGGGTGTTGTGGCTGATCATTTGGCGTTTCGAGCCTCTGAAATTACGGCCTTCGCCGTCTCGAAGGCCTCCCGTTCGCCACCGTAGTCAACGCAGTCGTTGCAGGGCGGCGATAGGTGGCAAGAGCAGTTAGCATCTGGAGGCTCGGCGACGCGCTCCACCATAAGCTCAAGCGCTGCGAGCAGACTGTCGCTCTGAGAGATCAGCTTGCTGACGGCCTCGTCGTTGTAGGTCAGCTTACTGGCCACCTCGTCGAGGGTGGACTCTTCCGGATTGGCGCCAATCACCTCGCGGATCGCACGCAGCTCGGACCAAGCCTGATCTCGCTGCTCAGCCGTCACTGCCAAAGCATCGTTTGCCTTTGCGAGATGGGCCTGAAGTTCATCGCGCTGCTCGCGTGCGATAATCAGCTCGGAGACCTTCTGGCCGAGGTTTGGATTGCCCGGCGCACCACCCTGTGCATAGGGTTCCAGCGTGGCAGTGTCCCAGCCGGCCAAGGCATTGACGCAGATCTTCGCCCGGTAGTAGTCCTCAAGTGACAGTCTGACGATTGGCTCGCTGTCAGGGTGTGGTGTGGCCGGCTCGCAAAGATCAATGAAAGGCGGCCACGGCTCTTTAGTGTGCGTCATCACTCCGACCGTTTTCACTAAGTCGCCGCGATGGATGGACCAGGCGGTCTTGTGGATGCGGCAAACGGGAGAATGTCCTGTCGATTGCTCCGGAACCCAGTTATCCAAGTCGCAATTGCAGTGCATCCCTTCCTTGCGTAAGGCCTGTGCGATTTCGCGCGGGGTGCTCTTTGTCAGTTCCATCACGCCGCGTCCTCAGCCCGTTGCCAGTTCGCCGGCGCGCTGCCGTCGTCCTCACGCTGCGAAGCCTCGGCCGGCGCCGACATACTGCGCGCCGCGGCACCGGCCCAAGCCCGGGCCAGCTCGTGCCGGCGCGCGATGGCGCGTTCCATGCTGCGGCTCAATGCCACGCGCAGCAGCTCGCCCAGGATGTCGGCTTCCTCCCAGTCCAGCTTGCTGATAGAGCGCGACATCGTGCCGCCACCCTCCCACGGCGCGGTGATGTCCAGCAGCAGGCCGCCGCCGGCGTGGCGGATGGTCGCAGCGGGGCGGGGCTGCATGCCTTCAAAATGCCCGTTGATGCGTTCGGCGAATGCCGCGATCAGGCCGGCGGCCTGGATCAGCGCCGGGTCGCCGGCGATGTGTTCGAGTTTCATTTGGGGATCACCATAGAGAGAAGGACAATGGCCGCGAAGAGGGCGGCCATGCGGTAGGTAAAGAGTGCTGCGGCGCGGATCATTGCCGGCCTGCCGCCGGCCGCCAGCCAGAAATCAGGAAGCCGGGGTTAAGCCGCGCGGCGGTGGCCAGGGCCGCGTCCAGGTCGCGATGGACAACGTCCTGAGTCCGGCGGATGCGGGTGCGGGGTTGCTGCAGGTCGATCACGTAGGCGCCCATGCGCGCCGCCGGCAGTTCGGTGTTGCTGGCGACCACGCGCGGCGCCAGGTCAACTTTCAGTGCATGCATACAACCTCCTCGGGAATAAAAAAGCCCAGCGCGGAGGCTGGGCAACGGGGTTGAAAACCAACATGAGGAACGGCTGCGGGGCAACCGTTCTGCGTGTTGGTGCCGGCCATCGCCGGCAACCATTCTTAGGCCTTGGTCAGCTGGCCGGCGCGCACCTTGGTCTTCTTGCCGTCGGCGTCGGTGACTTCGTAGAACGCGCCGCGCGCGCCTTCGGTGATGTCGGTGATGACGCCCGAGCCGGAGCGGGTCTTGACGGTGAATTTGACCTTGTCGTTGATTTCGAAACTCATTGCTTGCCTTTCAATAGGAGGAAAGAAGAGGGGCCACGCTGGCCCCGGAAGCCGTTCTTGTGCAGGCCGCTCTCGCCTGTGTGCCGTGGCACACCAAAGCACCCAAGCTAAGGGCAGAGGTGCTTTGGTATGCCTGCCGATGGTCGTAAAAAAACCCGCTCAGCGGGCTGTGGGTTGACTACCTTTTCTTCAGTCCAGGCGCTCCGCCTCGGACGAAAGATGCTTTCTCGATATGAAGTGGTGCTGTTCGCTTAGGCGGAGGCGAGTGCAGTCTTTCACCATGGACAAGGTTTTTGTGCTCCAGCAATTTTCCCCCAGCTACTTTTTCACCGCACAGAGGACAAAACAAAGGTTTTTGCTTTGGGTGAATCAGCAAAGATAGATCGCGCTTATTACTCTTCTTGACCAATGACGAAGACTTTTTTGTTTCCTTGAGGCTTGCAGGTCTGTCACTTGGCAAAACCGAACCAACAACATCTCTTGGCCGGCTGGCCACTGGTTCAGCAACCACTCCTGCAGGTTTAATGATCCCTGCCTTGATGTACTCATCCCGCAACGACATGATTTCCACCTCTTCAAGAGAATGACATATCACTATGTCGCATCCCCGAAGAGATGGAAACCGTATCCATACTTACTACCGGCCTCTCCGAGAAGCGGCCATCAAAGATCTTCCACCAATCAGCGCCGCGCCCAGTGGCGACCACGAGGACGGCGGCTCGACATCATCCGTCCTTATCTGATCCCCGCGTCCGCGCTATCACGCTTCATCCGCTGAACCGACCCTTGCTGTTCACCTGCGCTTCGCTCTTCGCAACCGCTTAGGCTTTCCGGTGTCGGTGTAGGACAGGCTCATGGCCTGCTGGCTGCCCGGTGGTCTGGGCTGGTGAGTGAAATTTAGCAGTGTGCTAAACATTATGCAAAACAAAATTTAGCACGAAGCAAAATATTGTTGGGAAAGTGCAACTGTGTGCTTAACGTTTTCCATGGGCAAACGTCATAAAATGCAATCGTCAATTCATGAAGGAGAAGGCCATGCCATTGAGCAAATGCAAGCAAGCCCTTGTTGTGGCTGCCTTGGGCCTGGTCGCCGCGGCGCCGGCGCACGCGATCTTCAAATGCGTGGGAGCGGACGGGAAGGTGACTTACTCGGACGTGGCCTGCAGCGGATCGGTGCGGCACCACACGCTGGACAGCGGCTACATGGAATACGACAGCCGCGACATCCAGCGGCAGGAGCGGTTGCGGCAGAACCGCGAGGCGCGGAAAGAGAACGACCGTCTACGGCAGCAGGCGAGGAACGAGTACCGCAACGCGATAGAGGATGCCGACAAGAAGGATCACCAGCGCAAATGCAAGTTCTATAAGGGCTGGCGCGATGACAACGCCGAGGAGCGCAGCCAGGGTTACAACGGCGCCAAGGACCGAGACCTCAAGTGGCAGGAGCGCTACGTCCAAAACGGCATGAAGGACAACAACTGCAAAGAGTTTGAGTGATATGAAAAGCTATGTTCTCGCCACGACTGGCGAAAAGGTGAAGTGGTATGTGTACCAACGAGACAGTCCGGAGGCCGGCTACACGCTGTCCGACACCCTCGACCTGAGCGCAGCACCGATATGGGGAAACAAGGAGTCTGCCAAGATATCTGCCATTAGGATGGGGCTAAAGACATGGAGATACGTTGTTTTGTGATGTGAGGAATATATTGATATCAGCGCTTAGTAATACTGAAATCATTCAGTTGGTATAAGTTATATTGAAAATTTAAAATATGCATGCATGGTTGGTCTAAGCATGCGAGAGGAGTAGGGTGTGGCAAATTCTCAAAGTAGAGTGTCCAAAAATGTTTACTGTAAGAAAGCAAAAATTTCCTCGAATTCTGGAGCGAATGAAAATCTCCGTGAATTGCTTAGCCGCGCACTGGTAAGGTTTCCAAAAGCACATCAAAGAAAAGAGTGTACAAATTCAGAAGAAACTCAGTTTAGGCTGATAAATAATTTTGCCACATCAGGTGGCGCGCTTTGTGGCATTATGCTTTCGTATGAAAAAAATGCTAATGCTCTTGCATTGTCAGAGGATGAAACAGTCGAGGTCTATGATGTAGACAGTTTTGTTCCGCCAGAAAAAAATGGAAAGCGTAGAGAGTTTCTTGAGGGGTTGCTCTATTTTGCCATACAGGGAAATGCTGTGGCGATTATTCAGTCAAAAGCATTGAGATCTGGTGATTTTGAAAGATACCTTTACTGGCTGCTGAAGGAGGCTTCTCCTGATGGCAAAGGAGTGAATTTTAATTTGACTGATGCAGTAAATGCAAAAATCAAAGAGCGTATTGAAAAAATTCACGTTAAAAGCTTTGAAATGAATGGGCAGCTGGTTGTAGAAAAAGACTCTGATGGAAATACAGTTGAACGCAATAAACAGGAGTCCTCTGTTGAATATGGTTTAGGGGGATTAGGGGTTGATGTTTTTGATGCGCTAAAATCTGCGATGCCAAAGCTTCCGGATTTTAAAGATGCTTTGGACGAAAATATAGACCTGACGTTGCGTATTAAGTACAATAGAGTCATTGGTCCAAAAGCTCAGAATTTGCTAGATCAATTAGCAATGGTGCTTAGAAATTATGAAGATGCCGATACAAAGATCATATTAAATGACGGCGGAGAAATCAACGGTCATGAACTCAAGCTTAAAACAAAGGTTAAAGTAACATCGTTGAATGGTATCTTGTCGCCTGACAGTGTATTTGCTGAGCTTTCTAATCTATTGGTGACGCTAATTAAATCAGGCGATATTGTTGTGTAGTAATAGATACGGGAGGGGTGATGCGCCTATTATCTCGCGCGCTTCTTTGCATGTTGCTTGGATGGTTTGCCGGATTGTATATTGGTTCAACATTTCAACCGTCGCAAGTAGCGGGAATTGCAAAGTGGGGCATTGGTGTTTTTGCCTTTTTGTGGACAGTGCTCTTAGGCTTGATGAGTAAAGTGTCAGATATTACTGATATTCCTGCATTAACCTACGAAGAGCATCTTAGGCTAGATAAAATTGTAAAATTAAAGCTGCGCAATTTATGGGCAGTTAGCAGGATAAATGTACTCTTGTCTGCCTTGTGTTTAATTCCAGTTCTTTCATTAGAGCAGGGTGGCTCAGTTGACCCTATTTTTTGTGGAATTTTTGGACTGGTAATTGGCGCTGGAGTCTTCTGCGTCCTTCTTTATGAGTCGTGGTTAGAAGAACTAAGGGAATTTAGATCAAACCTAAAGGAAAAAGAAAGGTTGGCTAAAGCGATTAACGAAGCTACTAAGCCACTAAAAGAGACTGATGTCATAGCTCCAAAGGGACAAGATCTTGCTGGATTTGGACGTACAGTCAACTCAGACTAGTGTCATAATAATCTAACCCAAACTTAAAGCCCGTTTTCGGGCTTTCTTTGTTTTAAGTATGGCTTCGCGTCACAGCATGCTGCCATCACGTTGCACCTTTGCCCGAAAATTGGTCAATGACTGGTCGATGTAAACGTATCTGGGAGGAGCACGCGAAAAGGTTGGAGTGAAGTTAAACCCCGCATTGCGGGGTTCAGTTTTGATCCCTTTGCTAGACTAGATCAGCCAGTTTCGTGGCTTTGATTTTGAGAACTGTACCTGGTACAGAAGAGCTTGTTCCCTGCAATTCAATAGTGTGTGTTTCAGGGTTAATCGAACCGTTAACCTCAAGCATATAGTTAGTCTGCCCAGGAACTACGGAGGGTATCTGCTCGTTCCAACGGTTTACATGAAGTTTGCCGGCAACACATATTCCATCACCTGATGAAGCCTGTGACTCCAAGGTTCCTTGATAGAAAAACCCATGATCACCACCATTTATCATCCCATTACGCAGCGTAATTGTTCCTGATCCAAAATCAATTGTTCCATTTGTAAAGCGAACCCCATATACACCGTCTCTAATAGCCATATCAAGCTCCATTTATCAAGGTGGGTGGTACTGACACTAGATTGGGGCAAATGGGAAAAATGCAATATGAGTTAGAGAGTAGGGCATGAAGACCGTCTAGTAGGATGGTCGTTAGCATGCTGTCGAAGGTTGAAAGCATACCAACGACGCTGTCCGTGACAATACCCTGATGAACGGACGAGGCAATCGCATCAGAGACGTGCGCATCGCGCGCGGATGGTCACAAGAAACGCTGAGCCGGAAGGCTGGCATCACACGGGGCACTGTATCTGCCCTGGAAAATGGCAACAGCAAGGGCACCACACACTTACTGCCTTTGGCCAAAGCCCTCAACGTGAGCCCGCAGTGGCTGGAAACAGGGAAGGGCTCACGCACTCCAGTGCCGGCACCAGAGAACACCTACATCGCGGCCGAGTCCATCGAAGACCTAGCGCTCCAACTCGTTGACCGAGGTAACGCAGAAATTGCGAAACTTTGGCAACTGATCCTCGACATCAAGTCAAAATCTGAATGATCCGCGCATACAACTGTCCGTCTGGGCAGTTGTTCAGTCTTGTTTTGTCATAACTAGAAACAAAACTTGATACCGGCGATAAGTCGTGCCAAATCTGTACTTACGTAATATCACGTAGATATGCAGTGCAGACGATACATGACAGAGTGCGCTCTCTCAAAAAACGCGACAGAGTTCTGACCAAAGAAATTGCAACGGCCTGCGGAGTTTCCGTCCCGGCCGTGTCCGCCTGGATGCGAACATCAGTGCCGAACAGCGGGCATCTGTCCTTACTCGCACAGTTCTTCAATGTCACTGTGGATTGGCTTGTTCATGGCGAGTTGGACGAAGAAAGGGACGAAATCATCGCGGAGTTGAACATGCTCAGCCCGATGGTGGACACCGAGGGTTTGCATATTGTGCGACTGATGATGCGAAAGCTGGCCTACAAGTAGACAGATTTTTTAAGCGCGACTTAACTGCACTGTCCTAACTACTAATACACACATTTGTCATGGCGACTTAATCTACTCCCCGCAACAGCAACAACAACTTCGCGAGGCGGTAATGGGTAGACTACAAGAACAATGCGTGCATGCCGGCCAGTGTCGTCAGTTCCGGCCATGTTCAACTACAGGCGAGGCAGACGACCTGGTGAGTTTTTTCTATCTGGCAATACGGAGAGATGGGAAAAAGATCATGAACTACGGGGGAGATGTAGCGGGAATGCTGGCAGCGGCCCGGGAGATTTTGAAGAGGGTAGAGCTGCGGTGAGTGGAAAAAGCGACTGGCTTCAGTCGCTTTTTTTGTTGCTGTTTTCGTCTGCGTTGTCGGCCAGCAGTTTGATCAGCTCCAGCACTTCATCATGGCCCCGAGCCTTCACTTGTCTTGCCACCTCAAGGAGGGTATCTGCGACGATTAAGTTATCGGTCGGCAGAACCTCCTCCGAACCATATGCGTGCCTCAGCTCGCCATGCATGCGATCCAACCAACCCTTCTCCAACGACTCGGCTTCTTCAATTCTGCGCGCGAGCTCGTCCCCCAGGCGCCGGTCGCCCTTCTTCACGGAAGAAAGGTAAGAGGCGGCCGTACCTGTTTTTGCAGCAATCGCTGCCGCCTTGCCTCGTCCAGCAAGTATCGAATCCAGGTTGATCCGGCGAATTTCAAAGACATCAAGTTCCATCCCTACATGGTAGGAATGTTTAGCAAGTAGCGAAATAAGCGACTTGTTGAACTTGTGTTGTTCAATGTTTAGCATTGTGCTACATTTTGAATCATGAAACTGCATGAATACCTCCGCACACTGAGCAAGACAGAGCGATCAGAGTTTGCAAAAAAGTGTGGTACATCAGTTGCTTATATGTATCAACTTGCCGGCAAACATCGGACGCCATCGCTTCGTCTGGCCCTCAAAATTGAGCGGCACTCAGAAAACATAGTCAGCGCATCGGGCTGGGGAATGGTTTAACAAGCTGCGCAAGTAGCTCCTGTTTGCAGACTTGCAACACTCCCAAGGTCAGGGCGTCGAGATCATCAATCACGGGATAATGCTATGTCATTAGGCCCAAAGGAAACACGATGCAAATGTCTCACTTTGTATCTCCCACCGACACACTGCTTGCGTGGGCTCTTCAGCAGATGGAAGAAACGCGCCAGCCGATTGCCCAGTTCGCCGAGGCGCTGACCGACAACTACCTGGCCATGACGCCGGAAGGCCGGCGAGCCTGCCCGCTGGAGGAAATCCCGGTCGATGGGACGGTGGACGACTTCTTCGCGATCAAACGCAAGAACGCGCTGGTAACTGATCGCTGGCTCAAGCGAAACGTGAAACTCCCGTTGGAGATCCTGGATGCCTGGATAGCTACCCTGGAAGGTAAGTACCGCGACGGGTGCCTGGCCGACCTGTTGAAGGTCCACGGCATGCTGGCGGTGGCCAACGACACCACCGCCGACGCGGCAACGCTGGGCGCCACGATGCGCACCACCGCCGACCTGTTCGTACACCTCGCCGAGATCATCGCGGACGGCAAGGTGGACCACGACGACCGCGAGCAGATCAAGCACGCGCGCCAGGCCATGCGCCAGATCGCCGGGCAGTTGGCAGGCTGGGAGCTGGAGTTCGCCAAGGTGGATGAGAAGTAGAGAAATCTTATGGGCAAATCAATCCATCTTTGCCGGCTTAGCTTGCTCTACCTGGGCAGGCAAGGAATACAGGTAGATGAGCAAAAACCGTGTCAACTCATGCATTTGAGTGCAGAGCTCTTCGTCGGCCTCGTCATCCCCGTGAATAGCCTCATTGCCATCCAAGCGGAGTTGGTGAGCCCACTCTTGAAGAGCTGGGGTGATCCTGTGCTCTGCAGCAAGTTTATCAATACGCTTTTCAAGCTTCCACGCTTCAATCTCAGGGGCAAAGCCTTTCAAAGCCAACTCCATTGTCCTGCGATAGCTGGCACATGCTGGAGAGAACAGACGAGACTTGCGGGCTTTTGCCGAATCAATAAATGCTCGAGAAACATTATCAGGCAGGTTTTTAGGGATTTCGATTGCTTCAGGTTTTGGAAAAATAGCAATACTTCGAACCAAATTGAGCGCATCTGCTCCTGTCAAGTTAAGTTGATAGGCCATTGGATCATTCATGTTGGTCATATCAATGACAGCACAAATTGGTTGAGAGCATGCTGGGCAAGTTGCGAGCACATTCCAGCATCCTCCAAACCGGGGGTTTTGCCGAGAAGCAGTGATAGGAAAGCTAACCTTACTTCCATTGCAATGCGGACAGTCGTGCAAAAGGACAGCCATGAACAACTCCAGTCTTGAAAACATTATTCAGCATGACATCGAGATTTCGAATGTTATCAAAAACTGGCCTGAACGTGCGCACACTCTGTTGATGCAACAGTACCTAATCAGCAGAGAAAAGGAGGTGTTCGTTAGCGCTTTGATTGGTCAACTCTGTGTCATGCATTCAATGAAGAAGCTACAGGGTGGCGTATGAGCAATCAATGGCTAAGGCTCTGGCACGACATGCCGAACGATCCAAAGTGGCGGACGATTAGCCGCATTTCTGGGCAACCTATTGCGCTGGTGCAAGCTGTCTATTTGCACTTACTAGTGGATGCGTCACGCAATGTCACGCGAGGTCACGTGACAGTCACGGCGGAAGATTTATCCAGTGCCCTCGACGTGACAGAGGGTGAAATTTTGGCCATTCAAGACGCCATGCAGGGCCGCGTACTGGACGGGAAAAAGCTCTCTGGATGGGATGGCCGTCAACCTAAACGCGAGGACTCCGGAGATGAGCAAACCGGCGCAAAGTCAGCAACAGAGCGGAAGAGAGAGCAGCGGCAACGTGAAAAAGAGGCCAAAGAGCTTTCCAAGTCACGGCAATGTCACGACGAGTCACGCAATGTCACGCTAGATAAAGATACAGATAAAGATAAACCCACCTCACTACGTTCGGTGGGTGAGGGCGCGCGTGACATCTGCGAAGGCATCCCTGTCCCTGACGACTTTCAACCGGCCAGGATGGACGCGGCAAAGGCACCATCCCTTGGCCTGAACCTGGAGACCGAGGTTGAGCGCTTCGTCGCTCACTACCAGGCGAAAAGCGAAACCCGTGCCGACCTCAAAGCCTGGGAGGCCCAGTTCCGCAAGTGGATGCTGGACCAGCAGCAGTACAACGCCGACCGGGACAAGGTGACCGAGTCCCGAATGCAGACCAAGCAATCCAGCCGTGCTGCTGACTGTGCCGCGCTTGGCGTGGGTTCCCAATACCGTGAAGTCCCGTACCTGGAGGCCGCCAATGAGTTCCGCTGATTCGCAAACCATCCGCTTCGTCTTCCGCACTCTGCGCGGTCGCTTTGGAAACGGCTTCGTGGACAAGTTCCGGACCGATGACGAGAAGGTGTTCGATGCCGTCACGGGGAAGATGGTTGACCCTGGCTTGCTGGAGGCCATGGACGTCTGGGCCTACGAGCTCCGGAAATTGAACAATGCGGACATCCAGCATGGCCTGACTTGCCGCTTCAAGTACCCGCCAAGCGCGGATGAGTTCGTGATGGCCTGCTGCACCCGCGAGTTTCAACCGCCGGCGCCAGAGTACAACCCGAACCAGCTCACCGGACCGAGGATGAGTCGTGAAGAGTCCGTGGCCCAAATGGCCGAGGTAAAGCGCGCGGCTCGCAGCATGGCCTTCCCGGCAGACAGCGCCCGTAAGTTGGATTGGGCGTTCAGGATCGCCGAGGAGGCCGGCAGGGGCGTCTATCGCGGGGGAATGATCGGCAAGCGAATGGCCGCAGAGGCCATCCGGGATTCGGGTAAGCAGGTGCCGCCGGCGTTGGTCCAGTACCTGCAGGGGTCGAACATGATGCATGCCGCCAATGACCACGGGGAGGAAGCCGCGTGACCGAATGGACGAAGGCTGCCGACGACACGAGGGAGTGGCGCGGCTACAGCGTCGTGAAATATGGCCACGGCGCCAGCGGCGACCCGATCTACCGGGCGTTCACGCCGGAGGGAGCCATGCTCTCGGTTGGCGCCGGCCCGGCCCAGGACCACATGGCGCGGTGCGAGGAGCACTACGCCAACACGAACAAGAAAGGGCAGTGATGAACATTTCGTTTTTTGTGCCAGGCGCGCCGGTGGGCAAAGGCCGCCCCAAGGTGAGCAGCCGCGGCGGCAAGTTCGCCCAGATGTACACGCCGGAGAAGACCGCGAACTATGAATCCCTCATCGCCCTGGCGGCTCAGGAGGCAATGGACGGCAACCCGCTGATCGCCGGCCCCGCTGACGTTGAAATCTCCATGTTCCTGCCGGTGCCGACCAGCTGGAGCAAGAAGAAGCAGACGGCCGCGCTGCAGGGCCAGGTGTACCCGACGAAGAAGCCGGACGCGGACAACGTGATCAAGGCCATCTTCGACGGCATCAACGGCGTGGTCTGGGTGGATGACGTCCAGGCCTGCGACATCGTCGTGCGGAAACGCTACGCGGATAAGCCCGGCGTGGAAGTGACCGTGCGCGAGATCGCCGGCGCACTGTTCGCGGCGTGAGGCGGCCATGATCGAACCGGCAGCAGCATTGGCGCAGTGGGGCAAGTGGCTGAACGACAGCGGCAGCTGGCGCGGCACCACATTTTCGATTGAAGGGCGCTACGCCAGCGACCCGGAGCGCTACCGGTTCGCCGAGGATGCCGAGACGGCGAGGCGCCGCTGCGAGGTCCGCTATAGCCCGCTGATCGCCAACCAGGTGGAGCAGATGGTGAACCAGTTGCATCAGGGCGAGAAGGCGGCGCTCCGCGCGCGCCACGTGCATTATCCGCATCTGGCGAACGAGGACATCGCGCGCCGGCTGGCGATGAGCGCCCGGGCCTTCGACACTCTGCTGCTGGCTGCCACGGTGCGATTTGGACAAGCGTGGCGAAACCAATGTAGGAATGTAGCGTAAAATGCAGAAACCACGTGGCAATGGATTGTCCGCAAAAATCTGCTATTTGCTCTTGGATACACCAAGGCCATTATTCTTGGGAGAAATAGAGGCGGCTCTTGGTTTTGAATTTTCTGCTTCTGAAATAATGTCAGCTTTGGTTAAGCTAAGAAAAAGAGGGAGTGTAGCTTCGGAGATTAAAGACCGAGATGGTGCGGGAAGGAAAAAGTCCAATGCTTATTATTTATGTGTCAGTGATTTTATAGGTGGCAATACCCATGATGGTTTTAAGTGATGTTTTTGAGTTTTTATCTAGAATCTGGGGCGCTATAGATGTTGAGTATTTTAAATGGATAGGCTTGCTGTTTTCGAGCACTCTCCTTGCTGCGATTGTCAATGCTTTTGTAAATATCAAAATGCAGAGCAAGCAGCACGAAAAAGATAGGGAAAAGGATGAGAAGCAAATAAACCATGTGCTGCTTGGTATTGCTTTTGATCTTGAGAGGTTTGCAAAAAATGTAAAAAAAAGGGTGTTTGATATTGATGATAGCATTCATGAAATGCATGTGATCCATGATTATAGTGCCTTAAAAAATATACCGAATTGGATTGAATTTGATTATGGATCAGTCGCCAACTGGGAGTTGGTGTCAATTGATGTGACGGCTAGGTTGAATAGATTTCGCGATGAGGTTATGGAATATCGTGAATGGATTATAGGGTACTATAATTCAGTTGGAGACATAGAAGATGCATACAAAAAAGAGCAAGAAGTATTAATATTTATGGGGTACAAGGCATTGGTTATTGCATTGGAAATATATGCAACACTGAAGCTGAGTGCTGGGCATGTAAATGCAATCAAAAAACACTTTAGGTACTTTAACGCCAGTGTTGAAAAAATTGAAGTGCAAGAAGAAATTGTTTTGCCGGACTTTTGTTTGGAGGTGATAGAGCAAAGGAAGTTAAGTGGTGGCTTCATATAGCTTATTCTGTGCGATGCTATTTCTGGCATATATGCCGAAAGCGACGCCCGGTTCCAATATCCACGGGGATTCGCTATATTGACGACGTGGTGGCGAAGCTACGCACAACAAAGACGACCTGGCCCGACAGTTAACTCTGTCGGGCCCTTTTTATTTCCGGAGGCGGTATGCACATGCGGCAAACGCGGGTTGTTCATGACGCCCTGGGGTTGGCCCACGGTCAACATGTCCTGATGCCTTCCGGCCAGGCCGCGCGCGTCGCCGAAATCAAGCTGCATTCCATCGTGTTCGAATACCTGGGGCTGCGCCAGCGCGAGTTGGTCGAGTTGTCGCGGGAGCATGTCCGCCAGGGCGTCAGGTTCTGATGGCGGGCTCGCCCAAGCGGCTCTGTGGCCGGCCCGGTTGCGGCGCCCTGGTGACGCCGCCGGCGCGCTACTGCCCAACGCATGCCGAGAGCGAGCGCAAGCTGGCCGCCGAGGCGGACGCACGGCGCGGCACCCGTACCGAGCGCGGCTATTCGAACGCGTGGATCAAGGCGTCAATCGGCTACCGCCGCAAGAACCCATGGTGCGTGACCTGTAAGCGCGCTGGCCGGTTGGAGCCATCAGCGTGCGTGGACCACATCAAGCCGCATGGCGGCGACCAGGCGCTGTTCTGGGATAAAGCCAACTGGCAGGCGCTGTGCTGGCGTTGCCACTCGGAGAAGACCGCCCGCGAGGATGGTGGATTCGGGAATGGGAGACGCTGATGCGGTTGATCGTGGCGATTGTTCTGGCCCTGCTGGCAGGCTGCGGCGAGTCCCCCGCATGCCGCCCGACGGGTGAGATTGGATACCAGCAGCAGGCGATGATCGCCGGCAACGTGTACATCCCCTACAAGGCCAAGGTCGAACGGTATCAATGCACCGATGGCGTTGATCGCTGGTGGAAGACGGACGCTTGAGTCTGCTGCGGTGCGAACTGTTCGCGCTTGAACCATGCCAGGGGGTAGGGGGGGGTAAATCCTTCGCGGGATTCGGCCAGCCGGAACCGCGTGCTTCCCTCGATTTTTTTTCCCGCGAAATAAAAAATTTGGGGGTGCGATGGCCCGAGCGCCAGGGGGAGGACGGAAGCCGAAGCCGACCCATCTCAAGATCGTCACCGGCAACCCGGGTAAGCGCGCGCTGAACAAGGCGGAGCCGGAGTATTCATCCGTGCCGGCCGCGCCGCCGCCGGACTGGCTTTCGCCGCTGGCCGTTGAGAAGTGGGAAGAGCTGGCGCCGCTGCTGTCCGGCACCAAGGTGTTGACCGATGTCGACCTGCACAACCTCGAAGTGTTCTGCCAGGCCTATGCGCGCTGGCGGGAAGCCGAGGATAGCGTCAGCAAGAAGGGCGTGATTGTTGACACGCCGTTCGGGCCGAAGAAGAACCCGGCCTGCACCGTCATCAACGAGACCAGCCGGCAGCTGGCCGCCTTCGGCGCCATGCTTGGCCTGGACCCATCCAGCCGAAGCAGGCTCGGAACGGCCGGCGCGGCCACGAAGACAACCAACCGGTTTACCGGGCTGCTGAAAAAGAAAGCGTCATGAAACGATGGCATACCCCCACGTCACCGCGGCTACCAGGTGGGCGCGTGATGTGGTGGCAGGCCGCTTCCCGGCAGGGAAGTGGACGCGGCTTTCCGCTCAGCGCTTCATTGATGACCTAGACCGCGCAAAAACCAAAGGCTTCCCGTACAAGCTGGACAAGGCGGAGGCCGAGCGCTCCTGCTGCTTCGTCGAAGAGCTTCCGCACACAAAGGGCAAGTGGGCGCGGTCGGCCGAGACTATCAAGCTCGGCGCCTGGCAGTGCTTCATCTTCGTCAACGTCTTCGGCTGGGTCCACAAGAAGACTGGGCTCCGACGCTTCCGCGAGGCGTACAACGAGATCCCACGGAAGAACGGCAAGTCGGTGTTGGCGGCCGGCGTCGGCCTGTACTGCTTTGTTGCGGATGGGGAGTTTGGCGCCGAGGTGTATTCGGGCGCATCCAGCGAAAAGCAGGCTTGGGAGGTTTTCCGACCGGCCAAGCAGATGCTGGAGAGGACACAGGATCTGCTAGACGCCTCCGGCGCGGAGGTCTACGCGAAGGCCATGGCCATCCCCGAGGATGGCAGCCGATTCGAGCCTGTGATTGGGAAGCCGGGCGACGGTGCGTCGCCATCCTGCGCGCTGATCGACGAATACCACGAGCACGACTCGTCTGATCTGTACGACACAATGATTTCCGGCATGGGGGCACGCGAGCAGCCGCTGGCCTTCATCATCACGACCTCAGGCTTCAACCTGGCCGGGCCGTGTTACGAAAAGAGGATCGAAGCGGAGAAGGTGCTGCAGGGGCTGGTGGAGAACAACGAACTGTTCTGCATCATGTTCAGCGCCGACGATGATGACGACCCTTATGCGCCGGGAACGCTGATCAAGGCAAACCCGAACTGGGGAATATCCGTTGATCCGGATTTCATGCTCAGCCAGCAGAGGCAGGCTGCGCAGAACGCCAGCATGCAGGTTCGTTTCAAGACGAAGCACCTGAACATCTGGTGCTCGGCGAAATCGGCCTGGATCAACATGGCGGAGTGGCACGCCGCTGGCGACGAGACGTTGAGGGAGAAGGACTTCCTCGGTGAAGAGTGCGTGGCCGCGTATGACCTAGCCAGCAAGCTGGACTTTGCAACGCGGGTCAAAATCTTTGCTCGTAAGCACGCGGAAACCGGGCGAACCCACTATTACGTGTTCGCTCACCACTATCTGCCCGAGGCGACGCTGGAGGCGGAGGACAACCCGAACCGGGCCGCCTATGTGCGGTGGCGAAACGCCGGCTGGATCGAACAGCACGATGGGACGGAGAACGACTTCGCCATGATCCTGCAGGATCTTGAGGGCATCCCGACGCGGTTCCAAGTGCGTGAGTTCTGCCAAGACAAGTTCGGCGCGGCCTGGATCGCCCAGCAACTGACCGCTGGCGGCGCCACCGTGGTGGACGTGCCGATGAAGGCCATGTACCTGACGCCGGCCATGCGCGAGATTGAGGCGGCGCTGCGCTCAGGGCGGATGCATCACAACGGCGACCCGGTGCTGGCCTGGATGATGTCCAACGTCACCGCACGGGCGGACAAAAACGACAACCTGTTCCCGGACAAGCAGAGCGCGCAGAACAAGATCGACGGCGCCGTGGCGCTGATCATCGGCATGACGCGCGCGATGAATCCGGAGCAGCCGGACAGCGGTTTCAAGTCCGCCTACGAGGACGAGGTTTATATATGAGCAACACGGACAAGCTCACCATGCTGGTGGGCCTGGCGGGGGCCGCTGCGGTTACGACCGGAGCGGCCCTTCTTCATTCCGCTGCCGGCTGGATTGTCGGCGGCGGCTTCGCCCTGGTGTGGTCGTTCATGACGGCACGGGCGGCGGCTCGGAGGACTGGCTAATGTTCTCCTCACAGCAGTTTGGCGTTCAGGATGCGGCCAACCCGGAGCGCGGCTGGATATCCAGCCTGATGGGCGCCGGGGCGCGCAGCGCCGCGGGCGTTCGGGTTTCGCCTGAAAAGGCGCTGGCGCTGACTACGCTGCAGGCGTGCGTGACGCAGATCGCCGAATCTGTTGCCCAGCTTCCCTGCGAGCTGTACCGGCGCGATGGAGAAAACCGAGTTCGGGCTACGGAGCACCCGGTTTACTCGCTGATTCATCATGCGCCTAACCAGTGGCAGACCTCGTTTGAATACCGTGAGCAACAGCAGATTTCGGCTGGGCTGCGTGGTGCCGCCTACAGCTTTATCGAGCGTGATGCGGCAGGCTACCCGGTGGCGCTGATTCCGCTGGACCATCCCAAAGTCACGGTCCTGAAAGGTGAGGACTTGCTCCCGTACTTCCGGATCGGCAGCAACCCGGCGATGCCGATGCGGATGATCCACCATGTCCGCTGGTTCACCCTCAATGGCTATACCGGCGTGAGCCCGGTGCAACTGCACTGCGACACCATCGGGCTGGCCCTTGCAACGCAAGACCACGCCAGCCAGGTTTTTGCCAACGGCACCCACCTGGCCGGCGTGTTGGAGCGGCCGGCGGTGGTGGGGCAAACCACGTTGGAGCCGTTGAAGAAAGACCGGGTTCAGGACATTAAAGATAGCTGGCGGGCGGAGTACGCCGGCACCAGCAACGCGATGAAGGTGGCGGTACTGCAAGACGGCATGTCTTTCCGGCCGCTGTCGATGACCAACGAGGATGCGCAGCTGATCGACAGCCGCAAGCTGTCGGCGCTGGAGATCGCCCAGATCTACAAGATGCCGCCGCACAAAGTCGGGCTGCTGGACCGGGCTACCAACAACAACATCGAGCACCAGGCGATTGAGTTCGTCGTCTACTGCCTGATGCCGTGGCTGCGCCGGCATGAGCAGGCCATGATGCGCGACCTGCTGCTGCCGGAAGAGCGCGACGAGTACTACATCGAGTTCAACGTGGGCGGCCTGCTGCGCGGCGACACGCAGACCCGCTATGCCGCGTATGCGGTGGGGCGGCAATGGGGCTGGCTTTCGGTCAACGACATCCGCCGGCTGGAAAACTTGCCGCCGATCCCGGGCGGCGAAATCTACCTGCAGCCGCTGAACATGGTTCACGCCGGCGCGGGGTTGCCGAAAGGGGCGGGGGCTTCGGCCGACGCCATCGACGCCATTCACAAGATTCTGGAGACCCAATGAGAAAGCATCTTTTCCTGCACCAGCTGTTCAACACGCCGCACATGGTGCTGCCGGACATGCTGCATGAAGCGGTGGCCTGGGCCGGCCAGCGCATGGGCGTCAACCTGCAGCAGGTCAACATCGGTTTGCCGATGACTGCTTGGAAGGACGACGGCGACCACGGCGAAGTGCAAGCAGTGTCCGCCGAGGACCGGCGCATGGAGGCCGCGCGCGGCAGCGGCGTGCTGGTGCTGCCGGTCGCCGGCATCTTGGTGCCGCGGACCAACGATGTAGGGCTGTGCTCGAACCAGGCTAGCTATGAAGGCCTGCGCAGCCAGATGAATGCCGGACTCAACGACCCGAGCATTGAGCACATCGTTGTGGACCTGGCCACGCCCGGCGGCGCGGTGTCCGGCTGCTTCGAGTTCGTGGACGACATCCGCGCCGGTCGCGACATCAAACCGATTACGGCGCTGGTTCACTACAGCGCGTTCAGTGCCGGCTACGCCATCGCCAGCGCCTGCAGCGACATCGTGCTGTCGAAGACGTCCGGCGTTGGCTCCATCGGCGTGATCATGAAGCACGCCGATTTCAGCCAGAAGCTGGAAAACGAGGGGGTGAAGGTTACGACCCTCTACCGCGGCGCGCGCAAAGACGATATGTCGCAGACCGGGCCGCTGAGCGAGGAGGCCATGGCCGCCGCCGACAGCATGCTGGACCACTACTACGAAATGTTCTGCGACACCGTCGCGAGGAACCTCGGCATGAAGGTGGCTGACGTGAAAGGCACCGAGGCCGGGCTGTTTTACGGCGGCAAGGCCATCGAGGCCGGACTGGCCCACACTTTGGAAAGCCAGCAGCAGGCAGTGAACCGCATCGCCGCCGGCGTCGCCGCCAAGCGTGCCCGTGTGCCGAAAGCACGCGGCAGCACTCAGGCCATTGCCGCATCCATGGCCATGAGCCTGAACCTGAAACTCTGATCCAACGCGCCGCCGCACGGCGACGACAACCCAGCTCCGAAAGGAGCTTTTTTTATTTCTACCGCCGAGAGGCGGTTTTTTTTCGTCTGGAGAAAACCGAATGTCGAAGATCGTAGAACTGAAGCGCCGCCGTGCCGAACTGTCCGCCAAGGTGGCCGAGATGGCCGCCCTGGAGACTGCCGGCGAGGTGATGAGCGCCGAGCAGATCGAGCAGATCAATGCCATGCACGCCGAGTTCAACCAACTCGGCGCGCAGCTGCAACGGCTGGAAGCTGCCGAGCAGATGCAGGCGGCAGCTGCCGTTCAGGTGGAGAGCCTGAACGCTCAAGGCGCGCCGCCGGAGAGCAAGCCGTTTGCCCAGCCCGCCGGCCCGAAGGTCGCCGGTGCCGGTGTAGCTCACCTGGCCATGGCCCTGATCGAGGCGCAAGGCAACTACCAAGCCGCTGCCGACATCGCCGACAAGCGCGGCTACGGCGCCGAAGTGGCCGCCGCCCTGAATACCGCCACCCCCTCGGCAGGCGGCGTGCTGGTGCCGACCAACCTGGCGAGCGAAGTGATCGAGTTGCTGCGCCCGAAAACCGTGGTTCGCCGCCTGGGAGCCCGCTCGCTGCCGCTCAACAACGGCAACTTGACCATCCCGCGGCTGAAGGGCGGCGCGCAGGTCGGCTACATCGGCACCGATACTGATGCCCCGGTCACCGGCGCTCAGTTCGACGACCTGAAGCTGTCGTCCAAGAAGATGGCCGCGCTGGTGCCGATCAGCAACGACCTGCTGGCCAACTCGGGCATCAGCCCCAACGTGGACCGCGTCGTTGTGGACGATCTGACCTCGGCCGTCGGCGCTCGCGAGGACAAGGCGTTCCTGCGCGATGACGGCAGTGGCAACCTGCCCAAAGGCCTGCGCAACTGGGTGCTGCCGGGCAATGTGTTCCCGGCGCCGGCGATTGCCGCCATCGACGCCGCGGCGCTGCAGGCCATCGAGTTGTTCCTCAATACGCTGATCCTGGCGCTGGAAGGCGTCGACGCCAATATGGTGCAGCCGGGCTGGGTGATGTCGCCGCGCACCTTCCGTTTCTTGGAAGGCCTGCGCGACATGAAGGGCAACAAGGTTTATCTGGAGCTGGGCCAGAAGCAGCTGAAAGGCTACCCGGTCGGCCTGACCACGCAAATACCCAACAACCTGGGCGCCGGCGGCGACGAGTCGGAGCTGTATTTTGCCGACTTCGCCGATTGCTTCATCGGCGAGGACCAGGCCTTGATGATCGACTTCTCCAAGGAGGCGACCTACAAGGACGGCGACGGCAACGTCATCAGCGCCTTCCAGCGCGATCAGACCCTGATCCGCGTGATCGCCAAACACGATTTCGGCCCGCGCCACCGCGAGTCGATCGCCATCGGCACCGGGGTGAAGTGGGGCAAGTAAGGCAGTAGCGGCCGGGCTTCCGGCCGCGAACAACTCAAGCTGGAGATCGAGATGGAAAAACTCGTAGTCAAATTTTTGAAGCCTCACGGCATCTACACCCCCGGCGATGTCGCCGGCTTCGACGAGTCGGACAAGGAGCGGCTGGAAAAACTGGCCGAGGCCGGGGTCGTTGGGCCGTATCAAGCCGACAAGGCGGACGAAGGCGGCGACGCTAACAAGCGGCAAGGCAGCACCGGCCGCCGCGGTGCCACCGGCGAGGCCAGCTGATCATGGCCGCCGTGGTGACCCAGCGCAGCGCGGCGGCGGTGTTGACGCTGGGACAAATCAAACAGCAGTGCAACATCGATCTCGACATGACCGATGACGACGACCTGCTAATCCAGATGGAGCGGGCAGCGGTGCGCGCATGCGAGGGGAAGCTCAAGGGACCGTTGCTGACGGCGGGCTACCGAGAGACCTTCGGCCAGTGGCCGCTGATCCCTTCGTTGCTGCTGCAGACCGCGAATGCCAAGTCGGTGCAATCCATCATGCTGCGCCAGGCCGGCCAGGCGGTGGAGTGGCGCGACTTCGTCGCACTGGAAGACGGGCCGCACCTGTTCATCCGGCCGCGCGCGGCGTGGCCGAAGATCGATGCTGTTCCGGATGCGATCCAGATCACCTACACGGCCGGCTTTGGCAGTGCTGGCGACCGTGTCCCGGAGGACATTCAGCAGTGGCTGCTGTACCGGGTAGGCACGTTCTACGAGTACCGCGAGCAGTTCATTACCGGGACCATCGTGACAGACCTGCCGAAATCGTTCGTTAACGAGATGCTGACGCCTTACGCAATGCAAGTGGTGGCGCTATGAGAGCCGGCCGCCTGCGGCATCTGGTCCAGATCCAGCGCGAGGTAAAGCGCAAAAACGACCACGGCGAGAACGTCAGCGGATGGGAGCGGGTCTGCAAGACCCGGGCCAACGTGGCGGACATCACCGGCCGCGACCGGATCGGCGATGTCACGTTGCACCAGATCGACGCCCGGGCCTTCCTGCGCTGGCGGCCAGGCATCGAGGCCGGCATGCGCCTGGTCCACGTCAAAGACGGCGTGACCAGAACCTACACCGTCAAAGCGCCGCCGATTGACCGAGACGGCCGGCGCCGCGACATGGAACTGATTCTGGAGCTCGACGATGGACGTCAGCCTCAAAGCCGATGACGCTCGGTCGCGGATCTTTGCGCAACTGGAAGGGCTGGCCGGCGCGGTGGAAGAACGCCGCGAACTCAGCCGGCCGCTGCTTGCCGGCGTCCGCATCATCATGCGGCGCGCCAAGCAGCTGGCGCCGCGGGACAGTGGCTTCCTGCGGTCGCAGATCATCGCATGGACCAACGTCCGCAAAACCGATGCTCCGCTGACCGGCTTTGTCACCGTGGCCACCAGAGCCAAGCGCAACCGCGCCGGCGAGTTGAGCCGCGCCAAGCTGGCGGCCAAGGCCAGCAGGGGACGAAAGACGGATTTGGTGACCGCCTACTACGGTCGGTTTATTGAACAAGGGACCAGCAAAATGGACCCGCATCCCTACTTGTCGCGCGCGGTGGATGAAGTTGGGGATGAAGCGAAAGAGGCGGCGCTCGACGGCGCGCGTGGAGTGCTGCTCAAAATGATGGAGGCCAGGCTGTGAAAGATTTCGACATTGCCCGCGCGGTTTACCAGCGGCTGGAGCCCGCGCTTCCAGGTCGGGTTGCGCTTGGCGTGCTGGTGCTGGAGCCGGAGGACGTGGCCGAGCCGATGACGGTTATCCATCTCGATGACCACCAGCCGGAAGACAAGAAGGGGCTGGCCGTGCGCAATGACCGGACCCAACTGCGTCTGACGACGGTTGTCGATGCAATCCCCGGCCAGGTCTATTCGCGGCTTGAGCCGCACATGGGCGCGCTGCGCCAGGCGCTGTTCGCCGATCACAACCTTGGCGGCGTCCACCACATCCTGGAACTGACCGAAACGGGCACGCGCTACGGCTTCAACCGCGAGGAGATGACTTACGTCGTCGACCTGGCAATCGAGGTCAAATTCAGACGCAGGACTGAGGAGCCCTGATTTACCCGCAACAAAAACCATCACCGCCGCCAGGCGGTTTTTTTATGCCTACAGGAGACGGAAATGGCAGCGATTCAGGAATTCAGCTACATCGGCAACGGCGTGGTGAAAGTGCAGAAGGGCGCGGCCACTGCGCGCGAGGTCGGCAACTGCTCAGCGCTGAGCCTCAAAATCAGTACCGACGAAAAGAAGCTGACTGACTACACCCGCGGAGGCGGCGGCACGGCCAACAAGGTTGTCCGCATCAGCTCGGTTGATGTCGAAATGGACCTGCGCGAGCTGTCTCCGGACAACATCGCGCTGGCCTTGCAGGGCGATGTCACGATTGACGCGACGAGCAAGGAAGCGACCATCGAGGCGTTGACCCAGCTGGGCACCGAATACAAGTTGATTTTCGAAGGCCTGAACGAGGCGCAGAGCGGCGCCAAGGTCAATCTCACCATCCATCGCTTCAAGCCCAGCCCGGCCGACGACTTGGCGCTGATCGGAGACGATTTCGCCACGCTGAAGCTCAAGGGCGGCGTGCTGGCTGATCGCACCAAGACCGGCGGCAAGTCCATGTACTTCCAGGTGGTGATGGCGACGCAGGTAGCTTGAAGCAAGCTCAAACTGGCCGGTGTTCCGGCCAGTTTCACAATTACAAATTAGTTTTGATGACTTTAGCTAGAGCTTGATTGATTTTATTAAAACAATCTAGCTCTCTTTGCTTGCCTTTGCCATTCATTAATTCAGGGTCTGAAATTAGGAATCCAAATTCTTTTGTGGCAAACCCCTGGAAATCCTTAATGTAGTTATTGGCGTTTATGATTTTTTCGTTTGATTTGATTAATGAGTCTGATATGTGAGTTCTTGCTTCTTGAGGCAAAGATCTAATTGCGCCGAAGCCTGTGCTATTTGTATATTTGTCTTGTACAAATTTATTTACAGTCTCATCGTTTTTGCAGTCGTTAAGGCCTATCATTGCTTCACTAATTTTTACCAATGCCCCGTCTGTATTTTCAACGATGAAACCGTCACATTTTCCTTTGTCATTGGGGCATGGCAAGTTTTCCAGTGTTTCGGCATAAAACCCAATAGTGTCAGCTCCGATATCAACCAGGTCACTGAGTGCCTGAATTTCATTGTCAATATCCTTGCTGCAGCCTGCATTTTCGTAGCATACTAAAAAACCATATCTTGGATGTTCTTTTAAATGGCAGTATCTTTTGAAGCTGCCATCCTCTTTGATTTCAGAGCATATGCTATAAAAATCTTCATTTCCTTTCATTTCATTTACATACGAGTATGCTGCTTCAAAATCTTCACTGTGAGCAAGTCTTGGGTAAAGTGCTACTATGCAAATGAAAAAGGTGGCTAGGAGTTTATAAATTTTTGGGCTGTTATTCATTATAAATGACTCCAAGAAAATGGACGCCAGAGCGCCCATTTTTCCAAAATTATAATTGGCTAATGTCGGCAAGACTTCTTTCGCCAGAGAGCAGCTTTTCATTAAAGGAAAGCGCGTCTTCTACGTGCCAATTGAACTGTTTGTCAAGTGTCACAACTAGAGAATAGACGCCGGGGTCAAATCTCAACTCAACGGAGTCGCTGATTTTGTTCACATCTAGTACTTCGCCTTTAGTGAAGGAGCCAAAGGCTGCATAATATCTGGGGTGAAAAATAAAAGAAACATTGTCGTTTGGCAAGGCCTGAACTGCACATACCGGCGTGCCATTCATGCCGACCCCAATAGACGCCCGATTGGGAGGGATACTTCCCTCTGTATGAATGCTTAAAGTGCCACGCCCACCATCTTGAGATGCATCCACAAAACCAAAAGCATTGTTTTGATAGTTGAAATTGATTTTATTGGTTCCGGTTGGGTTGGCGGGGACATTTTCTGTTGCAAAAAAACGTATGCCAGGAGCTAATTTCCCTGTTTCAGCCCAAACGAAAGAGTAGGTTTCGTCCCACTCAAAGTTAACGGTTGTGTTTGGCCTTGCCTCTTTAGCAAACCAGGCCAGAGTTTTTGCAGTCTTAGGGTTGTCAGGATTTTCCTGATAGCAAAGAAAAGCACGAGACTCAGTACTCTTGTTAATAAAGGTAATAGTGCGAGTAACCATGTCAATCTCCTTTTCATGCGAATTGCATGCAAATTAACGTTAGTCGCTGGTGCTCAATATGTAAAAGTCAAATTCCTGACAATGCCTGTCAATGTTCTAGTTAGTTAAATAATCCAAAGGATCGCAATGAAAAAGAGCAAAATTACCACGTTGTCGAATGAACGGGATGTGCATTGCCGCGAGCTGACGGTCGCCGAGATCCGCGCGTTGTTTGAGTGTCCGCCTGTCGATCAGGTCGACGCACTGCTCCTTCCAGGCATCTCGCTGACCGAGTTGGCCGCCATGACCAATTTGCCTCTGGAAGAGATGGCGGAGCTGCCGCCGTCGCAACTAGAGAAAGTCCTGGCCGATTGCCGGGAGGTCAATTCGTATTTTTTCGGCATGCAGGCCCGCCTCGAAAATCTGCTCGCGTCGACGCGGTCCTGAAACAGTTCGACATGCTGGTCTCTGCTCTGATCCGATTGGGTCATAGCGAGGCCTGGCATTACACCCATTCCCAGTTCCAACACGCGATAGACGAAGCCGAGGCCGCCCATGGCAAATAACGACATGCTGATCAGGATGGTGATGGCCGGCGATGCGTCCCCGTTTCTGAAAGAAGTAGTGGCCGCTGAGCAGAAATTCGGCAGCGCGCTGCAGGGCATGTCGGCTACCGCGGCCAAGATGGAGTTGCTCGGCAAGGCCCAGGAAAGCGCAAAGAAGGCGACCTCCGAGTTTTCCAAGCTGAAGAAGGAGAGCGAGGCCTACCAGAAGGCCATCTCCATGGCGACCGGGCCGACCAAGGATCTTGAAAAGGCCTTGGCAACGACGGACAAGGCGCTGGACCGGGCCGAGAAGTCTATGAGGAAGCAGATCGACTCTGTCCAGGGGCTGCGCAAAGAGTTGAAGGCCGCTGGCGTCGACACATGGAATCTCGCGGCGGCGCAGGCGGAAATGAGCGCCAAAATTGATTCAGCCCGCGCCCGGCTGGTCCCGCGGCAGAAGATGAACCGCGCAAAGGAAATCCTTGGGCTCGGCGATGACGACGCCGGCCGCAGTCTGCAGCTGGCGCAGGCCGCTTACAACCGGCTGATCAACAGCGGCCAGCTCAACTACAGCGAGCAGATCGCGGCGGGCCAGGCTTTCCAAGCGAAGATTCGTGAAGTGCGCGGCGAGTTGGCGGCGCCGGCCGGCACCGGCTTCCTGTCTGGCGTCCGAGGCGAGATCATCGGCACCGTTGCCGCGCTGGGTTCGCTGACTGGCGCAGTCCAGGCAACCATGAGCGTCCTGAGTAAGACAGGGGCTTTTGAAACGCTGCAAGTCCAACTCAACAACGTAGAGAAATCATCCGTTCTTGGCGCTCACACCTTCAAGCAATTGAAGCAGTTGGCGCTGGACACACCGTTCGGCGTGCAAGGTTTGACTCAGACCTACACCCAGTTGAAGAACTTCGGCCTCGACCCGATGGCCGGCTCACTCCAGGCGATTACCGACCAGTCGGCAAAGCTGGGAGGAAGCCAGGAAACGCTGACTCGGATTGCGCTGGCGCTGGGCCAGGCCTGGAGCAAACAAAAGCTGCAGGGTGAAGAGGTCTTGCAGTTTGTTGATGCCGGCGTTCCCGTGTGGGATCTGCTCGGCAAGAAGCTAAACAAGACCGCGGCCGAACTGCAGGAATTGGGGAGCAAAGGCTTGCTGGGGCGTGACGTGATCCGCCAGTTGATCCAAGTAATGGAGGAGGAGTCCAAAGGGGCGGCGTCATCGCAGGTTAATACTTGGCAAGGCATGGTTTCCCAACTGCAAGATATTTGGGACCAGTATCTGGCCGACATCGGTAATAGCGGCCCGCTTGAGGCGGCCAAGTCCCAGGTCAAGGCATTGATGGACGCCATCGCTCAATCGATGGCAGACGGCACGGCCGCTGAGATGGGGCGGAGTTTAGCCTCCATCATCAATGCGCTGGGGGCGGCCATCCGCGTGACGGTAGGTTTCGTGCGTGAGTACGCTGATGCAATCAAGTTGTTGGTTGGCAGCTTCATTGGCATGAAAGTGCTGGTTCAGGTCGTGCAATGGGTGGGCGCGCTGTCCGCGGCGCTGAATACGCTGCGAGCGATTGGATCGACCAAGATCGCGATTGGGATGGCGGTCGATTCGTCCGGTATTGCCAAGGCGATAGGTGAAATCGCTCTTCTCAAGTCCGCGATTGGCGCAATCCCTCTTGCTGCCGTGGCGGGGTTTGCTGCACTTGGCCTTGCCGCGGCGGCGGGGGTAAAGGTTGCAATCGATCAATTCGAAATCTGGAATGGTCAGCAGGAGCGCGCGCTCGAATTGAGCCGCGAAATTCTGAAGCAGTACCAGGGCCTCAAGGAGTTCGAGACGGTTGATGTCCCGGTCGTTGGCGCGGATGTTCTGAATGGGTTTGGCCGTGCGCAGTTGGCGGAGTATGAGGACTCGCTCAAGCGTGCGCTCAAAACCAAACAGCTGCTGCTCCAGCAGCGAGCCGAGTCGGTGGAGCGCGGCGGCGGCGACGCCACCCAAGACGCCGAGGCCAGGAGGCTGGCGCGCGAGGCCGCGGCATACAGCAAGGCCCTGTCCGACTACAAGGGCTACACCGAAAACCGCGTGAAGGAGGAGGAGCGCTTCGGCAAGAACGTCGACGCGGTGCGCAACGGTGCGCTGGCGGGCTTGGCCGAGAAACTGGCGAAGGAGCAGAAGCTCTACGACAAAGCCAACGATGCGCTCAAGACGGCGACCGAGGCCCGCAAAAAGCATCAAGAGGCCTGGTATGGCAACAAAGCCGTTGACCCGGCGAAGAAGGCCAAAGACCCGGCGACCATGGGCGTCACCGACTACTACGAAGGTTTGTCGAAAGCGAACACCCTTGGGCGGAAGGCGCAGGAGAGCCAAGCCAAGGCGGCCAAAACGGGGAAGGATGCCGACCTTCGGCAAGCCGCGCGCGACGCCACGGCGACGGAGAAGGCATTCGAAAGCCTGATGGACACCATCAACAAGCTGCGCGAGGCCGGCAAGATCACGGAGGGGGAGTTCAACTTCTTCAACGACCAGGCCGGCAAAGCGCAGGACGGCTTCGATGCCAAGGCCGAAGGCCAGGCCACCGACCAGCTGCAGCAGGCGATGCAGAAAATCGAGGAGCTGAAGAAGGCCGCGGACTCGGTGAAGCGCTTGCAGGTAGGGTTCGACACGGAGAAAGGCAATCTTGATCTGGACAACCTGATCGCGCGCTTTCAAGCGGCTGCCGACGCGAAGCCGATCAAGATCCCGGTGCAGTATGTCGGCCAGGACGGCAAGTATCTGACCGACGCCCGCAAAGATGTCGGCCTACCCGAGAAGCCTCCCGGCTTCTCCGGCGGCGGCTGGACCGGTCCCGGCGATAAGTACAAACCATCCGGCATCGTCCACGCCGGTGAGTTCGTGCAAACGCAGGATCGGATGCGCGAGCCCGGCGCTCTGGCTTTCATGTGGGACTTCCACCGCCGCGGGATGGGCGCGCTGCAGGACTGGCGCGGCTATGCCAACGGCGGGCTGGTCGGTGCCGCGCTGCCGACGTTCGCCGACCGCATCAGTCTGCCGGATGTCGGCGGGCTGGCGCAGCCGGCGGCCAAGGCGCTGGGCACATTGATGCTGTCGCTGGGTGGCCAGCAATTGGCGGTATCGGCTGACCCCGGCGAGGCCAGCGACTTTATGGCCGGCGTCCGCCGGCTGCAACTCAAATCGTGAGGCGGTATGAGCGCACCCATGTTCCAGATCGGCGGGCTGGTCTGCCCGTTGCTGTCGCATCTGGATTTCACCCAGAACTATGAGCAACTGGCGGCGCGGGTCACGCTGCGCTCGGCCATCGGCGCGGGCTTCCGGCAAACGCGCTGGACCCGGCTGAAAACCTCGCTCCAGGGCGGTGGCTGGCTGCCGGCCGGCCTGTCCGCGCTGGACCTGTCCCAGCCGCTGGAGCTGTGGTGCGCCGCGCCGCGCGCCACCGCCAGCCCGGCCGCCAGCATCGCGCTGCCGGCGTTCCGCCAGGACATGGGCGTTTACGGTGTCGCGGTGCTGGCCGGCGGCGAGACGGTGGAAGTCGTGGCGGAGGTGTCCGGCTCGGTGGCCAATCTGACGCCCGTCGCCGGCGCGGTTGGCTATCAGGTCAGCTACTGGCCGGTGCTGACCGTGTTCGCCGAGCTGACGGAAACCGGCGACCTGGCCGCCGGCAATTTTCAGTGGACGCTCAACTGCGAGGAGGTGTGATGGACATTTACTGGAACGACCTCAAAGCGGACTTGCCCACGGGGCTGTCGCCCACGCAAATGGCGAACCCTGAAATGCTGATGTTGCGCGCGTTCGGCATCACGATGCAGCCGGCGGATAAGCGCAACCGGCGGACGGTGGTGTGTTTTCGTGCAAACGACGGCAGCAAGGCCGAGCTGATGCACCTGGACTTCCAGGAGTTCTTTATCAGCCGTGCCGCCGAGCCGGTGCGCGTCGGCGGAGAGATGCAGCAGCAGCAACACAACTGGGATGGCGTGGCCTGCCAGGCCTTCGTCACCCAGTCCGCGGCGTCGCTGAGCGCGCTGTTCAAGCGGCCGACCCAAGCGTTTGAAGCTGAAGCGATGCCGACGGCGCCGGCGGTGCTGTTCGATCTGAGCGGGCTGCCGGCCGGCACCGAGTGCTTTGTCTATGCGCCAAATACAAAAGCCCTGGCCTGGCCACGCTGTTCCTTCGTTGTCGCAAACAACAGCGGGAACGTGTTCACCCTGCAGAACGACGGCACGATCAAAAACAAAGACGGCTCTGCGGTCGTGCCGCCGCAGATTGGGCCGGGCCAGACCCGGGCGTGGTATTTGGATCTGGCGATGCACGTGCCCTCGATGTGGGGCGATACCAGCACGCCGCCGGCGGCATACGTTTTGAATGAGCTGAGACTCCCATGATTCTGACTCCCATTGCCAGCGCGCCGCTGGCGGCGCTGCCTGGCCCGAGCAAGAGCCCGGGCGAGCGTGGCGTTGTGAGCCTGCCGCTGGCGCTGTCAAAGGGTGCGGTGGCGCTGTCGTTGCCGCTGCACCTGGTGGCGCTGGGCAGTCCGCGGCACGCCGGGCAATGGGATGTGCGCGCGGTGCTGGAGCAGCAGGACGTCAGCGCCTGGCTGACCGGATCCGTTCGGATTGAGGCGGAGGAAGGGCTGGCGCGGATCTGCGAAATCCAGCTGCTGCCCGGAGCGCCCTACACGCTGGCCAGCGTCAGCGGTAAGCGGCTCACGGTGGACCTGCAATGCGAGCCCGGCGGCGCGTGGTATCGGCGATTCACGGGGCGCATCGAAATGCCGGAGCTTAGCAGCGCGACCGGCGTGCTGACGCTGCACGCCACCGACGGCCGCCGCGATCTGCTGGCGCGCAAGACGCGGGCGGACCTGGCGTCGCTGCTGGGCGGTCACTGGTCCGACCTGGTCTTCAGCCCAGACGCGGATTCGCTGCGCTACGCGGAGGACAGGCTGTCGACGGTGCAGGCCTCGTTCGATCTGGACGTGTACGGAAACCCGCGGGTGACGCCATGGCGCGCCGGGCCGCCGGCATTCCGCTTCGACGCCGGGGTGATCCTCGATCAGTCCTTGCAACTGAAAACGAACCGGCTGGCGGAGCTGTTCAACACCGTGGAGGCGAAGTTCGAATTCCGCTTCCCGCGGCTGAACGAGTGCCGGCACCGTTTCACTTGGGAGAACAGCCAGCGGCTGGCAGACTTCTTTCTCGGCAAATTCCGCTATCCGGAGAAATCAGCTGTCGCCGGCGCCGCCAGCGGCACGGGCTGGACGGTGGTGAACACGACCTATCTGCCCAGTCCGCCCCAGCAGTACTTTACCGAAAACGGCGTGCTGTATTTTTGGAAAAACCCTTTTACCACCACCCCGGACGCGGACCCGTACTGCGGCCGGGCCGAGGTCGCGCTCAAGTGGCGCGGTGCTCAGCAGATCACGGAAGAAATCAAAGTGGTCGCGGTGGCGCCGGACTCGGTGGCCGCCTACGGCACCCGCAAGAAGGAAGGCAACAGCGGGCAGCTGGCGGTCGAGGTCGATACCAGCGGCTGGGAGAAAGGCGAAGCCACGTTTGACGGGCCAATGCCCGATCTGGATTGGTTGCCCGGCCAGGGCCGCGCGCAGGTCAACGTCGCGCTGCAATGCCTTCTTGCCGAGGCTGCGGCGCAGATCGCCGCGAGTCACCGCAATGCGACCTTGTCGTTTCAAGTGCCGGCGCACTCGGAGTTGGACGTATGCCACACGGTGGCCGTCGAGCATCCGCAAGTCGACGCCGTCGGCAAAGTCCAGCGTGTGGTGACAACGCTCGACACCGGCAGCGGCCGCGCGGTCGACGAAATCACCATGGTGCTGTTCGGCGCGCTGGCCGTGGGGACGGTGCCGGTTGATCCTCTGCCGGCGCCGAAAAAGCCAGAGATCCCGCAGCCGCCAATGAGTACCACCGGCAGCGGGCAGACGACGCTCGACGTCAGCAACACATCGACGGCAACCCATGACGGCTTCCTGGGCTTCTCGGACAAGCCGTCAACGGAGGATGCGACGCGAGCGTCCGAGTTCCGCATCACCGTTCCGGAGATCCCGGCCAGCACGCGAGACCCGCTAACCGCGCCGGCGACGGTGTCGTATCGGGTCGGCGTGCCGGCGGACATCATTACATTGAAGCGAGGGTAGAAATGGCCGTCACATTGGGGTTTTACAGCGACGCGGCGCTGACCGTGAAGCTGGCCGGTCTGCCTCTGAGAATGGCGGCGGATGGTCAGCGCCTGGCTGCGCGGTTCTGGCTGGGCTCGCCAGACCCCGGCACGTTCAACCCGGGATCACCTCCGTTGCAGCTGGCGCCGCTCAGCGCCGGCAGCGGGGAGCCGATTGAGTCGATCCGGTTGGCCAGGACCGAAGCGGCACTGGAAACGGCGCCGCCCGGCGGCGCGCTGGAATTGCCGGCGCCGCTCCAGGGAGGCGCGGAGAACGCGCTTGAAATCTGGGTGCGCTGGGACCACGCCGGCAGCAACGGCGCGTGGTCGAATGTGAGTTTGACGCTCGGGGAGGTCATCCAGACATGAAGCAATCCGACGCCAAGATGCTGGCGCAGACGCTGGAGCAGACGCGGCGCGCGGGCCAGGCCAAGGCCGCTTTGCCGAAGCTGCCCGCGCCGGGCGCACTGCCGGCGAAGACCGGCGCCGGCCGCAGCACGGTCAGTGGGCCGGCGGCTTCTACCGGCGCCATCGCCGGGCCGCTGGTGGAGAAGGACGCGAGCCTGCGGCAGTACCACGCCGAGACGAGCATGACGACGAGCGACGGGCTGTTCGTAATTAAGGTCCAGCCCATCAAGCAGGTCACGCTGACAGACGCTAACGGCAAGGCCGTGGTGATGGAGTACGCCGCGCCATGAAGCTGGATACCCGTTCGCCGCTACCGATGGCGCGGCCGACCGCGGCCGGCCATCCATTCCACGGACTCGTCAAACAGGGGCTGACGCTGCCGAATGGCCGAGTTGTGCCGTACAGCGTGCTGGGGATTTCGACAAAGCTGCAGGTGCCGGGCTGGGAGGGGCAGGAGCAATACGACCCAGTCACGGGCTACAGCTGGCTGCCGTATGCGATCTACCAGCGGCACAAGTTTTTTGACGGCTGCTATCTGTACGGCCGCTTGATTAACAACTGCGACTGGCTCGTTGCATTCGGTGTTGCCGACATCTGGACGGTGGAGATATCCGCGAGCGGCCTCACGCTGCAATGCCTGAACCGGCCAGGCTCGAAATCGTTTCCGCTGAACTGGGGGCAGGTGGCGGATGCCTTCAAGCCGAACACCGGATGGAAATGGAGCCTCACTGCGGCGTCGCCCAGCGGCCATGCCGCCGCGCTGTCGTTTGTGAAAGGTTCGGTGTATGCGGTGACGCTCCAGATCACGCCGGACGGGGCGAGCCTCAGCATTGTTGAGCATGGCGGGACCGGCGCGCAGGTTGGGTTTGCAACTGAGCGGCGTGTTGATCTTGCTGGATATCCCTCAGGCACTGGCGTCGCTCCCGCGCTCTGCGAGTCGGTGCTGCTCTCGTCATCGGTTGGCGATATCCCGGGAACGGAAAAGAAACGATTCACTGGCCTGCTGGAGTGGCGCATCGGCCCGGCGAAGCTGGGGCAGTACCGGATGGTGACCGAAGGAAGTGTGGAGGCCGGTTATCAGGTCACGGACCTGCAGCAGATCCAGGCCGGCTTGCTGCAGGCGCCAGGCTTCATCTGGAGCGATGAACCGCAGTTTGCGATGGTGGGCGATGGTCTGGTCAAGGTTTCGCGGACCACCGGCCTGGGGGATGAAATTCGGTATGGAGTCGTTGATCTGGTCGCCGGCGCCGGCGCCTTATGGCCCTTGGCTGCAACGCACGTCGCCGTCCACCCGGTGACCAGGCAGCTTGTTTTTGACGATGCGCCAATCTGCTTTGCCTGACCCGCCGCCGGCGGGTTTTTTCATGGAGTTCGAATGGATCATTTCAAGGGTGACACCTGGCGTCGGCATGTCCGGCTGGAGTCCGGCCAGCTGTCGGCGCGGCCGGTGGCGGCAATTGACTCAAGCGGTGCGGCCGTCCGGCTGAGCGTGCCGGCACATGGCCTGCCGCCCGCCTGGCGCGCCGCGGTGACCGGCGTCGCTCTACCCGGGCTGACCGCACGCAACCGGCCGCCGGCGGTGGATGACTTCCATCAAGTCGTGGCGATTGATGCGAACACGTTGGAGGTGATCAACGTGTCCGGCGCCGGCTGGCCGCGATACACCGGAGGCGCAGTGTTGCAGTTCGGCGCGCCGCTGGACCTGGCCGGCGTGAGCGCGCGGGCGACGTTTCGGCAACCGGGCGGCCAGACGCTGCTCGTGCTGTCGCAGGCCCCGGCGCTGATACTGGAAACGGGGGGCATCTGGATTACCGCTCTGCCAGCGGACACCGCGCGCTGGCCCTCTGGCCCGATGATTTGCGCGCTGGGACTGACGTGGCCGGATGGCGCGGTGCAGACGGTTATCGCCGGACGCTTCACGGTGAAGGAGCCGGGTGATGGATAACGACCCGCTGGCGGTGGTGGTGGAAACGTCCGCGGTGGCGGTGGTTGTTGAGCAAACGCCGGAACTGCACGTGATTGAAGGCGTGCCCGGGCCTGTTGGGCCGAGGGGTAAAAATGTGGTCGATGACTTCGACCTGGACATAGCCCTGCTTTACCAGATAGCGAAACTTTGAGGAGAAGAACATGAGCTTGCAGACCCGAATTGCAGAGTTGGTGCAGGCCATCAGCGCCGACATCAAAGCCCTGACCGCGGCGCAAGGCAGCCTTGCCGCGTTGAACACTACTCAGAAATCCAGCCTGGTCGGCGCTATCAACGAACTCCAGGCACTGGCCGGCGGCGGCGCGGTGATCGACGACACGGCGGCGAGCGCTGGCAAAGCCTATTCGTCGGCCAAGGTCGTCCAACTGCTGGCCGACCTCAAGTCCCAGATCCTGGGCGGCGCCAGTTCCGCTTACGACACGCTGCTGGAGATCGAGCAGAAGCTCGGGGCGGACGACAGCGCCATCGCTGGCCTGCTGACTGCCGTCAATAATCGAGTTAGCTATGCCGATGCTCAGACTTTAACTACATCCCAAAAGGCCCAGGCCTGCGCCAACATTGGCATCGGGGACCCCGAGACCAATTTCGTGGCAGTGTACAACGCGAGTAAAGCGTAATGACGCTTGCCTCTAGGGTTTTTGATGGTTTCACGGAGGTTGGGAAAGACATTAAGAGTCTGACAGTGGGCAAGGCTAGTACGCAGAGTGTTGCGCAAGCGTCACCGGCTGGACAGGTAGCGTACTTTGCGTTTTCCTCTGCTCCATCGGGATGGTTAAAAGCCAATGGCGCCGCGGTTTCTAGGGCGACATACTCCGCATTATTCGCTGCAATTGGCACTACATATGGCGGAGGGGATGGCTCTACGACCTTTAATTTACCTGATTTGCGAGGTGAGTTTATCCGCGGTTGGTGTGATGGTCGTCCTGTTGACGTTGGTCGGGCGTTTGGCAGCGCGCAAACAGATATCGTGAAGCTTCGCGATGTCTGGACGAATTACTTCGTTGGGCCAAATCCTACAAGTGGGAGTAATTATCCAATCATCCTGGGGCAGGCTGCGACAGCCAATGTTGGCTATCAGAACTTGCCGAACGATCAAAATGCAGAAACTAGGCCGCGGAATATTGCGATGCTGGCCTGCATCAAGACTTGAGATATGAAATGGGAAAAATCGTATATGTCTATCACCCAGAATCTGGTGAATATCTGGGAACTACGATGGCCGATCTCTCGCCGCTTGATGTTATAGAGACCTGGTTGATTCCGGCTCACGCCACCGATCAAGAACCGCCTCAAGTAGGAGATATGCAAGTTGCCATCTATCGCGAAGGAGGCTGGCAATTGATGGCGGATTTTCGTGCGCTCAAATTGTGGAGTAAGTCCAGCGGATTACCGGTGGAGGCACAAATTGGTGACACTCCAGACGGCATGCAGGCTACTGAGCTGGAGCCTCCACCATTTGCCGTGTGGGACAAAAACACCTGGCAAGTGGATGAGGATGCTCAGCGCGCGGCACTAGATGTGCAGGCGCAGCATGAAATGCAGCAGCGATTGGCAGCGGCCTATATCCAGCGCCGGCCTTTGGATGACGCGCAGGAACTAGGCCTTGCGACAGCGCAGGAGCAACGCTTGCTAACTGCGTGGAAGCGCTACTGCGTGGAACTCGCCAGAATTTCTCAACAACAAGGCTACCCAGCCTCAATCGCATGGCCGGCGCCGCCGGCCTAATGCACGTAAACGAATAGATACACCACCTGGGCCTACGGCCCATTTTTTATTTCTGGGAGGGGAAATGCGGGACATGGGCAAAGCGGGGGAGTTCGCATCAGAAGCGGTCAAGGCTGCGCCGCCGGTGACGATTAGCGCGGTCAGCTTGTACGGCATCAGCGTGGCGGACTGGGTCAGCATCCTGACCATCGCCTACCTGTTGATGCTGTTTTTCACGTCGGGGCCGAAGGTCGTCGCGGCGGCGCGGCGCTACGTGGCGGTGATCAAGGAATGGAGGACGGGGAAATGAGCAAGGCGAAATTCATCGTGAGCGGTGCGCTGGCGCTGGGCGTGGCCATCGTGTCGCAGTTCGAAGGGCTGAGGACCAAAGCGTACCTCGACCCGGTGGGCATCCCGACGATCTGCTACGGCAGCACGGCCGGGGTAAAGCTGGGGCAGACGCGGACGGTGGAGGAGTGCAAGGAGTTGCTGGCGGGGGAGTTGGGCAAATCGATGGCCGCGGTTGACCGACTGGTCAAGGTGCCGCTGCCGGACACGCGCAAGGCGGCGCTGGGCTCGTTCGTCTACAACGTCGGCGAAACGGCGTTCTCGCGCTCCAGCATGCTGCGCAAGTTGAACGCCGGCGACTGGCGCGGCGCGTGCAATGAGCTGCCGCGCTGGAGCTACGCGAAGGGCGTGCAACTGCCGGGCCTGGTCAAGCGGCGAGCCGCGGAAAGGGAGCTATGTTTGCGCAATTGAAACTGCTGGCTGTGCTGGCGCTGGTGGGGGCGTTGGCCGCCGCCGGCTGGCATTACCGGTCGGCGCTGGCCGAGCGTGACGCCGCGGGCCAGCGCGCCGAGGCGGCGGAGCGGGTTGCGGCCGGCGAGAAGGCGGCCAGGGCACAGGAACAGGCAACCGCTCGCAGTGACAACGCGGCAGCTGCCGCCTATCAGAAGGAGTTGGAGCATGGGAAAATTGAACAGCAGGGGGCTGTTGCTCGTCTGCGTGCTGCTCTCCGGCTGCGCGACCAGCGCGCTGCCGGTGCCGGAAATCTGCCCGAAGCTTCCGCCGGCGCCGGCCAGCGTGATGGAGAAGCAGCCGCCGAATTTTCTGGAGCGCAGCGAGCAAAACTTGCAGAGGCTCTTGAGCGATTTGGGATTGAGCAGTACTCAATCGCTAGCGACTCCGACAAAGCAGCCAAGGGGCTCGGTGCCTGCCAAGTGATCCTCAACTCGGATCGCGCGCAGTAATGCCGTTACACACCGCCAGCCAGATATGATGCCGGACCGGCAGCGCCATGGGCTGTTGATTGCTGCCAGAAGTAAGCCATTCTTGCAGGCGGCTGGCAGGCCACAGGCAAAGTTCGGACAGTGCCGCGTATGTTAGCGGCTGACCGGTGGCGGCCAGGTGGTGGGCGGATATGGCACGATAGAAATCCGGCTGGCTCAAATCCATGACGGTGCGCCATTCTGGTCTGGCGCTTGCCGGGGCTAGCCGAGGTTTCTTCGATGTGCGGTAGCGCGGAATGCCCAACTGTTTTCGCTTGCGGGTGATGGTGCGAGCGGGAATGCCTGCCTCTCTTGCCAGCACGCTATCTTTGACAGACCCGAGCCTCTCCAAAATGGATGCAGGCCAGTGGATGGCTGTCTGCGATTCGGGGTGTGCGGGAATCCCGAGACGGGATCGCCGCTGTCTGACGAGGTCAAGACTCACGCTCAACTTCTGCGCCACGGTTTTGTCGCTGCTTTTGCCGAGCAAGGCATCCATTTCTGGCGTCCACTTTGTGTGCGGAGCAAACGCAGGGATGCCAAGCCGCAGACGCTGGGCTCTAACCGCCCCCAAAGATCGGCCTAGTTTCTTGCCCAGACTCGCATCGGGCATGGTCCCCAACTGCGCGGCTTCCTCGTCAGTCCACTGATGCCACACCACAGGCACTGTAGCCGGGATGTTGAGGCTAACTCGCTTTCTCCTCACCACGTCCAGGCTTACCCCCTTCAATTTGCCAAGCTCAGCATCGGACACCTTCCCCAGCAATGCCAGTTCATCATCGGACCACTCGATCTGACTGACTGGGCGGTGCCTGTCCCCTGACAGGCCAAGGCTATTCGCCTTCGCCCGGATGGCCGGCGCCGAGCGCTGCAAGAGCGCTTGTAGCTTTTCAGCCGGCATACGCCGGTAGTGCTTGCGGAGGAGTGCTATTTCATCCGGCGTCCATGTAGCCTTCATTTTCGTCCGCCTTCCGGCAACGTGGCCGCGTCGATCTGGCTGCTTAGCCAGTCCATACCCAGCGCACGCAGCTTATCCCAGCGTTCCGGGGTTAAGCGGATGCTTCCAGACTTGGCCGGGTTCTGCGAGGCCTTGCGGCCGGCCCCTGGTCGTGCGCCGCCATGAAGGACATGCTCCAGATCGACGTCGAAGGCCTGATCGGCAGCGCGTTTGGCCGCTTGGGATTTGCTGGCTTTCATGCTTCCACCTCTTTCAGTTCTTGCTCCCGGCCCAGCATCTCCACCATGTAGCTGGCGCCTTGTTCGTCGAACACGCGCACCGCGCGGAAGCCGAGCAGGGCGGCGGCGCGGGCGGTGGCGTGCTGGATGTCCCAAGAGGCGTCGCCCAGGTCTTCCGGTTCTACGTTGGATTCGATGTCGTAGATGGATTTCGATTCATCGATCAGCGCCCCGGCGGTGTCTTCGTCAATCCCGTAGCGGGTGGCCAGCTCTGCTACCAGGCCTTCCAGCTTGGCGGCGTCGTCGTGATAGAACAGTTCGCCGGCGCCGATGCATTCCGATTCGTCCAGTTCGATGGAGTAAGCCTTGACGCTGCCGGCGGTCATTGCATAGATATGGCTGGAGAAGAACAGGAACGAGCCATAGCGACCGTGGGCATTGATCTGGCTGATGGCTTCCTGCGAGGTGTGAAACAGTTCCATGTCCTGCTCCATGTGGCGTTTTGTTACTTGAATTATGTATTACGAAATTCAAGATAGCAAGAACAGGATTGCTTCACCGGGGCAACAGTTGCGCTGCCGCAACGACGTTGTCTCTTGATTTTACTAAGTGAGCCCCGGTGTTGGGGCCCACTTGGCTTCTTTTGTTCTACCTCCGCGACACACCCTTATCCGTCAGTCCCTTGTAGCACGTCAGCATCAAATCGCGCTGAATGCCGTCCACGATCTGCCGGGGGTACATCGAGCGCCAGGTGTTGTGAAGCCGCTTGACGGTGAACTCGCCGTCGACAACGGCGATGATGATGTCGCCGTGATTTGCCGTCAGACCTTTGTCGACAACCAGGAGATCGCCTTCATCGATGCCGGCGCCGCGCATTGAGTCGCCGCGGACGCGGACAAGGAATGTCGCGGCCGGGTCGCTGATCAAATAGCCGTCCAGACTGATGGCGTCGTCGAGGTAGTCGTCAGCCGGGGAGGGGAAGCCGGCGCGCACCGGGGCGGCGGCGACGGGCAGCAGCAGGCCGCCGGCGGCTGGCCGGCTGGGTGGGTGTGAAGTCATGATCGTGAAATTTGAATGCGTACAAATTCAAATTACACGATGGATGTTGGATGTCAACCGAGTACTGAAGGTTTACCCGGCGGGGCTGGTCGATGGAGGCACTTGTCCCGGATGGAATGGCATGCGATGCTGATAGCGGCTGTGCGCCGCCCATTGGTATGCATCTGGGGACGGTGGTAAGAACGGAAGAATAGGGCACCGGGAAGGCTGACCAAAAGGCTGACCAACCTACCCCAAATAGCCCAAAAAAAAGCCCCGTATGAACGGGGCTTTGTTTCGTAAGCAATTGATTTTGCTAGGAATTGGTGGTGGAGGCGGCGGGAATCGAACCCGCGTCCGAAAGTCCTCTACAGTGAGTTCTACATACTTAGTCGTGTCATTTGGATTTAACCGCTGCCACGCCGACGGACAGGCTGGACTTTGGCGAGTTACCTATTGTTTCGCACTATGCCAAGTAACCCGACATAGCACTAGCAGATGTAAAGTGACACTACAGGGTTTTGACGCCCCCGGCCCATCTGCGAACCGTTGTAGTGTCTAGCTAGCCCTTAGGCTGCCAGAGCGTAAGTTTCGTCGTTTGCGACTAAATAAACTCAGTGTTTTACGGGGTGACTGAAATCCCGGTATGCCCTCATCTGCTTCGCAACCCTCGTCGAAACCAGGTCGCCCCCAGATAAGAATCCAGATTATATAGACAATGCGCGGCCAAGGCTAGTTCCGCGGCGCTTTTCGTACGAATTCAAGCGCCGTCGGGGGCCGGAGCAGGGCGCGGCGTCGGCGAGAGACGACGATTGTCATAGGGTTCCGCTTGAAACAGATTCAGGATTTCTCTTGCAAGCGTCGCCGCGCGGAAAGGGGGAAATCAGACTTTCGGGAATCAAGACCGTGGTCTAGATTGATAGATTTATCGATGCGCTTTTGAGCGGGGCGTCCCGGATTTTCTCTTTCCGCTTTTCTGGGACGCGCCGGGTCTTCCGGGAAATTTCAGTTTTTAAGCGTTGTTCCTTCAAGCGTCGAATTCGGCCAGGGCCATTTCAAATTAATGGGCTTTTTACGCGTCAATATTTGCAACTTCAGTTGGATTGACTATGTTGACTTCATGACTGGCCGCAAATGCGTACTTCTCAGCGAGGAGGAAATATGATGGATAAAGAGGCGCTCAGGCAGGAAGCCATGAGATGGCGAAACTGGTTTAGCAAAGGTCAGCGGCTTTGGAGCTTCGCCCATCATACGGCCATTTTCGGATCGATTCTCTGCAGCGTGGTGGTGGGCGGCTTGCTGCAGGTGCAAGGGCATGACCTGAAGGGTTATTCCACGGTGTTGACCTCGATCGCCGCGGCCTTGTCCAGCCTGGCCGCCGCGGGCGGCTTCGAGCGCAAGTGGAAAAGCAACCGCATGAGCCGCAGCCGGGTGGACGGTTTGCTGATCGATATTGAAGCGGGCTCGTACAGCATGTCGGAATTGGCTTGCCAATTGAAGGAAATCATTTCCAAGCATGATCTGGACGTGACTAAAAGAGACAGTATGGAGCCCTTGCTGGTGGAGCATAAAACCAGCAGCACCGTTAAATCTCTGCTTTCCTAAACGGCGTCCCCACAAATGAAAAAGCGCTGAGGGCGGCCATGGCGCTTTGATTGGAATGTAAAAACAGCCTTCGCCGTTTATCCGGCGCGGGCTGTTTTTTTTATTGCTGTTGCGGAATACTGCGCGGTCTTGGCGCGGCGCTTGGTTGGGAGGGGGGGGCTTAGTCGGTATAGCGCAGGGCGATGGCGCGGAAGGTTTCCGTCATGCTCAGGAAGGCGGCGACGATGTCCGGGTCGAAATGCTTGCCGCTGCCTTCGCGGATGATGGCGACCGCCTGCTCATGGGGGAAGGGGGGCTTGTAGACGCGGCGGGATATCAGGGCGTCGTAGACGTCCGCCACCGCCATCAGCCGGGCGGACACCGGAATGTCGTCGCCGGTCAGGCCCTGGGGGTAGCCGCTGCCGTCCCATTTTTCCTGATGACTGTAGGCGATCTCCTTGGCGTGGCGCAGAAAGCTGCTGGGGGAGTCCAGCAGCCGCTCCGCCGCGGCGATGGTGTCGCGTCCCAGCGTGGTGTGGGTTTTCATGATTTCGAACTCTTCCGGCGTCAGCTTGCCCGGTTTGAGCAGGATGTCGTCCGGAATGCCCACCTTGCCGATATCGTGCAAGGGCGCGGATTTGAACAGTTCCTGGATGGTCTCCTCTTCCAGCACGGCCTGGAAGCGCGGGTGATTGCGCAATTGGGTGCACAGGGCGAGCACGTAGTTCTGCGTCCGGCGCAGATGGTTGCCGGTTTCATGGTCGCGAGTTTCCGCCAGCGAGGCCAGCGCCAGGATGGTGACGTCCTGAACCACTTGCACCTCGTGGATGCGGCGTTCCACTTCGGTTTGCAGGAAGGCGGCCTTGTCTTCCAGAAAGTCGGCGGCGGCCTTGAGCCTCAGATGGGTTTTGACCCGGGCCAGCACGATGGGCGGCGAGATGGGCTTGATGATGTAATCCACCGCGCCGGCGTCGAAGCCGGCCTGTTCGTTCTCGTTCTCGCCCATCGCGGTCAGAAAGATCACCGGGATGCGCGCGGTCCGCGGGTTGGCCTTGACCTGGCGGCACGTCTCGAAGCCGCCGATGCCGGGCATCATCACATCCAAGAGCAGCAAATCCGGCAGCGCGTCGCCTTCCAGCAGTTCCAGCGCGCGCTCGCCGCTGTTGGCGATTTGGGTCCGATAATGGTCTTTCAGCAAGCCATACAGCAAGGTGAGGTTTTCCGGGGTGTCGTCCACGATCAGAACGGTCTGACGCGGGGCCGTCGGGGCGGAGTCCGTCATCTTATGTCCTCCGGCAAGGGGATGCGCTGGGCGGCCGCGGCGTGGCGCAGCAGAGTCAGCGCGTTGACGAAATCGAAGTGGTTCAGCGCTTTTTCGAAGTCGGCGAATTCATCGGGGCCGAACAGGGCGCGCAGCGCCGGCGTCTGTTGCAGGAACAGTTCCAGCGCGTCGCCGTCGCTGGCGGCCAGCAGGGCGGCCAGTTGTTGCAGCAGCGCCGGGCCGGCCGGCGCGTCCGCCGTCGGCGCGCCGGCGCCGGATAAGCGGTCTTCCGCTTCCAGACCGGCGCGTAGCGCCGTCATCACCTGTTCCAGCGCCTGTTCCAGCGGCGCCAGATGAATGGCGCCGCGCGCGCGCAAATCCCGCTCCAGCACGGTGGCCGCCTCCTGCAACTGCACGCAGCCCACATTGCCGCTGACGCCTTTGAGCGTGTGCACGGTGCGTTCGGCCTGGACGTAGTCGCCGATTTCCAGCGCCGCGGACAGCCGCGCGGCGGCGTCCGCTTCCTCGGCGATGAATTGGCGCAGCAGGTGCAGATACAGCTCGCGCTTGCCGGCCACGCGTTTCAAGCCGGCCTGTTGATCCAGGCCGGGGATGTCCGGCAGCGCCAGCGCGGACGAGGAGGCGCGGTGGATCTCCGCGCCTGGGGGGATCGGCTTCACCCAGCGCAGCAGGGTCTGGAACATCGTATGCGGGTCTATCGGCTTGGCGATGTAGTCGTCCATGCCGGCGCTCATGCAGTCCTCCCGCTCCTCCGACAGCGCGTCGGCCGTCATCGCCAGCACCGGCAAGGAGGCGAACTGGGGATCGGCCTTGATCTGCCGGGTGGCCGAGATGCCGTCCAGCACCGGCATCTGCACATCCATCAATACCGCGTCGAAGCCTTGCGGCCCCATCGCGGCCAGACGCGCCAGCGCTTCGCCGCCGTGATTGGCCAAGGTCACCAGCGCGCCCGCGTCGCCCAGCAGTTCCACGGCGATCTGCTGATTCACCAGATTGTCTTCCACCAAGAGCAGGCGCACGCCGTCCAGCCGCGGCAATTCCTCGGTCAGCGCCACCAGGCCGTGGTCCCGTTGCGGTCCGAACATCGCCAGCACCACGTCGTAGAGCGAGGACAGGCTGACGGGCTTGATCAGGACCGCGTCGCAGCCGCTCAGCTCGCCCTGGGCGCGCACGTCGTCGCGGCCGAAGGCGGTGGCCAGCACCACCTTGATGCTGCGGCTGATGCTGCGAATCTGGGAGATGGTTTCCACCCCGTTCATGCCCGGCATCATCCAGTCCACGAAGACCGCGTCGAAAGGCCGGTCCAGATTGGCCTGGGCGATCGCCGCCACCGCCTCCGGCCCGGAGGCGCAGGCGTGGGCGTAGAAGCCCAGTGAGCGCAGTTGGTCGGACAGGATGTCCCGCGCCGAGGCGTTGTCGTCCACCACCAGCACGCGCAGGCCCTTGATCTCTCCGGGCAGGCCCTGGCGGCGGGTGTCCACGGCGGAGGACACGCCCAGCCAGGCGTTGAACATGAACAGGCTGCCCCAGCCGGGGGCGGATTCCACCCGGATGGAGCCGCCCATCAGCTCCACCAGCCGCTTGGCGATGGTCAGGCCCAGGCCGGTGCCGCCAAAGCGGCGGGTGGTGGAGCCGTCGGCCTGGCTGAACGGCTGGAACAGCCGCGCCGCCTGTTCCTCGCTCATGCCGATGCCGGTGTCGTGCACGCAGAAACGCAGCTGGACCTTGTCGCCCACTTGTTCCAGCCGGCTGATGATGATGGCCACTTGGCCCTTTTCCGTGAACTTGATCGCGTTATTGCTCAAATTGATCAGCACCTGGCTGAGCCGCAGGGCGTCGCCCACCAGCCCCTTGGGCACGTCCGACCCCACTTCGAACAGCAATTCCAGCGATTTGTCCGTCGCCTTTTGCGCCACCAGCGAGGACACCGCCTCCAGCACATCGTCCAGCCAGAACGGTTCGGCCTCCATTTCCAGCTTGCCGGCCTCCACCTTGGAGAAGTCCAGGATGTCGTTGATGATGCCCAGCAGGGAGGTGCCTGCGTTGTGGATTTTGTTGACGTAGTCGCGCTGTTGCCCGCTCAGCTTGGTTTTAAGCGCCAGATAGGACATGCCGATGATGGCGTTCATCGGCGTGCGGATTTCATGGCTCATATTGGCCAGGAACATCGATTTGGCCTGGGTGGCGTCTTCCGCCTGCTGCTTGGCCACGCGCAATTGTCCGGCGGTGTCCGCCAGCCGCGCGTAAAGCAGGCCGTTTTCCAGCAGCAGGATGATCAGCACGAAGCTGGCGGACAAGAGGCCGTAGCCGCGGCCGGCGTAAAAGCCCAGGTCGAAGCGGCTGGCGTTGAGCATGGCGGACAGGGCGATGTCGCACAGCCAGGCCGTCATCACCACCGCCAGCCAGACATCCAGCAAGGTGCGCGTCCAGCGCCGCAGCAAGAGCAGCAGCGCCAGCGCGCTGAAGCCCCAAACCGCGGACACCACGCCGAACATGATGGGGGTGTAGCGGCTGCCTTGCATGATGGGGGGAAACCAGGGATGGCCCAGCGTGGCCAGCGCCGTCAGCGCCGCCATCAGCGCCAGCGAGCCGGCGACGCAGCCCAGCACCGCCGGCAGCGCGCTGGCGAAGCGCTTGGGGCCGTCGTTGCGCTGGGCGAGCAGCGCGTAGGCCAGCACCATCAGCGGAAAGCCGCCGTGCCAGAACATATACATCCAGGCCGTGGTCTGCGGCCCGGCGCCCAGCAGGCCGCCCGGCGCGAACACGCCGGGGAAGGTCAGCGAATGCGCCATCGCCATCAGCGCGGTGAACAAATAGCCCGTCGCCAAGGCCAGCAAGGCGCGAGCGCGCAAGATCGCGTACTGGCCGAACAACAGCGCCGCGGTGACCAGATCGCAGACCGCCATCGCCGCCTGATAGGCGGGAATGAAGGCGGGCACCTTGGGCAGGGGCAGCTTGGCGAAGGGCAGCGCGCAGACGAAGACCAGCATGGACACCACGATGGCGGCCAGGGCCAGCCGGCGCTGCGCGCGGCTGGGCGGCAGCGTGGACAGAAACTCGAAGGCGTCGTTGCCGGAGGCGGGAGTTTGCTGCATGCGCCAAAGCTCCATTGATCAACGGATTTGGTGTTTATGAATTAATCATATTTTGCTGTTTTATAGCATATGCACTCGTAAGCAGGGAGTGGAATGTCCATTGCGTATCCACGCATGCCGGAGACGCCGCGGGGACCGGCGGGCATGGGCGCGCGCCGCCGGATCGGCGCTGTCGCGGAGCGCGGACTTTGAGCGGCGGGCTCAGGGCGCCAGCGGCGCCACGCCGGCGTAGACCCTGCGCAGCGCGGCGCGGACGTCGTCCAGCCGCTGCTCGCCCTTGGGCGTTTTGGCGGTTTGCATGCAGAGCCGTTTGGGCGCGCCGTCCACGGTCAGCGCGTCGCAATCGGCGCGGCCGGCCGCCGCCATCGCGTCGCTGTCGCCGTAAAGCAGCCGGCCGCCCACCAGCACCGCGGCCACGTCGCGCAGCCTGGCGTCCAGCAGCGCCTGGCCGGGGGCGGCGGCGCGGCTGGACAGGATGACGACGTCGGCTTTCAGGCCGGCGCGCAGTTCGCCGATGTAGTCGTCCAGGGCCAGCGCCCGCGCCGGGTGGCGGGTGATCATGGCCACCCAGTCCCGTTCCCGGATCGCGCTTTGGAATTGCCGGCGGTTGACGCTTTCCGCCACGCGCAGTTCGTCGAACAGATTGTCGCTGCCGGTGGGGTTCCAATCCACGCCCAGCGAGACCGGCACGCCGTGGCGCAAGGCGAGGTCGACGCGGGTGGTGCGGCCGTACAGGGCCAGATTGCTTTGCGGGGACCAGATCAGCTTGCTGCCCGCCGCGCCCATCTGGCGGAACTCCTCGTCGCCGAAGGCGGTGCCGTGGATGACGGCGGTGCCGGGGGCGAGCAGGCCCTTGGCCTTGAGCGTGGAGAACTCCGCCAGCGCGTCGGCGTCCACGCCTTCGGCGACGTGGATCAGGAAGGCGTCGGTCGCGTTCCAGTCGATCTTGGGCGCGCCGCCGACGTCCAGGATGAAGGTGCGGACGTGGGCGGAGGAGACCGGCAGGCCGGACTGGGGGTTCTCCGCATTGCGGATCAGCCCTTGCAGGCAGCGGCCGGCGGGCGAGCCTTGTATGGTGGTGACGCCGCTGATCAGCGCCTTGGCCTCGCCGTATTTCACCATTTCGCAGATCAGGCCGCTTTTCTTCAATTGATCGTAGGGGCGTTTGAAGGTTTTGTAGGCGGCGGCGCGCTGCCATTGCCCGCGGTTCTGGTAGAGCTTGGGCGGCGTCCACTTGGGCAGCGCGTTGTAGGCCACGTGGTTGTGGGCGTCGATGAAGCCGGGAAAGACGTAGCCCTCGCTCACGTCCAGCACGGTGGCGCCGGGGGGCTCGGCGCAGTCCGCGCCGGCGCAGACGATGCGGTCGCCGGCCAGCACCAGCCGGCCGTCGCTCTCTTGTTCCGCCAGCACCAGGCGGCCGCGTATCACCAAGTGTTCGTCGTCGCCCGGCGTCACCGTCACCCCGGCGTGGGCCGGCAACAGCGCGGCGGCGCACAGCAGCCATCCCAGGCTTTTCATTTGCTTCTCCCGCCGGTTCAGCCCTGGTCCGCCTGCGCCGTCCACAGAATGGAGGCGTTGGCGGCCGGGGTTTTCAGTTTGGCCTGGCCCTTGATCACCCGCGTGGCCATATCGCCCTGGCCCAGCCAGGCCGGCATGCCGAAGGGCAGGTCCGCGGCGGGAATCCGCGCCAGATCCTGCTCGCGAAAGCCCGTCAGCTCATAGGGCGTGGGGTCCGGCGCAAGGCCGGGGTCCGGGTTCAGCAAGGGCGCCAGCGCGGCCAGGGTCTGGTTCCAGGATTTGAGCAGCGCGCCGGGCGAGCGCGCGGTGGGATGCTGCGGCTGGAACAGCCGCTGCGCGGCCTTGAAGGACGCCGCGCCGGGCCAGTCGTCCAGCACCTTGGCCGCCGCCTTGCCAAAGCCGATCACCGCTTGCAGGCCGGGTTGCTTGAGCTGGTCCAGCAATTGATTGCGCCAGGCGCGCACCGCGGCCTGGTCCATGAAGCCGGCCATCTCGGTGTCGAACTGGCCGTAAATGCTGTACAGGCTGGCGTTGACGATCACGTAGGAACGGTCCAGGCCCAGCTTGCGCAAAAAGCCCTGCACCCGCTGGCCGGCGGTGCCGACCATGGCGCGGCGCGTCAGGTTTTCATCGGCGGACGGGTCCTGTCCCACGATCAGCACCTTGGCGCTGCCGTCCAGGCGGCCGCGATAGTAGACGGGGCCCCATTCCAGGCGGAATTTGGCCGGGAGAGCCTGATAGCTTGCCAGCGGAGCGTGCTCGAACAGCGAGGAGAAAGGCGGGGGCGGCCCGGGGTCCCAGAGCATGTGCTTTCCTTTGAACCTGTTGGCGGAGCCCGTTGACTGCGGGCCGGCTCGGGGGGCCGCGCGGCGGGGTGTTTGAGGTATATGCGATCAAGCGCGCGAATGAAATACGTAAAATCCGCTAGCGGGACATCCTGGCGTCATCTTGCCGCGGCAAGATCGGCGTTTTGACTGTCTTGATCAACACCGGAGAACGCCATGGATCGCCGCCGTTTTTTGAAAACCTCGCTTGCCGGAGGCGGCCTGTTGCTGGCCGGGCCGGCGCTGGCCGCGCCGGCCGTCGTCAGCTCGGACCGTCTGCGCCCGCGGATGAATTCCGGCATCCAGATCGGCGACGCGAGCGCGGACCGCGCCATTGTCTGGGCGCGCTCCGATCGGACCTCGCGCCTGGTGGTGGAGTGGGACCGCAGCGAGCGCTTCGCCAGCCCGCGCCAGGTGCGGGGCCCCTGGGCGACCGAGGCCGGCGACTTCACCGCGCGCGTGGATCTGAGCGGCCTGCCGGCCGGCGAGCGGCTGTATGTGAGAGCGCGTTTTGAAGACGCGGTCCATCCGCGGGCCTGGTCCGAGCCGGTGACAGGGAGCTTTCGCACTGTGGCGGAAACGGCGCGCGATCTGCGCTTTGTCTGGTCCGGCGACACCGCCGGCCAGGGCTACGGCATCAATCCGGACTGGGGCGGAATGCGCATCTACGAAACCATGCGCCGGCAGCGGCCGGATTTCTTCGTGCATTGCGGCGACACCATTTACGCAGACGGCCCGATGGCGGCCGAGACGGCGGTGGAGGGCGGCAAGATCTGGCGCAATCTGCTGACGCCGGAAGTGAGCAAGGTGGCGGAGACGCTGGACGAATACCGCGGCCGCTATCGCTACAACCTGATGGACGCCAATGTGAGGCGCTTTGCCGCCGAGGTGCCGCAGATCTGGCAATGGGACGACCACGAGGTGGTCAACAACTGGTCCGACGGCAAGGACTTGTCCGCCGACCCGCGTTACCGCGAGAAAAACATAGGCGTGTTGCAGGCGCGCGCCACCCGCGCCTTTCTGGAGTACGCGCCGCTGCGGCTTCACGGCAACGGCGAGGACGAGCGGGTGTATCGCCATCTGCCGCAAGGGCCGTTGCTGGATGTCTTCGTGCTGGACATGCGCAGCTATCGCGACGCCAACGGCGCCAACCTGCAGCGGGAGGGCGAGCCGGGCGCGAACTTCATGGGCCGGGCGCAGCTGCAATGGCTGTTGGAAGGCTTGCAGGCTTCCAAGGGCGTCTGGAAGGCGGTGATGGCGGACATGCCGCTGGGCCTGCAGGTGGCCGACGGCAAGAACGCGGACGGCAGCGCGCGCTGGGAGGCGATGGCCAACGGCGACCACGGCCGGCCGCTGGGGCGCGAACTGGAGCTGGCCTGGCTGCTGGGCGAGATCAAGCGCCGCGATATCCGCAACGTGGTGTGGTTCACCGCCGACGTGCATTACACCGCCGCCCATCATTACCATCCGGAACGCGCCGCTTTCGCGGACTTCAATCCGTTCTGGGAGTTCGTCTCCGGTCCGTTGAACGCCGGCACCTTCGGTCCCAATCCGCTGGACATGACTTTCGGCCCCAAGGTGGTGTACCAGAAGGCGCCGGAGACGCAGAACCTGTCGCCGCTGGCCGGCATGCAGTTCTTCGGCCAGGTGGACATAGACGCCCGCAGCCGCGCGATGACGGTGAGGCTGAAGGACGTGGCCGGCCAGACCTTGTTCACTCAGGAACTGGCGCCGGCCTAGTTGCGACGCCCATCGCGCGCTTGACGCTATTTCCTGGGATTCAATAGAATGCATACGTATGTATTCAATGAGCCGGGAGGCATCGTGAGCAAACCCAGATCCATCGATCGCAATCAGGTGTTGGACGCGGCGGAAGAGATCATAGAACGCAAGGGGGCGGCCGCCCTCACCATAGACGCCGTGGCCAAGGCCGTGGGCATCAGCAAGGGCGGGGTCCAGTCCTGTTTCGGCGCCAAGCGCAATCTGGTCAACGCCATGTTGGAGCGCTGGGGCAAGCACTACGACGCGTGTTTCGAGAAAACCGCGGGCGTCGCCGCCGAACAGCTGTCCAGCGTCGAGCAAGTCAAAACCCATGTCCGCATCACCGCGACGGAAGAGGCCTTGATCGCCCGCGCCGCCTGCCATCTGAGCGCCATGCTGGAGTCCAAGGATCAGAAAGACTGGGTGCGGGCCTGGCATGCCGAGCGCTTGGGCAAGCTGGACGTGGCCACCGAGGAGGGCCGCCGCGCGCGCGTGGCCTATCTGGCGGTGGAAGGGGCGTTCATGCTGCGCTACTTCGGCCTGGCCGAGATGAGCGAGCAGGAGTGGCGGGACGCGTTCCAAGATATTGAGCGATTGGCGGAGCGCTGAAGACGTTCTTGGCGCGCTCATTATCAAGTGGGCCGCCGCAGGGTTTTTCCGTTCTTGCCCGAGGGTGCGTAAATAGGCTCCGGGCGTGTGCCGCGACGGCTGAACGGGCTTTGATGATTGAGTCGGGGAAGGGGCGTTAAAGATGCTTAGCTGGGTATTGTTGCTGTTTGCCAGCGGTTTGGAAGTACTGTGGGCCGCGGGTTTGAAGCGCTCGGAAAGCGCATTGGAATGGTTGGCGACCATTGTCTGCATCATCGGCAGTTTCTCCTTGCTGGTGCTGGCGACCAAGAGAATGGGCGCGTCGACCGCCTATGTGTTTTTCGTGATCTTCGGAACCGTAGGCGCTTATCTGTTGGATGTGGCCTTGTTCGGCAAGCCGTTCAGTCCGGTGGCGATGCTGGCGATTGCGGTGATCCTGTTTTCGGTGGTGCAACTCAAGCAAGTGAAAGACTGAAATGGACTGGCTTTATCTGTTGGCGGCGGGCGTGCTGGAAATTCTGGTGGTGGTGGGGATACGGGACATCGCGCTGAAGCGGTATGTCAGGGGCTGCGCGCTGTATGCGACGGGCTTGAGCAGCTCCTTGTTCCTTCTCTATCTGGCGATGAAAACCATAGACATGTCTATTGCTTACGCCGCTTATACCGGGATTGGCGTGGTGGGCACGGTGGTGACCGGCATCCTGTTCTGGGGCGATAAAAAGAGCAATAAAAAGCTTGCCTATCTGTCGCTGCTGGTCGCGTCCATCGTTGTGCTCAAGACCGCCGGTTAGCGACGACGGCCGTGCGGGATCATGGTTGAGCGGCGGGCGCGAGTCCGCCGTCCAGCCGCGCCAGGATGCGGTAGGCGGCGCTCACTCGCTCGGCCAGCGGATAGGACTTGTTGGCCAAGAGCACGATGCCCAGTCGTTTTTCCGGGATATAGGCGGCGTAAGCTGAAAAGCCGTTGGTGGACCCGGTCTTGTTGATGAAGGCCCGCGTTTGCGGCGGCAGCGGCGGATCCAGGCGCTGCGCCGGCATGCCCTGATAGATGTAGGCGGGGGCATTGCCGCTCAGCAGCCGCGGCAGGTCCACCGGATACGGGTATTGTTCCCAGATCAGGCCTTGGGTCAGCACCCCGGCGCGGTAGTAGCCGATATGGGTGTCCTCGAGCGCGGCCCGCAGCTTGGGCGCCATGGGCAGCAGGCCCATATTGGCGTTGAGGAAGCGCGCCAGGTCGGCGGCGCTGGTCCTGACGCCGTAGGCCTCGTCCGCCAGCAGGGCCGGAGTCAGCCGCGCGGGCCTGTCGTTCTTGTCGTAGCCCTGGGCGTAGTCGCGCATTCTCTGGGCGGGGACGTTGACGAAGCTGCTGTCCATGCCCAGCTTGGCGAAGATCCTGCCTTCCACCGCCGCCGCGTAGGGCATGCGCATGCTGGCGGCGGCGATCTGGCCCAGGACGCCGATGCCGATATTGGAATAGACCCGCTGCCCGCCCGCCGGCTGCCTGGGGCGCCAGCGCCGCATGAATCGCCGCAATGTGCCGGCGTTGTCGACGTCGTCCGGCACGAACAAGGGCAGGCCTGAGGTCTGAGTGCCCAGGTTCAGCAGCGTGACCCGTTCCAGGCCGCCGCCGGCCAGCGCCGGCAGGTGCTGGGTCACGGGGTCGGCCAGCGAGAGCCGGCCTTCGGCCTGGGCATAGCTGGCTAGCGCGGCGGTGAAGGTTTTGCTGAGCGAGCCGATCTCGAACAGCGTGGCGCGCGTTACCGGCCTATGGTCGGCCTTGGAGGCGACGCCGTAGTTGTAAACCTGAACGCCGCTGTCGACGGCGAGGCCCACCGCCATGCCGGGGATGCCGTGCTTGCGCATCAGCGCCGGGATTTCCGCGTCGACGGCGGCTTGGGGCGAAGGCGCGGCGGCCAGGGCGTGGGCGGATAGCGCGGCGCAGGCCAGCAGCAGGACGCGGCGATTCATTGCGGGCATGACGATGCCTCCTTGTCGATGAGGATGTGGGAAAAGAAGGAGCGGCGCGAGTCATGGCGTCTGCGCGTCGCCAGGGCCGTTTGGCGTCTGTTCAAGGCCCCGCGAGCGAGGCGAGGCCTTGCGTCCGATCAAGCCGCATGCGCCTGGGCGATAGGGGGATTTCGAAACGGCGTCTGCCGCATCGGGCACCGCGACGCGCGGCGAATCGCAAGCGGCTTTCTTAGGAGCGGTTCAGCGCCAGCAGCAATTGGTTCACGCCGTCGCTCATCGCCTGGTAGCGGGTCTGCTTGCCGCGGGTCAGCGCCACCCATACCGCGGTCTGCCGCTGGGGATCGATGGCGACGTAGCTGAAAAAGCCGCCGCCGCCGGCGGTTTTTTGCAGGAAGGGCCGGGTGTCCGGCTGTTCGTGCATCGCCACCCAGCCCAGGCCCAGCGCATCGGCCTTGCCGGGCACGTCCATGCCGGCGAGGCTGCGCAATTCGGCGCGCTGATAGCGCATCTGGAAGGTTTGCTGGTACAGGCGCTTGCGCTGCTCGTTTTGCGGCCGCACCAGGTCCTGCAGCCAGCGTTGCATGTCGGCGGCGGTGGAATAGACGCCGCCGCTGCCTATGGCCGCGCTGGTGTTGACGCAGGGGCTGGCCTCCACGCCGCGCAGCAGGCGCGCGCATTGGGCGGGGCTGGGGCTGAAGGTGGTGTCGCGCATGGCCAGCGGCCCGGTGACGGTGTCGCGCAGCAGTGCCGGATAGGGCTTGCCGGCGGCGACGGCCAGCGCGTCGGCCAGGTAGTCGTAAGCCAGATTGGAGTATTGCGCGCTCTGACCCGGCGCGAAGCGGGCCTTGGTCTTGGCCAGCCAGCGCCAGCGCTGCTGCTGATTGGGCCAGACGAAAACCGGCGTGTCGCGCGGCTTGACGCCCGGCAGTTCGCGCGGGAAGCCGCTGGTGTGGGTGGCCAGGTGGAGCAGGGTGATGGGCTGGCCGGCCAGGGCCTTGGACTGCGCGCTTCCCGCCGGCGCGAACTTCCGCAGCGGATCGTCCAGCTTGAGCCGTTGGTCCAGGACCATGGCCGCCAGCACTTCGCTGGTCATCAGCTTGCTGAGGCTGGCGATGCGCAGCAGCGAATTGGCGTCCGGCGTCTGGCGGCTGCCCGGGCGGGTTTCTCCGTAAAAGCGTTGCAGGCCGCCTTGTTTGTCGACGACCACCATCACCATGCCCACCGCCTGGCTATCCTTGAAAATCCGCTCGGCGTGCTGGTTCAGTTGGGCGATGGGCATGGCGGCTTGGCTCAAGGCCGGCAGGGCGGCCAGGGCCAGGCTGATGAATCCCTTTGTTCTCATTGATCTTGCTTTCCCTTGGATGAGGCGGCGCGCCGGCGGCGCCGTCAGATGGCGTGCATTTTAGGGGGGAGGCGGTGGACGGCATAGCGCGCAATATGTAACGACTGTAACCAGAGCCGCCGACCCAGTCCGAAAGTACAGGCACGCCCGGTTTTCAAGATGCTATTACTGGCTAGTCGAAGTCCCTATCGCCGCCATTATCGGCCCCGCCTCGTCCGCGCCAAGGCGCCCGCCCCTGATTGACGACTTAGTGGCTGTTTGTTCGCCCGCGCCGCCGCGCGGGGGAGGAGAGATCCATGCGCAATCACGCAATCATCACCTCAAGCCAGGGGTAGAACCGCTGGCAAAACCCGCTTGAACGCGCCAGCCCGCGCGCCGCGCCGGCGTCATGCCGTTTGCGCGGGTTTTGTCAGCTGCTGTTGCCGTAGGGAGGTCGCCGGCCTTGGGCCCGCGCCTGGGCAGCTGACTCACTTTGGAGGAAAGCGTCATGCCATCAGTCAATCAGTTCGCCTATGTGCCCAATACCAGCACGTATAAGTTCGCCTATGGCGGCTCCATTCCCAATATGTCGATCGCCAATATGCCCAGCGACACCAATTGGGCGCGCTGGACCATGCTCAACGACGGCGAGTATTACCGGATGTATTTCTTCAAGGGCAGCAGCGCGGACACCTTGTACCAGGCCGCGTTCAATCCGGCCACGTCCAAGTACGAGTTCGGCTTCCACTCCATCCCGGAGTTGAAGATCACCGGCGCGCCACCGGACGCGGACGCCAGCAGCGTGTCCATGCTCTACGACAGCAGCACCAGCACCTATCGCTTGTATTTGCGGCGCCTGGGCGCGCCCACGGTGCTGTACCAGTTCGGTTTCAACCGCTCCACCAACCACTATGAGTACGGCTACAACTCCATTCCCACCCTGAACGTCACCGGCGCGCCGGGAGACACCGACTTCCACCGCTGGTCGATGTTGTTCGACGGCAGCACGTACCGCTTGTACGCCTTCAAGGTGGGCAGCGTGGACACCTTCTACCAGTTCGGCTACAACCCGCAGACCCAGGCCTACCAATACGGTCACGATTCCATTCCCATCCTGACCCTGGTGGGCACGCCGGCCAACAGCAATCTGACCAGCATGTCGATGTTGTTCGGCCAGGGCGATTACCGCTTCTACTTCCAGACCTTGTAAGCGCGCGGCGGGCAAGGGCGGCGGACGGCCGGAACGGCGGTCCGCCGGCGGCTTCAGTCCCGCAAATCTACGATGGGCGGCGTCTTGCTGGTGACGGGGTCCAGCCGCCATCGCGCCCGCGCGGCCAAGCCGAGCGCGAAGGCGCCGTCATCCGGCGCCAGGCCCAGCAAAGCCGCCAGGCGCGCGCGCAAGGCCGCTTCCGGGCCGGCGTCCAGATGTTCGGCCAAGAGCAGGGTCAGCCGCTCGCGGCCGGCCGGGTCGCGGTCCAGCTGGATCTGGAAAGCGTGCTCCGCGCCGGCCAGTTGCGCGAAATCATCCAACTCGTACGTGGTTTCATTGAGGCGGAAGGACCGGCCGTCGCGGCCGCGCAATTCCAGCCAGCGTTCGCCGTCGCACTCCACCCAGCGGCCGATATCGCCCAGGCAGTAACGGAACACAGGGAGGCGCCGCCGCCAGGCGTTGCTGACCGCGATGCGGCCGTAACCGGCGGCGTCCGGCCGCAGGACCTCCGCAGCCACCCGAGGCAGCACCCGGAACAGGCCGGGGCGGCGGCTGGCGTCGCTCCAGGCCCAGATGCCGGTTTCCGCGCCGCCGTACAGCGACCAGACCTGGGCCGCGCCCAGCGCGGCGCGCAGCCGCGCCAGCGTGGACGCGTGCAGGGTTTCGCCGGCGTACAGCAGCTGCGGAATCTCCAGCCGCTCGCCGGCGGCTGCCAGATGGGCGGCGAACAAGGCCAGCCGCGACGGGGTGCCCAGCACGTGGCTGGGGCGGAATCGCCGCGCCGCGGCCAGGATGTCGGCGTCGGCGGCGTGGGCGCTCATCGGCAGCGTGGTGGCCTGACAACGTTCCAGCACATCGTCGACGATGGCGGCGGTGCGGTAGAGATTGGCGTAGCCGAACAGGTTCAAGGCGATGCTGGCGGGACCGAACACCCCGTCGGCGCGCAGCCGGTCCGCCAGCGCCTGCCGCTGGGCCAGGTTTTCCGCAATGTCCACCGGGAAGATCAGCGCCGCCCGAGTGCTGCCGCCGGAGCGCACCAGATAGAGGCCGGACGCTTCCCGCTCCGGCGAAAACGTCTCCAGCGCGGCTTGCAGCGTCGCCTTCTCCAGCGGCGGCGCGTCTTCGGCGCAAGCCACGCCGCGGTAAAGCGTGCGATAGAAGGGGTGGGCGCGGGCCAGTTCGAAGCACTCGCGCAGCAAGGCCTGCTGGCGGGCCGGCGCGGGCGGCGCCTTCATGCCGGCAGCCTGGCCGCGTCCATCGGCGTCAGCCCCAGCTGGATCAGCAGCGGACGGTGGCGGCTCAGGAAGGCGCGCCGCTGCGCCGCGTCCGGCAGCGCTTCTTGCGCGTAGTCCAGCCAGCGCTGCGCCAGCATGCGAGCCAGGCGCAATTCGTCCGCGTCCTGGCTGCCCGCGTAGCGCAGCACCGTGGGCGGGGTGGCCAGCAGCCGCCAGTCCCGGCACGGCCGGTGCGACAGGCTGTCCGCCAGAATGCGGAAGCGGATCAGCGGCGCGGACAGCAGGCCGGCGCGTCCGCCGTGCGCGACGATCTCTTTCAGCACCCGGTACCAGAAATCGATGCCCTCGTTCAGCCGCGCGCCGGCCACATAGCGCTGCGTCAGCAGCCATTGCCGCCGCGCGGCCACATTGCTGGCCCGCCCCATGAAGAAGTCCGGGTGGCCGGCGGTGCGCAGCGGGCGGGGCAGCAGGAAGGCTTCGTCCTCCAAAGGCTCCAGTTCGGCGCGCAAGGCGTCCAGCTGCGGAAAGCGTTCCTCAGGCGGCGCGCTGTCGTAGCCCAGCACCGCCAGGTCCAGCCGGTGCTCGTTCATTTTCTGCTCCAGCAAGCGCAGGCAGTCCGGCCGGTAGCAGTCGTCGGCGTCCAGGAAGCTCACTAGTTCGCCGCCGGCCCGCGCCAGGCCGGCGTTGCGCGCCGCGCCGGGGCCGCTGTTGCGCGGCAGCCGCAGCAGCACGCTGCGGGTACGGCTCAAATCCTGGGCGTGGTGGCGCAAGGCCTGCTCCGCCGCCTCCGCGCCGTCGTCGGTGCTGGCGTCGTCGACGATGATGATCTCGTGCGGCGCCTTTTCCTGCGCCGCCAGCGAGGCGATGGTCTCGCCGATGTAGGCGCGTTTGTTGTACAGCGGAATAATGACGGAATGCCGCATGAAGCCCCCTGTGCGCGAAACCGGTTCAGGCCGTCGCGGCGGCGGAGTACAGCTTGCCGCGGCGCTGGTGCAGATTGATGATCAACTCGTCCGAGCCGCGAAACACGCCGGGGCCGTAGCTTTCCGCGTCGCGGCACAGCTGCATGCCCACCAGCCGGATGCGCTGCCGGCTTTCCGGGTCCACGAACTCGCTTTGCTCGATGTAGTCCTGGAACATGTATTGCGGCCATTGCCCCAGCACCAGTTCGCGCCAGGCGGTTTCGCCGCAGGCGGAGCGCACCAGCGAGCCCAGGCCGCGGCCGCCGCTGCTGGGTTTGGCGATGAAGTCGCCGGCGCGCGCCAGCAGGGCCTCGGCCTCGTCCCGCGAGGCCGGCGCGAAGGAGGGGATCAGAAAGGGGCGCAAGGCCGCGTAATCGTCGGCGTCCAGGCAGTCCCGCATGATGTCCGCGCGATTCAGGACCGCCAGCACCCGCTTGTCGTGCACCAGGATCAGCGTGCGGATGTCGTTGAAATACGCGCCGCCGTCCAGCAGCTGGTCCAGCACCCGGTCCGGCAGCAGCGGCAGCTCGCTGCGATCCATTTCCAGGATGCAGCGGTTCACCGTCCGGCCGTCCAGCCGCAGCTTGCCGTCGCGGACGCTGAGCGCCTCCGGCCGGGCGGACAGAAAGTGGACGCCGTCGCGGCGCAGCGTTTCCGCCAGCAGGAAAATCTCGGTGCCGGGTTCGCGGGCGTGCGTCAGCGCCACCACGCAGCCGGGTGGATGCCATTGACGCAGGGTTTGCAAGAAGGCGTCGTCTCCGGCCGGCTGGCCCAGCCAGCGGCTGATCATCCAGCCGTTCATCGGGTAGCGCGCGCCCACCTCGCAAATGCGCGGCTGGCCATGGCGGTCGTAGATGAAGTCCGGACGGTAGAAGCCCACGCGGTAAGGCCGGCCGTGCGCGCGCCGCAGCAGCGCTTCCATGGCCTTGGGCAGCTGATAGAGCGCCCGGATGCGGGGGTCCAGAAAGTAGCGGCCGACAATGGCGCGGAAGGCGGCGTCCAGCAGCGCGCTCAGGCGCCGCAGGCTGCTCAGATAGTCGGCGGACACCTCCACGCGGGCGCGCGCCAACTGTTCCGGGGCGAACAGGGGCGGCGCGCCCGGCGGCCAGGGCGGCGGCGCGGCGGCCTGGTCCGCCAGCCGCAAAAGCGGAGGCCGCGGCCGGCTCACAGCGCCTCCGCGGCGGCGTCCCGCGGCACCGTCGCCAGCACCGCCGCCTTTTGCTCCAGATAGGCGCCGACGATGCCGTCCAGGCTGTAGCGCTCCAGGTCCAGCGCCATGGCCCGCGCGTAGTGGTTTAGGGCGTTCATGGCGTGGAAGAAGTGGTTTTTCTCGGTGGGGCCGCAGTGCACGCTGATCCAGCCCAGCGTGCGGGTGGCGTCTCGCTCGGCGAAGCCCAGCGTCCGGGTCAGCCAGCGGCGGAACAGCGGCAGGATGAATTCCACCTCGCCATGGGTGTAGATCTCGTGCGTCAGCGTGGTCAGCAGCGCGACGGCCAGGTCCGGCTCGCGCAGCGACTGATGATCCTTCCAGCTTTTGAAGGCCTTGGCGCTGGGGTGGAGATAGGCATGGGACAGCCACTGGTCATCTCCGACAATGCCCGTGGCCATGTTGTAGTACATCTGCGCGTGCAGCACCTTGTGCGTGACCGCCAAATCCTCGTCCACGATGCGGTTCAAACAGACCATGGCGGCGAACAAGGCCTCGCGGTCCGCCACCGGCTGGCCGGTGTGGACCAGCAGCGTCAGCCGGTTGCTGATGCCGGCCACCGTCATCGCGCTATTGTTGGTCTGGCTCCAGCTCTGGAAAAAGCGCCGCAGCGTTTCCGGGCTTTGCCGCCGCGCGGTCAGGCGCGCAAAGCCGGATTCGATCGCGTCGAAGTGGCTGCCGTGCCGTTCAAAGGCTTGCAGCAGCTCGCGCTTGAGGTGGGACGCGGGCAAATCCCGCAATACCGGCATGATGATCTGGCTGAGACGGTGCATGAACGGAACCCTTGCTTGCATTGAGCGCCGCGGCGGCCCGGGCGGAGCGGCCGCCGGCCCGGTTTCTTTTACGCTTGCGCAGACATCAATATGGTTTAAGGATCAGACTGCCGATATAGGTACTACCACCATATTGAAAATCCGCATGAATGATCTAGGAGCCAGTTCAAGGTCCGTCGCGCTTCGGCGACGCGGTGTTAAACACGTTTCTCTCTGTGCTTGCCGTCTAGGCGCGTTCTTGCTCGCGAGCCTTTGAGCAGGTCTTAAGAGCCATGCTCAAACGGCGCTTGTCGCGCGGCCATGTCTTAGTCATGATTTGCTTTTGTTTTTCATGCAAGGGAGAGCGTGCCGATGGAAACCCGAGTGACGACCGTCAAGCAGACGAAGTTGATCGAGTGCAGCGCCGGGGTGGCGAGCCTGGACCAGGCGCTGGATTTGGTGGCCTTGTGCGTGGAGCACGACGCGCCGCGCGTGCTGCTGGCGGAAGAGGCCTTACCGCCGGCTTTTTTCGACTTGAGCAGCCGCTTCGCCGGCGAGTTCGTTCAGAAGCTGGTCAACTACCGTCTTGCCGTGGCCGGGGTGTTCGTCGACGGCGCCGCCTACGGCGAACGTTTTGGCGAATACCTGAGCGAAGCGCGCCGTGGCCGGCAGTTTCGCGTGTTCGACGATAGAGAGGCGGCTCTGGCCTGGCTGGCGGCGCAGCATTGAGCGCGTAGCGGCTCGGACAGCGTGAAGGCGGGGAAAGGACGCGGAGCAGCCCCTTGCGGGGCTGCTTGCGAGCGGAAGAGCGGGATCAGACCGCGTCTTTGCCGATGCTTACCTGGAAGGAGCCGGAGTTGTTGCCGTAGGTGCTGGGCACATCGTTGTAGTACAGCGTGATCTGGCCTTGCGCGTTGGCCGGCGCTTTCCAGCGGAACAGGCCGGTGTTCACCGGGATGAAGCCGCCGGCGCCGATCTTCATCACCAGCGCGCCGCAGTAGGCGTCGCCGCAGATCAGGCCCTGATTGGGGTGGCTCTTGTCGCCCTGCGGGCCCCAGTTGGGCTGCGGGCCGTAGCCTGCCCAGCCCGACGCGACAATGGTGATCACATCGCCGGGATTGTAAGTGATGGTGGTGGGTTCCCCGTTGGGATTGTTCGCAGCGACAGTACCGGTCCAAGCCATGGTGAATCTCCAAAATGAAAGTGAGAGAAAGCAGATTCGACGTCGCGCCGACGGCGCGAGGAATATGCTTATTTCATTAAAGTTGGCGATGGGGGTTTTAGCCGCTGATCTTTCGGCGAGGTCGGCTAGGGGAACTTCGGATAGCTTGCCGGCGCTCAGCGGCCTTTATCCAGCTTGCAGGCCAGGCCGGTGCCGGCGAAGCCGCCGTAGAGCTTCATTTCATCCGGCAGCTTGCGCGTGATGAAAAAGCTGTCCGGCAGCCCCAGGCCGGCCTTGTCGCGCGGCCAGGTCAGCAGCCCGCGTTCGTCCATATAGCCCTGAAAACGCTGTTCGCCGCGAATCAGCTCCACCGTCTGGCTCTGGCGGCTGAAGTGGAAGCGGGTGGCGTCGGCGCAGTGGTAACTGGCCTGCATCGCCTGCGGCTTGCAGCCGGCCAGCAGAACGAGCAGGACCGGCGCCAGGCTGGCGAAAAGGAAACGGGCGGGGACGGACATGGGCGGCGTTCGGGCTGAGGACGGAAGGCCGCCAATATAACAAGAGCGGCCGGCGGCGGCTAGCCGCGCTCCGGGCGAGGCTGGTTCATCGGCACGGCAACTGTTAACATGCCGATCGAATTTTAGGCCGCCTGTCTCGATGGCGGCCGCAAGGAGACCGAGATGTTCCCGCGAAAACCGATGCTGTTTGTCCTTGGCGCGCTGACGCCGTTTGCCGCCATGGCGGCGGATATTTATATCGGCATGCTGAGCGCGCAGGAGGGGAGCTTGCGGCTGACCCGCTGCAGCATCGGCAAACCTATCTATCAGTTGCTGAGCCAGGAAGGCCGGCCCTTGGCGGAATGGCCGGGCCTGTCGCCGCAGGCGCTGGAAGAACAGGCCAAAACCTCGGCCCGGATCCTGGGCGAATTCACGGAGCGGGACGGCAAGCCGGCCTTGCAAGTGGAGCGCATCGACGCGATCCGTTCCGGCGAGTCCTGTCATCTGGAGGATTGGCTGGACGAGCCGGTCAAAGCCGGGCCCGGACCGCAATGAAGCTGAGCAAGGGCAAGGCGGCGCTGACGCTGCTCGCGCTGCTGAGCGGCGCCTACTGGGCGGCCACGCATCTGAACAGCAACTGGGGCCGCGCGGTGGGCGAGCCTGTGGACGCCTTCAACGGCGTCGCCGTGTATTACAACGGCGGCGTGCAGCATGTGGAAGGACGCAATCTGGCGCCGGACGGCTACAACCTGGGCCTGCGCTATCAGTGCGTGGAGTTCGTCAAACGCTATTACTATCAGCGTTTTGGCCACAAGATGCCGCAAGACAAGGGCCATGCCCGGGATTTCTTCCAGTCCCGGCTGGGCAACGGCGCGCTCAATCCCGAGCGCGGCCTGCTGCAATACCGCAACGGTGGCGGCGACGCGCCGCGGGCGGAAGACCTGATCGTGTTCGCGCCCTGGACCTTCAACCGTTACGGCCACGTCGCCATCGTCAGCCGGACCGGGCCGGATTTCATCGAGATCATTCAGCAGAACCCCGGCCCGTTCGGCGAGGCCCGCGAGCGGCTGCCCTTGCTCATGGAGCAGGGCGTCCCGCGGGTGGACCATCCGCGGGCGCTGGGTTGGCTGCGCCGCGCGCCGCAGGCCTCGGCGCCGGCGGAGGAGGGCCTGGAGCCGGCGGGCGAGGCCTGACCATCTATTGTCTGCCGGCACTGCGGCGCGCATCTTCATCGGAAGCATTGGCTCTGGCCAGCAGGCCGTTATTTTATTCGCATGAGGCGTGCTTGCCTGATCTTGGCCGCTCGATAAATCGCTGTGTGTTTTTTTATCGGCAACACGTCTATTTGTTTCGCATGGTTTTTGATTTTTGGCGTGAGTGTTTTTTACAAGCCGCTTTCTGGCTTCCTTGGTAACTTTGCTGAAACCAAAGGAGCTTTGTCATGCCGATCAATCATATCGCAGCCTATACGCCTCAAACTGTCGTACCCAATAGCGAAAATCAGCCTGTTCAGGATTTCTCAGGCAAATCAATCCGTGGCCGCGACGTGGTCTTAATCAACCCATTCTGCGAGGGAGGCGGGGATCATGCCTTGGCGAATAAAATAGCCAATCTTGCTTTAGAGGAAGGCTGCCGCGTGACGATCGTGCCCGTCTCCGCTAATGGAGGTGGCGAAAGTGATTCCGGTCAGCGCAATATCTCTCTGCATGGGGGTGGTCACGATGCCAGCAGCCTTAGTAATCCGGTATTCATCGTGGCTCCCGTGGGTATTTTGACAACCGAGAAGCTGGGCGAGACCATCAATCGATTATGCGATCAATATCAATTTCCCAAGGGTGACATTGCTCTCATTGAGGAAATGGATTTATTGGCCTCTCCCAGTCAGCAGTTGCCGGAGCGCCAGGAATTGTTGCAGAAAATGGGGTTTGGCAAGGTTGACGCGTTCAATCTGGGTTTCGGCAAGGGCGCGATTGGTTATCTGCCCGTTGATCCGCTTACTGTCAATACTGTCAAAGACCGTTTTGAAGGGGAGCTGGTCAAGCTGTTGGATAGCTGCAATCTTTCGTTGGCGAAAGACAGTCACTATCATCTGGCCTACATCAGTTCGGATACTTGTATTACTGCGTCGCAAGTTTTTATCGCCAACACCCTCACTGAGAACAAGGGGAGTGGGAAAGACGCCAATTACGTCATGGTGTTGAGGCAGCTGGATGGATACGCCAAGAAGGTGTTGCCAAACAAGGTCAGTGAAATATTGAACCTGCGCAGCCAGCAACATGATTTTCCGGCCTTGTTCGCCAAGGCCAATATCGCGTTTGCCGATCCTGATACGGGCCGGCTTGAAAACAAGATGGAAATCAAGGGCGAGGGACAGGGGCAGCTCAATATTGTCTTTGCCAATGCCTTGCCGCAGAATATTTTCCATGACTTCATGTGTCTTGCTCATTCAGGCATGGCCAGCGGCGATCAATCCTTGGGCGAGTTTCTGTCCTTGACCGGAAAAATGCCTTACTACGATATGCAGCCATGGAAACAACCATTGGCCGAAGCTGTTAAAGAGGCGGGAGCAGAGTTGGGCGGCGCGGAGTTGAAGCAGGCGGTGGCGGAAAGAATTATCGGACGCCAGCCTTTTAGCGGGCGCATGGCTTATCAGATTGTTCCGAATCTTGGGCAGACGGAGCGCTCGGCCGAGCTGAACCATGGCTTGAACGCTTTGGATACGCTGATTAGCACCAGAACAGCCGATCGTCACATTCGAGCGCTGTTGACGCCGTAGTCAATCTCCTGGGCGGAAGCGCACGTCCCAGCCCTTCATCGGCCAAGCTTCCATGCCGAGGCCCGGCCCTCGCGGGGAGTTTCGCCGCGCGGGCCAGGGCCTTTTCCCATGCCTAGGTTTACTTCATCTTCCAGCTGGTGGCTTTCAGCACCGCGGCGTCGGCGTCTTTCAGATCGGTCTCGCCCTGGCTCAGCAGGCCGCTCCATTGTTTGACGCGATTCTTGCCATTGGGCGGCTGGTTGTATTCATTCGTGTCCACCACCTTGCTGCGCTCGGCGTGGAAACGGTTCATGAAGGTTTTTTCGTCGCCGCTGCCGCCGGAACGGGACAGCAGTCCCTGCAGCGTGTCGGAGCCGCCGCTGGCGCCCTGGTTCAGCGCGGTGTCCACGAAGGAGCCTATCGTCAGCGCGCTGCCGAAACCGCGCTGGCGCGCCTGTTGCACGCTGTATTGGATGTAGACCTTGTAAAAGGTCTGCCACATCGCTTCGCGCCAGGCGGCGTTGTTTTGCAGTGCGGCTATCTTGCCGCAGAACACCTTCTCGCTGTCGCTGATCTTGAGCACCGGCCCTTGCATGCCGCCGCGCACCCCGGCGCGCGCCAGTCCTCCGGCAATAGAGGGATTGCCGGCGCCGCTGGCGGCGTCGAACTCCTTGAACAGCGTCGGGCCGTCCGGCCCCTGATCGCGCGGGCCGCCGGTGGTGGCGCCGAAAATGCCGATGGTGAAGCCGCGTTCGTCGTCGATGTCCTCGCAATAGCCGTAAAACTTGGGCCAATCCAGCGAGTCTTGCTCCGGCTTGTTCACCAACTTCATGATGTTGTTCCACTGCTCGCCGTCCAGCCCGGTGTTGGCTTTCAGGAATTTCAGCGTGCTGGGGGAGAAGTTGGCGTCCGGATTGGCCGCTTTGGCCTTGCCGGGCAGCGCGCAGCGCGCGCCGGCGGTCCAGGGCTGGCCGATTTCCGCCGCGCCGCTGCTGGCGTCCGGCGTGTTGCCCTGGGTCCAGTAAACGGCGGTGAAGTTGACGCCGTGATGGCTGGCCACGCTGCCGGCCGGATAGGGCGTGGCGGCCTTCCACGGCGCGGCGCAGACCGCCAGCCGCGCCGCCAGTCTGGGAGCGCTGCCGGCGGGGGAGGCTTGCGCCCAGGATGCGCCGGCGCAGGCCAGCCAGCCGGCGCCGGCCAGGGCCAGCATCGAAAGTGTGCGTTTCAAAACGTTCTCCGGTAGACAGAGGTAGGGCGGCGCGAGCCGGGAAAACGCACAAAATGCCATACGGATTTTGTTGGCGAAAGAGGGGGGGACTGGCAAATGGAACGGGCGGCGCGGATGCGCGCAAGTAGATGGGCCTCCTGTCGGCGTTTCAGCGTTGGAAGAGGGAAGTAGCGCCGCGCGCAGCAAGCGCATTCTATGCGGATTGGCGCGCGGAAAATTCAGGCGATGAGGTTTGGAGCGGGCGCTACTCCAGCCGCATCACATCGCTGCCCTTGTCCAGCGCAGGGTAGGCCAGCGCCAGGTAGTCTTGCGCAAAGCCGGCCAGGGCCTCGGCGGACGGCAGCGCGTATTCCCCGCTATTGGGATCGAAAAACCGGAATGTCCGCGCGGCATGATCCACCCTGGCCGCCAAGGCGTGGCCGACGCCTTGGGCGGGGCGGATGCCGATGTTGTACAGGCCGTCGCGCTCCAGCGCGATCTTGAAGCCCGGACTTTCGCTGTAGCCGCGAGGGCTCAAGCCATAGACGGCGAAATAGTCGGCGATGGCGTCTACGCTTCGCCACACATAGCTGTTGACCGCCAGTTCCATCACCTCGTCCCGTCCGCCCTCGGTTTCGATGTCGCGGAAAAAGGCCTCGGCCTCGTTTGGCCAGCTGCGCTGGCTGGCCAACCATTTGACGACCAGCGGGAAGCAAACGCCTTGTTCGCCTATCGTCGACCCCTGGATGAACGCGGTTTGCCGGAAAGCGCGCGCCTGCTCGCCGCCATGCGCGCGCGCACATTGGGTCCAGGCGTCCTCCGATGCGCGCGCCAGCGCGGCGAGCAGGCTTTTGACCTTGCCGGGCTTGGGCGCGGAGCTGAGATCGACCTTGCCCAGTTTTCTTTCCGCGACGGCGATCTGTTTCGGCCGGCCGCAGGCCTGGATGCCGGACAACAATTCGGCGTAGCTTGCCGGCGGGCGCTCGAAAGCCACGCCCACCATCTTGAAACGGCGCAGCAGCGCCGGCGGCATGGCTTGCGGGAGCGGGGCGTCCGCCTTGGCCTCTGGCTGGGCGAGGCGTTGCTTGGCCCGCGTCACCACGCAGGCGCTGCGCAGCAGGCCCAGTTCTTCTCGAATCACGCGGACTTGCTGTTGCATCAGGCTGCGCAGCAGCAGGCAGGAGCTCCTGTCCCCAGCCGGCGGCGGAGCGTTGCGGGGCGCGACGACGGGCGGGCTCAGGCGCAATAAAGCGGACAGCTTGAGCGGGCCGGAGCCGACGACGGCTCCCCGGGCGCGGAGAAAGTCCCTGGCGCGCCGGGTTTGTTCCGGGTGCAGCAGATAGCTGCGACCGGTGTACAGCACCAGCATGCCGTCTTTGCGCATGCCGACGCGGCTGTGTTCCTTGTGGTCTTGCAGGCGTGACAGGTCGTACTGCTGCGCCCGCAGTTGGATGGCGGTTGGAATGGTGCTCATGGCGGTTTTCCCGGCGAGGTGCTGATTTGGAGCGGCGGCGTCTCGGCGCGCCGTCCGAAGGGGACGGCGACGGACGCGCTGGGGAGCGAACCCAGGTTTGCCGCATGGTTATTTTATTGGGGCGCAGTGTGAAGGCTGAGTGGCGGGGAAGACTTTCAGAAAACGATTCCGGCCGCGGGCCGATGGACGGTTGGCTCAAGTGTAAGAAAAAGCCCTTGATCCGCGACCCATTTATCAGCCTTGGCCTTGAGCAGCGCCGATTCGCCTTGCCGTGTTTCGGCTCCGCGGGCTTGACTCAGAGTGGGCCCGGCCATTCACAAGGAAAAACCAGGGCTGTTATCATGCCCGCCGCCGCTGCATTGCGCGTATCGATTGGAAAAATATTGGGAATCAGAATGTTGAAAGTCATTGCCTGCGTTTTTATCTTGTTGTCCTCCATGGCCAGCGCCTCCAGCTGGGATTTCACCTACTTCAACCCCAGCGAGGGCGGCTTGTTGATCGATACCGACAGCATTGCGCAATCGCCGCACGGCACCGTCAAGTTCTGGACGCTGTGCGCGCCCAGATTCGAGGCGGACAAGCCGATGACGGCTTACGCCTACAGCCAGTCCCTGTACGAGATCCATTGCCGGCAGCGCCTGATCATGATGCCGATGACGGTGGCTTTCGATGTGAACGGCGAATCGCGGGAAACCGAGTTCGAGCACGCCAAGATGGAGGACATCCAGCCGGACACGCAGGAGGATTTTCTGTGGACCTATATCTGCAAGCCGGAAAAGCGGCCGGACATGGCAGTGGCGATGCGGCAGGGCATTCAGGGCTTCTTGCGGGAGCAGAGGCGTTACGCCAGCGAGCATCTGGCGTTTCATCGGGATAAGAGCCGCTGATCGCGGCGGCCTACGGCAAGCGCCCTGCCTCGGCAGGGCTTTTTTGCGCGCCTTGACCGGCGGCGTGATCGTTTTAAGCAAGCTTGCGGGCTCGCGCTTGGGCATGCTGCGGCACATTGAAAACCCATTGACCGCGCCGCGGATCGCGCACAGGAGCTTACGCCATGCCGATGACTTGCAAACTCGTACCCGGAAAACTGCTGGTTCCCAGGCACTGCGCCCGGCGCGAGGAGGCGCGCTTGGCGGAGGCGTCCAGGCTGATCATGCGGCTGCGGCAATTGCGGCACGAGCCTTCCACGCTGTCGCGCTCGGACTCCGTCGCCTCGCTTGGCTTCGACAAAAAAGCGCTGTTCGCGCTGGCGCTGAAAAACCAGGCGGTGCAGGCCAAGACGCCGGCCGCGGCCGCCGGGGAGGGCAAGAGCCTGGGGCATATCCAGCGCCTGGTGGTGATAGGCGACAGCCTGTCGGACTCCGAAGGCCGCATGCTCAGCAAAACCCTGGGGGTGATGCCGTCCTCGCGCCAGTACTACGAAGGGCGTTTCACCAATGGCTTCGCCTGGCCGGACTTCCTGGCGTCCAGGGCTTTTCTGGGCAAGCCGGTGGTCAATTACGCCGAGGGCGGCGCGGTGGCCGGCAAGTATTCCAAGTGGAACCCGGCCTTCATGTTCATCTCCCATATGGAGCGCCAGATCAATAAGCACCACTTCCAGCCGGGCGATATGGCGGTGCTGGCCCTGGGCTCCAACGACTACATGACTTTCGGCAAGACCGACGTGGACAAGGTGATCCGCACCTACGAGCGGCAGATCGACAAGCTGGTGGCCAAGGGGGTCAAGGACATCCTGGTGGCCGGCGCGCCGGATCTGTCCAAAACCGTGAACGCGCGCAAACAGCCGCCGGCGGAGGCCGAAAAGCTGCACGACTTGTCTCAGCGGCATAACCGGCAGCTGAGCCAGACGGTGGAGGCGTTGCAAGCCCGCTACCGCGACGCCGGGGTGACCCTCCGTTTCTTCGATATCGGCGCCAAGCTGGATTACCTGATGGAGCTGGCGGAAACAGTGGATTACGACACGATGCACAATAAGCACGAGGGCTATATCGACCTGCCGCGCGTGCTCGGCTTCGCCGGCGACGCGCGGCCGCTGGACAGTTCGCATCGCCACCTGTTCCACGACGAGGTGCACCCCAGCCAGGAGGTGCACCAGATCCTGGCCGCGCACATGACGGACTTCATCCGCGAGCAGTACGGGCGGCCGGCCGACGCGTCTTAGAGCCTGTGCAAAGTCTCGCGAGCAAGGGCGAGACAAGGCGAAAACGAGCGAAAAAGCGGAATGCACACGTGGTACATGAGCATTTTGAGCTCGTTCTCACCGTGCAAGGCTTCACGACGCGCAGCAGACTTTGAACAGGCTCTTAGCCGCTGGCCAGCCGCGCCAGGTAGCGCAGCCCGCCGATGCCGGGAAGGAAGCAATACGCGCCGCCGCGGGTGGTGATCATCCGCGAGAAGCCCTGCAACACGGTGTTGTTCTTGCCCGAGCGGCCGGGCGCGGCCAGGGTGAAGCTGCTGTCCGCGGCGTCGTTGACGCCGAGGAAGACGTCTTCTCCGCTGATGTTGAACACCGCGTTGCCGGCGTCCGGATTGCCCGGTTCCGTGGCGGATTTGACGAAGTCGCTGAGCAGGTTCCACTGGCTGCTGAGAAATTCGAACTGATTGCTCAGGCTGGCGTTGATGAAGTAGCCGATCAGGCCGCGGGCCGCGGCCGAGGGGTGTTCGGGGTCGTAGGCCGGGCCGTAAGGCATGGCCCGGCGCACGATGCGGTGGTGGGCGCTGTCGGTGCCCACCACCGCGCCGTTGCGCGGATTGTTGCGGCGGATGTGGGAGCCTATTGGACATTTCAGGCCCAGGGTGTCGTCTTGGGACGGCTGGGCATTGACGTAGTTGAAGTCGTTCAATTGACTGGTCGGCAGCGTGGCGCCGGCCTCGTCCGGCCGCAGCGTCAGCGGGTTGCCGTTGCGCCAGCGTCCGCATACCTTGGCCGCCAGCAGTTCGGGATCGATGCCGGCCTTGGCCGCGTATTCGCTCAGGAACGCGTCGAAAGCGGCCACGTCCTGTTCCAGAATGCGGAAAGCGGCATAGCTGCTGTTGCGGCTGAGCTCGGGCGGTTGCACCGAGTACACGCCCTTGCCCTCGTTGGTGTAGCCGAGCAGGAATTCCCCGGTGGCGATGACGGCCTGATCGTCCGGTTCCGGGCGCTTGCGCGGCGGGGCGCCGGCGATGGTGGGCTGGGCGATGCTGTCGCGGTAACCGAAGTGCACCTGATTGTCAGGCAGCGCCTGGGCGTCATGGGCGGATAGTTCGCTGACGGCGCCGGCGAAGGCCTGACGCAGCCGCGCGCTGAGGCTTTCCAGCAGCGCCGGGTCTTTGGCCACCCACAAGCTGAGCACGATGTGCACCTGCTCGCCATTAGCCAGGCCGCCTATCCATTTTTCAGGCGCGCTGGCGCCGATGTCGCCAACGAGGCTGGCGGTGTCGCCATCGGTGGCGCCGCGCTGGAAGGTCGATTCGAAACTGGCCAGCTGCTCGGCGCCGACGCCCAGCATGCGCAGCCCGGGACAGGTGAAGCCTATGTTCAGGAAGCTGTTCGGTTTTTGCAGCCAGCGCTTGGCGCTGGTGATGCTCGGCAGGCCGTCCCGGCCCTCCACCAGTTTCAGGATCAGCTCGCCGGCGGCGGCCTTGTCGCTAACGCTCAGAATGAAATGCCGGGCCAGGTCCACGCGGTAGCCGCGCAGAATCGTGCCTTGGATGTCGTCGTACGGGAGGTCGGGGCTGTTCATGGCATGCCTTTCAGCAATGGGACGGGTGTAAGAGGCTGTTCAAAGTCCGCTGCGCTTCGTGAAACGCTGCTCGGCGAGTACCCGCTCAAGCTGCTCATGTACCACGCGTACATTCCGCTTTTTCGCTCGTTTTCGCCTTGACTCGCGCTTGCTCGCGAGACTTTGAACAGGCTCTAAGGCGCAAGCGGGCGGGCCGCCTGCGCCTGGCGGGCGCGCTTCAGTCCAGCGCGGCGAGTATGGTCTGCACCGTGTACGGATAGGCCTGGTACAAGCCGTTGTCGTCCTTGCCGCCGCCGCCGTTGTTGGGAATATGCTGGGACGCGTCGTTCTGGGCGATGAAGGCCTGAAAGGCCGCCACATTATTGGCCACCGGGGTCAGCGCCTTGCCTCCCACCACGAATTGCAGCAGCGCGTCGAAGACGGTGCCCACCTGGGCGACGAAGTCGTTGATGTAGGCGTTGAAGCTGCCGTCGTACTCGGTGATGACCGCGATCACGTAGTTGTCGCTGCTTTTGCCGGTGGGCTGCAGATTGGCGGCGGAGCGGTCCAAGAGCAAGGTGCGCGCGTAATGGACGGTGCCGATCGAAGTCAGCGCTTGATGCAGGGTGGGTTCGTATTCCGCCAGAGTGGCGGCGATGGCTTCCAGGCTGGTGCCGGGAATGACCGGCATCAACAGGGTGAGCGGGCTGGCCATGGGGCTTCTCCCTAAGGGGTTTGGGAATTGAAGCCTAGCAGCGCGACCTTGACTGTCAATGCGATTTTATTCGTTTTGCAAATCAAAAGCCGTGGTTTAGGTATTCATACTAAGGGCTTGCCCGAGGGCCGCGCCCGGCGGGGGCGGCCGCGGCCGAACGCTCACTTGCGGTTGGTCAGGGACACGCCCGCCGCCGCCAGCGCGCCGCCCGCCAACATGGACGCCAGAATGGGTTCGCCCAGCAGCCCCGCGGACAGCAGCACGCCGAAGGCGGGCACCAGATTGGTGAACACGGCGGCGCGCGAGGGGCCGATCTCCCGGATGCCCTGGTAATACCAGATAAAGCCCACCACGGTGCCTATGGCCCCCAGATAGAGCATGGACAGCCAGATCCGCCAGCCGAAGGAGGCCCAGGGAACGGAGCCGATCTCGCCGGCCGCGCCCAGGGACAGGAAGGCCAGGCCCCACAGCGTGGCGTAGGTGGTGGCCGCGATCGGGCTCAGGGTTTCCATCGCCTTGCGCGAGCCCAGCGTATAGGCCGCCCAGCTCAGCACCGCCAGGCTCATCAGGGCTTCGCCGGCGCCGAAGGACTGGCTGAAATCGTGGACCGTGCCGACGAGATCGCCGCGGGTGATGACCACCATGGCGCCCAGCAAGGCCACGGCGATGCCGGCCCAGCGGCGCAGGCCCAGGCGCTCGCGGAAAATCAGGCTGGCGGCCAGCGCGGTCATGATGGGATTGAGGCTGACGAACAAGGCGGTGCGGCCGGCGGGAATGCGCGCCAGCGCGCCGAAGAAACAGGCGTTGTAGAGAAAAATGCCGGTAAAGCCCAGAAACGCGGTGACGGCGATCTGCGAGCGGTTCAGCCGCGGCAGCCCGCCTTCCAGCCGGCAAGCCACCAGCACCAGCAGCAGGGCGGCCACCAGGAAGCGGCCGAAGGCGGCGGTCATCAGCGGCATGGATTGCGCCAGCACTCTGCCGGCGATGAAGGTGCCGCCCCAGAACAGCGCGGTCAGCGCCAGTTTCAGAGACAGGGCCGGCCTGAGCGCGGTTTGCGCGCGGGCGGGCTGCGCCGCGACGGCGAGGGTGCTTGAGTGATTCATGGTGGGCGCCGGGCGCGCCGCCCGGCCTCCTGATGCTATGTGGGTGCGTATATACTATTGATTGTTTGAATTCATGGAAAAATGAGCATTTGCTCATGGGTGGACGAGACGGTCATGACCTTTACGCAGCTGGAAATCTTTGCGCTGGTGGCGGAGCTGGGCGGTTTCACCGCGGCGGCGGACAAACTGGGCATCAGCCAATCCGCGGTGTCGCACGCGATCAGGCAATTGGAGAAGGAATGGGGGCTGACCCTGCTGACGCGCGGCCAGGCCGGCATCGAGGCCACCGAGGCCGGCAACAGCCTGCTGTTGCGCGTGCGCGAACTCTTGGGCGTGGCCGAGGCGATCCGTCAGGAGGCGTCGGCGGCGCGCGGCCTGAACCGCGGCGTGCTGCGCATCGGCTCCTTCGGCACCACCTCCTCGTTGCTGCTGTTGCCGCGCATCCTCGAGCAGTTCCGCGCCAGCTATCCGGAAATCGACGTGTTCGTGGAAGAGGGCGAGGACGACGAAGTGGCGCAATGGGTCAGCGAGCGCCGGGTGGACGTGGGCTTCGTGGTGCTGCCGGACGATCGTTTCGACACCTTGCCGCTGGTGGAGGACCAGTTCGTGGCCTTGATTCCGGCCGGCCATCCGCTGGCCGGCCAGCCGGCGGCGCGGCTGGCGGATTTGTGCGACATGCCCTTCATCATGACGCTGGCGGGCAATACCGCGCTGATTGAGAGATTGTTTGAAACCGCCGGCCTGCGGCCCAGGGTCAAGCACCGCTACGCCCAGATTCTCACCATCGTCAAAATGGTGGAGAACGGCGCCGGGGTGTCCATCGTCGCCGATCTCGCGGTGCCGGCGCCCTTGCTGGCCTTATGCCCCGGCGTGGTGAAAAAGCCGCTGGCGCCCATGGTGCGGCGTGCGGTGGGCCTGGCGGTGCCCAGCCGGAAGCACGTCAGCCCGGCGGTGGCGGCTTTTCTGCATACCTGCAAAACCATGGCCAAGAGCCTGCGCGACGGTTCGCTGGGCGGTTTGTGAGCGGACGCGATGCGGACAGTCCACAAGCCTGTTCAAAATCTCGCGTGCCAGGGCGAGACAAGGCGGGAGCCGCTGAGAAAGCGGAATGCGCAGGCGGCGCATGAGCATGTTTAAGCGGCGCCCGCCGCGCCACGCGTCGCGAAGCGCGGCAGGCTGTGAACAGCTTCTTAGGCCCGCGGCAGGTCAAACCGGGTTTGGCAGCGGCTCTCTATCAGCTGGCCGGCGCGCAGCACCGTGAGCTCGTCGAAAGGCCGGCCAATCAGCTGTACGCCGAACGGCAGCCCCGCCCGGTCCAGGCCGGCCGGCACCGTCAGCGCCGGCAGGCCCAGCACATTGGCGGGCGTGCTCAGCCGTATATAGGCGGAGACCACGCTCTCCTCGACGCCGTCCGGCCAGACGAAGCTGTCCTGGCCGTGCAGCGGCGCGGTGTGCGGCACGGTGGGGACCAAGAGCAGGTCGATGTCGGCGAAGAGCCGGCGCCAGGCGGTTTGTAGCGCGATCCGAGCGGCCTGGGCCTGGGCGTGTTCGTTCTGCGGCACCAGCATGCAGGCTTCCAGCAGCGTCCTCACCTCGTCGCCGTACAGCTGCGGCGCGCGGCGCAGCGCGTCCCGGTGATAGGCGGCGGCTTCCGGCGCTATCAGGCCCCATTGGATGGGCAGGATGAAATCGGTCAGCGGGATCTCGACCTCCACCAGCGTCGCGCCGGCGGCGGCGAGTTCGGCCTGCTGATCCTGGAGCACGGCCTGGATGTCCGGCGCGATATGCTCGCAGAAATAATTGCCGGCCACGCCGACGCGCAGCCCCTCCACCCCCTGGCCCAGGCCCTGGCGGTAGCTGTCGGCCGATGGCGGCCGTCGCGTCGCGATGGCGTCCAATAAGGCCGCGGCGTCCGCCACGGTGCGGGTGATGGGGCCGACATGGTCCAGCGAGCCGGACAGCGGCACCACGCCTTGGCGGGACACCAGTTCGTAAGTGGGCTTCAGGCCCACCAGCCCGCACAAGGCGGCCGGCACCCGGATGGAACCGCCGGTGTCGGTGCCCAGCGCCGCCAGCGCGCCGCCATAAGCCACCGCGGCGGCGGAACCGCCGCTGGAGCCGCCGGGGGAACGCTCCGGCTCCCAGGGATTGTTGGTTTGCGGCGTGGTCAGGCCAAAGGCGAATTCATGGGTATGGGTCTTGCCGGTCAAGATCATGCCCGCCTGTTTGAGCCGGGCGGCCACCTCGCTGTCGGCGGCGGCGAGGTGATGCCGGCGCACTTGCGAACTGGCGGTGGTGGGCAGGCCGGCCGCGTCTATCAGGTCTTTCAGCGCGTAGGGGATGCCGTGCAAGACGCCGCGGTATTCCTTGCGGCGGATTTCCTGCTCGGCCCGCCGCGCGGCGTCCATGGCCTGATCCGCGGCGAGCGTGACATAGGCGGACAGCTGGTCTTCTTTCTCTTGCGCCCGCTCCAGCACCGAGCGGGTCAGCTCCACCGGCGACAACTGGCCGTCCGCTATCTGCCGGGCCGCGTCCACAATGCTCAATTGATAGGCTTGCACGGCGTTTACCTCCAGTCCGGGTCGAAGGGGGGCGCTGAGCGCGCGTCGGCCGGGCTCAGCCGGTCCAGCTTGGCGATTTCCGCGCGGATGAAGGCCAGGGTGGCGGCGACGGCCTCCAGGCGATCGGGGGCGAGCTTGAGGCCGGCGGCCTGGGCCAGGGCGGCGACGGCCTCCGGCGCGAGGGTGGGAAGGGCCATGAGGAGTTCCTAGGTTGGGGGCCTGTGCAAGGCTTGGCGCAAGGCATTGAGATTAAGGATTAGAGCAGCTTGTCGTCGGCGTTTCAAAGCCGCGTGGACGGGGACGCCCCACGGAGGCGGCGGATCGTTAAGCGGCGCCTCAGAGGAAGGTCCAGCCGAAGCCGCCGTCCCGGCGCGTCACCCGGCCGGCGGAGCTGTCGGCGAAGTGGGCGCTGAACACCAGGGCGCGGCGCTCGGCGGCGAAGTCCAGCAGCCAGCGCCGGGATGCCCGCGCCGCGTCCTGCTCCCGGCAGAACACCGAATTCCATTCCGGCCGGTACACCTGCATCGGCGTATGCATCACATCGCCGCAGAACAGCGCCGTCTCGCCGCGCGAACTCAGCGAAATCGACATATGGCCGGCGCAATGGCCGGGCGTGGGGTGGAAGCGGAAACCGTCCTGGTAGTCGCCGCCGTCCAGGCCGATCACGCGCGCCTGACCGGAGGCGATCACCGGCGCCACGCTGTCGTCGAACACCATGCGCCGGCTGTCCGCTTCCGGCGTGGCGAAGAAATCCAGATCGCCTTGCGGCAAAGCATAGAGGGCCTTGGGAAAGGTGGGCGTCCACTGGCCGTTGATCCGCCGCGTGTTCCAGCCCACATGGTCCGCGTGCAAATGGGTCAGCAACACGTGGTCGACGTCCGCGGGCTGGATGCCCGCGCGGGCCAGGCGTTCCAGAAAGGGCGTTTGCAGCCGGTGGAACAACGGGTTGAACGCGCGTTCCTTGTCATTGCCGACGCCGGTGTCGATCAGGAAAACCTGGCCGGCCCATTCCACCGCCCAGCTGTGCACGCTCAGGGTGAGGCGCGCGCCGTCGGCGTCCAGCAGGCCGCGCAAGCCCGGCTCTTGCGTCAGCAGCGTCTCGCTCCAGTCGCGGTAGAGGAAGGACGGGGCCAGGCCGTGCAGCAGGGTGTCCGTCACGCGGGTGATCTTGGCGTCGCCAAGTTGATAAGTGGGGCTGATGGTGTCCATTTGGGTCTCTGCGGCTAGGGTGCGCGCCGGCGCGGCCGGCGGCTTGACCGTCACTATCGCGGAAATTATCCATGCTTTCCAATGCCGAATTATTAATTCGTGATAACTTAAAGGCATATCCAAGCTGAAAGACCCCGCATGGAATTGCGCCATCTTCGTTACTTCATCGCCGTGGCCGAGCACCAAAGCGTGCGCCTGGCCTCCGAGCATCTGCACATCACCCAGCCGGCGGTGTCGCGGCAGATCCAGGACCTGGAACAAGAGCTGGGCCTGCCGCTGTTTGAGCGTTCGCCGCGCGGCCTCAAGCTGACCGCGGCCGGCGCAAGCTATTTGCGCGAGGTGCGCAAAGCGATGGCCGCGCTGGACGACGCGGCCGAGAGCGCGCGGCGCGTGGCCGCCGGACTTTTGGGCCGGCTGCGGCTGGGCTGCGTGGAGAACGCCGGTTGGGACGGCCTGGTGCCCCAGGTTTTCAGCCGCTTCCAGGCGGAGGCGCCGGAGGTGGCGCTGGAGCTGAGCGTGCTGAACACGCCGCAGCAATTGAGCGCGCTGGAGGAGGGCGCGCTGGACGGCGGCTTCATCTACCAATACGAAGACTTGCCGGAAAGCCTGGCCGGCCTGCCCTTGTTGGAGCACGACGTGGTGCTGGCGCTGCCGCGCTGCTGGGACACCGGCCACGACGAGAGCCGCCCCATCGCGTTGCGCAGCCTGGCGGACCGGCCCTTCGTCACCATGCCGCGCGAGGCCTATCCCGGCTATTACGACCGCCTGATCAGCGCTTGCCGGCAACTGGGCGTGCGTCTTAGGGTGGCGCAGGAGGCCGGCACCGAAACGGCGATCTTGTCGCTGGTCTGCGCCGGCATCGGCGCCGCCATCGTCAACTCGGCCAATCTGGGCCGGCCGCCGGCCCAGGCGCGCTTCTTCCGGTTGCGGGATTTGTCCTTGCCGATGCCGCTGAGCTTCGTCAGCCGCAAGGACGCGGCCAACCCGGCGCTGAAGCGCTTTCTGGCCGCGCTGCCGGGCGCTTGAGGCCGCCGGCTCAGCGTTGCGCCGCCCAGCGTCGATAGCGGCGGGTGCGGCAGGCGGCGGCCAGCTGCTGCTGGATCAGCGCCCGCAGCGGCGACACCTGGGGCTTGGGCGTCTTGCCCTGGCTGAGCCGGCGCAGCTGAAACTTCACCGCGGCCATATTGGCGAGCGCCGCCAGCGGCTTGTTGCGCCAGGCGATGGGCGGCAGCGCCGGAGCGGTGTCCTTGCCCTGGCGCCAGTCGCTGGGCAGCCTGGGGTCCAGGGCCAGCGCGGTGGCGATGCCCGCCATGGCCACGCCGCTGGCCACCACCTGTTCGGCCACCGGCCGGCGGCGGATGCCGCCGGTGACCATCACCGGCATGGCGGCCACGGTTTGGAGCGCTTGGGCGAACGTCAGGAAATAGGCCTCGCGGGCCAGGGTGCGCCCGTCGCGGGCCTCGCCCTGCATTGCCGGCGCTTCGTAACTGCCGCCGGAAAGCTCGACCAGATCCACCGCCAGCTCATTGAGCCAGAGCACCACCTGGCGGGCGTCGTCGGCGCTGAAGCCGCCGCGTTGGAAATCGGCGGAATTGAGCTTGACCGCCACGGCGAAGCCCGGGGACACCTCCGCGCGCACCGCTTTGACGATCTCCAGCAACAGGCGGGCCCGGTTTTCCAGCGGGCCGCCCCAGGCGTCCGTTCTTTGGTTGGACAGCGGGGACAGGAACTGGCTGAGCAGATAGCCGTGGGCCGCGTGGATTTCCACGCCGTCGAAACCGGCCTGCTCGGCGAGGCCCGCGCTGCGGGCGAAGCGCCGTATCACATCGGCGATCCCCTGCGGCGTCATCGCCTGCGGCAGGGCGAAATGCCTGGACATCTTGCCCAGGTCCAGCGGCACCGCGGACGGCGCCCAGGTGGCCTGGCCCAGATTGGCCGGCATCTGACGGCCGGGATGGTTGATCTGCAACCAGAACTGCGCGCCGCGGGAGCGGCCGATCCGGGCCCAGCGCCGGAAGCGCTCCATCTGGCGCTCGTCCTCCAGCACCACGCCGCCCGGCCCGGTCATCGCGCGGCCGTCCACCATCACGTTGCCGCTGATCAGCAGGCCGGCGCCGCCGTCAGCCCAGGCCTGGTAAAGCCTCATCAAGGCATCGGACGGAGCCTGGTCCGCGTCCGCCATGTTTTCTTCCATCGCCGCCTTGGCGATGCGGTTGGGCAGGCTGGAGCCGTTGGGAAGGGTCAAGGGGCTGAATAGGGTCATGAGCGCGCGCTCCGGGTTTGATCTTGGCTCAACCATAGGTTTAAAGTTAACTTTAATGTCAAGCCCCGATCGAGAACGCGGATGAAAATTGGAGAATTGGCGAAGCGCTGCGGCATGACCGCCTCCCGCATTCGCTTTTACGAAGCCAGCGGCCTGATCCGGGCGGTGGCGCGCGGGGCCAACGGCTACCGCGATTACGGCCCGGAAGCGCTGTGGATATTGGACATCATCGCCAGCGCCCAGAGCGCCGGGTTTTCCCTGGAGGAGATTCGCCGTCTGCTGCCGACGGAGCCTAAGGCCTGGCAGCATGAGGACCTGCTGGCGGGGCTCATGCGCAAAGTGGCCGAGATCGAACGCTTGCAGCAGCGGCTGGAGCAGAACAAGGCTCAGTTGCGGCTGGTGATCGCCAGCATGGAGAACGGGCCGGAAGGGCTGGCCTGCGACGAGCGGGCCCAATGGGTGTTGAACCGCCTGCGCGACGAGGACGGCGCGGCGGGCGGAGCGCCGGGAAGCGGGCAAGGCCCGCTCCCGGAAAAGTCGTAAACGGGCGCTTAGGCTCAGGTGAAATGCCTTGACCCTCAAGCGGACTTGAAGCTTAAGGTGGCGCAGGCCCGCCGCCGGAAACGGCCGACGCAAACCGTGTTCAAACCCCAGCGGCGCTTTGATGAGGAGAAGCCGTCATGAGCAAGCGCATTCTGCATGTGGTGAGCAATGTCGCTCACTACGCCGATCCGTCCGAAGCCACCGGTTTGTGGCTGTCTGAATTGAGCCACGCTTACGAGGTGTTCGCCGCGCAAGGCTGGGAGCAGCAGTTGATCAGCCCGCTGGGCGGCGCCTCTCCCTTGGAGCCGCGCTCGCTGAAATGGCCGAACGCCGACGCCTCGGCGCGGGCCTGGCTGGCCAGCGCCGATAAGCGGGCCTTGCTGGCGGATACCGCCAAGCCGGAAGACATCGCCCCGGCGGCGTTCGACGCGATCTATTTCACCGGCGGTCACGCGGTGATGTGGGATTTTCCGGAGCACGCCGGCCTGCAGCGGCTCGCCCGCGAGATCTACGAGCAGGGCGGCGTCGTTTCCTCGGTGTGCCACGGTTATTGCGGCCTGCTGAATATCCGCTTGTCCGACGGCGCGCTGCTGGTGGCCGGCCGCCGGCTGACCGGCTTTTCCTGGCGGGAGGAAGTGTTGGCCGGCGTGGCCGGCAAAGTGCCCTACAACGCCGAGGAGGAAATGAGGCGGCGCGGCGCCCGCTATGAAAAAGCCTGGCTGCCGTTCATGCCCAAGGTGGTGGTGGACGGCCGGCTGGTGACCGGGCAAAACCCGCAGTCGGCCAAGGCCACCGCCAAGCGAGTGGCCGCCTTGCTGTCGCGCTGAGGCCGGGAGCGCCGGCCTCGCGCGGCCGCGTCAAGCGCCTAGGCCGGCCAGCTCCCCGACGGCGACGCCCAGCGCTTCTTCGAAAGCCTGGAACAGCGCGTCCGCCGCGGCCTCGCCGCAATAAGCGGGATCGCCGCTCAGCCGGAATTCGGCGATGTCCGAGCCTTCGTCCAGATGGACGGCGATATTGACGGGGTAGTGGAAGCGATCCACGCCGTCCCAGTCCCGCAAATCCGCCGTTTTCGAATCCCGCGCCCGGAAATTCGTGAAGTTGAAGGTGTAAAGGAACTCCCGGCCGGGGCTGCGCGCATCGAAAATCGCGCTGAGCGGGTAGAGCGCGTATTTCTCCTGCAGCAGCAGGCGCTGGTGGATGGCCTCAGCCGTTTCCAGCGGACACGCCAAGGCCTGAAACGACAGCGGCTGCAAATTCCAGAACAGGCCCACCGCGTCCAGCGGATCGCTCAGTTCCGGCACCCGGCCGTTGACCACCATTCCGATCAAGACCTGGGGGTCCCGGGTCGCGCGCGCGATCGCTTGCCCGGCGGCGGCCAAATACAAGGATCGCGTCTGGATGCGCCGCGCGCGCGCGCAGTGGCCGACGCGGGCCACCAGCCGGGGCGCGATGCGTTTTTTGTGCTCCGTCATTCCGGCCGGCGGCGTTCTCCGTCGCTCAAGCGTCTGCGCGCCGGCAAACGGCGCTCGCCGCCAGTATTCAATCGCCGCCGGGTCCAGGGCCATGCGCTGCTGGAGGGCGACGTATTCGGAAAACACGTCCGCGCGCGCCGGCGGCGCGATGGCGTCATGGCGCTGATAGCGCTGGAATACCGCGTCGAAAAAGCGTTGCTGCCCCCAGCCGTCGTCTATCGCGTGGTGGATGCTCAGGAAAACGACGCAGCGGCTGTCCTCGGTTTGGAAGAAGCGCAGCCGCGCCGTTTCGCTTGCCTCCTCGAAGGGCGCGAATGGCGCGTGGAGATCGGCGCGCGCGTATTCGGCAATCCGCGCCCGCCGCCGGGCAGGGGCGTCGCGCCGGAGGTCGACGGCGTCCAGGCGCACCCGTTCCCTGCCCGCGTCGGTGCGGAGAATCGCGTCGCCGTCGCGGACGAAGAGCGTGCGGAAAACGGGATGCCGGGAAAACTCCAAGCGGAAGGCCTCCATGAGCCGTCCGATGTCGAGCGCCGCGTCCACGCAGTCAAACCACTGCTGCACGTGATAGACGCCCAGCCCTGCCGGGGCCGCCTGATAGTGCTCCAGCATCAGGCGCTGCATGTCGGACGCGGCGTTCGCGCGTTTCGCCCGCGTCGGCGGCAAGCCGGTTTCGCCCCGCAGGCTGCGGTCGTTCAGGTCCCGGACATTGGGCGAGTGAAACACGTCTTCCACCGTGGCGGCCCAGCCGGCGCGATTCAGCGCCATGATCAGTTCCACGGCGCGGATGGAGTCCCCGCCCAAGGCGAAGAAATCATCGTTAGGACCAAGACGTTCCACGCCGAGTATCCGGCTCCAGATCGCCGTCATGTCGGCTTCATTGGCCGAGGCCGGCGCGTCCGGCGGGCGTTCGTCGCTCAGGGCCCGCGCCATGTGCGGCAAACGGCTGCGATCGATCTTGCCGTGAGCGGTCAGCGGCAGGCTGTCGATGCAATGAAAGTGGTGCGGCATCATGAAGCCGGGCAGCTTTTCCGCCAGCGCCTGGCGGAGTTCCCGCAAGCTCATCGGCGCGGACGCAAAGCGGAGATAGGCCGACACCAGATCTCGCCCGTCCTCGGACGAGGTCTGGACCACCGCGTTGGCGACGCCGTCTAGCTCGCAGAGCGCGGATTCGATCTCGGCCAGCGAAACCCGGAAACCGCGGATCTTCAGGTAGCCGCCCTTGCGTGATTCGTAAACCAGCTCGCCGTGCGGATCGATCTTCGCCAGATCCTGGGTTTTGTACATCCGCTGGCCTTCGCGGCCGGGGAAGGGGCAGGGAATGAAGGCCTCGGCGGTCAGGCCGGGCCGGCCGTGATAGCCGCGCGCCAGTCCCGGACCGGCGACATACAGCTCGCCGACCTCGCCGGGCGCCACCGGCTGCAAGTCCTCGTCGAGCAGGAACAGCGACAAGTCGGGCAAGGCCGAGCCGATGCCGGCGGACTTCCTATGCTTCGTCTCGTCGGCGTCGACCACGTGCAAGGTGACGTGCACGGTGGTCTCGGTGATGCCGTACATATTGACCAGCACCGGGCCCTCGTCGCCCATGGTCTTGAACCAGGGCTTGAGCTGGGTCAGGTCCAGCCGCTCGCCGCCAAACACCACGAAGGCCAGCGATTCCAGGGCCTCGCGCTGTTCCGGATGTTCGCTCAGATACAGGGCCAGCTGATAGAAGAAGGACGGTGTCTGATTGAGCACCGTCGCGCCATGCCGCCGCAAATACGCCAGCAGCGCGGAAGGGTCTCGAATGGTGGCCAGGTCCGGGACCAGCAGGGCGCCGCCATGCAAGAGCGCGCCGAAGATTTCCCAGACCGAAAAATCGAAGGCGTAGGAGTGCAGCAAGGGCCAGACGTCCTCCGGCCCGAAGTCGTAATAAGGCTGGGACTCGGCAAACAGCCGCAGCACATTGCGGTGGGTGATCAGGCTGCCTTTGGGGCCTCCGGTCGAGCCCGAGGTATAGATGACGTAAGCCAGGTTGTCGCGATTCGGCGTGCCGCCGCCCACGGGCGTCTCGTCGCGCGATGGCGCAAAAGCGTCCAGATCAAGCTGCGGGATGTCCTTGGCGGACGCGGCGGCGGCCAGCCGTTCCCGCGATGCCGCATCCACGACGATGAGCTTGGGCCGGGCGTCGCCGACGAGGTAGTCCAGCCGCTCCGCCGGATACTCCGGGTCCAGCGGAAGGTAGGCGCCGCCGGCTTTCAGGATGGCCAGCATGGCGACGATCAGATCGGATGATCTGCGCACGGACAAGCCCACCAGGGTTTCGGCGGTCACGCCCATGGCGCGGAGGCGGCGGGCCAGGGCGTCCGCCCGCTGATCCAGTTGCCGGTAGCTGAGCGAAGCCGCCGCGCATTGCACGGCGATGCGGTCGGGAAAGCGCTGGACTGAGCGGGAGAAGGCCTCGGCAAGCGTTTGGCAGGCGCTGAGTTCTGTTGGATGAGTCATTGGTTTTGCATGTCCTGCCGGCTAGAGCGCTTTGCGCCCTCCGGCGGTTGGTCAGTTGTCGGCGCTTGACATGGGCTCACGTCGCGTCCGCCGCCAAGCCGGCGTTCCCGGCGCCGGCCGGCTTGGGTTTTCTCAGCAGCTTGGGCGTGGCGCGCGGCACCTCCCCGGCGGCCGTCGCGCCGGCGGCCTGCCGCAGCGGCGCGTCGAAGCCCCGCACGCACTGGGACAGCAAGGCCGATAGTTCCGCGCCCATGGCTTCAATCGACGCCGGGTCGAACATATCGGTCGCGTACTCGATGCGGACGCAACTGCGCGCCAGATTGAAGCCGAAGGCCAGGTCGAACTTGGCGATAGGGTTGCTGCCCGGCAGCAAGGCCACGGTCAGGCCGTCCTGCGTCCAGCCGTCGAAGTCTTGATCGACGGTGACCACCGCCTGGAAGACCGGGTGTTGGCCGGGAACGCGCTCCAGGCCAAGCCGATCGACGAGGGAGGAGAACGGCACCCGGTAGCCGGCGTAGCTCGCCTGGGCGGTTTGGCGCACTTTTTCGATGATGTTGCGCGGGGTGTCGGCGGTCTCTATCCGCACCGGCATGGCGAGCAAATTGACGAAATTGCCTATGGTGTCCTCGATCGCGCCGTCGCCGCGTCCGCCATGGGGGAAGCCCAGGCAGACGTCGGCCTGATTGCCGCGCGCGGACAGATAGGCGGCGAGCAGGGCGGCGACGGCCATGAACGGCGAGGCGCCAAGCTGGGCGGCGCGCTGGATGTGCTCGCCCAGCAGCGCCTGGGGCAAGGCGCATTCCAGGAAGGCCCCGGCGTAGTCGCGTCGCAGCGGGCGCGGGCGGTCCGGCCTGAGATTGAGCGGGGCCGCGGTTCCCGCCAGGCGGTCTAGCCAGCGGCTCAGCGTCCTCTGGTAGTCGCGGCTGCGCTGCCAGGCCCGCTCCTCGGCGGCGGCCTCTCTCACCGTCATCGCCGGCCCCACGGCGGGCAAGGCGCCGCCTCGCAGCAGGGTCCGCAGATCGCGCAGCCATATCTGCGCGGAATGGCCGTCAAACGCCATGTGGTGAAACACCATCAGCAACACCCAGTGTTCGCGGCCGCGGCGCGCCAGGCAAAAGCGGAAGAGCCGGCCGGCGGCGAGGTCGAAAGGGGTCGAGCTGACATCCCGTTCCAGGCTGGCGAAGCCGGCGTCGCGGCGGTCCGGCGGCAGTTGGCTGAGATCCGCGGTTTCGAGTACGCGGGAGGGCGGCGCGCCGATGTCCTGCCGCAGGCCGGCCGGGGTTTCCACAAAGCGCGCGCGCAGGGCTTCATGGCGTTTCAGCAGCTGTTCCAGCGCCGCCTCCAGGCGGGCGGGGTCCAGCTGGCCGCGCATCTCCAGATGCAGCGGGACATTGTACAAGGCGCGGTCCGGGGCCAGTTTCTCAAAGAAATACAGGCTTTGCTGATTGCTGGACAGCTGGCCCAGCCGGGCGTCGGCCTGGGGCCGCGCCAACGCCGCGAGCGCGCCGGTGTCCCGTTCTTGTCCGCGGCTGGCGAGTTCTTGCTCATCAGCCGTCGGCAAGGCGTCCGGCCGGCGGGCGGGATCGGCCAGGCATTGCGCGGCGAAGCGGACCAGCCCGTTCAAGAGCCGCTGGGCGGCCGAGGCTTCGAACAAGGCGTCGGCGTACTCTAGCGTCAGCCAGAGGCCGTCGTCGCGTTCGTCCAGCACAAAGCTCAAGTCGCGCTTCGCGCGTCCGGCATGCGCCGCCTGCTCGGTCAGCCGCAGGCCGGCGAGACGCCAGAGCGGGCGTTTTCGCACCCGCGCGGCGACTTGAAACCCTGGCGGCTCCAAGGCGGCGGAGGGTTCAAACGCCATGTTCCGGTTCTCCGCGCCCTGCGTGCGGACCTGGTCCAGCATCTCCCGCAGAGTGGGCTTGGCGTCCAGGCGCAAGCGCAGCGGGAGCGGGGTTTCAAACAGGCCGATGATTTCATTGGCTTCCGCGTGGCGTCGCCCCGGGACGGACGCGTCGATGAGGATTTCATCCCGGCCGCTTTCCGCGCCCAGGAAAAGGCCGAGCAAGGATGAGAAAACGACCAGCAAGGCGTCTCCCGTTTCCTGTTGAAGCCGGCGCAGCTGCTGTTCCTGCTCGGAGGGGAGCTTGAGCGCCCATTGAGCGCCGTCCGTCGATATCGTGGCCGGCAACGGACCGTCCGCGCTCAATAGCGAAGGCCGGGGCGCGCCGGCGCGCCATGGTTCGCGCTGCCAATGGGCGAAGTCCGCGTAATCGAGCGCATTGGGCGCGAGCTCGACATCGCCGCCGTTCAAGGCGGCGGCATAAGCCGTGTCCAGGTCTGTAGCCAGGATGCCGGCCGACCAGGCGTCAAAAACAGCCTGATGGAACACCATGACCAGGCTCGCCTCATCATCCGCCGGCTGAAAGAGAGCAAAGCGAAATAAAGGCCCCGTCGCCAGATCGAAGGGGCGGTCGATGACTTCCCGGACGGCCGCGGCCAGGCCGGCGCTGTCCCCGCTCGCCGGTTCCGGGCGCGTCGGCTGGAGCAAGGGGCCGGGCCAGGCGTGCCGCGTCGAGCAAAGCAGTTCGTCGCCGTCGAAGGCCATCGTCGTGCGCAAGGCCTCGTGTTTGGCCACGACCGCGGCCAGGGCCGTCTCCAATGCGGCGGCGTCCAGCGCGCCGCTTATCCGCAGCACGACGGGAAACGAGCATGAGGCGGCGTCCGGCGCCAGCGGATCCAGGTGGAACAGTCGTTCCTGTTGCAAGGACGCAAGCCAGCCGTAGCCGGCATCGAGTGAAAATTTCATAAGCGAATACCTTGGGTCGGCAATCAGTCGACAAGAGCAAGCCTTTATTCAGCCCCGCGCCCCAAGCCGGCGACGGCGTCCTGGAAGCTTTTACGTTTTGCGAGCGAAGGCGAGACAGGGCGAAAACCGCTGGAAAACGGCATGTGCTTGGGGCGCATGAGCATTTCCAGGCGGCTTTCACCGTGTCGGCTTCCGCGACGCGCGGCGGACATTGCACAGGCTCAGCAGCTGAAGCTGCTGCAGCCGTACAGCCGTTCCGCGCTCAGGCCCGCGGCGCGGCAGCGCTCGAGGAACTTGTTCGACTCGACGATCTGCTTGCTGTCGGCCGAATACTCCAGGCCGGTGACGAAGCGCATCCAGGGTTCTTGCCCCATCGCGTAGACATAGATCTTCTTACAGTCGAACTCCTCGACGATGCTCCAGGCGTGCTCGCAGTCCGAGCCGGACAAGGTGCGGGATTCGTCGTCGCGCCGGCTGAGCGGGCTGCCGGTGTACGGGCCGTACAGCCAGCTGAGCGGCGCGCCGTCGCACTCCATGCCGATGAACAGCGTGTCCGCCTTGCCCAGACGCTCCACAATGCGGCGGTAGAGCGCGCGGTCCTTGCAGTCCGAGTCCGCCAGGAACAGGAAGCGGCGGTTTTTCAGCCGCAGGAACATGCCGTGCTTGCTTTCGATGTCCAGGTCGGCGTGCTCGCCGTAAAACGGCAGGCTGACGATTTCGCCGTCGTCGAAGCGCACGCTTTCCATCGGCTCGAGTTCGGACACGTTGCGGAAACCGAGCGCGCGCAGCGTGAGCTTCATCGACGGATCGGCCAGGCTGCGGCTGTTGTGGCGCGGCACCAGCAGGCGGCCGATGCGGCCGCGCAATTGCAGCAGCAGCTCCGGGCTGAAGTGGTCCTGATGGTTGTGGGTGATGAACACGTAGTCGATATGGTCGGGCAGATCGTCGAAAGTCAGCCGCTGCGGTTCGCCATCCCGGTCCCAGGTGACGAAGGGATCGATCAGGACCGAGGTGGACGCCGTTTGCAGCAAGACGCAGGCGTGGCCGAAATAACGGATGCGCACGTCGCCGCCGTGATACTCGGGCTGCTCGCGCTGTGGCGCTTCGGTGTCGAAGAAGCCGCGGAAGCGGGCTTCCTGCTCCGCCGGCACCTTCAGCGCCTGCTTCAGCTCCGCGTAAGGGACGGCGCGTATCCGGCTGGCGGCGAGCGCTTCGTGATGGGGGGCGGCGAAGGGCAGCGGGAGCACCAGCCTGGCGTCGCCGTCCAGCCGGGGCGTGTTCAGAAAGAAATGGCGCTGCTCGTCGCGTTCGGTGCTGAAAGCCAGCGCCTGCCGGTCCGCGTCCGCGGCGTCCGGATAGCTCAGCAAGGAGTCCAGCACGCGGAGGCCGGGGTGATGGTTGAGGTCGTAGCTGACTTCGACCAGGCCGGCCAGCGTGGGCGACAACTCGGCGTAGACCGCGTCCAGGCTGTGGCCGCTGGCGGTTTGCTGCAGCTGGCGATTGAGCTTTTGCAGGTCTTCGGCGAAGCGGAGCAGCGGCGCCGCGTCCTTCAGCGTGTCCTGCAGCAGGCGGCGCACCGCGGGCAGATCGCTGGCCGGCAGTTCCAGGAAGGGGCCGCCCAGCATCTGGGGGTTCTTGGAGGCGGCGACGTGCACATTGGGGTTGGCGATGAAGGAGCGCAGCAGCGGAATCTGGCGGAAGGCCAGATTGATCGCCTGCTGGACCGGCGACACCAGATGACTCCAGGCGTACCAGCGGTGGAACAGCGGTTCCAGTTTGACGCCGCTTTTCAGATAGACGGCCGCGTCGGGATGGGGAGTGTTCATGCTTGCTCCAATGTCGTGGAAGAGGGAGGGAAAGGGCGCGAAGCCGGCGTGCCGGACGGAGCCGTCGCCTCGCTGAGTCCTGCCTGCGACGCGGCGTAGTCCGCGTAGTCGGCGTATGGCCGCGGCAGCGGCGTCCAATCGGGGGCGCCGCCGTCGGCGCGGGCGGCGTAAGCCTGGGCCAGCTCCCGCAGCAGCGGCGCGATCGGCGCGCCGGCGCCGCTGTCCGCGGCCTGGCGCAGCGCGGCGGGCAAGGCCAGGCCGTTGGCGGTCTTGATCGTCGCCCCTGTTTCGGCCGGCGCGTTCAGGACGGCGTGACGGCGGCCCAGCGCGCGCAAGGCCTGGCGCAAGGCCGGCAGCTCCAGCTCGCCGTCGCAGCGCAGCGAGACCGGCGCGCCGTCTTGCCGGCGGACGGTCAGCCAGAACGAGCGGCCGCCGGCCGCCGACGAGGATTCGTCCGGGCGGCCAAACGCCGGGCGCCGCGCCAATTCGGCGACGCTGGGGGCGAGGAAGAGCTGTTCCATCGACAGCTTGACGCCCAGCTTGCCGCGAATGAGGGCGGCCAGCCGCATCGCCAGCAGCGAGTCGCCGCCCAATTCGAAGAAGCCGGCGTCCAGATCCACGGCCGGCAGCCGCAGCGTCTCCGCGAACAAGGCCGCCAGCGTCTGTTCAAGCGGCGTGGCCGGCAAGCGTTGCGGCGCGGCCGCGAAGACCGGCGCCGGCAGCGCGCCGCGGTCCAGCTTGCCGTGGGCGTTCAAAGGCAGCGCGGGCAAGACCGTCACCGCGGCGGGCACCATGTAGTCGGGCAGGCCGGCGGCCAGCCCGGCGCGCAGCCGCGCGCCGTCCAGGCTCGCGCCGGCGCGCGGGACGGCGTAGGCGACCAGGCGCTTGCGGCCGTCGTCGTCGACAGGCAAGACCACGGCCTGGGCCACGCCGGTTTGCGAGCGCAGCGCGGCCTCGATCTCGCCCGGCTCGATGCGATAGCCGCGCAGCTTGATCTGCTGATCGAGCCGGCCCAGGAATTCCAGCTGGCCGTCCGCCAGGCGGCGCGCCTTGTCGCCGCTGCGGTAGAGCCGGCTGCCGGGCGCGCCGAAGGGATTGGCGACGAAACGCTCGGCGCTGAGCGCGGGGCGGTTAAGATAGCCGCGCGCCAGGCCGGCGCCGGCCACGTACAGCTCGCCGGCGACGCCGGCGGGCACCGGCTGCAAGGCCTCGTCCAGCAGATAGACCTGGCTGTTGAGCACCGGCCGGCCTATGGGCGGCGCGCCGTCGGTCAGGCGGTCGCTCAGGGTGGCGCAGATGGTGGATTCGGTGGGGCCGTAGGCGTTGATCATCCGGCGGCCGCGTGCCCATTTGGCCACCACCTCGGCGGGGCAGGCGTCGGCGCCGACCAACAGCGCGCCGGGCAGCAGATCCGGCGCCGGTTCCAGCATGGCCAGCAGCGCCGGCGGCAGCAGCGCGTGGCTGACGCGCGCGGCGCGCAGCGTGCCCGGCAGGCTGTCGGCGTCCAGCTGCCTGGCGTTGGCGGGCACCAGGCAGGCGCCGCCGGCGAAGGCCATCAGCATTTCCAGCACCGAGGCGTCAAAGCCCGGCGAGGAGAATTGCAGCACGCGCGCGGACGCGTCCAGCGCGCAGCGCTCTTTCAGGTCTTGCGCCAGGCTGGCCAGTCCGGCGTGGCCGACCGCGACGCCTTTGGGCCGGCCGGTGGAGCCGGAGGTGTAGATCACGTAGGCCAGATCGTCCGCCGTCAGCGGGCGCAGCCTTTCTTGCTGGCCGATGTCGCCGTCCGCGAAGCTATCGTCGGCCTCCGGCGCCATCACCGGCCCGGCGGTTTGCGGCAGGCGGGCGGCGGAGCCGGCGTCGCTCAGCACCAGGGCGGGGCGGGCGTCGTCCAGCATCAGCGCCAGCCGCTCCGCCGGGTAGTTGAGGTCCAGCGGCAGATAGGCGGCGCCGGCTTTCAGCGTCGCCAGTTGCGCGACGAGCAGCGCCGCCGATTTGGGCAGCGCGACCGCCACCAGCCGACCAGGGCCGACGCCCGCGGCGATCAGCCGCCGGCCCAGCCGGTTGGCCCGGCGGTTGAGCTCGGCGTAGCTCAAGGTTTCGCCGTCGCAGTCCAGCGCCGGCGCGTCCGGCGCGCGGCGGACTTGCCGCTCGAACAGCTCGCACAGCGGCAGCGGCGCGATGTCGCGGGCGCTGGCCTGGTCATCCAGCAGCAGGCGGCGCTCGTCCTCGTCCAGCAGGTCCAGACGGCGCACCGGGCCGTCGGGGTCGCCGGCCAGCTGCGCGAGCACGGCGGCGTAGCAGCGAGCGTAGCGCCGCAGCGCGTCGGCGTCGTGGGCGTCGCGGTGGGCGGTCAGGCTGCCGGCGATGCGCGCGCCGTCGGGGCGGAAATTGATTTGCAGCGCGAAGCTGTTGTCCATCGCGCTGTCCTGCTGGCGCCAGTCGGCCAGCGCTTCCAGCGCCTGGAAATGCGTGTAATTGAAAATGGCCTCGCCGGCGTCGCGCAGGCCGGCGTCGCGCAGCATGGTGGCCAGCGGATAACGCCGGTGCGGCAGCAGCGCCCGTTCCGCGTCTATCACGCGGCTTATCAGCCGGGTCCAGGGTTCGCGCCGGATCTCCATGCGCAGCGGCACCGAGTTCAGGAACAGGCCCACCATATGCTCCGCGTCCGCGGTTTCCGGCCGGCCGTTGGTGACCAGCGCGGTGCAGGCGCCGCTTTTGCCGGTCAGCATGGCCAGCGCCGCCAGGTGGGCGGCCAGCAGCACCGATTTCAGCGGCGCGTTCAAGCGGCGCGCCAGCGCGGTCAGCGCCGTCGAAACCGGCTCGTCTATGGCGATGTCGGCGTGGATCTGCAGCGGGCCGTCGGCCGCGGCGGCGCTGTCCTCGCGGGCGAGCAGCGCGGCGGCGGCTTCGTAGCCGCGCAGCTGTTCCCGCCAGAAATCCCGGCTGGCCGGCGAGGCCATCGCCTGGCGCTCCAGCGCGATGTAGTCGCGGTAGCGGCTGGCCAGCGCGGGCAGCCGGCAGGGCTGGCCGGCCAGCTCGGCCTGGTAGAGCTGGGCGAGTTCGACGATGAAGACGGAGTCGCTCCAGCCGTCGAGGATGGCGTGGTGGATGCGCAGCGTCAGGTGGAAGCGCCGTTCGCCCAGCCGGTGGGCGTGGGCGTGCAGCAGCGGCGCGGCGCCGGGATCGAAAGCTTGTTTGGACCAGGCGGCGATGAAGGCCGTAAGGGTTTCTTGCTGCGCGGCGGGCGGCAAGTGGCTGAGATCGCCTTCGCCCAGTGGAATGGCGGCCGTCGCCAATACCAGTTGCAAGGGTTCGAGATAGCCGTCCAGCGCGAAGCGGGTGCGCAGCAGCTCGTGCCGCCGGCACAGCGCGTCCAGCGCGCGACGCAGCGCGGCGGCGTCGTAAGGCAGGGACACCGCCAGCCCGACGATGTTGTGGTATAGCGTCGAGCCGTCGCGGAAGGCGCTGTGGAACAGCATGCCCTGCTGCAATTGGCTGAGCGGGTAGGCGTCCACCGCGTCCGGCGGCAACCGCCGGCGGTCGGCGGGGTCCAGCAGGGAAAAGGGCTCCGCCGGCGCGGCGGCGGCCGCCGCCTGTTCGGCATGGGCGGCCAGCAGCGCCACGCTGTGGTGTTCGAACAGGCTGGCCAGTTCGAAGGAGACGCCGGCTTTGAGCGCCAGGCCCTTCAGCCGCAAGGCCAGCAGCGAATCGCCGCCGAGGTTGAAGAAGCTGTCGTCCAGGCCGACGCGCTCCAGGCCCAGGGTCTGGGCGAAGGCCTCGGCCAGCAGCTTTTCTTTTTCGGTGACCGGCTCGCGGTGTTCGGCCAGTGTCAGCTCCGGCGCCGGCAAGGCGCGGCGGTCCAGCTTGCCGTTGGGGGTCAGCGGCAGCGCGTCCAGCGCCACCCAGGCGGCGGGCGCCATGTAGTCGGGCAGGCGGGCGGCCAGCGCGTCGCGCCAGCGCGCGACGTCGGCCTGGGCGCCGGCGGCGGGCACCGCGTAGGCGACCAGCCGGCGCTGCCCGGGCACGTCCTCGCGGATCAGGACCACGGCCTGGGCGACGCCGGGCTGGTCCAGCAGCGCGGCTTCGATCTCGCCCAGCTCG
>NZ_JAUCGS010000007.1:141008-256109 GCF_059916605.1 Chromobacterium sp. CCUG 30098 | reverse complement strand
GCCCAGCTCAATCGAGCTGGGCTTTATGCATTGTGCTGTTGAACGGCGACACGGAAGCCTCCCCAAAGGGAGGCTTTTTTTATGGATTTTCGCCTGGTGGCCTCAGCGTTGGTTGGGCGGGAAGCGGATGGTGAAGCTAGCGCCTTGTCCTGGCGCGCTGTCCAGCCGGATGTCGCCTTTCAGGATGGTGTGCACGATGTTGTGCACCATGGCCAGCCCCAGTCCCAAGCCGCTTTGTCCCATTTGCGTGGTGAAGAAGGGGTCGAACACCTTGTGTTGCAGCTCCGGCTCGATGCCCTTGCCGTTGTCTGAATAGCAGAGCAGCAGGGCATCTTCCTGCGCTTGCAGCCGGATGTCGATATGGCCGCGATCATGCCCGTCAAAGCCGTGGGCGAGGCTGTTGGCGATCAAGTGGGACAAGAGTTGCTCCAAAGCGCCTGGATAATTCTCGATTTGCAGGTCTTGCGGCGCTTCCAGCGTCAGTCGGATGTCCGGATAGTGCTCCGGCGGCAGTAAGGCTCGTGTTAGTTGGGCGAGGGTTTGAGCGGGCTTGAAGGCGCGCTTGGGCTGCGCGAGTTGATCGGAGGCGATCAGCTTGAAGCGGCCGATCAGGTCGCCGGCCAGCTCGCTGTTTCTTTGCAGCAGTTCGCTGGTTTCGACTGTCTTGCGCAGAAAATCTTGCAGATTGCCGCGCGAGAGCTGTTTGGCTTCATCGGCTTGAATGATGGACTGGAGGTCTGCGTGCAAGACCGAGGCGCTGAGCAGGATATTTCCTATCGGGGTGTTCAATTCGTGCGCCATGCCGGCGACCATGCGGGCGAGCGCCGTCTGTTTTTCCGCGATGCTGATTTGCTGCATGGCTTGCTTGAGCTCGGCGCTGCGCTTGGCGACGCGTTCTTCCAGGTGGCTGTTGAGTTGCTGCAGCTCGGATTCCGCCTGTTTGCGCCGGCTGATGTCGGAGTAGGTGCCTATCATGCGCGAGGGCCGTCCCTGCTCGTCGCGGCCCACCACCATGCCGCGGCTCAGTAGCCATATCCAGCCGTCTTGCGCGCGGAAACGGTGTTCCGAGGTGAAAGACCCTTCCGGCTGGCGCAGGTAGCGGCTGATTGTGGCCTCGACCTCGGGCAGGTCGTCGGGGTGAATGCCGGTTTGCCACAGCTTGAATGCCTCGCTGTCCCGCTCGTCCAGTCCCAGCAGTTGTCGGCAGCGGGAGGACAGAAAGACAGTGTCACCGGCGATATTCCAGTCCCAGACGCCGTCGCCGGCGCCTTCCAGCGCGAAATGCCAGCGCTCCTCGCTTTCACGCAGCGCCTGCAGCGCTTTTTGCTCTCCGGCTCGCAAAGATTCGAACTCCCGCCTGACCCGCTCGGCCTCGTCCGCGCGCAGGATGGCGTCTTCCTGTTCCCTGGCCTGATCGTGATACACCTGGTGCAGATCGCGCTCCACCATGGCGCGGAATTGGCCGAGCAATTGTTTGTGGGTCTGGCTATAGGGGTTTTCGGCCCGGTCGAGCACGCAAATGGTGCCGAACACGTCCTGATTGGGCCAGATCAGCGGCATGCCCAGGTAGGAGATCATGCCTAGCTTGATGTCGGGATTGTGATCCCAGTCCGGGTCTTTCAAGGCGTTGGGCACCAGCAGCTCCCTGCGGCTGCTCATCACGGTCTCGCAATACAGGCCGGTGTCGAGGTCGGCCAGCTCGTCTTCTTCGTAGGGGTTGCCTTGGCTATGGCTGGAGAGGAAGACCTTGATGCGAGGAGCCTGCTTTTGCATGATCAGCGCGGCGGGGATGTCGACGATTTTGGCCAGCAGATCCAGCACCTGCTGCCACTTTTCCGACAGATCGCGGCTGATGCTCAGGTTTTGGGTGTCGATCTTGATGGCCGGCATCGGGGGCTCCATGTTTTGCTAAGCGTTTTCATCTTTTTAGCATATGGGCCGATGCCGGCGGGGAACGGCGGCGTTTTAGCGCGCCTTGAACCGTTTACAGCATCAGGTTGAGCATGCGGTCGATGCGCACGCGGCTCAGGCGGGTCAGCAGCTTCTTGATTTGCTCGGGATAGGTGCGCACGTCTTCCAGTTCGCGGTAGTGCAGCAGCTGCCGGCTGTGGCGCAGGATGTTTTCCTGTTCCTGTTGGTTCTGGTGCTTGAGTTCGGCCTTGGGGTCGCTGATCAGCAAGGCGTTTTCCATGTCCAGGCGGAAGGCGCGCGGATTGAGGTTGTTGCCGGTCAGCAGCATGTGGCGCTGGTCGCTGAACATGCCTTTGAGGTGATAGGTGTTGTCCCCGTCCTTCCACTGGTGCACGCGCAACTGGCCGGTGCCGATGTAATGGCGTTGGCGCTTGGCGAAGCGGCGCAAATTCATTTCGTAGAGATAGGGCAGCGCGCCGATGACGCGGAAGGGCTCGCTGGGCGGAATGTAGAAGTCGTTTGCGGTCTTGTCGCCGACGACGATGTCGATCTGCACGCCGCGGCGCAGCGCCTTGCTGATGGCGAGCACCACCGGCCGCGGAAAGTTGAAATAGGGGGTGCAGATGAACAGCGAGCTGCGGGTGTTGGCAATCAGTTCCAGAATCACCCGGTTGAGCGCGTTGCCCTTGCCGATGCCGACAATCGGGCTGACGCTGAGCTCGTCTTCCGCGCCGGCCTGGTTTTCAATCCGGTATTGGCTATGGCTGATCTTGTCGCGGAAGACGCGGATTTCCTTGCGGATGCTGCGGGTGGCCGGCGCCGGCTTGTCGAGCCGGAAGACGGCGGGGTCGTTGAAGAACTGCTCGTGCATATAGTCGGCCATGACGTCCGCCAGCGCCTGGTTGCGGATCAGGTGGTAGCGGTCGAAACGGTATTTGTCCAGCTTGTGCAAGTAGACGTTGTTGATGCTGGCGCCGCTGTACAGCACCTGATCGTCGACAATCAGGCCTTTGAGGTGCAGCACGCCGAACAACTCGCGGGTTTGCACCGGAATGCCGTAGACGGGCACGTCAACGCTGTGCCGCAGCGCCTGGGCCCGATACCAGGAGGCGTTGCAGCTGTCCTGGCTCTCGCCGATGCGCCCGCGCTGGGCGCGGTGCCAGTCCACCATCACGCGGATGTCCAGCTGGGGCTGGCGTTGTTTGGCGGCGAACAGCGCGTCCAGCACTTCCTGACCGGCCTCGTCGTGCTCCAGATAGAGCGCGGCGATATAAATGCGGTGCCGGGCCTGCGCGATCGCTTCCAGCAGGCTAAGACGGAAGTCGGCGGTCTGGTGCAGGGTGGTGATGGCGTCGGCTTGCAGGCGAAGCTTGGGCAGCTGGGCCAGCAACGATCTTTTTAGCAGAAATGCCATGTAAGCGTTGGGTTTGACGTTTAATCGTGGAATCGTAGCATCGTTTTCGCCTCTTGGGGGAGTCCGCGCCTGCGCAATCCTTGCGCCAGCGCAGTTCCGGACGAAGTCGGGCCTTTGCCGGGCCGGCGATAGAGTCCATGGCAAGGCGGGGCGAAATGTGCAAAAATTCGTTCAACTAGATGAATTGCAGGTTTTCCAATGCTGGACCGGGACGGATACCGCCCCAATGTCGGAATCATCCTCATCAACGGCAAAAATGAGGTGTTCTGGGGCAAGCGAGTGCGAGAGCATTCCTGGCAGTTTCCGCAAGGCGGAATCAAGCCAGGCGAAAGTCCGGAAGCCGCGATGTATCGCGAGCTGCTGGAAGAGGTGGGTTTGCTGCCGCAACATGTGAAAATACTGGGACGCACCCGCGACTGGATGCGCTACGAGGTGCCCACCAATTGGGTGCGTCGGGAGTGGCGCGGCAGTTACAAGGGGCAGAAGCAGATTTGGTTTCTGCTGAAGCTGGTGGGGCGCGAGTGCGATGTCTGCCTGCGCGCCAGCAGCCACCCGGAGTTTGACGGCTGGCGCTGGAACGAATACTGGGCGCCGGTGGACGCGGTGATCGAGTTCAAGCGCGAGGTGTACGAGCGCGCGCTGGCCGAGTTGTCGCGCTTCCTGCGCGGGGTGGAGAGTCGGGAGGCCTATCTGGCCCGGCTTGGCCGCGCCCAGGAGCCGCATTGACGCGCAGCCGGGCGGCGGCGTCTGCGCGCGCGGCCTCGAAGCGACACGGCGGGCTTGGCCCGCTGTCTTTTTTTGCGCCGCGGCCGTGGCCGCGGCGTTTGGCGTAATTTGCTGAGCAACAAGATTCAAACATGACGCAACAATACGATGAGTCGTCGGTACGGGTGCTGAAAGGCTTGGAGCCGGTCAAGGAACGGCCGGGGATGTATACCCGCACCACCGACCCCACCCATATTTGCCAGGAAGTGATAGACAACGCCGCCGACGAGGCGCTGGGCGGCTTTGCGCGCAAGATCGCGGTGACGGTGCATCAGGACGGCTCGCTGTCGGTGGAAGACGACGGCCGCGGCATTCCGGTCGGCCTGCATCCGCAAGAAGGCGTGCCGGTGCTGGAACTGGTGTTCACCCGCTTGCACGCCGGCGGCAAATTCAACAAGAAGGACGGCGGCGCCTACGCCTTCTCCGGCGGTTTGCACGGCGTCGGCGTATCGGTGACCAATGCGCTGTCCACCCGGCTGGAGGTGGAGGTCAAGCGCGAGGGCGGCGTGCACCGCCTGGTGTTTTCCGGCGGCGACGTCATCGAGCCGCTGGCTCGGGTGGCGGATTGCGGCCCGCGCACCAGCGGCACCCGGGTCAGGGTGTGGCCGGACGGCAAGTATTTTGAAAGCCCGCGCTACTCCTTGCCGGAGTTGGAGCGTCTGCTGCGCGCCAAGGCGGTGTTGCTGCCCGGCGTGGCGGTTACCCTGGTGGTGGAGCGCCCCAGCGGCGACGAAGTCAAGGTTTGGCAGTACCCGGAGGGCTTGAAGAGCTATCTGGCGGAACTGTGCAACGGCGACGAGCCGGTGGCGCCCTTGTTCGCCGGCGAAGCCTATATCGGCGATGATCACGAGCAGTTCGCCAAGGGCGAAGGCGCGCAGTGGGCCATGGCCTGGTTTGAAGACGGCGCCAGCGGCGAAAGCTACGTCAACCTGATTCCGACCCCGGTGGGAGGCACTCACGAGGCCGGCTTGCGCGCCGGCGTGTTCGACGCGGTGAAGAGCTTCATCGATCACCACAATCTGTTGCCGCGCGGCGTCAAGCTGATGGCCGAGGACGTGTGGAGCCGCGTGCGCTTCGTATTGTCCGCCCGCGTGCTGGACCCGCAGTTTCAGGGGCAGACCAAGGACAAGCTGACCAGCCGCGACGCCTTGAAGCTGATTTCCGGCCTGGCGCGCGATCCGGTGGAGTTGTGGCTGAACCAGAACGTGGAGTCCGGCAAGAAAATCGCCGAGCTGGCGATACGCCAGGCGCAGTCGCGCTTGAAGTCGGTGAAGAAGGTGGAAAAGAAAAAAGGCTCCGGCGTGGCGGTGCTGCCCGGCAAGCTGACCGATTGCGAGAGCGAGGACATCGATCGCAACGAGCTGTTCCTGGTGGAGGGCGATTCCGCCGGCGGTTCCGCCAAGTTGGCGCGCGACAAGGAATACCAGGCCATCCTGCCCTTGCGCGGCAAGGTGCTCAACAGCTGGGAAACCGACAAGGATCAGCTGTTTTCCAATGCCGAGATTCACGACATCTCGGTGGCCATCGGCGTGGATCCGCACGGCCCTAACGACCGTCCAGACCTGTCCGGCCAGCGTTACGGCAAGATCGCCATCCTGTCCGACGCCGACGTGGACGGTTCCCACATCCAGGTGCTGTTGCTGACGCTGTTCTTCCGCCATTTCCCGCGCTTGATCGAAAACGGCAACATCTACGTGGCCCAGCCGCCGCTGTTCCGCGTGGACGTGCCGGGGCAGGGCAAGCATCGTCCTCCGCGCAAGCTGTACGCGCTGGACGAAGGCGAGATGACGGCCATTCTGGACCGGCTGCGCAGCGAAGGCGTGCGAGAAAACGCCTGGAGCATTTCCCGCTTCAAGGGCCTGGGCGAGATGAACCCGGAGCAGTTGAAGGACACCACGATGAATCCGGACACCCGCCGGCTGTCGCAGGTGCGGGTGCGCGTCGGCGAACTGGAGCAGACCCTGTCCACTTTCGTCATGCTGATGGGCAAGGGCGAGGCGTCCAGCCGCCGCAGCTGGATGGAGGCCAACGGCAACGCGGTCGAGGCCGACATCTGAGCGGCCGCGCCGGCGGTTCCGCTTGAAGGAAAGCCCCTGCGAGCCTTGCTTGCGGGGGCTTTTTCATTGCGGGCTATAGTGAGGCTAGGCGCGGCGTCTCAACTCAAGGGGAAAGGCATGGCCAAGCAATGGCGGGGACTGTTGGCGGGCTGGCTGGCGTTGCCCGCGCTGGCGGCCGGCTACCACTCTTCCAGCCAGGACATCGGCCCCTGGGGCGACGGCGCGAGCCAGGACGGCCTGGCGCTGACCCAAGACGTTCGGCCTCTGCCGCGGGTGATAGAAGAACTGAAGCAGGGCCGCAACGCCTTGGCGCTGGTGACCGCCTCGCCGGAGCGTTCGCGTTTCGCCGTGGAGTTGTGCCGGCCGGCGTCGATCCGCATCTCCGTGCTCTATCATCGCCGCGGCCTGGTGTCGCCCATCGGCCCGTCTTGGTTCCGCCAGCGCAGCCTGGGCGTCCTGCGCGGCACCCATACCCTGGACGGCTTTATCGCCCAAAGCGGCGCAGCGCCGGTGGAAGTGTCCGACATGCCGCAGGGTTTTCGTATGCTGCAAGCCGGCCGGCTGGACGCGATGATGTGCGTGCGTCCCGGCTGCGGCCACGCGCTGCGGCAGATGGGCGGCAGCCTGCCCAATCTGACCGAATATGCGCAGGGCGACGAACCGATGGCGCTCTACGTGTCCAAGCGCAGCGAGCTGGCGCGCGACGCCGCGATGCTGGGCAAACTGAAGGCCGCCTGTCTGTCCGCCGCCGGCAGGCGCGAAATGGCCGAATTGCTGACGATTTACGACTAAGGCGCTGTTCAAGGCCGTAGCGCAGACGCGCTACCGACATTGAACGGTTTCTAAGGCGCCGGGCTTACCAGACGCGCAACGTCTGACCGGTCTGCACGCCTTCCACGCTGCGCACATAGGCCAGCGCCGCGCGCGCCGCCGGCACCGCCTCGAAGCCGGGGAAGAAGTCCCGGTACTGCTCCCAGGATTCTTGCAGCACATTGGGGCTGACCACATTGATGCGACGCCCGCCGTCCAGTTCCGCCGCCGCGCCGCGGACAAAGCCTTCCAGCGCCGAGTTCACCGCGCTGGCGTTGCTGCCGAAGCGGATGGGTTGCTCGCTGACGATGCCGCTGGTCAGCGTGATGGAGCCGCCGGCGTTCAGATAGTGCTGGCCGACCAAGGCCAGTTCCACCTGGCCCATCAGCTTGTCCTTGAGGCCGACGCGGAACTGCTCGGCGCTCATTTCCGCCAGGGGGCCGAAATGCAGTTTGCCGGTGGTGCTGATGATGGCGTCCACCTTGCCTATGCGTTCGAACAGCGCGCGAATGCTGTCGCCGTCGGTCAGGTCCACCAGCGTGTCGCCGCGGCGGCTGCCGGCCTTGATCAGCTGATGATGGGACAGCGCCTGGCTGACGGCCTGGCCCAGCGTGCCGTGGGCGCCGACGATGAGAATCTTTTTCATGGGGGATCTCCCGGACAAGTACAAGACCCGGCCATTTTGCGCCCGCGCGGCGTCTTGATTAATCCGCTAAGATGAACAAGATTGAAAACTGTGGGTTATGAATGGCATGGATCGCCTATTGAGCATGGAGCTGTTCGTGGCGGTGGTGGAACGCGGCAGCTTCACCGCGGCGGCGGAGGCGCATGGTTTGTCCCAGCCTATGGTGGGCAAGCATATCGCCAGCCTGGAGCAGCGGCTGGGCGGCCGGCTGCTGGCGCGCACCACCCGCCGCCAGCAACTGACCGAATTGGGCTCGCACTATTTCCAGCGCTGCCAGTCCATTCTGGCGGAAATCCGCGCGGCGGAAAGCGGGGCCGAACTGATCAGCGGCGCGCCGCGCGGCGTGCTGCGCGTCAACGCCTCGGTGACTTTCGGCTCTCTGCGCCTGGCCGGCCTGCTGGCCGAGTTCATGCAAACCTATCCGGACATCACCGTGGACCTGAGTTTGTCCGACGAGCTGGTCGACTTGGTGGCCGACGGCTACGACGCCGCTTTTCGCATCGGCCGGCTGCCGGACTCCGGCCGGGTGGCGCGGCCCTTGCAGCCCTATCGGATGATGGTGGCGGCGGCGCCCGCCTATCTGGCGCGCAAGGGCGTGCCGCGCGCGCCGGCGGATCTGGCCGCGCATGATTGCCTGGGTTTCTCGCTGTGGCGCAAGGACGACGGCTGGGAATTGCTGGGCGCAGGCGAGTGGGCGGGCGCCAGCCGCTTTCAGTCCAATCACGGCCAGGCGCTGCGCATGGTGGCGCTGGCCGGCGGCGGCATCGTGCTGCAAGCCGAGGCCTTGCTGGGCGACGATGTGGCCGCCGGCCGGCTGGTGGAGGTGCTGCCGGGCTGTTTGCCGCCGCCCAAGCCCATGCATTTGATTTATCTGCAGGACCGCCGGCCTTTGCCCAAACTGCGAGTGTTCATAGACTTCATTCTGGAGCGCCTGGGCGCGCTGTGAGTTTTATTGACAGGGCCTGTCAGCGATTTTCGTTTGAGCTGCGGCGCGCATCGGCGTAGCGTGGACGCATGGCTGATTTGACGAGAGGAAAGGGCATGGAAGCGGATGTGCGGACGCCCAGCCGGCGTGATTTGTTCGCCGGCTTTTTCTCGATCGGGCTGACCGGTTTCGGCGGCGTGTTGCCGCAGGCGCACCGGATGATGGTGCTGCGCCGTCGTTGGTTGAGCGAGGCGGATTTCGCCGTGGTGCTGGGCCTGGGGCAAGTGCTGCCGGGCCCCAATATCGTCAATGTCGCGGTGGCGGTGGGCAGCCGCTTTCACGGCGTGAGCGGAGCCTTGGCCGCCATCGCCGGCCTGTTGCTGGCGCCCATGGTCATCGTGCTGCTGCTGGCGTCCTTCTACGGCCATTATCGGCAACTGCCGCTGGTGCAGAATGTGTTGCACGGCCTGGCCTCCGCCGCCGCCGGCTTGATCGCGGCGATGGGGCTGCGGCTGCTGGCGCGCATCGAGCGCAAGTTGTGGTGCGCGCTGGTGGCGGCGCTGACTTTCTGCGCCTTGGGCGTCTTGCAACTGCCCTTGCTGTGGTCGCTGGCCTTGCTGGCGCCCGTCGCCATCGGCTTGGCCTGGCGCGACCGGCCGAAGGAGGGCGCGTGATACTGCTGACGCTGCTATGGCAGTTTTCCTTGTTGTCGCTGATGGCGGTGGGCGGCGCCAATGTGCTGATACCCGAGCTGCAACGCCTGGTGGTGGAGCAGGGCTGGATGAACGCGCGCGAGTTCGCCGCGCTGTTCGCCATCGCCCAGGCCGCGCCCGGCCCCAATGTGCTGGTGGTCAGTCTGATAGGCTGGCAGGTGGCCGGGGTGCCGGGCGCTCTGGTCAGCATGCTCGGCATTTGCGGCCCGTCGTCGGTGTTGAGTTATTACGTGGCGCGCTGGTGGCAGCGTTATCAGCAGGCGCCGCTGACCCGGGCAATCCAACGGGGACTGGCGCCGCTGACCATAGGGCTGGTGGCGGCCAGCGCCTGGCTGTTGAGCCAGGCGGCCAATGCCGACGCGGGCGCTTGGCTGCTGTGCGGCGCGGTGGCGCTGACGGCGTGGCGCACTGCGATCAATCCCTTGTGGCTATTGTCGGCCGGCGCTTTGCTGGGCGGCTTGGGCTGGCTCTAAGCAGCGGCTCAATGAAGCGCGGCTGACTTTGAACCGCGTCTAAGCGGCGGCCATAATGAACAGGGTTTTCTCGGGAGGGCGCGTATTGACGCGAATCTTGATGCTGCTGCTGTGCGTACTGGCGCTGCCGGCGCAGGGGCAAACTTTGTCTATCCGCTACGCGCTGGTGTCCGGAGAGCAAGACCCGCATCTGCCCTATATGCAGGCTTTGCTGCAACTGGCGTGCAGCGAGGCCAAACTCAGTTGCGAGCTGAGCAGCGCGCTGGACATGAATCAGGGGCGGGCGCTGGAGCAGATGGCGCACGGCGACGCCGGCGTGGATCTGTTCTGGGGCATGAGCAGCCGCGAGCGCGAACAGAAGGCCCTGCCGGTGCGGATTCCCCTGTACAAGGGCTTGATCGGCTGGCGCGTGCCGCTGGTGTCGCAAAAGCGCGCCCGGCTGTTTGAAAAGGCGTTCACGCTGGCGGATTTGAAGACGCTGAGCGCCGGGCAAGGGCAGGATTGGCCGGATACGCAGATTCTGCGCGCCGCCGGTTTGCCGGTGGTGGCCAGCCCCTTGTACCTGCCGCTGTTCGCCATGCTGCGTCAGGGGCGTTTCGACTATTTCCCGCGCAGCGTGATCGAGGTGGGCCAGGAACTGGAGTCCGACGCCGCCAAGGGCCTGGTATTGGACCCTTACATTGTGTTGCACTATCCGGCGGCTTTTTATTTCTTCGTGTCGCCGCGCCGGCCGGAGTTGGCCAGGGCGCTGACTCAGGGCCTGGAAGCCGCAATCAAGGACGGCAGCTTCGACAAGCTGTTCCTGCGCTTCAACGGTCCGCGCCTGCGCGCCTTGAACCTGGCGCAGCGGCGCATCATCGAGCTGCCCAACCCCCTGCTGCCCAAGGAGACGCCGTTGCAGCGCAAGGAGCTGTGGTTCTATCCGCGTTGAGGGTCCAGCGGCAGCAAGTCCGTGAATACAAATCCGTCCCGCTCCACCGTCTCGCCCACCGCGTGCGGCACCGGGCGAAGGAACATCGGGCCGTCCCAGGCGAAGGAGTGGAATTCGCCGTATTCGCCGCAAGGGTCGGCGTCGGGCGGCAGCGCGTCCAGCAAGGCCTGGCCGAACTCGCGGCCGGCCAGTTCGCGCGGCAGCTTGCGCGGGTCCAGGCAGGTCAGCCTGGCCTTGAGCCCGCTGCGCAGCATGGTTTGCGCCAACTCGGCGGTGGGCAGGCCCCACAGCGGGAAGAGCGGCGCGATGCCGCTGCCGGCCAGGTTCTGCTCGCGGTAGGCGCGCACGTCCTCCAGGAACAGATCGCCAAAGGCCATATGGCTGACGCCGTCTGCGCGGCAGGCGTTGACGAAGTCGGCCATCCGGCTGGCGTAATCCTCGTTGCCGCAAGGGTAGGGGATGGCCAGCTGGCGCAGCGGCAGACCCAGCGCCGCGGCCTGCGCCTGCAGCAGTTCCACCCGCACCGCGTGCATGGCCACGCGCTGGAAAGCCTGATTGACGGTGGTGAACAGGCCGACGACTTCGACGTCGGGATCTTGGCGCAGCACATGCAAGGCCCAGGCGCTGTCCTTGCCGCTGCTCCAGGACAAGAGTACGGTTTTCTTCATGGCGCACAGCTTAGCCGCGCGGAGGCGCGCCGCCAAGCGGGGGGACTGGGCCGGGGGACTCGGGTATAATGACGCTCTATTTTTTCGTCATTCAGGACTGATTGCCGCATGACCCAGCTCAAGAACGATACCTTCCTGCGCGCGCTGCTTGGCCAGCCCGTCGAATACACCCCGATCTGGATGATGCGCCAGGCCGGCCGCTATTTGCCGGAGTACCGCGCCACCCGCAGCCGGGCCGGCAGCTTCATGGGTTTGTGCACCAGTCCCGATTACGCCACCGAAGTCACCCTGCAGCCGCTGGAGCGTTTCCCGCTGGACGCCGCCATCCTATTTTCCGACATCCTGACCGTGCCGGACGCCATGGGCCTGGGCCTGTACTTCGCCGAAGGCGAGGGCCCGAAGTTCGAGCGTCCTTTGCGCGATGAAGCCGCCGTCCGCGCGCTGACGGTGCCGGCGCTGGACAAGCTGGGCTACGTCTTCGACGCGGTGTCCAGCATCCGCAAGGCGCTGGACGGCCGCGTGCCGCTGATCGGCTTCTCCGGCAGCCCGTTCACCCTGGCCTGCTACATGATAGAAGGCGGCGGTTCCGACGATTTCCGCCACGTCAAGGCCATGCTCTACAGCCGTCCGGAACTGCTGCACCATATCCTGGACGTGAACGCCCGCACGGTGATCGACTATCTGAACGCCCAGATCGATGCCGGCGCGCAGGCGGTGCAGATTTTCGACACCTGGGGCGGGGCGCTGACCCAGGCGGCTTATCGAGAATTCTCGCTGGCCTATATGCGTCAGATCGTCGCCGGACTGAAGCGCGAGGCCGACGGCCGCCGCGTGCCGGTGATCGTGTTCACCAAGGGCGGCGGACAGTGGCTGGAAGAGATCGCGGCCATCGGCGCCGACTGCGTGGGCCTGGACTGGACCACGGATCTGGGCGCCGCGCGCGCCCGGGTGGGCGACAAGGTGGCCTTGCAGGGCAACTTCGATCCCAACGCGCTGTTCGCCGAGCCCGCCGCCATCGAGCGCGAAGTGGCGCGCATCCTGGCCAGCTACGGCGCCGGCAGCGGCCATGTCTTCAATCTGGGCCACGGCATCTCCCAGCACGTCAAACCGGAGCATGCCGGAGCCTTGGTGGACGCGGTGCACCGCTTGTCGCGCCCCTACCATGCCGCGGGCTGAAAAAGCGCTTTTCAAGCCGGCGGCATGTTTCTGCCGTCCCGGCGCGATACCCCCCGGCGGGCGCACCAAGTTGGCGCGGGCCGGCGGGCATTAAAGCCGGCTTTATCAGTGTCTAAATCCGGCATCAAGCTGCTGTTAGCGCGGCCGGCGGAAAAGGATTTGTTTTTTCAACAGAAAATTTAACTTTTCCCCTGAGGCCGTCCGCGCGTCGTCGGGGTATCCTTACCTGTCCGGCCAATGGTTCTCCTGCGGCCGGATTGTATTTTTACACTGGGATGAACAAGGATATTGACAAGGCGAACCGTAGTCGTTCTCGGAGTTATGCACATTTGCTAGTCAGAGTTCAGGTTCTTGTCAAGCCGATTGCTCATGTTTTTTTGATCAATTTAAGTCTTTGAAAACAAAGAGAAAAATAATTGATTAATTTTTGCGCAATCTAACGGAAATGTTGATCTGGGGCCGTTTCGACCTCAAGGCGACAGCTTGTTCACAAAGTTATCCACAGCATCTGTGCACAGTGGCCGCAAAGCCTTGTCACAACAGCATTTGTCTTCGGGGGCGCGCCGGATGGGGCAGCAAAGCATCGTGCAAGTGGCCGTGGACGTGCCGCTGCCAGGTACGTTCAGTTACCTGACCCAGTTGTCTGTCATGGCCGGGCAAAGAGTGGCGGTTTCCTTCGGGCCGCGCCGGCTGTGTGGCGTGGTTGTCACGGATATACCTCAGCAGGGTATCGCCCCGGCCAAGCTCAAGCCGCTGGAGTCCGTGCTGAGCGGACTGCCGCCGCTGCCGGCGGACTTCATGGCCCTGGTCCGCTTCGCCGCCGATTACTACCACCATCCGCTGGGGCAGGCGCTGTTCACCGCCTTGCCCACCGGTCTGCGCGAGCCCCGGGACATCGCCTTGCCGGATGAACGGCCGTACGCGCTGACGCCGCAAGGCGAGGCGGAAGCGCCGCCGGCCCGTCAGCGCGCCCGCTTGGCGCTGTGGCAGGCGCTGCAGGACGGCGCGTTGACGCTGGCCGCCGCCAAGGCGGTGACGCCGCAGGCGGGCAAGGTGCTGGCGGACTGGCTGGCGGACAAGAAGGTCCGCCGCGTGGAGCCGGAAGCCACGCCCTTGCGGGTGGCGGACAGTCCCGAACTGAACGAAGAACAACAGGCCGCGCTGGACGCCTTGCGCGGCCAGGCCGGCTACCAGCCCTGGTTGCTGCACGGCATTACCGGCAGCGGCAAGACCGAAGTCTATCTGCGGCTGATCGCCGACCATCTGGCCGCCGGCCGCCAAGTGCTGGTGCTGGTGCCGGAAATCAATCTGACCCCGCAGCTGATCACACGCTTCACCCAGCGCTTTCCGGACAGCCGCATCGCGGTGCAGCACAGCCATCTGGCCGACGGCGAGCGTCTGAGGGGCTGGCTGGACGGCTGGCAGGGGCGCGCCGACGTGATGATAGGCACTCGCTTGTCGGTGTTCACGCCGCTGCCGCGCCTGGGCCTGATCGTGGTGGACGAGGAGCACGACGGCTCCTTCAAGCAGCAGGACGGCTTGCGCTACCATGCGCGCGATCTGGCGATCTGGCGCGCGCGCCAGGCCGGCGTGCCCATCCTGCTGGGCTCGGCCACGCCCAGCCTGGAAACCATGGCCAATGTCGAGGCCGGCCGCTATCGCCGGCTGTCCCTGAGCCGGCGCGCTCATGGCGCGGCGCGGCTGCCGGAGGTGAAACTGGTCGACGTGCGCCGGCAAAAGCTGGCCGAAGGCCTGTCCGAACCGGTGATCCAGGCGCTGCGCCAACGCCTGGCGCGCGGCGAGATGAGCCTGGTGTTCATCAACCGCCGCGGCTTCGCGCCGGTGGTGGCCTGCACCGATTGCGGCTGGACCAGCGGCTGTCCGCGCTGCTCCGCCAAGCTGGTGGTTCATCTGTTGGAGCGCAAGCTGCGCTGCCACCATTGCGGTTGGGAAGAAGCGGTGCCGCGCGCCTGCCCGGATTGCGGCAATCCCGACATCAAACCCTTGGGCGAAGGCACCCAGCGGCTGGAGTCCGCGCTGACGCGCTTGTTTCCCGAGGCGCGCATCCTGCGCATAGACCGCGACACCACCAGCCGCAAGGAAGCCTGGGGCGAAATCTATCGCAAGGTCCATGCCGGCGAGGTGGACATGCTGGTGGGCACCCAGATGCTGGCCAAGGGCCACGACTTCGGCACCTTGTCGCTGGTGGTGGCGCTGGGCGCGGACGGCGGTCTGTACTCCGCGGACTTCCGCGCCTCCGAGCGCTTGTTCGCGCAGCTGATGCAAGTGGCGGGCCGCGCCGGCCGCGCCGACGCTCCAGGCGAAGTGCTGATCCAGACTCAGTGGCCGGATCATGAGCTATACCAAGCGCTGACGCGCCACGATTTCGACGGCTACGCCAAGACCCTGCTGGACGAGAGACGCATCGCCGGCTTCCCGCCCTGCGCCTATCAAGCGCTGTTGCGCGCCGACAGTCCCAGTCTGGAACTGGCCACCGCCTTCCTGGCCGAAGTGCGCCGGCTGGCCGAGCCGCTGGCGGCGGAGGTGCTGATCGCCGGCCCGGCGCCGGCGCTGATGGCGCGGCTGGCCAATCGCGAACGCGCCCAGCTGGTGCTGGAAGCGCCGCAACGGCAGGCGCTGCACGCTTTTTTGAACCCATTGCTGCCGCAGGTGGAAGCGGCGGCCAAACGCCATGGACGCGGCCTGCGTTGGTCGCTGGACGTGGATCCGCAAGACATGTGATCGCCCAATGAAAGCAAAAACGAAACAAACCCTGACGGCGGCTTGCCTGCTGCTGTCGGCATGGCCGGCCTGCGCGCTGGACCTGCACGGCCTCAAGCCGGAGGAGGTGGCCGTCTGGGCCGCGCCGGTGGAAAGCGGCAAGACGCTGGCCGGCCATCGCGCCGACAGCGCGGTCAATCCGGCCTCCATCATGAAGCTGATCACCAGCTGGAGCGCGCTGAACCTGCTCAAGCCCGGTTATCGCTGGCATACCGGGCTGTGGTCCGCCGCTCCGCTGCGAGACGGCGCGCTGCAAGGCGATCTTTACTGGCTGGGCGCCGGCGACCCGCGCTTCAACAACGACAGCCTGCTCAATCTGCTGTACGGCCTGCGGTTGCGCGGCGTGCAACGGATAGACGGCAAGCTGGTGTTGGACAAGAGCGCCTTCAAGGGCGTGTCCAGCGCCCGCGACTTCGACGAAGACGCCGGCCGCGCCTTCACCGTGGAGCCGGACAGCCATCTGACCAATCTGAAAGTGGCCTGGCTCAATTTCTACGTCGACGCCGACGGCGCGCGCGTGGCGCTGGACCCGCCGCTGGCCGGCGTCAGCGTCAACGCCAAGCTGCAGGCCGGCGGCCAGGGCGGCGCGAACGATTGCTCCGACGTGCGCCGCTACGTCAGCATCGCCAACGACGTGCGCTCAGTCACCGTCAGCGGCACCTTGCCGCCCAGTTGCGACGGCGCCAAGACCTTCGTCAACGTGCTGGACCACGACGCCTTCGCCAGTCAGGATTTCGCCGCCCTGTGGCAGGCGCTGGGCGGCGCCGGGCCCAAGGGCGCGGGGCTGGGGCGGGTGCCGGCCGGCGCGCGCGAACTGGCCGGTCACGATTCCCAGCCGTTGACCGTGGCGATCAGCGACATCAACAAATACAGCAACAACACCATGGCGCGCACCTTGTTCCTGACCTTGGGCAAGGAGGGCGGCGGCGGAGAGGACACCCGCGCCAACGCCGAGCACGCGGTGCGGCGTTTGCTGGCGGCCAACGCCATTTCCGATGAAACCCTGGTGTTGGAAAACGGCTCCGGCCTGTCGCGGCGGGAGCGGGTGAGCGCGCGCCTGATGGGGCAAGTGCTGCTCAACGCCGCGCGCGGCCCCTACGCCAGCGAATTCCTGGCCAGCCTGCCCATCGCCGGCGAGGACGGCACCTTGCGCAAGCGCTTCGCCGAGCAAGGGCCGCGGCTGCGGATGAAGACCGGCACCCTCAAGGACGTCAAGGCGCTGGCCGGCTACTGGCTGGGCGCGGACGGCCGCCGGCTGGCGCTGGCGGTGATCGTCAACAGCCCGCGCGCGCCGGAGATGGGCAAGGCGATGGACCAGATCGTCGCCGATCTGATCGACCGCTTCGAGGCGTCCAAGTAAGAACGTGGCGGATTGACGGTTTCGGCGCGCGCGGCGGGAGTATACTATCGGGTTTTGCGCGCTCCTCGCCGGAGCGCCCGATTCCGCGAGAGCCATCGATGAAACCTGTAACCATGTATACCACCGCGGTGTGCCCCTATTGCATCCGCGCCAAGCAAATCCTCTCCGCCAAAGGCGTGGCCGAGATCAAGGAAATCCGCATCGATCTGGACCCGGTCGAGCGCGACAAGATGATGGATCTGACCGGCCGCCGCACCGTGCCGCAGATCTTCATCGGCGACGCCCACGTCGGCGGCTGCGACGACCTGGTGGCGCTGAACCAGGCCGGCAAGCTGGACCTGCTGCTGGCCGATTGAGCCGGCTTGCCCGCGATCAAACCGCGCGCTTGCGGGCGGTTGGCCCTGAACCGCTTTCGTGCGATGATGCAGGCCTGTTTTAACCATTCCAAAACCGGCCGCTTGCGAGCGGCCTCCGTGTGAGACAAAGAGATGAGCGAACAACAAGAGCTGCAGCCGGCGTTTTCCATCGAGAAAATTTATGTGAAGGACATGTCCCTGGAAGTGCCTAGCGCGCCGCAGGTGTTCCTGGAGCAAGAACAGCCGGAAATCGATATGCAGCTGGCCAGCGAAGGCAAACAGCTGGACGACGGTTTCTACGAAGTGACCCTGACCGTGACCGTGACCGCCAAATTGCCGGAAAAAACCATGTTCCTGTGCGAAGTGGGCCAGTCCGGCATCTTCCAGATCCGCAACGTGCCGACCGAAGACATCGACCCCATCCTGGGCGTGGCTTGCCCCAACATCCTGTTCCCCTACGCGCGCGAAGCCGTGTCCAGCGTAGTGAACCGCGCAGGCTTCCCGCCGGTGCTGTTGTCCCCGATCAACTTCGAAGCCCTGTACATGCAGCAACGCGCGCAACAGGCCGAAGCCGGCAACGCCTGAGGCGACGCAAGCAATGAAACGCCTCGTATATCCGCTGGCGCTGAGCCTGGGCCTGCTGTCCCACGGCGCCGCCGCACTTGAGTTTCGCTCGGTGAAGGAAACCGGCGTGGCGCTGTACGAGGCGCCGACGCTCACCTCGAAGAAACTGTTCGTGGTGAGCCGCTATTACCCGGTGGAAGTGCTGAGCAGCCAGAAGGAATGGTCGCGGGTGCGCGACGCCACCGGCGGCATCGCCTGGATTCCGGCCGCCGCGCTGTCCAAGCAGCGCTGGCTGCTGATCACCGCCGACAAGGCGGAAGTGCGCACCGCGCCGGCCAACGACGGCCCGCTGGCCTACACCGTGCCCAAGGACGGCGTGGTGGAGCTGCAAGAGCCGCCCAAGGGCGGCTGGGTCAAAGTGCGCCACCGCGACGGCAGCATCGGCTATGCTCGTATTACCGACCTCTGGGGCTTGTAAGGGCTACGCATGAAACTGGCCATCCTGGGCGCTGGCGCATGGGGCACCGCCCTGGCCATCGCCTTCGCCCGTCACCATCAAGTCACGCTCTGGGCGCGCGACGCCAACCAGGTGGCCGAACTGGCCGCCAAGCGCGTCAATCAGCGCTATCTTCCCGATTGCCCGTTTCCGGACGCGCTCAAGCTGTCCGCGGAACTGCCGCGCGCCATCCACGACGCCGAACTCATCCTCATCGTCACGCCGATGGCCGGTTTGCGGCCCACCTTGCGGGCGCTGACCGCGCTGTCTTCGCAACTGCCGCCGCTGCTGTGGGCCTGCAAGGGCTTCGAGGCCGGCTCCAGTCTGCTGCCGCACCAAGTTGTGGCCGAGGAACTGCCGGCCAACCACCGCTGTGGCGTGCTGTCCGGCCCCAGCTTCGCCCGCGAAGTGGCCCAGGGCTTGCCGGCGGCGGCGGCCGTCGCCTCCGACGACGAAGCCTTCGCCCGGCAAGTGGCGCGCGATCTGCACAGCCCCTTGCTGCGTCTGTACGCCAACGCCGATCTGGTGGGGGTGGAAGTGGGCGGCGCGGTCAAGAACGTGATGGCCATCGCCACCGGCGTGGCCGACGGCCTGGAATACGGCATGAACGCCCGCGCCGCGCTGATCACCCGCGGGCTGGCGGAAATCACCCGCCTGGCCACCGCGCTGGGCGCCAGCCAGCACACCATGATGGGCCTGGCCGGCATGGGCGACCTGATCCTCACCTGCACCGGCGCGCTGTCGCGCAACCGCCAGGTGGGCCTGAAGTTGGCCGAGGGCAAGCCCTTGCAGCAAGCGCTGCAGGAGCTGGGCCATGTCGCCGAAGGCGTGGCCACCGCCCGCGAAGTGCTGACCATGGCGGAGCGGCTGGAAGTGGACATGCCGATCACCGCCGCGGTCTGCGGCCTGCTCTACCAGGGGCATGATCCGCAGCGGGTGGTGCAGGAGTTGCTGAGCCGTTCGCCCAAGTCGGAGGCGGGCGACTTGTTGCAGTAGTTCCCCCGGTTTGATTGAGTGCGACAACAGCCGCCTTGGCGGCTGTTTTTTGTCCTTGCGGCGAGCGCGCCCTTCCTTTTGCCCGAGTCGATGGGGCCTGGGGCGAGAGGCTGGCTGCTTTTGTTGGATACCTTGCTTGAATCTGAGAATGCAGAATACTTTTCCGTTTGTTGAAGAAACGCGTTTTGGCAATTGGTTCCTGAATACGGCCACCTGGAAAGTGCATGTGCTGCGGCGCGCGCTGAACGATCTGGAGCGGATGATGCCGCCGCGGCGCGCGTTTGCCCGGGTGCTGGACGTGGGGTGCGGGTTTGGACATTCCTTTGACGAACTGGCCCGCAGATTCGCGCCGGACGAGATCGTGGCGCTGGACGCGGACCCGGACATCGAGAAGCGGGCGCGTCCGGCCGCCGATCGTTGCTCGAGCGCAGTGACGCTGGCCTTCGGCAACGCTTCGCGCATGGAGTACGCCGACGAGAGCTTCGACATGGTGTATTGCCATCAAAGCTTCCATCATCTGGTGGAGCAGGAGGCGGCGATGCGGGAGTTTTTCCGGGTGCTGAAGCCGGGCGGGGTGTTGCTGTTCGCCGAATCGACCAAGCGCTACATCCACTCGCTGCCTATCCGCTTGTTGTTCCGCCATCCGATGGACATCCAGAAAACCGCGGACGAATACCTGGGCTTGTTGCGCGGAGCCGGTTTCGAGCTGCCGGCCGCGCGCGTGTCCATGCCCTATCTGTGGTGGAGCCGGCCGGACTTAGGGGCGCTGGAGTGGTTTGGCTTCAAAGTGCCGCAGAAGCGCGAGGAAACGCTGGTCAACGCGGTGGCGATCAAACCGGCCGTTTAATTCCGCGGGTGCGTTTTTGTTGCGCTTGCGACAAAATGGGACGGATTCGTAACCATTGTTTAATGCCGTATGCTTGTTTGCTTGTTGGCTGAGTGTGAACAATTTAGAATACGCTCCTTTTTTTGATTGACAGGCTTGTGGATGGCGGAAGTGACAATGAGCGGCGAACCGACGTTGGCGATACAGCGTTGGGCGGCTTGGATGCCGGGCCGCGAGTCGGCCGCCGACTGGGCGCAACGGCCGTTGCAGGCGGCCGAGGCGCCCATTGCGTATCCGGACTGCCGTTTCGTCGACGCGGCGCAGCGGCGGCGCTTGAGTCCGCTGGCGCGCATCTGTCTGCATTTGGCCCAAGCGTGCGCGGCGGACGCGCCGGCGGCGAAGCTGGTGTTCGCCTCTCGCCACGGCGAGGTCAACCGCACGCATTTGATGCTGGAAGACATCGCGGCGGACTCTCCGGTTTCCCCCACGGTGTTCGGGCTTTCCGTGCATAACGCGATTGCCGGCACGCTGTCCTTGTTGCGGCGCGACGAGTCGGCGGCGACGGCGGTGGCCGCCGGAGAACGCACATTGGGCTACGGCCTGCTGGAGGCGGCGCTGACGGCGGCGGAAGACCCCGCGCAACCGGTGCTGCTGCTGTTCGCGGATCTGCCCCTGCTTCCGTTCTATCAAGGCGCCGACGACGCACTGGACCAACCCCAGGGCTTGGCCTTGCTGCTGCGGGCCGGCGCGCCGCGCTGGAGTTTGCGGCAGGACGCGCGCGCGCGCGCGCCGGAAGGCTGGCCGCAGCCGGCCTGGCTGGCGCACGGGCTGGCCGGCAGACGGACGCAGCTGGAACTGAACGGCTGGAGGCTGAGCCGTGAGGGGGCTTAGTTACGGCTGGCGCTTGCTGATGACGGCCTTGGCCTTCTCCTTGTTCAGCGAGGGCGCTTTGCTGCTGACGCTGGTGGTGTTTCCGGCCTTGCGTCTGGTGCCCAATCGCAACGGCCGCCGCCAGCGGCTGGCGCGGGCCATCATCCAGCGCGCTTTCGCCTTGTTCATCGGCTTCATGCGCCTCAGCGGCATCATGAGGCTGAGCATGAGCGGCGAGGGGCGGCTGGAACAGGCGCGGGGCACGCTGGTGCTGGCCAATCATCCGACGCTGATCGATGTGGTGGCGATCATCGCCCGCATGCCCAACGCCAATTGCGTGGTCAAGGCCGCGCTGTGGGACAGCCCCTTTCTGGGCGGCGTGGTGCGCGCCGCCGGCTATATCCGCAACGACGATTCCGGGAGCTTGATCGCGGATTGCGCCGCCTCGCTGCGACGAGGCGACAATCTGCTCATCTTCCCGGAGGGAACGCGCACCGTGCCCGGGCGCGAACTCAAGTTTCAACGCGGCGCCGCCCATATCGCGCTGGCGGCTCAGGCTCCCATTCTGCCGGTGACACTGAGTTGCAGCCCGTCCACGCTGACCAAGGACAAGCGTTGGCATCAGATCCCGCCGCGGCGTTTCGACTTCGGCCTGGACACCGGCCGGCCGCTGGCCCTGGCGGAACTGTTGCCGGCCGAGACGCAGCCGTCGCTGGCCTCCCGCCGTTTGAGCGAGGCCTTGCAAGATTATTTCAGCCAAACATTGGCAAGGAAGGAAAGCTGGACATGAGTGCGCTGGAACATGAAATCAAGTTGTTGATCATTTCGGCCCTGGAACTGGAAGACATGGGCGCCGAGGATATCGACGCCGAAGCGCCGTTGTTTGGCGAAGGACTGGGCTTGGATTCCATCGACGCGCTGGAATTGGGCGTGGCATTGAAAAAGACATACCAGGTGAAGCTGGAAGCCAACGATCCCGCCACCAAGGCGCATTTCGCCTCGGTGGCCAGCCTGGCTCGCTTTGTCGCAACGCAACAGGAAGCATGAGAATGACCCGTGAGCAAATTCTGAATGAACTGAGGATCATTCTGCAGGACACTTTCGAAATCGAGCCGGAGCGTGTGACGGCGGAGGCCAATCTGTTCGTCGATCTGGAGCTGGACTCGATCGACGCGGTGGACCTGGCGATCAAGCTGCAGCAACTGACCGGCAAACGCATCAAGCCGGATGGCTTCAAAACGGTGCGGACCGTGGATGACGTGATCACCGCGGTCGAGCAGCTGCTGGCCGCCTGAGATGCCGGCGACGCGCCTGTTGGCGGCGCTGGGCGCTTGTTGTTATCCGCTCGCCGTTTTTCTGGGCCTGCAATATTTTCCGCCCCGCGCGGTGGGCGCCGCCTTGCTGCTGCTGTTCTTGCTGCGCTACCGGCGGCAAAGCCGCGCGCTGTGGCGAGACCTGGCCGCGGCCCAGCGCGGCGCCTTGCTGGGCATGATCGTCTTGTCCGCCCTGGTGGCCCTGACCGGCAGCGCCTTGCTATTGCGTTTGATGCCGGCGTTCATCAGCCTGTCCATGCTGTGGGTGTTCGCCCACTCGCTGCGTCATTCGCCCACGATGATTGAGCGCTTCGCCCGTCAGATCACGCCGGACTTGCCGCCGGAAGGCGTGGCCTACACCCGGCGCGTGACCCGCGTCTGGTGCGGGTTTTTCGTTTTCAACGCCGCGGTGGCCCTGTACACCGCCTTGCCGGCGGGGCAGGACTTCTGGCTCTGGTACAACGGCCTGGCGTCTTATCTGTTGATGGGCGCCTTGTTCGCCGTCGAATGGCTGTATCGGCGCTGGCGCTTTCCCGAGGCGCGGGCATGAGCGCGCTGGCTCTGGAGAGCGTGTTGATCGGCGGCCGCGACCCGGACAGGGTGGCGGCTTTGCGCGACGGGCGGCCCTTGACGTGGCGCGACTTCAGCGACGCGGTGGCCGGCGTGGCCGCCACGCTGGAACCCGGCCGGCGTTATGCGCTGATCGCCGCGGACGCCTGGCTGTTCGCCGTCGCGCTGTTTGCGGTTTGGCGCGCGGATGCGGAGGCGATGGTGCCCAACAACGCCTTGCCCGCCACCTTGAGCGGGCTGGCGGAGTCTTTCGACGAGGCGCTGGACGACGCCGCGCTGCGGGCGCGGATGGCTTCGCCGGGCGCGCCCGCAGCGGCGCGCCTGCTGGACGGCGAGCGCTGCCGGCTGACCTTGTTCACCTCCGGCTCCACCGGCGAGCCCAAGTCCATCGTCAAGCGCCTGCGGCAGCTCTCGGCCGAGGTGGCGGTGCTGGAGCGCAGTTTCGGCGCGCAAGCCGGCGACGCCTGCGTGCTGGCGACGGTGCCGCATCATCATATTTACGGACTGCTGTTCCGTCTGCTGTGGCCGTTGAGCGCCGGCCGGGTCTTCGAAGTGTCGCCGCATTTCCTGCCAGAGGATTTGCTGGAGGCCGCCGCGGGCTTGGGCGAGGTGACCCTGATCGGCAGCCCGGCGCAGCTGTCGCGGCTGCCCGAGCTGATCGATCTGCCGGCCTTGCTGTCCCGCACGCGGCTGTGCGTGTCTTCGGGCGGCCCGCTGCCGGCCGACGCCGCCGCGGCGTTTGCCGCGGCCGGGGGCCAGGCGCCGCTGGAGATCTTCGGCAGCACCGAGACCGGCGGCGTGGCCTGGCGCCGTCAAAGCGACGGCGACCGCGCCTGGACGCCGCTGCCCTCGGTGCGCTGCTCCGTCGGCGAGGAAGGCGCGTTGCGGATCGTGTCGCCCTTCCTGCCCGACGACGCGCCCTGGCTGGCGTCGGACGCCGCCGAGTTTTTGCCGGACGGCCGCTTTCTCTTGCAAGGCCGGCGCGATCGCGTGGTGAAACTGGCGGAAAAAAGGCTGTCGCTGGGCGAGCAGGAACAAAGACTGGCCGATCATCCGTGGCTGGACGCCGCCGCGCTGCTGGTGTTGCCGGCGCGGCGCGACACGCTGTGCGCCGTCGTCGCGCTGTCGGCGCAGGGGAGGGCGCAACTCGCCGCCCTGGGCAAGTTGGCGACGCAGCAGGCGCTGCGGCGCTATCTGGCGGCCTGGTACGAGCCGGTGCTGTTGCCGCGTCGCTGGCGCTTTGTCGATGTTCTGCCGCAGACCGAACGCGGCAAGCCGGACCGAGCGGCGATGCCGGGATTGTTTTGAATTGGAAGGTATTGGCGCAATGACCCCCTCGCAGGCTTTCACGCCCCCTTATTCCGTGTTGGAACAGACGGAGGACGCCTGCCGCGTGTCCATCCCGCTGGCGGCGGACGCGGCCTGCTTTGACGGCCATTTTCCCGGCTTCCCGGTACTGCCCGGCGTGGTGCAGCTGCATTGGGCGGCGCGCATCGCCGCCCGGACCCTGGGCAGCGCCGGCGTTTTCGCCGGCATGGATCAGATCAAATTCACCGGCATCGTCCGACCGGGCGACGCCTTGGAACTGGTGTTGCAACTGGACGCGGCCAATGGCCGCCTGAATTTCGTCTATGAAGTGGCGGGCCGGAAAATGTCTTCCGGCCGGCTGCGGATGCAAGCGCAATGAGCTTCCGTCCCTGTCTGATCATTCCCTGCTACAACCACGGCTCCACCATGGGCGGAGTCTTGGAGCGGCTGCGGCCTTACGGCGTGCCTGCCTGGGTGGTGGACGACGGCAGCGAGGAAGCCACCCGGCAGACGCTGGAGGCGCTGGCGCGCGCGGAGCCCTGGGTGCGTCTGCTGCGTTTGCCGCGCAACGGCGGCAAGGGCGCCGCGGTCATGCATGCGATGCGGCTGGCCTACCGAGAAGGCTACAGCCACGCTTTGCAAGTGGACGCGGACGGTCAGCACGCGTTGAGCGACGTGCCGCGTTTTTTGGCGCGGGCGGCGGAGCGGCCCGACGCGGTGATCGCCGGCCGTCCCTTGTACGACGCCAGCGTGCCCAAAGCTCGTCTATACGGCCGCTATCTGACCCATTTCTGGGTCTGGATTGAAACGCTGTCCTTCGATATCGCCGATTCCATGTGCGGCTTCCGCTGCTACCCGTTGGCGGCGACGGAGGCTTTGCTGCGGCGAACCCGCATTCCGCGGCGGATGGATTTCGACATCGAGATCATCGTGCGTCTGCATTGGGCCGGCGCGCCGGTGCTCAACCTGCCGACCAGGGTGACGTATCCGAGCGGCGGCCTCTCCCATTTCGACGCCCTGCGCGACAATGCCCGCATCAGCCTGATGCACACCCGGCTGGCCTTGGGCATGCTGCCGCGCGCGCCGCGCTTGCTGCGCCGTCGCTGGCGCGAGGCGCGCGCATGAGCTGGGCGGCCACCGCGGAGCGCGGCTCGCTGCTGGGCATGAAAATCCTGCTGGGCTTCTACCGCCTGCTGGGCGCGCGCTCGGTGCGGCTGCTGCTCTATCCCATCGTCGCCTATTTCTTTCTCACCGGCCGCGCCGCGCGCGTTGCCTCAAGGGATTTTCTGCGGCGCGCGCGCGCCGCCGACGGCGATCCGTCGCCCGTTCGCGCGCTGGACGTCTACCGCCATCTCTACAGCTTCGCCGAAGCCGCCGCCGACAAAATGGCGGCCTGGGCCGGAGGCCTGCCGCCGGAGGCGGTGGCGGCGCCGGGCAGCGACGATATGCGGGCGCTGTTGGCGAGCGGGCGCGGGGCGCTGCTGGTGGGCTCGCACCTGGGCAATCTGGAAATGTGCCGGGCGCTGGGACACGCGGCCGGCGCGCGCCGGGTCAACGCCGTGGTCTACACCCGGCACGCCGCGCGGTTTTCCCGTTTGCTGGCGGCGGCCAGCGGCGACTACGCCGTCAACCTGATCCAGGTGCAGGACATGGGCGTGGACACCGCCATCCTGCTCAAGGACAAGATAGACAACGGCGAGTGGGTGGTGATCGTCGGCGACCGCACCCCGGCCAGCGACAACGGACGAGTGCAGCGCGCCGAGTTCCTGGGCGGCTCCGCCGCCTTCGCGGAAGGGCCGTGGATTCTGGCCAGCCTGCTGGAGTGTCCGGTCTATTTGCTGTTCTGCCTCAAACGGCAGCGGCGTTACCACATTACGCTGGAGCCGTTCGAGGAACGGCTCCGCCTGCCGCGCCGCGAGCGCGGCGAGGCCCTGCGGTGGACGATTCAGCGTTACGCCGATCGCCTGGCCTGGCATGCGCGGCGCTCGCCGCTGCAATGGTTCAATTTTTACGATTTCTGGCGCGCTTAGCCGGAAGCGACAGCTGCCGCGTGGCGCGGCGAGAAAGAGTCCGTAGTGATGAAGAGCAAGGAGGCGCTCAGCGTGGGCGCCGGACGTTTGACGATTGAAGACGTGTGCGCGGCGGCGCAGGGACAAGTGCAAGTGGAGTTGGCCGGAGGCGCGTTTCCGGAACGCATCGAACGCGGCGCCGCCTTCCTGGCCGGCCTGCTGGCCGAGGGCGGCGAAGTCTACGGCGTCAACACCGGTTACGGCGACAACTGCACGGTGACGATTCCCGCCGCGCTGGTGGCGGAGCTGCCGCTGCATCTGACGCGCTACCACGGCTGCGGCCTGGGCGACTACCTGGACGAAGCGTCCACGCGCGCGGTGCTGCTGGCCCGGCTCAACTCCCTGTCCCAGGGCGTGTCCGGCGTACGCTGGCTATTGCTGCAAAGACTGGCCGCCTTGCTGCGGCACGATGTGCTGCCGCTGATTCCGGCCGAGGGCTCGGTGGGCGCCAGCGGCGATTTGACGCCGCTGTCCTATGTGGCCGCCGTCTTGTGCGGCGAGCGCGAAGCGCGCTACCGGGGCCAAGTGCGGCCGGCGGCGGCGGTGTTGGCCGAACTGGACCTGCCGCCGTTGACGCTGGCGCCGAAAGAAGGGCTGGCCTTGATGAACGGCACGGCGGTGATGACCGGCCTGGCCTGCCTGGCCTTCGCCCGCGCCGAATACCTGACCCGGCTGAGCGCGCGGCTGACCGCGCTGTCCTGCCTGGCCTTGAAAGGCAATCGCGGCCATTTCGCGCCGGAGCTGTTCGCGGTCAAGCCGCATGAAGGCCAGAACCAGGTGGCCGCCTGGATCTACGCCGATCTGGACGACGGCGGCGAAGCGCGCGAACAGATCCGCCTGCAAGACCGTTACTCCATCCGTTGCGCGCCGCACGTCATCGGCGTGCTGCGCGACGCCTTGCCCTGGCTGCGCCGCGACATCGAGAACGAACTGAACAGCGCCAACGACAACCCCATCATCGATCCGGACCTGGAGCGGGTGTTGCACGGCGGCCATTTCTACGGCGGCCATATCGCTTTCGCCATGGACGGCATGAAGAACGCGGTGGCCAATCTGGCCGACCTGATGGACCGGCAACTGGCGCTGCTGGTGGACACCCGCTACAACCACGGCCTGCCGCAGAATCTGTCCGGATCGCGCGGCGAACGGGCCGCGATCAACCACGGCTTCAAGGCGGTGCAGATCACCGCCTCGGCCTGCGCGGCGGAAGCCTTGAAGCTGACCATGCCGGCCTCGGTGTTCTCCCGCTCCACCGAATGCCACAACCAGGACAAGGTCAGCATGGGCACCATCGCCGCCCGCGACGCGCTGCGCGTGTTGCAGCTGACCGAACAAGTGGCGGCCTGCCTGACGCTGGCGGCGGCGCAGGGCGTGCGCTTGCGGCGGCAATCCGGCGAACTGGATATCAGCCGGCTGCCGCCGGCGCTGGGCGATTTCGTGGCCGAACTGGAGACGCTGTCCCCCTTCCTGGACGAGGACCGCCGTCAGGACGGCGAACTGCGCCTGGCGATAGAGCGGATTCAGCAACGCGCCTGGAGCTTGTATTGATGACGGCGGACCTTAAAGCGGCCGCGTCCTTGCCGGCGGCGGAGATCGAAATCGAGATTCCCTTCCACGACGTGGACGTGCTGCACGTGGCCTGGCACGGTCATTACGTGAAGTACTTCGAACTGGCGCGCACCGCGCTGCTGCGCAGCTTCGACTACGACTACCCGCAGATGCGCGATTCCGGCTACGCCTGGCCGGTGACCGAGTGCTATCTGAAATACGTGCGCCCGGCCCGCTACGGTCAGCGGGTGATCGCGCGCGCGCAACTGACGGAATACGAAAACCGCCTCAAGGTGGTTTACCAACTGCGCGACGCCCTCAGCGGCGAAAAACTGACTCAGGGCCACACCGTGCAAGTGGCCTTGGACCTGGCCGACGACATGGCGCTGCAGTTCGTCACGCCGGCGGTGTTGTGGAACAAACTGGGCATCCCATGCGAGGAATGACGATGTTGAAACCGTGGACGCGCCGCGCAGGCGGCTTGCTGGCGCTCTTGCTGGCTGGGCTTGCGCCGCTGGCGCAGGCCGAGGATTTGCTGAGCCAGATTTCCAGAAAGCTGGCGGCGAACTCGGTCTTGCACGCGGATTTCGCGCAGAGCCGGCAGATGGCCGCCTTGAAAAAGCCGCTGCAGTTGTCCGGACGCATGGTGTTGTCGCGTGAAAACGGCGTGATCTGGTCCATCGTCAAACCGTATCAACTGGGCTATGTGATGACGCCCAAGGGCGTGAGCGAACTGCTGCCCGACGGCAGCCGCCGCGAGCGGGCCAGCCGCGACATCCCCGGCATCGGCTCGGTGGAAGGCTTGTTCCGCGGCTTGCTGGCCGGGGACAGGAATTTGCTGCAACAGCACTTCGCGGTGGAGGCTAAGGGCAGTCCCGCCGCCTGGACCCTGTTGCTGAAGCCCAAGCCGGGGCCTTTGCAAAAAGGCCTGGGCGCGGTGGAGCTTGCCGGCGCCGCGCAGCTGGAACGCGTGTCGCTGACCGAGCCCGGCGGCGACAGCACGCAGATCCGCTTCAGCCGGATTGATGCGCAAAGCCCGCTGAGCGCCGAGGAAAGCCGCTTGCTGGGAGGGCGTTGATGCGCAAGCGCTTTTATGGCTGGCTGGCGCTGATGCTGCTATGCCTGGCCTCGCTGCTGCCCTATCTGGGGCGGCCCTTGCCGGTGCAGACCAATATGCTGGCGATGCTGCCGGACGACGCGCGCCAACCCGAGGTGGAGCGCGCCTTGACGCAACTGGCGGCCAAGGCGGGCGAGCGCCTGGTGGTGATGGTGGGGCATCGCGATCCGGCCCAGGCCAGCCGCCTGGCGGAACAGGCGGCCGCCCGGCTGCGCGTCCTGCCGGTCTTGCGCTCGGTGCAAGGGAAAATCGGCGACCTTGACCCGGCGCGCCTGTTGCGGCCTTACGCCCCTTACCGCCACGGCCTGTTGACCGACGCCGACCGCGAGGGGCTGCGGCAAAACCCGCAAGCGTATCTGGAAACCCTGTTGCTGCGCCGCTTGGGCCTGCCGGGACAGGGCGCTTTCGGCCTGCCGCTGGCGGAGGATCCCTTCGGCCTGTTCGGCAATGTGTTGGCCGCGCTGCCTATGGCCAAGTCGTCGTTGCAGATCAAGGACGGCTGGCTGGCGACGGAGCGAGACGGCGTGTCCTGGCGCTTGCTGAGCGCGCCCTTGAACGGCGACGCTTACGATCCGGCGCTGCAGCAAGTCCTGAGCCGCGAAGTGGCGGAACTGCGCACGCTGGCGGACGCCGGCGGCGGCCAGCTGGCCGCCACCGGCGCGGTGCTGTTCGCCGGCGAGGCGCGCGGCGGCGCCGAAGCGGAAATGAACAGGATAGGCAGCGTGTCGATGGCGGCCGTCATCGGCCTGATGTTGCTGGTGTTCCGCCGGCTGCGCCATCTGGCCTTGTCCGGCGCGGTGATCGCCGCGGGCACGCTGACGGCAGTGGCCGCCACCCTGGCGGTGTACGGCCAGTTGCACTTGCTGACCCTGGTGATGGGCGCCAGCCTGATCGGCGTGGCGATAGACTACTCGACCCATCTGTTCGCCAGCCAGTTGCAAGACGGGCCGGATTGGGACGTGGAGCGAGCGCTGGCCGCCATTCATCCGGCCATCCGCATGGGGCTGCTGACCACCTTGCTGGGCTACGGCGCACTGGCTCTGCTGCCGTTTCCGGGGCTGCGCCAGATCGCCTTCTTCTCCAGCGCCGGCCTGGTCGGCGCCTATCTGACCGTGCTGTGGTGCGTGCCTTGCTTTGTGCGTCAGGCCGCGCCGGCGTCGGCGCGGGGCATTCTGCCGCCGATAGGCCGCGCTTTCGGCCGTTACTGCCAATTCATGCGCGGCCGCCGCCTGGCCGCGCTCTTGCTGGCGCTGGGCGCGCTGTCGCTGCCGGGGCTGGCCCGATTGCAGGCGGACGACGATGTGCATCAGTTGATTCGGCCCTCGGCTGAGTTGCTGGCGCAGGAACACTTGATTCGAGAGCTGGCGGGGCAGGGCAATAGCCGCCAGTTCTTCCTGCTGGAAGCACCCAGCGAAGCCGCCTTGCTGCGCCTGGGCCGGCAGTTGGACGGCCGCCTAGACGCCTTGGTGAGCGCCGGCCAGCTGCAAGGCTATCAATCCTTGTCCAGCTTGCTGCCGCCGCCGGAGCGGCAACAGGCCGACCACGCGCTGCTGCAAGACGCGATGCGACGCGCCGGCCGGCAAGTGCTGCAGGACGCGGGCGTGCGCGACGAGATCGCCGGCGGCTATCTGGCCGGCCTGGCGCGGCCGGGGCCGTCCTTGACGGCGGAAACGCTGCTGGCTCAGCCGCTGGCCGCGCCGCTGCGCCACCTGTGGCTGGGACGGCACGACGGCGTCTGGCGCATGGCGGTGATGCCGGGCGATTTCCGCAAGCTGGACGCTTTGCGGCAAGCGGCCCAAGGGCTGGACGGCGTCACGCTGGTGGACAAGGCCGCCAGCGTGTCCGAACTGTTCCGCCAGTTCCGCGAGGCCTCCACGCTGATGTTCGCGTTGTCGCTGCTGGCCATCGTGGCGCTGATGCAGCGCCGTTACGGCTGGCGGCGCGCGCTGCTCTTGGCCGCTCCGGTCAGCCTGGCGGTGCTGTTCACCCTGGGCGCGCTGGGCTGGCTGGGCGTGAGCGCCAATCTTTTCGTCGTGCTCGGCTTCCTGATGGTGCTGGGCGTGGGCGTGGACTACGCGATCTTCGTGGAGGAGGGCCGCCGTCATCATCAGCAGGCGGCGTTGCTGGCGGTGGGGCTGTCGGCCTTGACCACCTTGCTGTCCTTCGGCTTGTTGGCCGCGAGCGCCACCCCCGCGGTCAGCAGCTTCGGTTTGACTCAATTGATCGGCGTGGGCCTGGCGGTGCTGCTGGCGCCTATGGTGACCCTGTTCAAGACCGGGGACGCGGGAAGGGCCGAGTCATGTTGAAACTGCTGCCCCTGCTGTTCTTGCTCGCCGCTTGCGCCGGCGGAGGCCATTGCGTCCGCCTGCCGCAAACCCCGGCCTACTGTCTGCGGCAACCCGCCGAGACTTATAACGCCAGCCAGTTGGTGACGGCGAGCGGCAGCGGTTTTCGCGAACTGTCCTTGCTGCAGCTGGAGGCCGATGGGCAGCGGCTGTCGCTGGCGGCCTTGTCGCCGCTGGGCCAGCCCTTGCTGAGCGCCGGCTGGGATGGCCGACGCTGGAGCGCGAGCTCGCCGTTCGGCCGCCGGGTCAGCGACCAGGGGCCGGCGATGCTGGCCCTGGCGCAATGGCTGCACCTGCCCGAGGCCGCCGTTCTGGACGGCTTCGGCCGTGCGCCCGCCTGGTGGCTGCACGCGGCGGACGGCCAGCGTCGGCTGATGAACGGCGATCAAACCCTGCTGATCGACGCGCCGACGCCCAAGGGGCGGCGCGTCCGGCTGCCGCAACTGGGCATGACGCTGGAGATCGAATCCTTGGCGGCGATGGCGCCGGAGGCGGAGGCTCAATGACGGTTTATCTGAACGAATTGGCGATGATCAACGCGCTGGGCCGCGAGCTGCCGGAGATCCACCGGCGCTTGCTGGCCGGCGACTGCGGCGGCATGTGCGAGGAGGCCGGCGCGGTGGTGGGCCGGGTGGCGGGCGCGCTGCCGGAGATCCCGGCGGAGCTGGCCCGCTACGACAGCCGCAACAACCGGCTGCTCCTGGCTGCGCTGGAGCCCTTGCGCGCTCGCGTGGAGGCGCTGGCCGCGCGTTACGGGCGTCATCGGATCGGCGTGGTGTTGGGCACCAGCACCTCGGGCATCCTGGAGACGGAGCTGGCGGTCGCCGCCGAGGCGGCCGGGCAGGCGCGGCCGGAGCGCTACGATTACGCACAGCAGGAAATGGGCAGCCCGGCTTTGTTCCTGGCCGAGCTGTTGCGGCTGGACGGCGTCGCCTATGTGGTCTCCACCGCTTGCTCTTCCAGCGCCAAGGCGGTGGCCGCCGCCGCCCGCTTGTTGTCGCAAGGGCTGTGCGACGCGGTGATTTGCGGCGGGGCGGACAGCCTGTGCCAGCTGACCCGGCAGGGCTTCGCCGCCCTGGAGTCCGTCAGTCCCGTCTTGTGCCAGCCGATGAGCGCGCGACGCCGCGGCATCAATATCGGCGAGGGCGCCGCCTTGTTCATCGCCAGCCGCGAGCCGGGCCCGGTGGCCTTGCTGGGCTACGGCGAAAGCAGCGACGCCTGGCATATGTCGTCGCCGCACCCGGAAGGCCGCGGCGCGGAGGAGGCGATGCGACGGGCCTTGCGAATGGCCGGCGCGGAGGCGGCCCAGGTGGGGTACGTGAATCTGCACGGTACGGCCACCGTCAAGAATGATGAAATGGAAAGTCTGGCGATGCGGCGGGTGTTTCCCGACGGCGTGCCGGCCAGTTCCACCAAGCCCTTGGTCGGCCACCTGCTGGGGGCCGCCGGCGCCACCGAGCTGGGCTTCGGCTGGCTGGTGCTGAGCGACAGCCGGCGCCGGCTGCCGCCGCATTTCTGGGACGGCGCGGCGGACCCGGCCCTGCCGGCGCTGAAACTGACGCAAGCCGGCGCTGCGCTGCCCGCGGGGCGGCCGCTGGTGATGAGCAACTCTTACGCCTTTGGCGGCAATAACGTGTCGCTGTTGCTGGCGGCAACAGCGACGGACGAGAACGAACACGCATGATGTTACCGGCTATCACCGAAGTCTTGCCGCACCGCGGCGGCATGTTGCTGCTGGAGGCGGTGCAACGCTACGACAGCGCAGGCCTGGAGGCGCTCGCCACGCCGGACGCGGCGGCATGGTACGCGGACGCCGCCGGCGATATGCCGGCCTACATCGGCATCGAACTGATGGCCCAGGCGGTGGCCGCCTGGGTGGGCCTGACGGCGCGCCAGGCGGGGCTGCCGGTCAAGCAGGGCGTGCTGTTGGGCACGCGTCGTTACCAGCCGGCCTGCGCGGCGTTCGCCGCCGGGCGGCCGCTGCGGGTGACCGCCAGCCCGGTCTATCGCGACGAGTCCGGCATGGGGTCCTTCCTGTGCGAGATCGCCTGCGGCGAAGACCGGCTGGCCGAGGCCACCATCAATGTGTTCGAACCGGAAGATTTCGCCTTATTTCTGCAGGAAAGCAGCGCACAATGAAAAAAAGAATCCTGATCACCGGATCCAGCCGGGGCATAGGCCGGGCAGTGGCCTTGCAACTGGCGAGAGACGGCTTCGACGTGGCCATCCACTGTCGCAGCCGCCGTGAAGAAGCGGAGGCCGTGGCAGCGGCCGCCCGCGCGGAGGGCGCGGCGGCGACGCTGATGCAATTCGACGTCAACGACCGCGAGGCCGCGCGCGCGGCCATCGAAGCGGACATCGCCGCCAACGGCGCGTTCTGGGGCGTGGTGCTGAACGCGGGCGTGACCCGCGACAACGCCTTCCCGGCGCTGGAGGGCGAAGACTGGGACCTGGTGGTGAACACCTCGCTGGCCGGTTTCTACAATGTGACTCATCCGCTGATTATGCCCATGGTCCGCGCCCGCAGCGGCGGCCGCGTCGTCACCCTGTCCTCCGTCTCCGGCGTGATGGGCAACCGCGGGCAAGTGAATTACAGCGCGGCCAAGGCGGGCTTGATCGGCGCCACCAAGGCGCTGGCGGTGGAACTGGCCAGCCGCAAGATCACGGTGAACTGCGTGGCGCCGGGCCTGATCGACACCGATATCCTGGAAGGCGCTCCGGTGGACGAGGCCCTGAAAATGGTGCCGATGAACCGGGTGGGGCGGCCGGAGGAAGTGGCCGCCCTGGTGGCCTTCCTGATGTCCGACGGCGCCGCCTACATCACCCGCCAGGTGATAGGCGTGAACGGAGGCATTGTCTGATGCGCCGCGTCGTGATCACCGGCATGGCGGGCATCACCAGCCTGGGCCATGACTGGCCCGCCATCGCGGCCAAGATCCGGGCCGGCCGCAACGGCGTGCGCGCCATGCCGGAGTGGGACGGCTTTCCGGATTTGAACACCCGCCTGGGCGCGCCGGTGGACGACTTCGCGCTGCCGGCCCACTATCCGCGCAAGATGTCCCGCGCGATGGGACGAGTGGCGCAAATGGCGGTGTGCGCCACCGAACGCGCCCTGCTGGACGCCGGCCTGCTGCAAGACCCCTGCATCAAGGACGGCCGCATGGGCGTGGCCTACGGCTCCTCGTCCGGCAGCGTGGCGCCGATACAGGCCTTCGGCCAGATGTTGGCCACCGGCTCCATGGCCGGCGTCACCTCCACCAGCTACATCCAGATGATGAGCCACACCGCCGCGGTCAATATCGGCTTGTACTTCGGCCTGACCGGCCGGGTGATTCCCACCGCCAGCGCCTGTACTTCCGGCAGCCAGGCCTTGGGCTACGCCTACGAAACCATACGTTTCGGCCGCTGCGACATGATGATAGCCGGCGGCGCGGAGGAAATGTCGGCCGGCGGCGCGGCGGTGTTCGACACCTTGTACGCCACCAGCCAGCGCAACGACGAGCCGGCGCATACGCCGCGGCCCTTCGACCGCGACCGAGACGGCCTGGTGGTGGGCGAGGGCGCTTGCACCCTGGTGCTGGAGGAGCGCGAGCACGCGCTGGCGCGCGGCGCCGCCATCTATGCCGAAATCTGCGGCTTCGGCACCAATTCCGACGGCAGCCACATCACCCAGCCGGAAGCGCCGACCATGGCGCGCGCGATGCGGCTGGCGCTGGACGACGCCGGCCTGTCCGCCGGCGCGATAGGCTACGTCAACGCCCACGGCACCGCCACCGACCGCGGCGACATCGCGGAAACCCAGGCTACCGCCGCCGTGCTGGGGCGGGCGCCGATCAGCTCGCTGAAAAGCTATTTCGGCCACACCCTGGGCGCCTGCGGCGCGCTGGAAGTGTGGCTGACGGTGGAAATGCTGCGTGAAGGCTGGCTGGCGCCCACGCTGAACCTGGATCGGGTGGACCCCGCCTGCGGCGAACTGGACTACCTGACCGGGGCCATCTGCCGGGCCGATGTCGAATACGCGATGAGCAACAACTTCGCCTTCGGCGGCATCAACACATCCCTGATTTTGAAACAGGCCGGTTAAAGCGGCCAGGAGAGAAAACATGCGTCAACTACGCGCTTATATTGCAGCCCTGCTTTTGGCGATGACCGCCGTTTCCGTGCAGGCCGCGCCGGCCAGCGTGCCGGTGCGCGACGTGACCGACCAACTGGTGGCGCGCATGGACGGCAAGCCGATGACCGCGGACATGCTGCGTCGCGCCATCATCGCCGGCGCCGGCAGCAAGGGCTGGGTGGTGGTGGCCGACGGCGAAGGCAAGCTGCTGGCCAGCCTGGACGTGCGCGGCAAGCATCAGGCCAAGGTGGCCATCAGCTACGGCGCGGACCGCTACAGCGTCAAATACCTGTCCGCCAACAACCTGAACGTGGAAACCAAGAGCGAGAACAAAAACTATAGCGGCGCCGCGGAAAAAGCGCCGGTAGGCACCGTGCTGATCCACCCCAACTACAACCGCTGGGTCTCCATCATGGTGCAAGAGATCCAGGCGTCGGCCAACCAGATCGCGCCTTGAACATGAAGCGTCGCGTCGTCGTCAGCGGCTATGGTCTGGCCAGCCCCATCGGCAACGATGAGGCAACGGCGCTGACGGCCTTGCGCAACGGCCGCAGCGGCGTCGCCGCGCGGCCGGATTTCGCCGAGCTCGGCATGAACAGCCGGGCGGCCGGCGCGCCGCGCCGCGACGACATCGCCTTGCCGCCGCGCAAGCTGCAACGCTTCATGGCGGACGCGGCCCTGTACGGCTGGCACGCCGCCCAGCAGGCGATTGCCCATGCGCGGCTGCCGGCTTCCGTCCTGCAACACCCGCGCACCGGCCTGGTCGTCGGTTCCGGTGTGGGCTCCACGGCCAAGCTGAGCGAGGCGATGGCGATTCTGGCCAGCCGCGGCATTCACCGGCTGACGCCTTATTACGTGCCGCAGATCATGGGCAACACCGTATCCGCCAATCTGGCCACCCATCTGGGCGTCCAGGGGCTCAGCCTGGGCGTGACCTCCGCCTGCGCCACCTCCGCGCACGCCATCGGCTACGCTTTCGAACAGATTCAGTTCGGCAAACAGGATGTGATGCTGGCGGGCGGAGCGGAGGAAGTGAGCTGGCAATCCGCGGTGCTGTTCGACGTGATGGGCGTGCTGGCCGACGGCGACGCGTCGACGCCGGACACCGCGTCTCGTCCTTATCACGCGGACCGCGACGGCTTCGTCATCGCCGGCGGCGCGGGCGTGCTGGTGTTGGAGGCGCTGGAACACGCGCTGGCGCGCAAAGCCCCCATCATCGCCGAACTGTCCGGTTACGCCGCCTGCAGCGATGGACACAGCATGGTGGCGCCCAGCGGCGCGGGCGCAGAGCGCTGCATGCGGCTGGCGCTGGCGGACGCCGGTCTGGAACGGGTGGACTACATCAATACCCACGCCACCGGCACGCCGCAAGGGGACCGCGTCGAAATCGAGGCCGTCCGGGCCGTGTTCGGCGCCGAGGCCGTGCCCGCCTTCTCCTCCACCAAGGGCCTGACCGGCCACGCGATCGCGGCGGCCGGCGCAATGGAAGCCATCTTCAGCTTGCAGATGATGCGCCATGGCTTTGTCGCCGCCTCGCCGCAATACGGCGAGCTGGACGATTGCCTGGCCGGCCTGCCGTTCGTTCGGCACGCTCGGCCGGCCCAGTTGGACAGCGTGCTGTGCAACAGCTTTGGTTTCGGCGGAGCCAACGCCTGTCTGGTGTTCTCCCGCGCGGGGCTTTGAGGCCCCGCTTCAGGCTTACTTGAGCACTTGCGCCTTCAGCGCCACGCCCGCCATCAAGAAGCCGCTGCCGCACATATACTCCTTGGCGTTGCTGATCTCCTCAGACTTGTAATAACTGCGGATATTGACCACGGCGGAGCCGCCTTCCTTGCGCGCGCGCTCCTGGAACTCCAGCAGCGCGGAAATGAAGGCGCGCTGGCAGGCGGCGGCGTTGTCCTTGCCGAAGCTATTGGTCTTTTTATTGCTCACCCATTCGCCCAGCACCTTGCCTTTGCCGCCGCGGGCAAAGCGAAAGGCGATGTTAGGGTCCAGCTTTTCCTTGGCCAGATCGCTGTTCAGCGCGTCTTCGATGGACAGCATCAGTTTTTCATCCGCGGCGTGGGCGACGGCGGGCAGCGCCAGCGCGCAGGCCAGCAGCAGAGGGGCGATTCGTTTGTGCAGAGTCATGGGTTTGGCGATTCGGCTGTTAAGAGGCTGATAAACGACGCCGGCGGCGCGTCTGCCGCGCCGCCGCGTCGAATCGAGGCCCCGCAGTGTACTCGCGCGCGCAGCCCATTCCAAAGACAGTATTAACATTGAAACGGCGCGTTTCCGGACGTGGCCTTACGCGCGCGCTGCCGCGGGGTCAGTCCTGCGCGGGCACTTTCAAGGCCGCGCCTGCAGCGCGTCCAGGCCGTGTTGCAAGCACTGCTACGCCGGCGCCAGCGTCAGATGCAGCACATTGCAGGGGCAGGGTTGTTCCTTGGCCTGCTCCAGCAGCGCCAATACCGCGCGCAGGCTTTCGTGTCCCTTGCGCAGGTCGCGTATGGCGCTGCGCAGACTTTGTTCGCGGGCGTACAGCCGGCTTTCCAGCCGTTTCAGCGAGGCCGGCGCCACGCTGTTGAACGGGCGCAATTCGGAGAGCAGCGTATTCAGGGGAAGAGAGGGAGACAGCAGGGCGCGATAGCGCCGGGTTTGGTGCGTCATCGGAAGGCTCCTATGGCTGGGCCTGCCTTCGCTGCTACGCGGGTACGGCAGGCGAATGACGAGGGTAGCAGACCGGCCATAGCTCCGGCAGGCGCACGAATGCGCCTCCCCGCCAGCGCCTGCCTTTGATAAGGCGGGGACTATGGCGAGGCTATGGCTTTATGAGCTGCTACACCCAAATACCGCAGAATGAGGCGGCACGCGGCGATTGTTACTGATTGGGGATGGAGGGTCAAGCCAGCGGCTTTGGCGGGGGGCAAGGCCTGCAAGCAGGCGCGGCCGGCGGCTCCGGAGAGAAGTAGCGCCGCCAGAAAGCTTCGCGGCAGGTGCTGTTGAAGCTGATATGGCCGGGCTGGATGGCGTCGCCGGGCGGCTGGCGGACGACTTCGTAACGAATCCAGCACTCGGCGCAGGCGGCCTCGGCCGGGTAATCGTCCTGTTCCGTCGTCCGCTGGATCATTGCGCCATCGTCGAAAACATAGGTGGACTGCTCTGCAACGACCGTATAACCCTGATCCGTCCAACGGTTCCGGCTTGAGCCGTCCAGGCGCGCGCGGCGCGGGGAGGGCGCGTTCAGGATGGCGTTGACGTAGTTGACCAGATGATTCATGCGGCGGCGGCTTGGACAGGTGCGGAAGGCTGTAATGGTAGGCGCAAACGGGACGGGGGAGAAGCGGAAGAACAAAACAAAAAAGCCCTTGATTTCTCAAGGGCTTAATTGCTTGGTCTGGCGGAGAGGGAGGGATTCGAACCCTCGGTACGCTCGCACGTACGCCTGATTTCGAGTCAGGTACATTCGACCACTCTGCCACCTCTCCGACTCAGAGTGGGGCATTCTATTGGGCAAGGGATTACCTGTCAATAGCCTTGTCGCAGCTAGCCATAAAAAACGCCGCCCGGAGGGGCGGCGCGTTCAACGGAGCAGACCATGCTCAGTGTTTTTTCAGCTCGCCTTCCCACTTGGCCACCACCGCGGTGGCGATGGAGTTGCCCACCACATTGGTGGCGGAGCGGCCCATGTCCAGGAAGTGGTCGATGCCCAGCAAGAGCAGCAGGCCGGCTTCCGGAATGTTGAACTGGGCCAGGGTGGCGGCGATCACCACCAGCGAGGCGCGCGGCACGCCGGCCATGCCCTTGGAGGTGAGCATCAGGATCAGCAGCATGGAGATTTCCTGCGCCAGCGTCAGATCGATGCCGTAAGCCTGGGCGATGAAGATGACGGCGAAAGTGCAGTACATCATCGAGCCGTCCAGGTTGAAGGAGTAGCCCATCGGCAGCACGAAGCTGGCGATCTTGTTGGAGCAGCCGAAGCGCTCCAGCTGTTCCAGGGTCTTGGGGTAGGCGGCTTCGGAACTGGCGGTGGTGAAGGACAGCAGCAGCGGTTCGCGCATCATGCCCATCAGCTTGAGCACGCGCGGGCCGATGAACATCGCGCCGGCCAGGATCAGCAGGCCCCACAGGATGCCGATGGACAGGTAGAACTCCGCCATGAACTTGCCGTAGGTGGCGAGGATGCTCAGGCCTTCCTTGGCCACGGTGGCGGCGATGGCGCCGAACACGGCCAGCGGCGCGAACAGCATCACGTAGCTGGTCACTTTCAGCATCACGTGGGCCACCACGTCAATGGTGTCGATCAGCAGCTTGGCGCGGTCGCCCAAAGCGGCCATCGCGCAGCCGAAGAACACCGAGAACACCACGATCTGCAGAATCTCATTGGTGGCCATCGCTTCAAACACGCTCTTGGGAATGGCGTGGGTGACGAAGTCCTTCACCGACAGCGCGCCGGCCTGGATGCCGCTGGTGGCGTGGGTGTCCGGCAGCGGCAGGTTGAGCGCCAAACCCGGCTTGAGCAGGTTGACCATGATCAGGCCCAAGGTCAGGGACATCAAGGACGCGCTGATGAACCAGAGCATGGTCTTGCCGCCAATGCGGCCCACGGTCTTGGCGTCGCCCATCTTGGCGATGCCAACGATCAGGGTGGACACCACCAAGGGCGCGATGATCATCTTGATCAGGCGCAGGAAGATGTCGGTCAGGATGGAGATATTGCTGGCGAAGGCTTTGATGTCGGCTTCGCTGGCGGCGTTCTCGCGATAGAGATAGCCGGTGATGATGCCCAGCACCAGGCCGATGAGGATCAGCCCTGTGAGTTTTTTCGACTGCATTGAGAAGTTCCTACCTGTATTTGAGAGCGTTTTGATAACAACACGGCAAGTTCGCAATGAAACAATGCCGGCGCCGGTCCGGTGGAGGGAGCAGCCGCTTCGTGTGTGTCAAGGTTGCCGATGTAGTGGCCTGCCTACGTTATTGTTGTTTGATTTTATTGGCATTGCTGCCAGTTGTAGGACAGTTGTTGACCTATTTAGGGGTGGGATTATAGTGAATTAGCGAACGCTTGTCTTTGTTGTATTTCGAGTCTTGAATTTCGCAGCGGAGTGTGTGTTGCGGAAACGAATGATGATGAACTTGCCATCGGGATGAAGGGCCGCCCCGGCGCCTTGCGGCGGCGGCCCGGTGTTTCAGTGGTGGATGTCCAGCGTGACGTCGCCGCGTTCCTCGGCCACGGTTTCCAGAATTTCCAGAATGGTGGCGTAAAGGTCCACGCCCAGCGCCTTGCGCGCTTCCTCGGTTTCGCGCCAGACGATCTCGAAGGGGCCCGTCACGTCTTTGGCCAGGCTGTCGTACAGCGCGTCCAGATTGCGGCCGAAGTGGGCCGGCAGGAGCAACTGGCGGCTCAGCTCGTCAAACAGCTGGTCCAGGCTCTTGATGTGGTGCAGTTCGCAAACTTTCACTGGCATGGTGGCACCTCGATGAAGCGGTTGTAGTGATCTACGGTGACGAAACGCTGGCCGGAACCGGAGAACACGATGCGGTAAGCGCCGCGCTTGCCCCCTTTATAGTTCAGATCGGCTTCCTGCCATTGCCCCTTGGGCAGACGTTTTTCGTAATTGCCGAAACGGTCGCCGCCTATGGATTTGCCGTTGAGGCCGGGCACGCTCCACAGGCTGCGGCCGGGCTGCCAGCCGGCGTTCTTGGCCTGGCGCTTGTTGATGAATTGCGCCGGCAGCTGGCCGTTCTTGCCCAACTGGCTCAGCACCGCGCTCAGCTCGTTCTGGTTGAGCTTGTTGCCGGCTTGCTGATTGACTTGGACCGCCACCAGCGAGCATTGCGGCAAGGCCCAGGCGGCGGGGGCAGCGATCAGACAGGCCAGTGCCAACAGGCGCGATAGACGTGGAATCATTGGGCTTGCTCCAGAGGCAGGGATTCAACCGGGTGGTCGGCGCCTATCAGCAGCGGCAGGATGCGGCGCATGCCGGCGCTGTCGGCGTCGGTGGTGATGAAGCGGTAGGCCGGGGCGACGGCGGGCGCGGCGTCCGGCAGCAAGGAGGCCACGCGCCGGGCGATGGCCTCGGCCGGGTCGTACAAGGCGATGCCGTCGCCGGTCAGTTCGCGGATCAGCGGCTCCAGAAACGGGTAATGGGTGCAGCCCAGCGCGATGTGGTCGATGCGCTCGTCAAGTAGCGGCCGCACTACGGCCGCCACCAGTTCGCGCGTGCGCGGGCTGTCCAGCTCGCCGGCCTCCACTTGCTCCACCCAGCCCGCGCCCACGCGGCGCAGCACTTCAACGTGGCCGGCGTGGGTGTCCAGCAGTTTGCGCACCCGCTCGCTTTGCAGCGTGGCCTGGGTGGCCAGCACGGCGATGCGGCCGGTGCGGCTCATGGCCGCAGCCGGCTTGATCGCCGGCTCTATGCCCACCAGCGGGATGGAAAGCTCGCGGCGCATGGCGGCGATGCCGGCGGTGGTGGCGGTGTTGCAGGCCACCACCAGCAGGGTGGCGCCTTGTTCTTGCAGATAGCGGCCCATTCTGACGCTGCGCTCGGCGATGTCGCTGTGGCTGCGTTGGCCGTAGGGGCAGTAGGCCTGATCGGCCAGATAGGTGATGCCCCAGCCGGGCAGCGCGGCGCGCACGGCCTTCCATACCGAAAGGCCGCCGAGGCCGGAGTCGAACATCGCGATCATGATGCGTTTGTCAGTTGTTCTGGATGACGATCTTGGGGAATTTGCCGGAGAAGTCCTGGGCTTTCTCGCCCACCTTCACCGCCACTTTGCGGGCGATGGCCTTGTACAGTTCCGCCACCTTGCCGTCCGGGTCGGCCGCCACCGTGGGGGTGCCGCCGTCCGCCGCCAGGCGGATGCCCATGTCCAGCGGCAGGGAGCCCAGCACGTCCACGCCGAAGTCCGCCGCCATCCGCGCCGCGCCGCCTTCGCCGAAGATGTGTTCGGCGTGACCGCAGTGGGAGCAGACGTGGATGGCCATGTTCTCCACCATGCCCAGGATGGGGATGCCCACTTTCTGGAACATGGTGACGCCCTTGCGCGCGTCCAGCAGCGCGATGTCTTGCGGAGTGGTGACGATGACGGCGCCGGTGACCGGCACTTTTTGAGACAGCGTCAGCTGGATATCGCCGGTGCCCGGCGGCATGTCGATCACCAGATAGTCCAGATTGTCCCAGCGGGTGTCGTTGAGCAGCTGTTGCAGCGCCTGGCTGACCATGGGGCCGCGCCAGACCATGGCCTGGTCCGCGTCCACCAGATAGCCGATGGACATGGTCTGCACGCCGTGGCTTTCCAGCGGCTTCAGGCTTTTGCCGTCCGGGGTTTCCGGACGCTGGCCCTGCAAGCCCATCATCAGCGGCTGGGACGGGCCGTAGATGTCGGCGTCCAGGATGCCGACGCGCGCGCCTTCCGCGGACAGCGCCAGCGCCAGGTTGGCCGCGGTGGTGGATTTGCCCACCCCGCCTTTGCCGGAGGCGACGGCGATCACGTTCTTGACGCCGGAGAGCAGCGGCACGCCGCGCTGGGCGGAGTGGCTGGTGATCAGGCTGCCCACGCGCACGCTGAGTTTGCGTTGCTCGGCCAGCGGCGCCAGCGCGGCTTCAAAGCGCAGGCGAACCGGTTCGTGCTGGCTGTTGGCCGGATAGGCCAACACCACGTCCAGCGACAGTTCGGCGTCGCTGATCTTGATGTTTTTCACCGCCTTGGCGGCGACGAAGGGTTTGCCGGTGTTGTCGTCGATCAGGCTGGACACGGCTTCCAGCACTTGAGCATCGCTGAGTGACATGCTGTTTTCGGTTCCCGGTGAGGACTGGAAAAGGCGGGTGAGCTTGGAGAGCATGGGGAGGACATCCGTTGAATCTTTGGCTGTCCGGCAGTTTACCCCAACTTGCCCGCGCTGGCATCGGCGCGGGCGGGCGGGGGCTGCCGGCCTGGCTTATTTGACCACGTTGCCGGCGACGTTGAGCACGTCCCAGGTGCGGGCGAAGGGCGGCGCGTAGCAGAAGTCCATCATGCCCAGTTCGCGCGCGCTGACGCCCTTGGCGATGGCCACCGCCAGCGCATCCAGCCGGTGCACCACATCGCCGTTGCGGCCTATCATCTGCGCGCCCAGCAGCCGCCGGCTGCCGGTTTCGTAGCAGAGTTTGACGTGGACTTCCGCCTGGCCCGGCACGTAGTTGGTGTGGTTATTGTCCTTGACCAGCACGCTTTGGCAATCAAAGCCGGCGGCGCGCGCCTGGGCTTCGGACAGGCCGGTGCGCGCGGCGTCCAGCGACAGCACCCGCACCGCGGCGGAGCCCAGGGTGCCCGGATAGGCCTGGCGGCCGCCGGCCAGGTTCTCGCCCACCAGCCGGCCCAGCTTGTTGGCCCCGGTGGCCAGCGCCACGTAGACCGGTTGGCCGGTCAGCTGATGCGGCGCGGCGGCGCAGTCGCCGGCGGCGTAGATGTCTGGCAGGCTGGTTTCGCCGTAGGCGTTGACCACGATGGCGCCGTTGCCCAGGCGCTGTAGGCCGGTGTCGGCGGCGAAGGCGGTGTTGGGGCGTATGCCTATGCTCAGCACCACCAGATCGGCCGGGTATTCGCCGCGCTCGGTGAGCACGCTTTGCACCGCGCCGTCGCCGCGCAGCGCGGTGACGGCCTCGGACAGGTGCAAGGCCACGCCGTGTTCGCGCAACTCCTGCTCCATCAGGCCGGTGATTTCGGCGTCGAAGGCGTCCGGCATCACCCGTTCCGCCAGCTGGATCAGCCGCACGCGCTTGCCCAGGCGGACCATGGCTTCGGCCAACTCCAGGCCGATGAAGCCGGCGCCGATGATGGCGACTTCGCGCACTTCCTCGCGGGCTGCGGCCGCGCGCAGCGCCAGGCCGTCTTCCATCACCCGCAGCGTATGCACGCCCGGCAAGTCCAGGCCCGGCAGCGGCGGGCGGATTTCGCTGGCGCCGGTGGCGATCATCAGCTTGTCGTAAGCGGCGTCGAAGGCTTCGCCGTCCGCCAGCCGGCGCACGCGCACCCGCTTGGAGGCGGGGTCTATGCTCAGCGCCTGGTGGCCGGTGTGCACGCGGATATTGCGCTTGGCGAAGTCTTCCACGCTGAATTCGGCCATATAGCCGGGCTCGTCGAACTCGCCGCCGACGAAGTAGGGCAGGCCGCAAGCGCCGAAGGAAATGACCTCGGACATCTCGTAGACGTCGATTTCGGCTTGAGGCGCGCTACGGCGCGCCTTGGCCGCCGCGCTCATGCCGGCGGCTTCGCCGCCGATGATGACGATTTTCATAGTGTGTTCCCGTCCGGGTTGTTGCTGTGCCGCATTGTGGGGCAGTTGGCGGCTTTAATGGAAAAACCGCCTAGTATGCTGGATTTACAGGTTGTAAATAGGCATTCCCAGGCGGTTTTCAAGGCGGAGTCTCGCGCCGCTTGTTAAGCCATTTCTTCGTCCAGATTGATCTCGCGGTCGCTATTGAACACCTGCATATCGGTCTGGCCCAGCAGACGGCTGGTCACGGTGCCGGCGGTGATGGAGCCGCTGACATTGAGCGCGGTGCGGCCCATGTCGATCAAGGGCTCGATCGAGATCAGCAGGCCGGCCAGCGCCACCGGGAAGTCCAGCGCGGACAGCACGATCAGCGCGGCGAAGGTGGCGCCGCCGCCAACGCCGGCCACGCCGAAGGAACTGATGGTGATGATGGCGATTAGCGGCACGATGAAGTGCAGGTCCATCGGATTGACGCCCACGGTGGGGGCGATCATCACCGCCAGCATGGCCGGGTAGATGCCGGCGCAGCCGTTCTGACCGATGGTGGCGCCAAAGGAGGCCGCGAAGTTGGCGATGCCGTCCGGAATGCCCAGCAGCTTGTTCTGGGTGGCCACGTTCATCGGGATGGAGCCGGCGCTGGTGCGCGAGGTGAAGGCGAAGGTCAGCACCGGGATCACTTTTTTAGTCCAGCGCAGCGGATTGACGCCCGCCAGGCCCACCAGCAGCAGGTGCACGGCGAACATCAGCAGCATCGCGCCGTAGGAAGCCAGCACGAAGTTGATCAGGTTGACGATGTCGGCCCAGCTGGAACCGGACACCACCTTGGTCATCAGCGCGAATACGCCGTAAGGGGTCAGGCGCAGCACCAGGGTCACCATGCGCATCACGATGGCCTGGGCCACGGCGATGAAATGGCTGAAGCTGGCGAACAGCTCGGGCTTTTTGCGGGCGATGCCGGTGGCGGACAGGCCGATCAGCACGGAGAAGATCACCACCGCGATGGTGGAGGTCTTGCGCGCGCCGGTCATGTCCAGGAAGGGGTTGGCCGGCAGGAAGTCCAGCACCAGCTTGCTGAAGGACAAGTCCTCCACCGTGCTCAGGTTCTTCACCAGCGATTCGCCGCGCGCCACCTCGGCGGCGCCGGCGGTCAGACCCTCGGCGCTGAGGCCGAACAGATTGGCCATCAGAATGCCGGCGCCGGCGGCGAGCATGGTGGTGAACAAGAGCACGCCCAGGGTGGCGGCGCTGATCTTGCCCAGCGAGGAGCCGCCTTCCAGCTTCAACAGCGCGGCGATGATGGACACCATGATCAGCGGGATCACGATCATCTGCAGCAGCTTGACGTAGCCGGAGCCGATGATTTCGCACAGTTCCAGGCAGGCGGCCAGCGCCGGCGAGCCGGGTTGGGCCAGCCATTGCAGCGCGGCGCCGAAGGCGACGCCCAGCACCAGGCCGGTGAAGACCCGCTTGGTGAAGGAGACGTGAGTGCGTTGCTGCTGCCACAGCAGCGCCAACAAGGCCAGCGTGACGGCTAGCGTGGCGATGACGGTCAAGGTCATGGGAAACCCCTTAATCTATTGGTTTTGTCGTCAGGTTCCGCTGGCCGCCCGGGCCGGCTTGGCGTCAAAGCGCAGGGGCGGGTTTTGGGGTGGGGCGGCGAGCTGGGCTCAGCGTAGCGACGGCGCGGCGTCGGCATTTTGAGCGAGGTCAGACGAGCTTGGAATCCTGATAAAAAAGCTTCGCCCGGCGGGGCGCCGCTGGCGGGAGCCCGCGCGGCCGCGCCGGGGGAATACGGCGAAAAGCGGCGATTTTACCGATATTCCCCGCGCTTTACTCATATTAATAAGCATAAGCTTATTGATTGTTTTTCTATCAATCGCGCCGTGGCGCCGAGCCGGAGCGATCAACGATGGCTTGGCCGGCGCCTGCGCGCTCGTCTCGTCTTTGCTTGGCGGGGTGTGGGGTGTTTGGGTTGCAAATTGCTGTTTTTATTGTGTTTGTGGCAAAAATTGCTTTGCGCGACAGGCTTTCTGCAGGTACAATTGCGCCCCTTTTTCGCTTTATTTGGCCCTTGTCCGTCCGGCCGCATGGGCAAGCGCGCTGCTTGCCGGTCTCAGAAAGGCTGCATCTCCCTAATGTCCGCTCTACACGCAAAGCTTAGCCGTTCCAATCTATTGTTTCCGCTGGCCCTGGTTCTGTTCGAATTCGCCGTCTACATCTGCAACGACATGGTGCAGCCGGCCATGTTGGCGGTCACCCGGGAATTCCTGGTCGACGCCTCCTGGGTGCCGGCGTCCATGACCGCCTTCCTGCTGGGCGGCGCGCTGCTGTCCTGGCTGACCGGACCTCTGTCCGACCGCATCGGCCGCCGGCCGGTGCTGCTGTTCGGCGTCGCCTACTTCACCGTGACCTGCCTGGCCACCTATCTGGTGAACTCCATCGAGGCCTTCATCGCGCTGCGTCTGCTGCAGGGCATTGGCCTGTGCTTCATCAACGCCGTCGGTTACGCCGCGGTGCAGGAAGCCTTTGAAGAAAAAGCCGCGGTCAAGGTCACCGCCTTGATGGCCAATGTGGCGCTGATCGCGCCGCTGGCCGGCCCGCTGGCCGGCGCCGCGCTGATGGAGCTGGCGCCGTGGCGCACCAGCTTCCTGCTGATCGCCGCGCTGTCCTTCCTGGCCTTGCTGGGCCTGATCTGGAAAATGCCGGAAACCACCCAGCCCAGCCACGAGAAACTGCCGCTGGCGCAGATGGGCCGCGATTATCTGAAAGTGTTCGGCAACGGCCGCTTCGTGCTGTCCGCGCTGTGCATCCCGCTGCTGGCGCTGCCGCTGATGGGCTGGATCGCCATGTCGCCGGTGCTGCTGGTGAATGATCTGCACATGAGCGCGCTGGAATACGGCCTGATGCAGCTGCCGGTGTTCGGCGGCCTGATCGCCGGCAATCTGGCGCTGGTGCTGGTGGCCGGCCGCTGGCCGCTGGGCCGTTCCGCGCTGATCGGCATGTGGCCCATCGTGATCGGCCTCAGCCTGATGCTGTCCGGCGTGCTGTTGTCCGCGCATCCGCAATACTTCATGGTGGCCGGCATGACGCTGATGGCTTTCGGCGAAGGCCTGGCGTTTGGCGTGCTCTACCGTTTTGCGCTGATGTCCTGCGACGCCGCCGGCAAGGGCACGGTGTCCGCCAGCATGAGCATGCTGTCCATGGCCGGCTACGCGCTGGGCGTGGAGCTGTTCCGCATCGCTTACCAGCAGGCCGGCATGCTCGGCTTCGCCTGCCTGTCGCTGGCCTTCTCGCTGGCCTATGTGCAGGTGGCGCGCCGCACCGTGCGCGGGGCCATGCTGGAGCGCGCGAAGCAGGCCGAGGCCAAGCAGCCGGAACTGGCCAATCAGGCTTCCTGAGCCCGAACCCGTCCCCGCTGGCACAGCCCGGCCCGCATGCGCGGCCGGGCTTTGTCTTGATGGCCGCCGTTTCCCGGATATCCGTCGTGACCGCCGGGGGCGACTGCCTCTATAATCGATCGTTTCAGATCGCACCTTTGGAACAATCCTAATGAGCAAACGCAAGATTCTGGTGACCAGCGCACTGCCTTACGCCAACGCGGGGCTGCATCTGGGTCACATGCTGGAACAGATTCAGACCGATATCTGGGTGCGCTTCCAGAAGATGCGCGGCCACGAATGCTATTACGTCTGCGCCGACGACACCCACGGCGCCCCCATCATGCTGGCGGCGGAAAAACAGGGCATCACCCCGGAGCAGTTGGTGGACAGCGTGCGCGAACTGCACCTGGCGGATTCCCAGGGCTTCCTGATCGGCCACGACAACTACTACAGCACCAACAGCCCGGAGAACAAGGCGCTGGCGGAGCAGGTGTATCTGGCCTTGAAAGCCGACGACAAGATCGCCTGCCGCACCATCGAGCAGCTGTTCGACCCGGAAAAGCAGATGTTCCTGCCGGACCGCTTCGTCAAGGGCGAATGCCCCAAGTGCAGCGCCAAGGATCAATACGGCGACAACTGTGAAGTCTGCGGCGCCACTTACAACCCCACCGAACTGAAGAACCCGTACTCGGCGGTGTCCGGCGCCAAGCCGGTGCTGAAAACCTCCGAGCACTATTTCTTCCGTCTGGGCGAGTGCGCCGACTTCCTCAAGCAATGGACCGGCGGCAGCAGCGTGCGCGCCGACGGCGCGACCCAGCCGCATTTGCAGCCGGAATCGCTGAATAAGATGAACGAGTGGATTTCCGGCGGCCTGCAGGACTGGGACATCAGCCGCGACGCGCCGTACTTCGGCTTCGAAATCCCCGGCGCGCCGGGCAAGTACTTCTATGTGTGGCTGGACGCGCCCATCGGTTACATGGCCAGCTTCAAGAACCTGTGCGATCGCAGCGGCCTGAATTTCGACGAGTGGTTCGGCAAGGACAGCCGTACCGAGATGTACCACTTCATCGGCAAGGACATCCTGTACTTCCACGCGCTGTTCTGGCCGGCGATGCTGAACTACTCCGGCCTGCGCGCGCCCACCGGCGTGTTCGCCCACGGCTTCCTCACCGTGGACGGGCAGAAGATGTCCAAGTCGCGCGGCACCTTCATCCAGGCCAAGAGCTATCTGGATTGCGGGCTGAATCCGGAGTGGATGCGCTATTACATCGCCGCCAAACTGAACGGCCGCATCGAAGACATCGATCTGAACCTGAACGACTTCGTCGCGCGGGTGAATTCCGATCTGGTGGGCAAGTTCGTCAACATCGCCAGCCGCTCCGCCGGCTTCATCGCCAAGCGCTTTGACGGCATGCTGGCCAGCCAGGTTAGCGACGGCGACATCCTCGCCAAGCTGCAGGCCGCTGCCGATGAACTGGCCGCCGCCTTCGAGGCGCGCGAATACGCCAAGGCGCTGCGCGACGTGATGGCGCTGGCGGACGTGGTCAACGCCTACGTGGACGCCAACAAGCCGTGGGAACTGGCCAAGCAGGAAGGCCAGGACGCGCGCTTGCAGGAAGTCTGCACTGTGTTGATCAACGCCTTCCGCCTGCTCACCATTTACCTGAAGCCGGTGCTGCCCAAGCTGGCCGAAGGCGTGGAAGCCTTCCTCGACGTGGCGCCGCTCGCCTGGAGCGACGCCGCCAACCTGCTGCTGGGCAAGAAGATCCACGCCTACCAGCACCTGATGCAGCGCATCGACCCGGTGCTGATCGACAAACTGATAGAAGCGAACAAACAGAATATGCAAGCCACCGCAGACACCCCGGCCGCCGCTCAATACGAGCCGCTGGCCGAAACCATCAAGATCGACGACTTCGCCAAGCTGGACCTGCGCATCGGCAAGGTGCTGGAGTGCAACTTCGTCGAAGGCTCGGACAAACTGCTGCAGTTCACCGTGGATATGGGCTTTGAGAAGCGCAACATCTTCTCCGGCATCCGCAAGGCTTATCAGGAGCCGGAAAAACTGGTGGGCCGCAATGTGGTGGTGGTGGCCAATCTGGCCGAGCGCAAGATGCGCTTCGGCGTGTCGCAGGGCATGATCGTCTGCGCTTCCGGCCAGGACGACAGCGAAGGCCTGTTCCTGCTGGACGCCGATCAAGGCGCCAAGCCGGGCATGCGCATAGGCTGAGCCGGTAGTTCCTAATCCTGACTGTTCTTTTTACTAGTTGGGTCCCGCGGCCCCTGCTGTCATATTGGCATGCAGGGGCCGCGTCATTTCGCGGCCCCGAAACCTTCACCGGGCTGTCATCTGAGGCTGTTACATTCACTGCAAGCCAAATGCGAAACATTCTCGTCCGGCTGGCGGAACTTTTGAAAATATGGTATGTCTCTAGATGAAATGAATTTTGAACAACCCAAAAAAAAGAAAAAGGAATGAACCATCATGAAAATTTCTCAACTGAAACCCGGCTACAAAATCCTTGAGCACAAGGACAGCGGCTCTACCATGCATTACGAAGTGGTCAGCATTCGACAGGTTGGCAAGATGTTTGAAGTGACTTTCAAGTCCGCCTTGGGCTTGGCCAGCGCCTTGTATCCCGCCAACGCCTTCATTCAGGCGGCCGCCTGATGCCACTCCCCTGCGTTTGTCCATTCCATTGCGCAGATTACAGATGAAGCCCCGCAAAATGCGGGGCTTTGTTTTTGGCCCGTCCTTTTTCTCCCCCTGCGAAAAACTCAAGTCAGGCAGTTGACGTTTCGATGCAAATTGTTCATGCTTTTTGCATTTGAAGGCGGAGGCGCCGTGCCGAAACGCGCAAAACTGATACTGGAAATCATCGTCAATTTCCTGCTGCCCTGGTTGTGCTACCGCTATGGCGAGCCGCGCTGGGGCGAAGCCGGCGCGTTGATGTTTTCCGCCTTGCCGCCGGTGCTGTGGAGCGTGATCGAGCTGTTGCGTTTCCGGCGCGTGGACGCTTTGAGCCTGCTGGTGTTGCTGGGCATAGGCTTGTCCTTGCTGGCCATGCTGCTGGGCGGCGACGCGCGCCTGCTGTTGCTGCGCGAGTCCCTGATCACCGGTTTGATCGGCTGCGGCTTTCTGCTGTCCTTGGCGCTGCGCCGGCCGCTGGTCTTCTATCTGGCGCGGGCGACCTTGGCGCGGGAGTCGGAGCAGGGGCGGGAGCGGTTCGAACAACTATGGCGCGCGGATGGCTTCAGGCGCGCCATCCAGCAAATGACGCTGTGGTGGGGCTTGGGTTTGAGCCTGGAGGCAGGCGGGCGCGCTTATCTGGCTTGGACCTGGCCGGTAGAGCGTTTTCTGCTGGTGGCGCCCTTCATCAGCTACGGCGTGATGGGCGGGCTGTGCCTGATGACCTTGCTGTATAGGCGGAAGATGCGCCGCGAAGCCGCCGTGGCCATGGCCGCGCTTTGAAGCGGATCTCGGGCGAATAGACAAAAAAAAGGGCCGCAAAAGCGGCCCTGAAGTTCCGTGATGAACACTTAGGAGGAAAGACACGGCTGCTTGTTTTGCGGCTTCGCTGGCAGTCGAAACCGCAGCGGCAATGTCTTCCAAAATGCACAAGATCGCGCCCGCATCGGCAGCGCCTGTTGGCAGACAGGCGGCTGACTTCTCGGGCCGCAATCGCTCGGGGAGAACGACTGCGCTGACCTTGAGTTCACTTTAGACGGTCTTTGTTGATCAGGTGTGTGGTAGTAAAGATCAACTGTTAACAAGTATGAATCGTCTTGGTGCGAACTTTCCCCGCATCAAAAATCTTTTTTCCCAAAACGCTTGACCAGAAAAACGGGGCGGGGTATAGTTCGCTCCTCTGCACGAAACACAGCAGACAGATCAGACGCGGGGTGGAGCAGTCTGGTAGCTCGTCGGGCTCATAACCCGAAGGTCGTAGGTTCAAATCCTGCCCCCGCAACCAAGTTAAAAAACCCGAAGCCAAACGGCTTCGGGTTTTTTGCATTTCCGTTCCCGCCCGTGAGGGCCGGAGTTGCTTGCACGCTAGGCTTTTAGTTGGGAGAAGAGCTGCTTTATAGTGGTCTCATCCATCCGCATTCAGGAGCCGCAGCATGCGCATTGCCGTTTTCGACGCCAAGAATTACGACCGCCACGCGCTGGAGGCCGCCAATCAAAGCCACCATCATCAATTGCAGTTTTTCGAACCGCGCCTGAATCTGGACACCGTGGGCCTGGTTCAGGACGTGGACGCGGTCTGCCCCTTCGTCAACGACAGGCTGGACGCGGCGGTGGTGGCCAAGCTGGCGGCAGCGGGGGTGAAGCTGGTGACCTTGCGCTGCGCCGGCTACAACGGCGTGGATCTGGCGGCCTGCCGCCAGCACGGCATCGCGGTGACCCGGGTGCCGGCCTATTCGCCGCACGCGGTGGCCGAGCACGCCTTTGCCTTGCTGCTGGCGGTGGTGCGCCGCATCCACAAATCCTATACCCGGGTGCGGGAGATGGATTTTTCCTTGGACGGACTGGTGGGTTTCGATTTGCACGGCAAGACCATGGGCGTGTTGGGCGCCGGCCGCATCGGCCAGGCCACGATGTCCATCGCACGCGGCTTCGGCATGCGTGTGCTGGCTTACGATCTGTATCCCAACGCCGAGCTGGCGGCGAGCCTGGGCTGCGAGTTCGTGTCCTTGGAGGAGGTCTGGCGGCAGGCGGACGTGATCAGCCTGCATCTGCCGCTGACGGCGGAGAGCCGGCATGTGGTCAATCGCGAGACGCTGGCGCGGATGAAGCCGGGCGCGGTCTTGATCAATACCAGCCGCGGCGGCCTGATCGATACCGCAGCCTTGCTGGAGGCCTTGAAGGCCGGGCGCTTGTCCGGCGTGGGCCTGGACGTGTACGAGATGGAAGAGGGCGTGTTTTTCGAGAACCTGTCGGAAAGCGGGCTGCAGGACGATCAGCTGGCGCGGCTGCTGACTTTCCCCAATGTGCTGGTGACTTCGCACCAAGGCTTTCTGACGCGCGAGGCGCTGATGAATATCGCCGACACCACCTTGGGCAATGCCGGCGCTTTCGAGCGGGGAGAGGCGCTGGTCAACGCCGTCTCCGCCTAGTTGGGGCTGCTAAGAAAACTGCACAGAGAAGCTGAGCCAAGGCGCGCCGACGCAGGCAGTACAAGTGGTACGACAAGGAGGCGCAACGCAGGGTCAGCGATGCTGTTAGCGGGTCTTAGCGTCTGTTTACGATTTCGCGAGCCAGAGCGAGACAAGGCGTTGAGGCTGAGAAAGCGGAATGTACGGGGGTACATGAGCATTTCGAAGGGGTTTTCAACGCCGTATCGCTGAAGCGCAGCAGACTTTAGAGGTTCTTAGGGCAGGTCGCGGCGGAACACCCAGTTGAGCTCGCTGGAGGCCGCCGCATCGAAGGCGTAGCCGGCGCTGTCGAAGTGCTTGAGCTGCTCCGGCTGGCTGACCTGATGCAGCGCGGCCCAGCGCGCCATCATGCCGCGCGCGCGCTTGGCGTAGAAGCTGATGATTTTGTACTGGCCGTTCTTGCGGTCCTGGAACACCGGGGTGATCAGGCTGCCGTTGAGCTTGGCCGGCTTCACCGCCTTGAAGTATTCCTCCGAGGCCAGGTTCACCAGCACCGGGTCTTTTCTTTGCTCCAGCACCGCGTTCAGCGCGTGGGTGACGGTGTCGCCCCAGAACTCGTACAGGTTTTTGCCGCGCGGGTTGCTCAGGCGGGTGCCCATCTCCAGCCGGTAGGGCTGCATCAGGTCCAGCGGCCGCAGCGCGCCGTAGAGGCCGGACAGGATGCGCAAATGGTTTTGCAGATAGCTCATCTGCCCCGGCTCCAGGCTGGCGGCGTTCAGGCCTTCGTAGACATCGCCCTTGAAGGCCAGCACCGCCTGTTTGGCGTTGGCCGGGCTGAACGGCGCTTGCCAGTCGTGGTAGCGGCCCACGTTCAATTGCGCCAGCGCGTCGCTGATGCTCATCAGCTTGCCGATTTCCAGCGGGCTCTTGGCGCGCAGCACCTGAATCAGTTCGGCGCTGTGATGCAGAAAGTCCGGCTGGGTGTAGTGATCGGTGGCGGCGGGGGTGTCGAAGTCCAGCGTCTTGGCTGGGGAGATGACCATCAGCATGAGGCGAATCCTTATTGAGCAGCCGTCATTGTACTGGACTGCGCCGGGCTTGGCCCGTCGTCGTGACCGGCGGCGCGCTTGGCTCTAGAATGCAGGCCGGGATTTGAATCTATGATGGTCTGGCAAGGAGAGGACATGCGGGTATTGGTGCAAAGGGCGAGGCAGGCGTCGGTGATGGTGGAAGGGCGCGTGACCGGGGAGATCGGTCCCGGCCTGCTGTTGCTGGTGGGGATTGAGGAGGAAGACGGGGAGGAGGATATCGCCTGGCTGACGCGCAAGCTCAGCCAACTGCGGATCTTCAACGACGAGGCCGGCGTGATGAACCGCTCGGTGCTGGATTGCGGCGGCGAGGTGTTGGCGGTCAGTCAGTTCACCCTGTTCGCCAGCACCAAGAAGGGCAATCGGCCGTCGTATTCGCGCGCGGCGCGGTCGGAGCGCTCTAGCCCCCTGTTCGATCAATTTGTCGCCTCGATGGCGCAGACCTTGGGCAAGCCGGTGCCCACCGGGGTGTTTGGCGCGGACATGCAGGTGGCGCTGGTCAACGATGGTCCGGTGACGATCTGGCTGGACAGCAAGACGATGGAGTGAGAGATGGAAGGCAGCCGCTGGCGCTCCTGGCGCATTCTGCTGACGCCGTATTATCTGAACCTGTACGCCAGGCAGGCGCATGTGCTGCGGGTGGCCGCGGCGTTTTTGGTGGGTTTGGCCTTGAACCTGTTGTTCGAGATACCGCATGGCAGCTGGATGCTGGTGACCATTCTGATCGTGCTGGGCAGCGTGCCGCACTGGGGCGGGGTAAGGCGCAAGGCCTTGCAGCGCATGGGCGGCTCTTTGCTGGGGGCGGCGGCCGGCCTGGTGGCCATGGCCTTGTATCGCCATTCGCCGCTGTCCTGCTATCTGTGGATGACGGCGCTGGTGATGCTCAGCGCCTGGTTCGCGCTGGGCAAGGGCGAGTATCTGGCGCTGCTGGTGGGGCTGACCATGGTGATTGTCGCCGGCCTGGGCAACGAGCCGGTGGAGGCCGCGCTGTGGCGCGGCTTCAATGTGCTGGCCGGTTCCCTGCTGGGCTTGGTGGCCGCGGGCCTGTTTCCTTTGCGGGCGATAGACAGCTGGCGTTTTTTGCTGGCGGACAATTTGCGCGAAGCGGCCACCCTGTACAGCAAGATCGCGCGGCGGCGCGAGGTGGACGCCGGCTTGGCGCTGGAGCGTTTCAACAGCCGCTTGATCCGGATGCGCTCCTTGGTGGCGGCGGCGGTGCAGGAGTCCGGCCTGCCCGCGGCGGGTTTCGACGCCATCCAGCGGCGTCAGCGCGCGCTGTGCAGCTTGCTGGACCGTATGGGCGAGGTGGCCCTGAACACGCCGGCCCTGAGCGACGGCGCCGAGCAGCGCCGCGCCATCGTGCGCACGCTGATGCGCGCCGCTCACGGCATGCGTTTCAATCAGCCGGCGATGCTGGCGGAGGTGCTGAGCGAGGCGGTCAGTCCGCTGGCGCTGGACAAGCCCTCGTATTGCCACTGGCTGACCGCGGAGTTCAATCTGGTCGCCGAGCATTTGCGCGAGGATTTGGCGCTGCTGCTGCCCAGCCTGATGCAGGTGCCGCCGCCCAGCCGCGGGGTGCTGCTGATGGTGTGGCACTGGCTGAGCAGCGCCAGCCAGGGGCGCAGTCGCTAGCGACGGGCATGAAAAAAGCCAGGGCTCGCCCTGGCTTTTTTTGCGGCCCAAGTCCTTACAGGCCCTGGATGCGCACTTTCTGGCCCGGCTGCAGCCGGGTCAACTGGCGGGAATCGTTCCAGCGCTGGATGTCGTTGTGATTGACGCCGAAGCGGCGGGCGATGCTGAACAGGGTGTCGCCGCGCTGCACCACGTATTCCGCCGGCACGCTGCCGGTGGCGCGCTGGTTTATCTGCAGGCCGCTGACTTTCAGCAAGGCGTCTTGCTGAGCCTGGCTGGCGCGGCTGTCCGCCAGCAGGGTCGCGCTCTTGTCCAGGGTTTTGTTGACGTTGAGCACCTGGCCGACCAGAACGGTGTTGGAATCCAGCTGATTGGCCGTTTTCAAATCGTCCAGACTAAGGTTGAAGCGACGGGCGACGCTGTACAGGGTGTCGCCCGCGGCCACGGTGTAATTGCCGTCGGCGTCGGCCGTGGCCGTTGTCGCGGGCGCTGCCGCCACGAGGACGGTTTTGGCCGGGGCCGGCGGGGCTTCCGGCGCTGCCGCCAGGGCGGGAGCGGGCTGGACGGCGGCCGGCGGCGTCTGAACCTGAGCGACGGGGGTGGCTTGCGGGACGGCTTGGGCCGAGGCGACCATCACCGCCGGCGCGGCGCGCGGTGTTTCCGCCTGCGCCAACAGGGTGGCGCTGTCGCCGCTTTCCGGCAAGGCGGTGTCGGTGGCGTCCAGCGGACGGATGTCGCGCTGATCCTTGCTCATCGCCACCAGCACCGGCTGGCCGGCCTTGAGCGAGCTGCTGCTCAGATTGTTGGCGCTCATCAATTGGCCGGCGCTCATGCCGTGCTCGCTGGCGATCAGGCTGACGTTGGCGTCCGCGGGCGGAGTGTAGACTTCCCAAGTGAGCAGCGGCTTGTCCCACTTGGCCAGATTGGCTTGGAACTTGTCGGCCTTGGCCGCCGGGATCAGCATCTGGCGGCCGTTTTTGTGCGCGTATACCGGCAGGTTGAAGGCCGGGTTCAGTTCTTTGAATTCCCCGATGGACACGCCGGCCAGCTTGGCGGCGATGTCGATATTCATGTGCTTGCCGGTGGAAACCGCGACGAAATAAGGCTTGTTGGGGAATTTGTCCAGGCGCACGCCGAACTTGGCCGGATCGTTGAGGATGTTGCGCACCGCCAGCAACTTGGGCGCGTAGTTGCGCGTTTCGTTGGGCATGCGGATGTTTTCGTACGTCACTTCCTGACCGCTGGCCTGCAGCCGGGCGATGGCGCGGGAGACGTTGCCCTCGCCCCAGTTATAGGCGGCCAAGGCGATATTCCAGTCGCCAAACTGTCCGTACAGGTTTTCCAGATAGTCCAGCGCGGCGCGGGTGGCTTCCATCACGTCGCGGCGGCCGTCGTACCACCAAGTCTGTTCCAGACCGTAGTGGCGGCCGGTGGCCGGCATGAATTGCCACAGGCCGGAGGCGCCGACATGGGATTTCGCGGTGGGAACGAAGGCGCTTTCCACCAGCGGCAGCAGCGCCAGTTCGGTGGGCATGCCGCGGCGCTCCACCTCGTTCATGATGTGAAACAGATATTTTCTACTGCGGTCCAGCGTGCGGCGGAAGTATTCCGGCTTGCTGGCATAAAAGCGTTCCTGGCGGCGCACGATGTCGGCGTTCACTTCCGGCAGTTGGAAGCCTTCGCGCGCGCGCTCCCAGACATTGTCGCCGTTGCGAAGCAGGCTGGAGTTCAGCAGCATCATGTCCAGGCCGGAGGCCAGGCCCTCGTCCACGCCGACGGATTGGCGAAACGCCCCGTCCGCGTGCGCGGCGGAGGCAAATAAAAAAGCAAATGACAGCGAAAGTGCCAACGGGGTGAAGCGATTCATTTGGCGGGCCCGGAATTCTGATTTCGGCTGATGCTAAACAGCCAACATAGGGGTGTCAACCAAAAAACCAAATAACTTCATGTGCTTTGCTGACATATAGGCCATGCAGACTGTCCTGCGCCAGTTATTTTTAACAGTGGCACTCAGGATTCAGTTCCTTGTCATGGTTTGAGGGGCCGTTCGCGGTAGGCCGCGCGTATGCGATACGGCCTTGAAAACCGTTTTGAAATACGAATGGACAGCGACGCGCCTTCCGTTTTTCCCGTCGTTTTCGCCGTGTTTCGCCTTGGCTCGCAAGATTGTGAACAAATCCCTCAGAAGCGATTTTTCCACTCGCGCAGCGCGGAAAAGACCTCGACAACATCATTAAGCGGCTGGCCGCTCCAGTGCGCGGCGGACTGACGCACCGCCGGTTCATGCGCGCGCAGAAAGGGATTGCTGGCGCGTTCCAGGCTGATGGTGGAGGGCAGGGTGGGCAGGTTCTGCTCGCGCAGCTTCAGGTCTCGGCTCATGCGGATGGCCAGCACCGGGTTGCCCGGCTCCACCGTCAGCGCGAAGCGCAGATTGGCCAAGGTGTATTCATGGGCCGGATAGACCTTGGTGGCGTCCGGCAGCGCGGCCAGCTTGGCCAGCGAATCGTGCATTTGCCGCGGCGTGCCTTCGAACAGCCGGCCACAGCCGGCGCCGAACAGGGTGTCGCCGCAAAACAGCGCGTCGTCGATCACATAGGCCAGGTGGTTCAGCGTGTGGCCCGGAACTTCCAGCACCGCGGCCGCGCCGAAGGAGAGCTCGACGCGGGCACCGTCCATCACCGGGCGGGAGACCGAGGCGATGTCGGCCGGGCCGTAGACGGCGGCGTCCGGCCAGCGCGCGGACAGCTCGGCCACGCCGCCGATGTGGTCGGCGTGGTGATGGGTGATCAGGATGGCTTCCAGTTGCAGTCCTTCCCGTTCCAGGAAGGCGGCCACCGGCGCGGCTTCGCCCGGGTCGACCACGACAGCGCGGCCGCTGTGATGCAAAACCCAGATATAATTGTCACTGAAGGCCCCTACCGGGCTGACGGTGTATTTGGCTGGCATAAGGCTTCTCTCGATGAAGAATTCGTTTAGCGACTGGCTGAGCTCCAGCGAATTGGGCTGTTATCTGCTGGAGCGCGAGCAGGCTTATTTCGACCGCGCCGTCGCCGACGTGTTCGGCTTTCATGCGGTGCAGCTGGGTTTGCCGGAAGTCGATTTCCTGCGTGCCAACCGCATTCCCTGGCAGTGCCGCGTTTCGGACTCCGGACCGGCGCAGATTCTGTGCGCTCCGGAGCAACTGCCGTTCGAAAGCCGCAGCCTGGACCTGCTGGTGATGCCGCATGTGCTGGATTTTACCACCGTGCCGCATCAGGTACTGCGCGAAGCCGAGCGCGTGCTGATGCCGGAGGGCCGCCTGATCCTCACCGGCTTCAATCCGGTGTCGCTGTGGGGCGTGCGCCGACTGGTCCAAGGGCGCGAGAACGCGCCGTGGAGCGGCAACTTCCTGTCGCTGGTGCGCATCAAGGACTGGCTGACCCTGCTGGAGCTGGAGCCCGCGAGCGGAGGCTTCATGGGCTACGCGCCGCCGTTCTCCCGCTGCGACTGGGTGCAGCGTTTCCGCTTCATGGAGCGGGCCGGGGACCGCTGGTGGCCGCTGGCCGCCGGCGTGTACGGCATCGAGGCGATCAAGCGCCAGCGCGGCATGCGCTTGATCCTGCCCAATTGGAAGCAGGGCAAGGCCAAGGCCGGCCTGGCGGTGGCCGCCGGCAACGAGCGTCATCACAGCCACCGGGAACCATGAAACAACACAGCAAGCGGGGCGCGAGCCCCGGCAATGACGAGACAGCATGACGACTGAAGACAAGGTAGAGATGTATACCGACGGCGCCTGCAAGGGCAATCCGGGACCGGGCGGCTGGGGCGCTTTGCTGCGCTTCAAGGGCAAGGAAAAGGAAGTGTGCGGCGGCGAGGCCAACACCACCAATAACCGCATGGAGTTGCTGGCGGTGATCAAGGGCCTGGCCACCTTGAACCGGCCGTGTCAGGTGGTGGTGTACACCGACTCCCAATACGTGCAAAAAGGCATTTCCGAATGGATCCACGGCTGGAAGGCGCGCGGCTGGAAGACCGCGGCCAAGGAGCCGGTGAAGAACGCCGATCTGTGGCAGCAACTGGACGCCGAACGCAACCGCCATCTGCATGTGGAGTGGCGCTGGGTCAAAGGCCACGCCGGCCATGAGTTCAACGAAAGGGCCGATCAGCTGGCCAACCGCGGCGTAGAGCTGGCCTGAGCCGGCCGCGCCCGCCCTTCTTCTGGAGTCAGAGCGACGCCGCCGCCGGCGGCCGTCGCCAGGATAGCGCATGAGACAAATCATTCTCGATACCGAAACCACCGGTCTCGAACACGCCCAAGGCCATCGCATCATCGAATTCGCCGGCCTGGAAATGATCAACCGCAAGCTGACCGGCAAGCATCTGCATCTTTACATCCACCCGGAGCGAGACATCGATCCGGACGCCCAGCGCGTGCACGGCATCTCGCTGGAGTTCCTGGAAGGCAAGCCCAAGTTCCGCGAGGTGGCCGAGGAAATGGCCGACTTCCTGCGCGACGCGGAACTGATCATCCACAATGCGCCGTTTGACGTCGGCTTCCTCAACGCCGAATTCGAAAGAGTGGGCCTGCCGTCGATCAAGAACCTGTGCGCCAATGTGATTGACACCCTGCGCGAGGCGCGCGACCAGTTCCCCGGCAAGCGCAACAGCCTGGACGCCTTGTGCGACCGCTTCGAGATCGACCGCTCCAACCGCACCTTGCACGGCGCGCTGGTGGACTGCGAGCTGCTGTCCGAAGTCTATCTGTGGATGACCCGCGGCCAGGAAAGTCTGGTGATGGACATCGACGTCGATCTGCCCGGCGGCCAGCACGGCGCGATGGATTTCGAGCGCAAGCCGCTGATCGTCAAGCGCGCCAACGAGCGGGAGCTGGCCGATCATCAAAGTTATTTGAACGATCTGGACAAGTCGGTGAAGGGCAGCTGCCTGTGGCGCAGCCTGGAGACGCCGGCCGGAGAGGGCGCGTGAGCCGCTATCTGGCCTTGGTGCCGGCCGCCGGCCACGGCAGCCGCTTCGGCGCGCCCAGCCCCAAGCAATACCTGCAATTGAACGGCAGGCCGCTGATGTGGCACACCCTGCAGGCGCTGGCCGCGGTGCCCGCCGTGGAGACGGTGGCGGTGGTGATCTCTCCTTGCGACGAGTGGTTCGACGATTTCGACTGGGACATCCCCAAGCTGCAAGTGTTGCGCGCGGGCGGCGTCAGCCGCGCCGAGAGCGTGCGCAACGGCCTGGAGGCGCTGGACTGCGCCGACGACGACTGGGTGCTGGTGCACGACGCCGCGCGCTGCTGTCTGACCGCGGACGCGGTGGAGCGGCTGCTGGCCGAGGTGGGCGACGATCCGGTGGGCGGCCTGCTGGCCCTGCCGGTGCCGGACACCGTCAAGCGCGCCGACGCCGAACAGCGCGTGGCGGTCACCGTTTCCCGCGCCGGCCTGTGGCTGGCGCAAACTCCGCAGATGTTCCGCCGCGGCAAATTGCGGGAAGCGCTGCAAGGCGGGGATCTGGCGGATGTGACCGACGAAGCCTCCGCCATTGAGCGCTGCGGCGGCAAGCCGCGGCTGGTGGAGGGCGACGCCCAGAATTTCAAAGTGACTTATCCGCGCGATCTGGCCTTGGCGCGCGCGGTGCTGGCGGCAAGAAAGGATTGATATGTTTCGAGTTGGACAGGGCTACGACGTGCATCAGATGGTGGCCGGCCGGCCGTTGATCCTGGGCGGCGTGCGCATTCCGCACGATAAGGGCCTGTTGGGCCACTCCGACGCCGACGCCTTGCTGCACGCGATTACCGACGCCTTGCTGGGCGCGGCGGCGCTGGGCGACATCGGCCGCCATTTTCCGGACACCGATCCCGAATTCAAAGGCGCGGACAGCCGCGCGCTGCTGCGCGAAGCGGCCAAGCGCGTGCGCGCCGCCGGCTGGCGCCCGGTGAACGTGGACAGCACGCTGATCGCGCAGCAGCCCAAGCTGGCTCCGTACATCGACGCGATGCGCGCGGCCATCGCCGAAGACCTGGGCCTGGAGATCGGCGCGGTCAACGTCAAGGGCAAGACCAATGAAAAGCTCGGCTATCTGGGCCGCTGCGAGGCGATAGAGGCGCAAGCCGCCTGCCTGCTGATGCCCGTGTAAAACCGCGCCGAGATTCGCCGTTCGAGATTGATGACAGGTGTCCGGCGGCCCGCCCCGTGCCATAATCCGCCCGGCGCAATACCATCCCAACACAGGAGGCATTACCATGTTGACTCAGGACCAACTGAAGCTTGCCGTGGCCAAGAAGGCCATCGAATTCGTGCCGGACGACAGCATCGTCGGCGTCGGCACCGGCAGCACCGTCAATCTGTTCATTGAAGAGCTGGCCGCCATCAAGGGCCGCATCCGCGGCGCGGTGTCCAGCTCGGACGCCTCCACCGCCCGCCTCAAGGCCCACCACATCCCGGTGTTCGACCTGAACGAAGTGGACGCGCTGCCGGTGTACATCGACGGCGCCGATGAAATCAACCACCACCTGCACATGATCAAGGGCGGCGGCGCCGCGCTGACCCGCGAGAAAATCGTCGCCAGCGTGGCCGATCAATTCATCTGCATCGCCGACGAAAGCAAATACGTCGCCATGCTGGGCGGCTTCCCGTTGCCCATCGAGGTCATTCCGATGGCGCGCAGCTATGTGGCGCGCGAACTGGTCAAGCTGGGGGGGCACCCGGAACTGCGCCAGGGCGTGAGCACCGACAACGGCAACGTGATCCTGGACGTGCACGGCTTGAAGATCCAGAAGCCGGTGGAACTGGAGGAGATCATCAACCATCTGGCCGGCGTGGTCACCTGCGGCCTGTTCGCGCGCCGTCGCGCCGACGTGCTGGTGTTGGGGCGGCAAAGCGGCGTGGAAGAAATCCGTTAAGGGCCGTTCGCCTTCGAGCAGGCCGCCCGCAGGCGGGCAGATGAATTGTCACATCGGCGTCATCTGCCCGCATTAACATAGCGTTTTTTGACTGGTTTTGGTTTGGGGCAGACATGGCAGAGCATATTTCCAAACAGTTCGATATGGAGCTGGAAACCATCCGCACCCGCGTCCTGCAGATGGGCGGACTGGTGGAGCAGCAGATTTTGTCCGCGGTGGAAGCCCTGCTGGCCGGCGATATTGACAAGCTGGACAAGGTGATCGCCGAGGATGCGCTGGTCAATGCGATGGAAGTCACCATCGACGACGACTGCCTGCACATCATCGCCCGCCGCCAGCCGGCGGCCAGCGACTTGCGCATCGTGTTCACCGTGATCAAGGTGATCACCGATCTGGAGCGCATCGGCGACGAAGCCAAGAAGATCGCGCGCATGGGCAAGACCATCTACCAGTCCGAACGCTATCAGGTGCCGCGCTTCCGCGAGATCGAGAAAATGGCGGACGCGGCGCTGGGCATGCTGCGCCGCGCGCTGGACGCCTTCGCCCGCCTGGACACCAGCGCCGCGCTGGAACTGGCCGAAGCTGACCAGGAGCTGGACGAAGACTTCGCCGCCGAACTGCGCCAGCTGATCACCTTCATGATGGAAGACCCGCGCACCATCAGCATGTCCATCGACACCTTGTTCATCTCCAAGGCGATAGAGCGCATCGGCGATCACGCCACCAATATTTCCGAATACGTGGTTTACCTGGTCAAGGGCAAGGACATCCGCCACACCACGCTGGAAACCAAGAAGCGCGAAACCCTGGGCTGAGCCGGCCCGCGCCGGCCACGGCGACTTGACATGACGGTTTGCCTAAAATGGCGGTAACATTCGGTGTTACCGCCATTGTTGCGTCCGGCGTCCGTGCCAGTCCCCCGGCGATCCAACCTGATGATGAATCCCCCCGTTTCCGCCGGCGCCGCCGCGCGGGCGCGGGCCTTGATAAAGAGAGAAGGGGTGTCTTTGACACTGACCACGCCCCCAAACAACGTGCTCGCCACCATCGATATGGGCTCCAACAGCTTCCGCCTGCAAGTGTCGCGGGTGGTGGACGACCAGCTGTACGCGCTGGACGTGATGAAGGAGACCGTGCGCCTGGGCGCGGGCCTGACCGCCGACAAACAACTGGACCAGGAAACCCAGGACAAGGCCCTGGCCTGTCTCGCCCGCTTTGGCGAGCGCCTGCGCGGCTTCACCCCGGCGCAAGTGCGCGCGGTGGGCACCAATACCCTGCGCGTGGCCAAGAACGCGGCGGACTTCATCGCCAAGGCCGAGCCCTTGCTGGGCTTTCCCATCGAGGTGATCGCCGGCCGCGAAGAGGCGCGGCTGATCTATCTGGGCGCCGCCCATTCGCTGCCGGACACCAAGGAGCGGCGCATGGTGGTGGACATCGGCGGCGGCTCCACCGAGTTCATCATCGGCAGCCATTACAAAGCCCTGGTCACCGAAAGCCTGCCCCTGGGCTGCGTCAGCTACACATTGCGCTATTTCGGCGACGGCAAGCTGACCCAGGCCAATTTCCGGGACGCCATCCTGGCCGCGCGCAACGAGATTCAGCGCATCGCCCACCAATACCAGCGCGAAGAATGGCAGCTGGCGGTGGGCACCTCCGGCACCGCGCGTTCCCTGCGCGACGTGCTGGAAATCAACGACTGGAGCACGGCCGACATCACCTTGTCCGGCATGGAAAAGCTCAAGGCGCTGCTGATCCGCCAGGGCGGCATCGCCGCCATCGACGTCAATGGCCTCAAGGCCGACCGCGCGCCGGTGCTGGCCGGCGGCCTCGCCATCATGATCGCGGTGTTCCAGGAACTGGCCATCGACAAGATGACGGTGGCCGAAGGCGCTTTGCGCGACGGCGTGCTATACGATCTATTGGGCCGCCAGCGTGAAAAGGACATGCGCGATACCACCGTCACCCAGTTCAAGCGCCGCTACCATGTGGACACCGCCCAGGCCGAGCGCGTCACCGCACTGGCCGAGCGCCTGTACCGGATGGTGGCCGGCGAGGACGTGGACCAGGCCATGCTCAAGCGCCTGCTGTGGGCGGCCAAGCTGCACGAGATCGGGCTGACCATCTCGCACACCGCCTATCACAAGCACTCGTCCTACATCCTGCAGCACGCCGACATGCCCGGCTTCTCCAAGCGCGAACAGGCCACGCTGGCCGCCATCGTGCTGGGCCACCGCGGCGACATGGGCAAGATGCGGCAATACATGGAAGACTCCAGCCTGTGGCAGGCGGTGGTGTCGCTGCGGCTGGCGGTCTTGTTCCACCGCAGCCGCAACAGCATCGCGCTGCCGGAAATGCTGGACCTGCGCCAGCATGCCACCGGCTTCGCGCTGACGCTGAACAAGGTCTGGCTGAAGGGCAGCCCGCTGACGGCGAGCGGCTTCAAGCAGGAGATCGGCCAGTGGAAGAACGTCGGCTTCGTGCTCGACATCGTGCAAGTGTGATCCGCCCATGCGCCACGCCACGCTGAAAAAACGCATTCCCACGCTGGGCGAGGCGCCCGGCACCCTGCTGTCGGTGGGCGAGGCGAAATTGCCGGAAGCCTCGATCTCGCTGTTCGAATACGGCCCGGAGCAATTGCAGGAAACCGTGTTCCAGACCGTGGCCGAGGGCCTGGCCCACCAGCCCGGCGGCGGCGTCTTGTGGCTCAACGTCTACGGCCTGCACCAGCCCGAGGTGATGCGCGCCATCGGCCAGCGCTTTGGCCTGCATTCCCTGGTGCTGGAAGACATCATGAACGCGCGCCAGCGGCCCAAGGTGGAGGACTACGGCGATTATTTGTTCGTCGCCAGCCGGGTGTTCGATTACCACCAGCACAGTGAAAACGGCGCCGGGCGCTTGTTGTCCGATCAGATCTATCTGGTCATCGGCCGCCGTTTCGTGCTGAGCTTTCAGGAGCGCCCCACCGGCGTGTTCGAGGAGGTGCGGGAACGGCTGCGCCGCGGACGCGGCCTGCTGCGCCACAAGGACGCCGACTACCTGGGCTATTCCTTGCTGGACGCGATGATAGACGACTACTTCGGCGTGCTCACCGAGTTCAACGAAAAAGTGGAGCGCATGGACACCATGCTGCTGCGCGGACGCGATCAGGGCGTTTTGCTGCAGATCCAGAGGCTGAAGCGCGATTGCCTGAAGCTGCGCCGCGCGCTGATGCCGATGCGGGAAATGCTGATTTCGCTGAACCGCGGCGAGCATGGCTTTTTCAAGCCGGAGACCTTGGTCTATCTGCGCGACGCTTACGATCACACCATGCATGTGATCGAATCGCTGGAGATGTCGCGCGAGATGGTGGGCGACATGCTGGACCTCTACCTGTCCACCCAGTCCCATCGGCTCAACCTGCAAATGCGGGTGCTCACCGTCTTGACCATGATCTTCATGCCGCTGACGCTGATCGCAGGCATCTACGGCATGAACTTCGAATACATGCCGGAGCTGAAATGGCATTACGGCTATCACCTGGTGCTGTTGGCGATGCTGGGCATCGCCGGCGGGCTGGGGTGGTTGTTCTGGAAGCGGCGCTGGCTCTGAGACGCGGTCCCGCCTAGGCTGGACCAGCCCAGCGTATTCCCTGAGAAACGGCAGACGCCTGTACGGCGGCTGCCGTTTTTTTTCCGCCCGCGCGTTACGCACTTGAAAAGCGCGGCGAGTCCTCTTTCGGCCCAGCTTGCCTTGGGGTTTTCTCCTTCCCCTGAGGGGGATTTATTTTTGTATGGAGTTTCCCAATAAAAATCCATTAATTTCGCATATTAATATTATGCGATTTTAAGATGATTACCTTATGGTTAGCATTTCATATAACCATATGACAATAAAATAGGATAAATCCTATATTTCATAAGTATTTGAAAACCTAAAATCCTCTTCAGATTGTTTGACAATCTTGGCGTTGGCGTGTTTTCGCCATTCGAACGTCGCAGGCTTTGGTCTGCGGCTTTTTCAATCTGAGGGAGGTTTTGCATGAAATTGTTAAACAGCAAGCAAGGGAAATTCGTTGTGGCGGCGCTGGCCGCCTTTGCCGTCAGTCCGGTCTTTGCCGATACCCTTTCCGGCCAGATCGACTTTACCGGCCGAGTGATTTCCGATTCTTGCCGGCTCAGCTCGCCCAATGGCGACGCCAACAGCATCAAGGTGGACATGGGCACGGTGTCGGTGGAGGACATCGGCACGCTGGCCAATCCCAAGTTCACCGGCGCCGGCAGCCGGCAGGTGAACTTCAACATCATTTGCAAAACCGCCAGCAAAGTGACGATGAAGCTGGCCGGCGCGGCGCCGGAAGTGATGAGCGGCAACAACATCCTGCGCGTCAACAACGGCACCTCGTCTCCGGGCTTTGCCCGGGGCGTCGGCATCGCGGTGTTCGACAGCGCCGCGGTGGCCAACCCCTCCGCCTACAACCTGACCAGCGGCGTTCTCTTGCAAGAGGACCAGCCGGGTCAGCCCGATGATATCCGTCGCGTCAGTTTCGCCGCCGCCTATGTCGGCTCCGGCGGGGCCATGTCGCCCGGCATCGCCAACGCCAGCCTGCCGTTTACCCTGACTTACGACTAAAGCGCCGGCGCGGCGTCGTCAGGCGTCCGCGCCATGCCGCGGCGCGGGACTGGCCGCGCCGCGGGCTCTCCTGAACAGGCTCTGCCAGGACGACGGCGCGCCGTCCTCCCTTTCCTCATCGCGTTCCCGGCCGCGTCAGCCGCCTTGGGACCATTGTTGGATATCTCGTGGCCTCACTCATGAAAATCATTCTGTTCCTCTCCCTGGCCTTGCTCATCAGTCCGGTTTGGGCCGGCATCGCGCTTAACGGCACCCGCGTCATCTTTGACGGCAATGACAAGGAGGCCTCCATCATCGTCAGCAATCTGGGCGAGGAGATCCTGGTCCAGTCCTGGCTGGAGTCGGCGGAAGGCCAGCCGGACGAACTGCCGTTCGCGGTGACGCCTCCGCTGGCGCGCTTGCCGCTTAAACAGCAGCAGTTGCTGCGGGTGTTGTACGAGGGCGCCGGAGCGGCGCTCGACCGGGAGTCGGTATTTTGGCTGAACGTGCAGGAAATCCCCCAGGCGGCGCGCGGAGACAATGTGCTGCAACTGGCGGTGCGCCAGCGCGTCAAGGTGTTCTTCCGGCCTCAGGGGCTGGGCAGCGACGCCGCCTTGCAAGCGCCGGAAGGCTTGCGCTGGAGCCTGCTCCAGGCCGACGGCAGGCCGGCCTTGCGCGTGGATAACCCCAGCCGCTATCACGTGACGGTGGTGGACTTGACGCTCAAGGCCGGCGCCGGAGCGCAGGAGCTGGCGAGCGCCTATATGGTGGCGCCGGGCGGCAGCGGGCAATGGCCGCTGAAACCGTCCGCCGCCGGCAGCGCGCAACTGCGCTACGGCATCATCAACGACTTCGGCGGGCTTGTGGAGTACGAGGTCGCGCTCGAAGCCGGCCGGGAAGGCCGCCCTCAGCAGCGCCCCCAGGAACCTTGACCATGTCGCTTCCATCTTCCTCGGCCATCTGCCGGATCCCCTCCGTATAAAGCCCAATCATGCGCATACGTCCAAATCGTCAGCCCTGGAATAAAACCTCGATCCGACGCCGTTCCGCGCTGAAGCCCGGCTGCCTGGCCCTGTTGATGGCGCTGGCGGAACTGGCCCGGGCGGAGGCGGCGGAAGGAGAGGCGCAGTCCGCGCCTGTCTTGCTGGCCTTCAACACCAACTTCATCAACGGCTCCGGCCGGATGCCGGATTTGAGCGCGGTGCTCAGCGCCGGCAACGCCTTGCTGCCCGGCAACTATCGCGTGGACGTGCTGGTCAACGGCAATCTGACCGGCCGCCGCGACGTGCTGTTTCGCCAGGCGGCCAGCGGCAAGGTGGAAGCCTGCATCGACGCCGGTTTGCTGCAGGCGGCCGGCGTGCAGCTGCAAAGCCTGACGCCGCCCTTGTCCGCGGACGATCCGGCCTGCCTGGACCTGCCGGCGCTGATGGACCTGGCGGCGGCGGACTACGACGCCAATCGGCTGCAACTGAGCTTGAGCATTCCCCAGGCCTTTCTCAGCCGCGGCGCGCGCGGTTATATCGACCCGGCGCTCTGGGACGCCGGCGTGGCCGCCGCCTACGTCAACTACCAGTTCAACGGCAATGAGAGCCGCAGCAGCGAGCCGGGCGGGGTCAACCGCCGCAACGTCTTCCTTGGCCTGCAAAACGGCGTCAATCTGGGCGCTTGGCGTTTGCGCAACGACAGCACCTTCAACTGGGCCGACGGCCAGTCCATGAGCGCGCGCAGCAACCGCAGCGTGTTGCAGCGCGACTTGATTGGCTGGAAAAGCCAGCTGGCGCTGGGCGAGCAATACGCAGACTCCACCTTGTTCGACAGCGTGCGCTTCCGAGGCGCGCAGCTGGCCAGCGACGACGCGATGCTGCCGGACGGCGAGCGCGGCTACGCGCCGGTGGTGCGCGGCCAGGCGCAGAGCAACGCGGTGGTGGAAGTCCGCCAGAACGGCTATACGCTGTACCGCGCCAATGTGCCGCCGGGGCCGTTCGAGCTGAGCGATATTTTCCCGTCCGGCTCCAACGGCGATCTGGAAATCACCGTCACCGAGGCCGACGGCAGCAAGCGGGTGACGCAGCAGTCCTTCTCCAGCCTGCCCCTGATGCTGCGCAAGGGCCGTTGGCGCTACAGCGCCGCCTTCGGCGAGTATCAGGGCAGCCAGGACGTGCATCCCAGTTTCGCCGCCGGCACGCTGGTCTACGGCGCGGGCGACGACAGCACGGTGGCGGCGGGCTTCCAGCTCACATCGAATTTTCAGGCCGTCAACCTGGGCGTGGGCGCCAACACCCCGCTGGGCGCGCTGTCCTTGGACTTCACCCAGTCCAACAGCCGGGTCAGGGGCGCGCGGCGGCAAGGGCAGAGCTTGAGACTGCTTTACGCCAAAACCTTTACCCGCACCCTGACCAACCTGACGCTGGCCGCGTATCGCTATTCGACCTCCGGCTATCGCAGTTTCAACGACCACGCCAACGATCTCGCCGGCAATAGCCAGGGACAGTTCGGCCGCAGCCGCTCGCGTATCGATCTGAGCACCCAGCAGGACCTGGGCCGCGAGCGGCGTTTCGGCAGCCTGTATCTGAATCTGAGCCAGCAAAGCTACTGGGGACAGAACGGCAGCAGCGGCAGCGTGGGCCTGGGCTACGGCAACAACTGGAAACTGCTGGGCTACAACTTCACCTTGAGCCGGAGCCGCGACAGCCGGCCCGGCGGCGTCAGCAGCAACCAGGTGATGCTGACCTTTACCGTGCCGCTGGGGCCCAAGCCGCGCTCGCCGCGGATGTACGCCAACCTGAGCCACACCTCCGGCAACGGCTCCACGCTGCAAACCGGGGTCAGCGGCCATCTGGGCGAGAACACCAGCTATTCCGTGCAGCTTGGCCATGCCGGGCGCAACGGCAGCACCTCGGGCGGGCTCAGCGTCAACCACAACGCCGATTTCGTGCAATTGAGCGCGGCCTACAACGCGGCGCGTCATTACCAGTCCGCCAGCGTCGGCCTGTCCGGCGCCATTGTCGCCCATGGCGGCGGCGTCAACCTGAGTCGTCCGGTGGGCGACACTTTCGCGCTCTTGCAAGTGGACGGCGTGACCGGACCGGCGCTGCGCACCGGCAACGGCGGCGAACTGGGGCGCAACGGCTACGCGGTGCAACCCTACGCGCAGCCCTACCGCGTCAACACCCTGAGCCTGGACACCCGGCAGCTGGGGGCCGACGTGGAACTGGACGACACGGTCAAGCTGGTGGTGCCGCGGCGCGGCGCCGTGGTCAAGGGCGTGTTCAAGGCCAGAAGCGGCCAGCGCGCCCAGTTCACCCTGCTGCGGCAGGACGGTGCTCCGGCGCCGTTTGGCGCCAGCGTGGAGGACGCCGACGGCAAACCGCTGGGCATCGTCGACCCCAGGGGCAAGGTGCTGGCCTTGCTGAAGCGGGAGACCGGCCGGCTGACGGTGAAATGGCGGGGAGGCCAGTGTACGGCCGATTACCGGCTGCCGCCGGCCAAGGCCGGCCGCTATTACCAGCGGCGGACGCTGAACTGCGGCTAGTTTGCGGGAGCGGGCCGACTTTGCAATATGATCGAGTGGAGCATCAGCGAATGAAGCACATCAAAATCCGGCGGAGCATCGGCGTCATGCTGCTGAGCTTCCTGCTTGGAGGCATGGCCAATGCGGGGCCTTGCGAGCCTACAGGCTCGGTTCCCCGGTTCAGTTTCGCGTTTAACCGGACTTTTACCTCGCCGGATGACAATGCGGCGGGGGCCTTGTACCCGAACGCCCATAGATGGGAGTTGGGCGATACTTATGTGGCGCGCTGCGCTTGTGCCGGGGCGGAGACACCTTTCAAGGTGTTCTACACCACCAGGACCGAGCTGCCCAAGGGGGAGCGCAGAACGGTCAATGGCGTGCCGTTGCAGTTCTATGTCTTGAACCGCAATCTGCAAGTGGGGGTGGAGGTCTTTCTCGCCGGGGAGGTTCGACAGTATAAAGCGGTGCCGTGGGACAGTTTGAGCAATGAGATGACTGGTCAGCGGCGCTGTAGAAACGGCGAGTCAATCGACTCGCGGCCCTTTGAGACCGGCAGCCGGGGGCGAGTGCATTTGCTGATCAGCCGCCCGTTTGTCGGCACTTTGAATGTGCCTGAATTCAAAGTGCTGGATGTGTTCGGCGTGCAAGGTTACGCCACTGCGCCGGGCAGCGTCCCCATGGTCAGCTTGTTCATGAGCATGGGCGTGACGGTGCCGCAGAACTGCAAGCTGGCCGCGGGGCAGCAAACCACTATCGATTTCGGCCCCTTGATCGCCGGGCAATTGGCCCGTTCCGGCGCGGCCAGGCAAAGCGCGGTGAGCCGCACTTTCCAGATTCAATGCACCAATATCTCCGCCGGGGTCAAGATCAATCTGGCGCTGGAAGGACGGCCGCACGGCCGGGACGCGCGCTATCTGGAAACCACGCATCAGAACGTGGCGGTGGCGATGGAGAGCGCCGGCAAGCTGGTGCCGCCCAGCCTGCCTGGCGGGACGCCGGCCGGCGGGCAATTGATTCCGATCGCGCTGGATTACGACAATCTGCGCGCCTTGTTCGGCTTGACCGCCTGGCCGGTCAAGATGGTGGAGAACCCGACGCCGGGCGGGTTCCAGGGCAGCGCCACTTTGAAATTCGATTTCGAGTAGCGGCGGCGTTCAGGGCCGGCTCAGCTCCACCGACCACTCCGGTCCGGAGCCGATGCCGCGCTTGGCGGCGTAGTTGTCCATATTCAGCGCCAGCGACACGTCCAGCAGGCTGTTCAGATAGACCAGCGGCTGGCCGCTGGGCACTTCGCCGAAGGTGCGGCGATAAGGCGCCACCACCTCGTCCACCGGCTTGCCCTGCTTGAAGATGCGCACTTTCACCGCGTCGCCGGGGCGGAAGCCCTGGGCTTCGAACAAGGTTTTGGGGATATTGGTCCACACATTGCCGTATTGCGGGTCCAGCACCGGGATCATGCCCTTGAGCCGTCCATTGGCGGCTTCCGCGCGCTGATAGGACAGCTTGACCACGGCGGATGCCGGCAGCGACGGGCCCACGTCCTCGAAACGGATCTTGCCGGCGGCCAGCCGCGCGCCGGTGTAGGCGTAGACGTCGCGGCCATGGAAGGTGTAGGAGTCGGCCGAACCCTGCAAGCGGTTGGTTTTCTCGTCTATGCGGCGCAGTTCGGCCACGCCGTCGCGTTCAGCGATCAAGGTCAGCAGGCCGTTGTTGGGATTGACGAAGTAGCGGCCGTCCCGTGTTTTCAGCACCACGGACTGGCGCTCGGTGCCGACGCCCGGGTCCACCACCGACACGAACACCGTGCCCTTGGGCCAGTAGTTGGCGGTCTGGTACAGCCGGTAGGCGCCGCTCCAGATATCGTAATCGGGGATCTCGTGGGTCAGGTCGGACAGCGTCAGCTTGGGGTCCACCGAGTAGGCGACGCCGCGCATCGCCGACACCGCGCCGTCCTTGAGGCCGAAGTCCGTCATCAGCACCAGTGGCGCGTCCGCGCGCGCCAGCCCGGCCAGCAGCAGGCCGGCGGCCAGCCAGAGGCGGGCGTGTTGGAATAGCTTCATTCTTTTTCTCCTAAGTGTTTTTGTTTCCAGGCGCCTGCCAGCGCCGGGCTTGCTTAGCATCTGCCCACGATCTCGCGAGCCAGAGCGAGACAAGGCGTTGCGGCTGAAGAAGCGGAATGTACATACGGTACATGAGCATTCTGAAGGCGGTTTCAACGCCCTTGTCTAAGCAATCCCGCCGACGCGCAGCAGATCGTAAACAGCTTCTTACACCTCGTCCGAGCGCAGCCTCTGCACGCCGGCGGCCAGCATCTGCGCCCAGGCGCTACTCAGCGAGCCGTTCAGATTGATGCCGCGGCAGGCGTCGTCCACCACCGTGGTTTCCAGGCCGGCGGCGCGCGCGTCCAGCGCGCTCCAGGCCACGCAGTAGTCGGTGGCGAGCCCGGCCAGCCATACCCGCTTGACGCCGCGCTCGGCCAGGTAGCCGGCCAGGCCGGTGGGGGTTTGGCGATCCGCTTCGACAAAGGCGGAATAGCTGTCCAGAGCCGGGTTGCAGCCCTTGCGGATGATCAGTTGGGCCTGGCTGGTGTCCAGCTCCGGGTGGAATGCCGCGCCATGGCTGCCGGCCACGCAGTGATCCGGCCACAGCGTCTGCTCGCCATACGGCAGCTGGATGCTGTCGAAAGGCTGCTTGCCGGCATGCTGGCTGGCGAAGGACACATGTTTGGCCGGGTGCCAGTCTTGGGTCAGGATCACCCGGTTGAAGAACTGCATCATGTGGTTGATCAGCGGCACGACCTGATCGCCGTCGGCCACCGCCAGTTCGCCGCCGGGACAAAAACTGTTTTGCACGTCCACCACGATCAAGGCGCAATCGTCGCCGTAGCGTTTCAGGGGCATAGCGTTTTCCTGCAAGGGTTCTCAGCCTATCTTGTTACCACGCGGCCGCCGGCGTGGTAAAGCCCGCCACGGTGACAAGAGTGAAAAAAGGGTTTGCCACAAATACCCTGTGGGGGTATATAATTCGGCTCAGGAGGTCATCATGACAGCAAGCACCGTGGATTTGCCGATTGAGGGCATGAGTTGCGCGGCCTGCGCCGCCAGGATTGAAAAACAGTTGAACCGGCTGGACGGGGTGGAGGCGGCGGTCAACTTCGCCAGCGAATCGGCCAAGGTCTCGTTCGACCCGGTCAAAACCCCGCCGCAAACCTTGGTGGACACCATCGCCAAGACCGGTTTCGCCGTGCCGCGCCGGCAGGCGGAACTGGACATCCAGGGCATGACCTGCGCCGCCTGCGCCGGCCGCATCGAGAAGGTGCTGAACCGGTTGCCGGGCGTATCCGCCCAGGTCAACTTCGCCAGCGAGAGCGCGCGCGTCGATTACGTGGCTGGGCTGGCCGACGAGGCGGCGCTGATCGCCGCGGTCAGCCGCGCCGGCTACCAGGCCGCGCCCAAAGCCGGGCCGGGCGACGACACCCTGGCCGCCGAGCATGCGCGCCGCTACCGGCGCGAGCGGCTGTGGTTCGCGTTTTCCGCTCTGTTGACGCTGCCTTTCGTCATTGAAATGGCGGCGATGTTCAGCGGCGGCCACCATGGCTGGCTGCCGCGTTACTGGCAGCTGGCTTTGGCCACGCCGGTGCAGTTCGTCGTTGGCTGGCGTTTCTACAAGGGCGCCTGGGCGGCGCTGCGCGGCGGCGGCGCCAATATGGACGTGCTGGTGGCTCTGGGCACCAGCATGGCCTGGCTGTTGTCGGCGGCGGTGACGTTGTTGGGCCTGGAGGACCAGCATATTTATTTTGAAGCCAGCGCCTCGGTGATCACCCTGGTGCTGCTGGGCAAGCTGCTGGAGGCGCGCGCCAAGGGCAAGACTTCGGCGGCGATCGAAGAGTTGATCCGGCTGGCGCCCAAGACCGCTCGCGTGGAGCGCGAGGACGGCCGGGTGGAAGAGGTGGCGGTCACCGCGCTGCGCCAGGGCGATGTGGTGGTGGTGCGCCACGGCGAAACCCTGCCGGTGGACGGCGAGGTGGTGGACGGCGCGGCGGCGCTGGACGAAAGCATGCTCACCGGCGAAAGCCTGCCGGTGGCCAAGCGGGTGGGCGACAGCGTCTACGCCGCCACCCGCAATCAGGACGGCATGCTTAAAGTGCGCGCCACCGGCGTGGGCGGCGACACCCAACTGGCCGAGATCGTGCGTCTGGTCAGCGCGGCCCAGGGCTCCAAGGCGCCGATCCAGCAATTGGCGGACGTGATTTCCGGCGTGTTCGTGCCGGTGGTGGTGGGCATCAGCCTGCTGACCTTCGTCGTCACCGGCCTGTGGCTGCAGGACTGGTCGGCGGCGCTGATCCACGCGGTGGCGGTGTTGGTGATCGCCTGCCCGTGCGCCTTGGGCCTGGCCACGCCGACGGCGGTGATGGTGGGCGTGGGCAACGGCGCGCGGCGCGGCATTCTGTTCCGCAACGCCACCGCGCTGGAACTGGCCAGCCAGGTGGGGGTGTTGCTGGTGGACAAGACCGGCACGCTGACCGAGGGCAAGCCGCAAGTGAAACAAGTGCTGCCCTTGGAGGCGGACGCGGACCTGGTGCTGCAACTGGCCGCCAGCGTGGAGGCCGGTTCGGAACACCCGCTGGCGCGCGCCATCCTGCAGCAGGCGCAGCAGCAGGGCCTACCCTTGCTGCCGGTCAGCGGCTTCGCGGCCCAGGTGGGGCAGGGGGTGCAGGCTGAGGTGGCCGGCCACGGCCTGGTGCGCGCCGGCGTGCCCGGCTGGCTGGGCGAGCAGGCGCTGTCCGCCGCCTTGCCCCTGCAGCAGGCGGGCAACACCGTGGTGGCGGTGGCGCGCGGCGAGGAGCTGCTGGGCCTGTTGGCGATCGCCGACCGCATCCGCCCCAGCTCGGCCCAGGCGGTGGCGCAGTTGCAGGCCATGGGCATACGGGTGGCGATGCTGACCGGCGACAACCCGGCCACTGCCGCCGGCATCGCCGCGGAAGCGGGCATCCGCGATTACCGCGCCGAGGTGAAGCCGCAGGACAAGGCGGCGGAGGTGCGGCGCTGGCAGGCGCAGGGTTTCAAGGTGGCGATGATGGGCGACGGCGTCAACGACGCGCCGGCGCTGGCCGCCGCCGACGTCAGCCTGGCGATGGGCGCCGGCTCGGACGTGGCGATCGAGGCCGCCGACATCACGCTGATGCACGGCGACCTGATGCACGCGGTGGACGCGATCCGGCTGTCGCGCGCCAGCCTGCGCAAAATCCGGCAGAATCTGCTGTTCGCCTTCATCTACAACGTGATGGGGATACCGCTGGCGGCGCTGGGCATGTTGAACCCGGTGATCGCCGGCGCGGCGATGGCGATGAGTTCGGTATCGGTGGTGAGTAATTCGCTGTTGTTGCGGCGCTGGAAATAGGGCGGCATCGGCGCTAGCGAAGTTTTGAATTTTTTCAGGAGAAAGCAATGTCCGAATTGATCATGAAAGTGGATGGCATGACCTGCCAGGGTTGCGTGAAAAGCGTCAGCGGCGTGCTCAGCGGCATGGCCGGCGTCAGCGAGGCCGAGGTCAGCCTGGAGGCCAAGCAGGCCAAGGTGATGTACGACGCGGAGATCGTGTCGCCGGAGGAGTTGGCGGCGGCGGTGGAGGACGCGGGTTTCGACGTGACGCGCTGAGCCTTAAACGGCGACGTAGCGAAACAGGGCATGGCTTGCGGGCCGTGCCCTGTTTCTTTGGGCGCCAGCATGTGGCCAAAGGATGCGGCCAGTCTTCTGCTTGGCTTGTTATGGTCCCGTATCGGGACTATCATGCAGCCATGAAGATCATCGCCACGCGCGCCTTGAAGACTTTTTGGGCGCTGCATCCCCCTGCCGAGCAAGCGCTGAAAGCGTGGGTGGATGAGGCGAGCCAGGCGTGCTGGACCTGTCCGCAAGACATCAAGGACCGTTACCGCAGCGCCAGCTTCGTCAGGGCCAATCGGGTGGTGTTCAATATCAAGGGCAATGACTACCGCTTGATCGTTGCCGTTGCTTACCGGGTGGGCATCGTCTACATCAAGTTCATCGGCACTCACGCTCAGTACGATGCCGTCGATGCCGCCACCGTGGAAATGGAGTCTCCATGAATATCCGTCCTATCCGCAGCGAAGCCGACTATCAGGCCGCGCTCAAGGAAATATCCGTACTGGTGGAGATGGACCCGGCGCTGGATTCGCCGGAAGGCGAGCGTCTGGACATTCTGGCCACGCTGGCCCAGTCCTATGAGGCCAAGCACTTTCCCATCGATTTGCCGGACCCGATCGAGGCGATCAAATTCCGTATGGAGCAGGGCGGTTTGACGGTGGCGGACATGCAGGTTTATCTGGGCAAGCGCAACCGCGTCTATGAAGTGTTGAATCGCAAGCGGCCGCTCAGCCTCGCGATGATCCGCCGCTTGCATGAAGGCTTGCATATTCCCGCCGAGGTGCTCATCCGCGGTTGATCGATTCGAACCGTCTTCCTTTCTGCTGAGACGGGGCAGGTTCTTATTCCTCCTCCCCCAGCACGCCGAACTCCACCGGCGTCTTCACGTAAAACACCTTGATACCGGCGGCGGCGAGCGCGGCCAGCAGTCGTTCGGCCTCGTCGGCGCTGAGCGCCAGCGTGACTTCCTCGGGCTGGTCCGCCAGTTCGAAGAAGTGAGCGGAATGCAGCCGGCGGTGGCGGCCGTAACCTTCGCTGGCGGCAAACAGCGTGGCGCCGCGGACGCCCATCCGCCGCGCCTGTTGCAGTATCCATTCCGCCAAGGGCAGGCCGTCGTGGCTGTGGCCCTGCTGAGTGAAGAAAGAGAGTTGATAGCCTTGCATGGCGCGGGTCTCCTGCGGCTACAGTTCGATCACCATGCCTTCGCGCAGCGGGCAGACGCGCAGGCCGTTGGGGTATTCCGAGCGCAGCTGTTCCAGCAGGTGCTCGCGGCAGCCGGGGTCGATGTGGCTGATCCACAGATGGGTGTTGGCCGGCAGCTGCGGCAGGAAGGGCAGCAGCAGCAAGGGCGTCATATGGCCTTGGCGCGCGGCCTCGCCCTGGCGTTCGTCGGTGTAGGTCAGTTCGCAGATCACGTCGGTCAGCGAGGGCACATTGGACACCCATTGCCAGAAAGCCGGGCAGGGGCCGCTGTCGCCGCTGAAGGCCAGTGCGCGCCAACTGCCTTCTATCAGCCAGCCCAGCGCCGGCACGCTGTGATTGGCCGGCAGCGCGGTGGCCAGGCCTTCGCCCAGCGGCAGCGCGTAGCCGGGTTCCACCGCCTGCAGCCGCAGCCAGGGCTGCTCGACGCTGGGCTGGCGGGTGTAGTCCGGCCACAGCTCGCCGTTGAACAGGTGGGCGCGCAGCGCGTCCAGGGTTTCCTGCTGGCTGTAAACGGTGAGGCCGGGCCCGCGGCGGCTGGCGTGGACGTCGGCCAGCAGCGGCAGGCAGCCGCAGTGATCGGCGTGGCTGTGGGTGAGCAGCACCTGACGGATGGACAGCATTTCGTCCGGGCGCAGGCTGGTGACGCCGGTGCCGCAGTCTATCAGGGTGTCCTCGTCGATCAGGAAACTGGTGGTGTGATGGGGATGGCCAATGCCGGCGGCGGCGCCGAGAATCTTGATGTGCATGGGTTTCTCCTGGTTGCGGCCGTTGACCGGCCTGGCCGGTCCGCCGCTGCAAACATGGAAACGATCTGCTGCCCGCCCCGCCTTGAGTGGGCGCCTGCGCCGTGAGGTCCGGCCGGCTTTAATCTATTCATTGTAGACAAGCCGGCGGACGCTTGCGCGGGACGGGATCAGCGCACGATGCCTACCGGGTAGAGGAAGCGGTTGCTGTCGGCGAACGGGGTCTGCTCATAGAACCAGTTAAGCCGGGCGTTGCGGTCCTTGGCGAACTTGGGGTCCTTGAGCCTGGCCTGGAAGGCTTGGCGCAGGGCCGGGCTTTCCGCCAGCATGCGCCGCGCCATCGGCTCCATCACATAGGCTTCCGGCGCTTCCGCCGAGGTGAGGTTGGCGTTGAAGAAGCCCCAGTGCAGGAAGGAGTCCGGGCTGGCGGGTTCCAGCAGCAGCATCGCCAGCGTGCCTAGCGGCTGTTGCGGGTCCACCACCACGGAACCGGCCGGATAGGTGACTTTGCGCTGCAGCGGGCTGGGCTTGCCGTCTATCAGCAAGCGGCCTTCATAGCCGGGGATCTTGTCGGCGGATTCGCGATCGGGCTCGAACGGGGTGCCCAGCTTGATGTCGTCCAGCCGGTAGACGGTGACGTCCAGGGTTTCCGGCCGGCTCAGTTCGCGTAGCTGGATGCCGTGGGCGCGCAGGCGGGCGATCACCTCATGCCATTGCGCCGGCACCACATAGGCCTTGGGCCGCGCGGCGATCAGGTCCGGCACGGTCAGCGGGGTGATGGGCAGGCGGTAGTCGCGCGGCTGATTGCTCCAGCGCATGATTTTGTCGCCGGTGACGGGGGAGGGCACTTTGTCGAATTTGACGCCCTTGAAGTCCACCAGCTTGGGCTTGCCCTCGGCCTCCTTCCAGGTCAGCGTCACCGGGTCCGGCCGCGCGGCGCGGTCCTTGGCGATGGCGGCGCGCAGGCCGTCGTAATGGCGGGCCACGCTGTCGAAGATGGCGCGGTAGAGCACGTAGTTGCCCAGCACTTGCTGCTTGTAGGGCTTGAGCGCGTGCAGTTCCACCAGGATGGCGGGGATGCCGCGCGCGTCCGCGTATTGGTTGGAGAAGCGCGCCAGATCGCTGTAATACGGGTAATAGCCCTTGTCGGGGTTCTCGTTGTCGTTCATCGAGATGCAGACATTGGGCTCGTGGCCGTTGCGGCGCAGTTCGCGGTAGACCTCGGGCGTCATCACCTGGTCCATCCAGCGGCTGGACGCGGGCGACCAGCCCTGGCCGTTATTGCAATAAGTGACGTCGTACTGGTAGTTGACGCCGTCGGTGCTGTGGGTGTCGATGAAGAAGTCCGGCTGGTAGTCGTTGAGCGCGCGCGCCACATTGCGGATTTCCGGGCTGTCCAGCTTGGTGAAGTCGCGGTTCAGATTGAGGTTGCGGCCGTTGACGCGCCAGCCGGTCTGTTCTGGCCCGTTCTGGTTGATGCGGCCGTATTTGCCGTAGCGCATGTCGCCGTCCACGTTGACGGTGGGGACGAAGAGCAGGTTGACCTTGGACAGCAGCGCGTCGTCGCGGATCAGCAGGTCGCGGATCAGCATCAGTCCGGCGTCCTTGCCGTTGGCTTCGCCGGGGTGGATGCCGGCTTGCACATAGATCAGCGGCTTGCCGCTGGCGCGCAGGCCCTGCGGCGATTTATCGGCGGCGGCGGATACCACCGCCATCATCATGTCGCGGCCCTGGTCGGTTTTTTCCGTCATCGGGCTGAGCTTGAGCAGCGCCGGCTTGGCGGCGGCCAGCTTTTGCAGGTAGGCGATGGTTTCCGGATAGGCCGGTGTGTGCTTGAAGCCGCTGGCTTCCAGCGGGGTGGCCCAGGCGTCGTCCGCCTTGGCGGCGAAGCGCTGGCTGTCGCCCTGCCAGGGGATGTCCGGCGGCAACACCCGCTGGCGCGCGGCGGACAGGTATTGGCTGTCGTCTACATAGTCCGGCGCGGCCGGCATGGCGTGCGCGGGCGGGCTGAGGTGCAGGGCGGCGAAGGCGGAAACGATGGCGAAGCGTAGCGGCAAGTGCATGATGATGATCCTGATTGTCCGAGACCGAAACAGGCTACGCCCGGCGGCCCGGCGGACGCACGGGCTGTTGAGAGGCGGCTTGACGCGGATCAAGCGCTTGCTCGCCGCGTTTCCCGCCGGAGCGCATCCAGTTCAAATCCAAAAGCCGGAGCCCCGCGCTACAGGACTCCGGCTCCTACTCTGTTCTGCTCGATGAGGTCGGCTCCAGCGCCGGGGCGGTTTTCCCCGGGCTCAGGCCCGGGCCGGCAGGCTCCAGCGCTTGTCGCTCCAGCGGCCCAGCAACTGCAGGCCGCCGCAGACCAGGAAATAAGCCAGCGCGATGAAGGCGAAAATCTCCAGCGGGTAGACCTGCTCGCGGTTGTTGACCTGGGTGGCGACGAAGGTGAATTCGGCCACGCCCACCACATAGGCCAGCGAGCTGTCCTTGATCAGGGTGATCCACTGATTGACGAAGGAGGGCAGCATCATGCGCAGCGCCTGCGGCAGCACGATCAGCCGCAGCGTCTGCCAGCGGTCCAGCCCCAGAGACAGTCCGGCCGCCCATTGGCCGGGGCCGATGGCGGCGATGCCGGCCTGCACCGACTGGCTCAGATAGGCGGCGTTGATCAGCGCCAGTGCCAGCACCACGGTGAGCACGCCGGGGATGTCCACGCCGAACAGGATGGGCAGTAGGAAATAGCACCAGAAGATCAGCATCAGCACCGGGATGGCGCGCAGCAGCGCCACCAGCGCGCCCAGCGCGCGGCGCGGGCCGGGCCCGCCCATCACCAGGGCGATGCCGCCGGCCAGGCCCAGCAGGCTGGCCAGCACGCCGGCGGCGGCGCTGATGGCCAGGGTCAGCAGCAGGCCGCCGGGCTCGCCGTTGGCCAGATTGCCCCACAGCAGATAATCGAGATTGTCCTGAATCACCGGCGGCATCATCGCGGCGCCCTCCATGCCGGCTCGCCGCGCTGGCTCAGCGCCTGGGTCAGCAACACCAGCAGCAGATAGGCGGCGGTGGCGACGGCGAAGGCCTGGAAGGCGAGCAGGGTTTCGGTTTCCACCTGACGCGAGGTGTAGGACAGCTCGGCCACGCCTATGGCCATCGCCAAGGAGGTGTTCTTCACCACCGCGGTGTATTGGCCGACCAAGGGCCGGCGCGCCAGCGCCCAGGCCTGCGGCAGCACCACCCAGCGGAATTCCTGCCAGCCGTTCATGCCCAGCGCGCGCGCGGCCTGGCGCTGGCCGGCGGCGACGCCGCGCAGCCCGGCCTGCAGTTCGCCGCAGATGAAGCTGGCGCTGTACAGGGTCAGGCCCACCAGCGCGGCCAGGAATTCGAAGGACGGCCACGGCAAGGCCAGACCGCCCGGCAAGGGCAGGCTGCGCGGGGTGTTCAGCCACAGCATGGCGGCTTCAGGCAGCAGGCCGGCCACGCCGAAATACCACAGCAGCAATTGCACCATCAGCGGAGTGTTGCGGTGCAAGCTGACCCAGAGGCCGACGCCGCGGCCGAGCGCGCGCCAGCGCGACTCCAGCGCCGCGGTCAGCAGCATGCCGAGCGCGGTGGCGGCGGCGCAGACCAGCAGGGCCAGCCAGCCGGTGAGCAGCGCGCCCTTGAGCAGCCAGCCCAGGTAGTGGGGCTCCAGCCAGTGGTGGCCGAGCCAGGAGGGGGGATTCATTGCTTGCTGTCCTGTATGGCGATTGCGCTCCGCCTTTCAGCGCCGGCGGCGTCTGAAATGGCGAAACCGCCGGGCGCGCCCGGCGGCTGGGGATACGGATGGGAAAACGCGGGTCTTAGCTGGCTTCGCCGATCTTGAAGTCCCTAGGCAGCGGTGCCTTGGTGGCCGGGCCGAACCACTGATTGTAGATCTTGGCGGCCTGGCCGGACTTCTCCAGCTCCAGCAGGCTGTCGTTCACCGCTTTCAGCAGACGCGCTTCGCCCTTGGGCAGGCCGATGGCCTGGTATTCGCGAGTCAGGGTGAACGGCGCCAGTTCGAACTTAGCCTTGTCCGGCGCATTGGCCAGCAAGGCGGCCAGCTTGGAGCCGTCCTGGCTGATGGCCTGGACGTTGCCGTTGCGCAGCGCGGTGAAGGCCAGCGGGGTGTCGTCGTAAGCCACCACGGTGGTTTTCGGGTATTTGTCGCGCAGATTCACTTCCTGGGTGGTGCCCTTGTCCACGCCCACGCGCAGGCCGGCCAGTTGTTCCGGCTTTTGCAGCGATCCCTTGCGGGCGATGAACTGCTGGCCGGAGGCGAAGTAGGGCAGGCTGAACGCCACTTGCTTCTTGCGCTCGTCGGTGACGGTGAAGTTGGCGGCCACCAGATCGGCCTTGCCGGACACCAAGAGCGGCACGCGGTTGGCCGGATTGGTGGGGATCAGGCTGAGTTTTACGCCCAGTTTCTTGGCGATGTGTTGGGCCACGTCCACGTCCAGGCCGGAAATCTGACGGGTCTTGGCGTCGAGGAAGCCGAAGGGCGGGTTGCTGTCGAAGGCGGCGACGCGCAGCACGCCGGCTTTCTTGATGTCGTCCAGGCGGTCGGCCCAGGCGGCGGTGGCGGTGGCGCTCAAGGCGATGGCCAATGCGATGGCGTGTTTCATGATGATGCCCCTAGTCTGAAGACGCACCGTGGGTTTCGATCGCGCCTGTTGGCGGCGCGGTTTCAGAAGATGCCGGCGCATCGTGATTCTGAGAAATTTTCTGCCATGGATAAACCCATGACATGCGATGAGCTGATGCTAAGGCATCTTGCAAATTCTTGGAAATTATTAAAAATTAGTCTTATATATTAATTTGTTTTGATTGTGTGATTTTCCTCATTGGAACAATGCTTTGTCCGCATTGAGGCCGCGGCGGCGGCGGGCCGGTATTTTTGTTCGAGGTAGGATTGCCAAACAATTTCCTTTGCCGCGCTTTTCTGCAATCGGCATAATCGCGTTTTCCGTGCGTTCCCCATTGGCGGACGCGTCGACGGATTTGCAACTTTTCTTGACGACTGTGATGACTGGCGCGAAAGCGCGTCGGGACGAAGCAGACAAGCCGAAGCCGAAATGCCCAGCATCTATCAACTCAAATCCCGTTTTCAGGACCTGCTGCGCCCCTTGCTGCGCGGTCTGGTTTCCCTTGGCGTCACCGCCAACCACGTCACGCTCGGCGCCATGCTGGCCTCCATCGCCTACGGCGGCTGGCTGGCCTGCCGGCCGGATCAGGCCTTGCCCTGGCTGCTGCTGCCCGTCTTCCTGTTCCTGCGCATGGCCTTGAACGCCATCGACGGCATGCTGGCGCGCGAGCACGGCCAGAAGTCGCGCTTGGGCGGCATTCTCAACGAGGTGGGCGACGTGGTGTCCGACGCGGCGCTCTATCTGCCCTTCGCCCTGCTGCTGGCCCAGCCTGCCTGGGCGGTGCTGGCGGTGGCGTTGGCGCTGCTGACCGAGTTCGTCGGCGTGCTGGGCCCTAGCCTTGGCGCGAGCCGGCGCTACGACGGGCCGATGGGCAAGAGCGACCGCGCCTTTGTTTACGGCGCCTACGCGCTGCTGCTGGGCCTGTGGCCGCAGGCGGCGGCCTGGGGCGGCTGGGTGTTTGGAGTGAGTGCCGCCTTGATGGCGCTGACCTGCGTCAACCGGGCGCGGGCCATTTTGAAAGAGGGCGAAGATGTTTAAACCGCTGTTGCCGCAAGCATTGATCTGGGCGCTGGGCGCCGTATTCGCGCTGCTGGTGATCGCCAGCGTCGCCATCCGCGTGCTGGAGAGCCGCTCGCCGCAGAAAAACTGGCTGGAATTGAAGCTGCGCATCCGCACTTGGTGGTGGATCGTTGCCTGCTTCTCGCTGACCTTGCTGGGCAATGTGCCGCTGGCGCTGGTGGTGTTCGCGCTGATCAGCTTCCTGGCGCTGAAGGAATACCTGACGCTGTGCGCCACCCGCACCGCCGATCACGTGGTGCTGTTCTGGGCCTATCTGAGCATCCCGCTGCAGTATTACTGGTTGGGCGTTCACTGGTACGGCATGTTCATCATTTTCATCCCGGTCTACATCTTCCTGTTCCTGCCGATGCGCATGGTGCTGATCGGCGAGACCCAGGGCTTTCTCAAGGCCGCCGCCTCGCTGCAATGGGGCTTGATGATTTGCGTGTTTTGCCTGAGCCATATGGCCGCGGTGCTGACCCTGCCCCAGCTGACCCATATCGGCGAACCGGCCCAGGGCGCGATGCTGCTGTTCTACCTGGTGGCGCTGACCCAGCTCAACGACGTGGCGCAATACCTGTGGGGCAAGGCCTTCGGCCGGCGCAAGGTGTCGCCCAAGGTGTCGCCCAACAAGACGCTGGAGGGTTTCCTCGGCGGCGCGCTGACCACCTGCCTGCTGGGCTGGTTGCTGGGGCCGCTGCTGACGCCGTTCTCGCCGCTGCACGCGGCGCTGGCCGGCCTGCTGATCGGGGTGATGGGCTTTATCGGCGACATCGTGATTTCCGCGGTGAAGCGCGACATCGGGGTCAAGGACTCCGGCCGCCTGTTGCCCGGCCACGGCGGGGTGCTGGACCGGCTGGATTCGCTGACCTATACCGCGCCGCTGTTCTTCCACTATGTCCATTACTTGTACTTCTGAGCCGATGATGAGCCGATTGCTGCGCATTCTGTTCGTACTGCTGCTGGCCCGGCCGGTGGTGCGTCTGTGGCTGGGGGTGACGGTGCGCCACCAGGAACGGCTGCCCTTGCGCGGCCCGGCCATCGTGGTGGCCAACCACAACAGCCACCTGGACATCCTGGCGCTATACAGCCTGTTTCCGCTGGGCCGCATCCCCGAGGTGCAGCCGGCGGCGGCGGCGGACTACTTCCTGAAAAACCGCCTGTTCGCCTGGTTCGCCACCCAGGTGGTGGGCATCATCCCGGTGGTGCGCGGGGGCGTGGCCAAGGGTCTGGACCCGCTGGAAGGCTGCCGCGAGGCGCTGCGCCAGGGCCGCATCCTGATCCTGTTTCCGGAAGGCTCGCGCGGCGAGCCCGAGGTGCTGTCCGAGATCAAGTCCGGCATCTGGTATCTGAGCCGGGATTTCCCCGAGGTGCCGGTGGTGCCGGTCTATCTGCACGGCCTGGGCCGGGCGATGGGGCGCGGTCAATGGCTGCCGGTGCCCTTCTTCGTCGACATCGCCATCGGTCGGCCGTTACAGTGGCTGGAAGAGAAAGCCGCTTTCCGCGACCGTATCCGCGAAGCCTTGTTGTACTTGAAGCAAAAAACGCTGCCCGCCGCACCGGCGGAGCAGGAGGGCTGAGACGCCGCCGTCCGCCCCTTGGCGGGCTTGGGGGAGACGCCCTATTGCGGCCGCCGGCCATGGCTGGCAATCTGAACGGGCGACGTTCGTGGACGTCGCCTGGCGAGGCAGGCTGGAACAATAAGAAGATTCGATGTGTGGGAAGAGGAGAAACGTGATGAGCAAGAAAGGATGGTATCTCGGCTCCTTGTGCATGGCCGCGGCCGCTTGCGCGGTGGCTTTGCTGGGCATGGCGTTGGCGGACGCCGGCTCGGCGGCGTGGCCGTTCGTCTTGGCCAAGGGGCTGGCTTTCGCCGCGCTGGCGATGTTTCTCTGCGGCCTGGCCGCGTGCAGGGAAGCTCGATAGACGTGGGATGAAGGCGCGAGACGACGGGGCGGCAGGCTTAGGCTTGCCGCCCCGTCCTCGTTTCAGCCCATGCGCCGGCGCAGCGCGCGGCTCAGCTGTTCCACGCCCCAGGACAGCGCCACCATCGCCAGGATGACGGCCGCGGCGGCTTGCTGTTGGAACAGCGACAGCGCCAGATACAGCTGCTGGCCCAGGCCGCCGGCGCCGACGATGCCGAGCACGGTGGCGATGCGGATATTGTTTTCCCAGCGGTACAGCGTATAGGCCAGCCATTGGCTGGCCACCATGGGCAGCGGCCCGTAGCAGAAGGCTGCGATGCGGCCCGCGCCGGCGTTGAGCAGCGCCTGTTCCGCTTGCGGCGGCGCGTTTTCCAGCGTTTCCGCGAACAGACGGCCCAGCACGCCGGCGGTGTGCATTGCCAGCGCCAGCACCCCGGCGGCCGGCCCCAGGCCTAACGCCAATACCGCCAGCGCCGCCCACAGCAGATCCGGAATGCCGCGCAGCATATTCAGCAACAGCCGCGTCGCGCGCTTGGCGGCTGCGCCCAGCCGGCCGGCGGCCGGCAGCGCCAGCGGCATGGCCAGCAAGGCGGCCAGCACCGTGCCCAGCGCCGACATCGCCAGGGTTTCCACCACGCCTTGCCCCAGTGGCCGCAAGTTTGGGGCGGAGAGGTCCGGAGGCAGGAATTCCATGGCGAAGCGCGGCAGGCCGCGCCAATCAAAGCCGTTGGCGCGCCAATCCGGCCACAGCCAGCACAGGCTGAACGCGGTCAGCGCGCCGCCGGCCAGCAATAGGCGGCGTCCGCCGCCGTCGCGCTCCAGCGCGCGCCGCGACCAGCGGCTGACGCCTTCGCTCAAGCCCACCAGCAGCAGGAATACCAGGAGCAGGGCGCCGACCTCGCCGCCGTTGAGCATTTTCAGGCTGCTGTCCAGCAATTGGCCGATGCCGCCGGCGCCGACGAAGCCCATCACCGCCGATGCGCGGATCGCGCATTCCCAGCGGTAAACGCTGTAGCTGATCAATTCCGGCAGGGCTTGAGGCCACAGCGCCCAGCACAGCCGTTGCCAGCGGCTGGCCCCGGCCGCCGCCAGCGCTTGGGCCGGCGCGCGCGGCTGGGATTCCAGGATCTCCGCGTAAACCTTGCCCAGCATGCCGCCGTAGGCCAGGCCCAAGGCCAGTACCGCCGGCAGACTGCCCAGGCCGGCGGCGCGGACGAAGAGCAGCGCCCAGACGATGTCCGGCACGCCGCGCAGCCACACCATCAGCCCGCGCAGCAGGCTTTGCGCGGCTAGGACGGCGCGGCGCGGCCGGACCGCGGTGAGCTGGTGATCGTCCAGCGCGCGGCTGGTGGCGAAGGCCAGCGGCGCGCCCAGCAGCATGGCCAGGCACAGGCCAGCGCTGGCCACCGCCAGCGTGGTGGCGGTTTCCTTGGCCACTTCTTTCAGAAAGCCGCCGTCGTGGGCCGGCGGCAGAAAGCCGGCGGCGAAACGCGCCAGGCTGAGCCAGGTGTCGCCGTTGAACAGCGTGCTCAGCGTGAACTGGGTCAGCGGCAGCGTCGGCAGCAGCAAGGCCAGGGTCAGCAGCAGCCAGCCCAGCCGCGCGCGGGCGGCCGGGTCGCGCGGCGCGGGTCTCAGCATTGCAAGCCTCTGAGCGCGGCGGGCGCGGCCGGCTCCACCGCGGTCTCGGGCATCTCGCCGGCGTAGAGCTCGGCCAGCAGGGGGGCGTCGACTTGTTCGCGCGGCAGATCGAAGGCGACGGCGCCGTCGCGCAGGCCGATGATGCGCGGGAAGTGCGCCAGCGCCAGCTGTACCGAGTGCAGGCTGGCCAGCAGGGTGGCGCGGCGGGCGCGGGCGTCCTCGCACAGCAGGCGTATGCTGTCGTCGGCCAGCCTGGGGTCCAGCGCCGACACCGGCTCGTCGGCCAGCATCAGGTCTGGCCGCTGGTACAGCGCGCGGGCGATGCCGACGCGCTGACGCTGTCCGCCGGACAGCTGATCGCAGCGCTGCCATAGTTTGTCGGCCAGACCCAGCCGTTCCAGCTCGGCGGCGACGCTGGCGGCGTCGTCCGGCCACAGCAGGCGGCGCAAGGCCGCCAGTTCGCCGCCCTGGCCCAGCCGGCCGGCGGCCACCGCGTGGATCACGCGCTGGCGCGGCGGCAGCGGCGGCGTCTGGTAGACGCTGCCGATGCGCGCGCGCAGCGCGCGCAAGGCGCGGCGCGGCAAGCGCCAGGGATCGGCGTCCAGCAGCCGGACCGCGCCGCAGTCCGGGCGCAGGCCGGTGTTGGCCAGCAAGAGCAGGGTGCTTTTGCCGGCGCCGGACGGGCCGATCAGGGCCGCCTGTTCGCCGGCGGCAAGTTGCAGATTGATGCCGCGCAGGATGACGGCGCCGTCCAGGCTCAGGCCGACACCGCGCAGCTCCAGGCTCATTTCAGCAGCCCGGCGGCCGCGGCGGCGGCTTCTATGCCCTTATAGTTGTCCGGCTTGGTGGGGATGAAGCGGCTGGCGCGTTGCAGATCCAGCACGGCTTTCTGATCCGGGTTCTTGGCGTCCAGCTTGAGGAAGGCCTGGCGGATCTTGTCCTGCAAGCCCTTGTCCATGCTGCCGCGCACCGTCCAGTTGTAGTCGTAGTAGGCCGGGGTGGTGGCGATCACGCGCACCTTGGCGGTATCCACCTTCTTGCTTTCCACCAGCTTCTGCCACACCGAGCTGTTCAACACGCCGGCCTCCACCTTGCCGGCGGCCACCCAGGCCACGGTGGCGTCGTGAGCGCCGGAATAGGCGACGTTCTTGAAGAAGCTTTCCGGCTTGAGGCCGTCCTTCTGCATGAAATAGCGCGGCATCAGGTGGCCGGAGGTGGAGGAGGCGGAACCGAAGGCGAAGCTGTCGCCCTTCAGCTCCTTCAGGCTCTTGGCCGGGCCGCTGGTGATGAAGGTGGAGGTGAACTTGCTGTCCTCCTCGCGCTGCACCAGCGGCACCACCTTGCCGCGCTGGCTGGCCTGCACATAGGTGAAGCCGCCCAGCCAGGCCATGTCCAGCTTGTCCGAGGTCAGCGCGGTGACCACGCCGGCGTAGTCCGACACCGGCACGAACTGCACCGGGATGCCCAGCTCTTTTTCCAGGTATTGGCCCAGCGGCGCGAACTTGCGCTGCAGCTCGGTGGGGGATTCGTCCGGGATGGCGGAGACCTTGAGCACGGTCGGGGCGGCGTTGGCCAGGGCGGCGGCGGCCAACAGCGCGCCGGCCAGCGTCAGTTTGATGGCGGTCATGGCAGTGTTTTCCTCTATTGCGGACGAAAAGCCGCAAGGGCTGGCGCCGGCGGGCCGGCGATTCAAAAAGGCCAGTCATTAAGACTGGCCTTGAAGCGGCGGACTAAAAACCGCCGCGTATAGCAAGCATTCTAGCCTAGCCCGGCTCAGGCCGCCTTGCGCTTGCCGAACAGGTAGAACAGCGCCAGGCCGATCACGATCATCGGCAGGCTCAGCCACTGGCCCATGCTGATCACGTCGGACTGGCCGAAGATGCCGGCGTCCGGGGTGCGGAAGTATTCACTGCCGAAGCGCGCCAGGCCGTAGCCCATCAGGAACAGCGCCGACACCTGGCCGCGCGCGCGGGTCTTGGCGCTGAAGCACCACAGCAGCGCGAACAGCGCCAGGCCTTCCAGCGCGAACTCGTACAGCTGCGACGGGTGGCGCGGCAGGCCGCCGTATTTCAGCAGGGTCACCATCAGGTCGGACGATTGCTGCGCCTGGATCAGATCGTCCATCTTGGCCTGCGGAAACAGCATCGCCCACGGCAGTTGGGGATCGGCCACCCGCCCCCACAGCTCGCCGTTGATGAAGTTGCCGATGCGGCCGGCGGCCAGGCCCAGCGGCACCAGCGGCGCGATGAAGTCGGTGACTTCCCAGAAGCTGCGGCCGTGCTTGCGCGCAAACAGCGCCACGCCGATCAGCACGCCGATGAAACCGCCGTGGAAGGACATGCCGCCTTTCCACACCATCAGAATCTCCAGCGGATGACTAAAATAATAGCCGGGCTGGTAGAACAGCACCTCGCCCAGGCGGCCGCCCAGCACCACGCCGACGGCGCCGTACATCAGCAGATCGTCCAGCAGCTTGGAGGTGAGGAAAGCGTGGCCGCGCTTGATGCGGTAGTTGCCCAGGATCAGGAAGCTGGCGAAGCCCAGCAAGTACATCAGGCCGTACCAATGAATGGCCAACGGGCCCAGCTGGATGGCCACGGGGTCGAACTGCGGATGAATGATCATTTGTCAGCCGTGTGCGTTTGCGGTAAAAGAATGTGGACGGATTATATGGGAAAGCGTTCCCACGCGTCGCGCGGCCCACCCGCCGCCCGACGCATTTTTGCCTTGAGCTCCCCGGCACCCGGAGCCAGGCGGCCCGGCCTTAAAGCAGGCCAGGCCCGGAGCGCCTTTCCCCTCATGTAGAAATTAAGGAATCAGCAATGCCCCAATACCGCTCCCGCACTTCCACCGCCGGCCGCAATATGGCGGGTGCCCGCGCCCTGTGGCGCGCCACCGGCATGAAGGACGACGACTTCGGCAAACCCATCATCGCCATCGCCAACAGCTTCACCCAGTTCGTGCCCGGGCACGTGCACCTGCACAATATGGGTCAACTGGTGGCGCGGGAAATCGAACGCGCCGGCGGCGTGGCCAAGGAATTCAACACCATCGCCATCGACGACGGCATCGCCATGGGCCACGGCGGCATGCTCTATAGCCTGCCCAGCCGGGACCTGATCGCGGACAGCGTGGAATACATGGTCAACGCCCACTGCGCGGACGCGCTGGTGTGCATCTCCAACTGCGACAAAATCACCCCCGGCATGTTGATGGCCGCGATGCGTCTGAACATCCCGGTGGTGTTCGTCTCCGGCGGCCCGATGGAAGCGGGCAAGGTGCAATGGGGCAACGACATCCGCAAGCTGGACCTGGTGGACGCGATGGTGGAAGCCGCCAACAGCGCGGTGTCCAACGAGGACGTCGAGCGCGTGGAGCGCTCCGCCTGTCCCACCTGCGGCTCCTGCTCCGGCATGTTCACCGCCAACTCCATGAACTGCCTGACCGAGGCCTTGGGCCTGTCCCTGCCCGGCAACGGCAGCCTGGTGGCCACGCACGCGGACCGCAAGGAATTGTTCCTGCGCGCCGGCCGCCTGATCGTGGATATCACCAAGCGCCATTACGAACAGGACGACGCCAGCTTGCTGCCGCGAGCCATCGCCTCCAAGGCCGCGTTCGAGAACGCGATGAGCCTGGACGTGGCCATGGGCGGCTCCACCAATACCGTGCTGCACCTGCTGGCGGCGGCGCAGGAAGCCGGCGTGGACTTCAAGATGGCGGACATCGACCGCATTTCGCGCTCGGTGCCGTGTCTGGCCAAGGTGGCGCCGGCCACCCAGAAATACCATATGGAAGACGTGCACCGCGCCGGCGGCGTGGTGGCTATCCTGGCCGAGCTGGACCGCGCCGGCCTGATCCGCCGCGAAGTACCCACCGTGCATAGCGCCACGCTGGGCGAAGCGCTGGAAGCCTGGGACATCTGCCGCCACGGCGAAGACAGCGAAGCGCGGCGCTTCTACCGCGCGGCGCCGGGCGGCGTGCCCACCACCATCGCCTTCTCGCAGTCCATGCGTTACCCGACGGTGGACGACGACCGCGCCGAGGGCTGCATCCGCGACCGCGAGCACGCTTATTCCCAGGACGGCGGCCTGGCCGTGCTGTCCGGCAATATCGCCGAGCGCGGCTGCATCGTCAAAACCGCCGGCGTCGACGACTCCATCCTCAAGTTCAACGGCCGCGCCCGCATCTTCGAAAGCCAGGACGCGGCGGTGGAGGCCATCCTGGCCGACCGCATCGTGGCCGGCGACGTGGTGGTGATCCGCTACGAAGGCCCCAAGGGCGGCCCCGGCATGCAGGAAATGCTCTATCCCACCAGCTATCTGAAATCCAAGGGCCTGGGCAAGGACTGCGCCTTGCTGACCGACGGCCGCTTCTCCGGCGGCACTTCCGGTCTGTCCATCGGTCATGTGTCGCCGGAAGCGGCCGAGGGCGGCGCCATCGGCCTGGTGGAAGAGGGCGACCGCATCGAGATCGACATCCCCGGCCGCTCCATTCGTCTGGCGATCAGCGATGAAACCCTGGCGGCGCGGCGCGCGGCGATGGAAGCCAAGGGCCGCGACGCCTGGAAACCGCTGGGCCGCGACCGCGTGGTCAGCCCGGCCTTGCGCGCCTACGCGGCGATGACCACCAGCGCCGACACCGGCGCGGTGCGCGACGTGACGCAAGTCGAACGCCGTTGATATTTGTCATATTTCCTTAACCGGTTTCTGGATAGGATTCGGGCCGTGCGGTTTTTTGCCGCGCGGCCCATTGTTTTTTGGGGCGCAGCAACCATCTGCTCCTCATTCGTCCGCCGCTGCTTTCCACTGGCGCGGCCCCGTCTCTCCCCAGCCTCCCGGTTTTCGGCGGCGTCTTAGTCTTGTTCATTTGTTTTCGAATCCAACAGTTCCTTCCCGCTTGCTTTCCTAGATTTTCACAAACGAAATCCGTTCTAATGCCATTAATCATATGCTTGGTCTGTTTAAATCTAAATGGCATTGTTTGAGACTAAGATTCGGCTGGGGCGGGGCAGGGGCGAGATGGGGGTGAAGAAGAAAACGGAGACGCTGATCGGCGCCGGCAGGCAAGTTCCCTAGCTACACGGATTTTAATAATTCTATTGATTTAACAGAAGCTTAGCGTTTGCTTAGCATGGGGCGTCGCCGGAAAAAGGCAAAAAAAATGCGCGGTACCGTTAGGTCCGCGCCAAGTCTACAAAGGAGAAATAGAGGAGAAACTATCAAGAAGCAATTGCTGCATCTCAACGAGAACGAATTATCCAGATTGCGGTATCGAGTGTCAACATGTTGTTTTTCGCAAATGTGTGAAATTATAATTTTCTGTCGCGCATCTGGTACATCGCGGCCGAGGCCGCCGCTGTCGCGGCGCACCATGGCTGTCACAGCTGTGCCAAAATAGCGGTTTTCCGATTGCCGCAGGATTCCCCTTCATGGACGCCGTACGCCACACCCTTCCCGATCCTCGCCAGTACCACCCGCAAGTGGCGCTGACCAATATGCTGATCCACAACGCCCAGTCGGCGTTGAACGCCAAGACCGAGTCCGATCGGGAAATGTGGTTCTCCGCGGTGCGCGACGCGATGGCCGAGATGCTGGCGCGCGGCGAACTGCTGTCCATCTCGGTGGCGCTGGCCATGGTGCCGTCTCAGCAATGCTATCAACTGGTGTGGGACGCGCTGCGCGACGCGGTGGAAAACACCGGCGGCGGCTGCGCCATCGTCTTCGCCATGCCGCTGGTGCTGGTGGCCGGCAGCAAGAACCAGACCACGCTGCCGGGCGAGATCGCAGATGTGGCCGGCCTGAACCAATTGCTGCGCGAGCACGGCGTGTTCGCCGCCGACGCCGACGTCGCCCTGGGCGGCGCGCTGCTGCACCCGGACAGCGTGGTGGGGCTGGACTCCGCCCAGCTCTATAAGCTGAACCGCGATCCGGCCCATGCGCGCGCGCTGCTGCCGCAACAGCCGGCGCCGGTCACGGTGAAGGAAGAGGGCGTGTTCCTGCGCTACCTACTGGGCGTCGCGATCCAGCCGGAAGGCGCCGAGCCGCCGCTGCGCCTGGGCGGCGCGGTGGGCGCTTGGGGCATGCCGCTGATGAAATTCCTGGGCGAGCAATTGAAGGCCGAGGGCGTGACGCTCTTCCCTATCGCCCGCCCGCCGATGCCGGCGATGCAGGCGATGGTGGCCGGCAACTACGCTCGCTTCGAGGTGGCGATGCAGGTATTCGCCAGCAGCCAGATCCGCAGACTGCGCGAACTGAACAAGGAGCCGGTGGCCATCCTGTCCGCCCACGACAACGGCGAACTGCACATCACCCTGTCCGCCGAAGGCGACGAGCGCAACTGGGAAGCCTTCGTCTGGCCGCTGGCGGCGCTGGACACTGTGCCGCTGATCGAGGAAAGCTTCCGCGAACTGATGGCGGAATGCCATGTGCGCGAAGTGCATGTGCTGGCCGAGCTGCATCCGGACAGCAAGGACGGCGTGCCGCTGTTCTTCACCGCCGACGATTTGTAAGCCTCGTCCCGCCTTGTTCGGTGATCACGCCCCGCCTCGAGCGGGGCTTTGTCATTGCGCTTATCGTTAGCCGCTAACGGCAATCCGCCCACGGCGCGACGGCCAGCCGCGCCGCCAGGTAGTCGATCAAGGCCTGCACCCGCGCCGGCCGGCTGCGGCCCGGCGGCGTCAGGATGTAGAGCGCGATCGGGTCCACCTGCCAATCCATCATCACGGTTTCCAGCTCGCCGGCCTGCAAGTCCCGCCAGGCCAGAAACTCTGGCTGCAAGGCCAGGCCCAGGCCGGCGCGCAGCGCCGGCGTCAGCGCCTCGGCGTTGTTGACCCGCAGCGTCGAAGGCATTTCCAGCGCGAATTCGCCTTGCTCCGCGTGGCGAAAGCGCCAGAACTCACCGCCGGGCGCGTTGCTGTACAGCAGCGCGCGATGCGCGGACAGCTCGCGGGGATGGCTGGGCCGGCCGTGGCGCGCAAAATACGCTGGCGAGCCCACCAGCAAGATGCGCACTGAGCACAGGCGACGCGCCAGCAGGCTGGAGTCGGCCAGCGAGGCGATGCGCAGCGCCAGGTCCAGGCGCTTGGTCATCAGATCCACTTGTTCGTCGCTGAAATGGAAATCCAGCTCCACTTCCGGATGCCGCGCCATGAACTCTGGCAGCAGCGGCGCCAGGTGGGACAGCCCGAAGGACATCGGCGCGGTCACCCGCACCGGCCCGCGCAAGCTGGTGGATTGCTCGGCGATGTCCGCCTCCACCGCCTCGCCTTCCGCCAGGATGCGGCTGGCCCGCTCCAGCGCGGCGTGGCCGGCCTCGGTCAAGGACAGCCGCCGCGAGCTACGGTGCAACAGCATGGTTTTCATCCGGGCTTCCAGGCGGGAAATCGCCTTGGACACCGTGGCCTGGGACAGCGTCAGCTCCGCGGCGGCGCGGGCGAAGGAGCCGCATTCCGCCACCTTGGCGAAAATCGCCCAGGCTTCCAGATCGGGCAGTCGTTTCATAAGTAGGCAGGAGTTGGATAGATTGATTCCAATTTTAGCGTTCAAAAATCAGTATGGCGCATTGATTGCATCAAAAATGGAAAGAATGCTATTCGATCCCTCGGCTTATCAGCCCCTGGCCCGCTGCGTATAGTGGCTGCATCGGACGCGTCGCCGCGCAGGCGGCGCCTCGCCACAATATCGGAGGACCATATGATCGAGCATCGTCCCTTCGCCGCCTTGGGCGGCGCCCATCATGGCTGGCTGGACGCCAAGCACCATTTCTCCTTTGCCGAATACCACGACCCGGCGCGCATGCACTGGGGCGCGCTGCGGGTCTGGAACGACGACGTCATCGCGCCGGGCGCCGGCTTCCCGCCGCATCCGCACGCGGACATGGAAATCGTCACCTATGTCCGCGAAGGCGCGATCAGCCACCGCGACAATCTGGGCAACCAGGGCCGCACCGAGGCCGGCGACGTGCAAGTAATGAGCGCCGGCCGCGGCATCGTGCATTCCGAATACAATCTGGAAGCCGTCGACACCCACATCTTCCAGATCTGGATCATGCCGGAGCGGCGCGGCGGGGACCCGTCCTGGGGCAGCAAGCCCTTTCCCAAGGCGGACCGCTCTGGCGCCTTCGTCGCGCTGGCCAGCGGCATGGACGGCGACGATCAGGCCTTGCCCATCCGCGCCGACGCCCGCGTGTTGGGCGCCACCCTCAAAGCCGGCGAAAGAGCGGACTATCCGCTGGGCGCGGAGCGCCGCGGCTACCTGGTGTTGGCCCGCGGCCGGGCGGAAGTCAACGGCGTGGCGCTGCAAGCCCGCGACGGCGCAGCGATTAAGGATGAAGCGCTGTTGCGCATCGTCGCCAGCGAAGACGCCGAGCTGATTCTGGTGGATAGCCGAGAGTGAGGGAATGAAAGACAAAGCGCCGGGTGTCCGGCGCTTTTTTCAAACCACGCGCAGTTTGCGCGTTGGCGGTTTCTTCGATGATGGTGGGTTGGATTCCACCTTGACTACAGTTCCTTTGGAACAAGCCTCACCGAGATCATGGCTTAGCTTAGCCAAGCTGTGGGCGGTGCTCTGGGACACATAGACCCGCTTCTTGGCATTGGGTGATTTAACGCTGTTTTTCATAGCCGATATACCCCGTATCCTCAAGCCCCGCGTTGTGGATGGCGCTAAAACCCAGTTCTTGTATGAGCAGGTGATTACAGTGACAAACTCTATCATAGAACCTGCCAAGCCCCGGAGCCGGCTTGTAAAAGTACTGCCTTGTTTCAGATACAAGCCGACTATGGTAGACAACAATTTCAAGTAAATGTTGCCCAAAACTGAAAATTTGGCGGGGGTTGTCCAGGCGCCATGAGGCCGGCTCGTAGATATGGTCGCGGCTGATAGCGTCGGCTCGCATGAACTTTACCAACCGGCTTGTGCGTATATCGGGTTCAAAGTCATGCGCCCAAGTCCGGATAAAGTCACGTACCTCCTGCTCATCGTCTCCAGGCACTTCTCCCGCCAGGCTGGCAAAATACATTAGGTAGCGGTAGGCGCTAAAAACAAATGGCACGACTTCGAAGAAGCCATCGGCATGATGGGCTAAGGGGACACGGTAGATATTCCCCACCCACGCGGAGCGCTGATCCGGCGTGGGCGCACCTGCGAACCACTCCGTGGGCATGGCTTGGTTTTGCTCCAGCCAAAACATTCATCTTTCTCCACTGAGACGAACCATTGGAAGAGGGCGCTTGCCACAAGAGTGAGATGCAAGCAAGGTCGTAGCCCTTGCAAAGCGATCCATGGGCGCTTGGCATTGTTGCTTTATCCAATGCTGGGCTGCAAATCGCTGTGGCTTTGTCCCTTTATCGGTGGGGTGTGGGGGCGATGGAAGTGGCGCGCAGGGGCTTGTCGTTGCCTCTCGCAATTGCTTCACGTTAAGGATTTCGCTCCGGCATTTCGTGTAGAATGCCCGCATCGTTAACCCTTTGATGGATGAGTCAAAGATGTTCGCTGCTGACCAGACGATTGCCAAATTCGACCCCGAACTCGCCGCCGCCATTGCGGCCGAGTGTCAACGCCAGGAAGATCACATCGAGTTGATCGCCTCGGAAAACTACACCAGCCCCGCGGTGATGGAAGCCCAGGGCTCCCAACTGACCAATAAGTACGCCGAAGGCTACCCGGGCAAGCGCTTCTACGGCGGTTGCGAACACGTGGACGTGGTGGAACAGCTCGCCATCGACCGCGTCAAGCAGCTGTTCGGCGCGGAATACGCCAACGTGCAGCCGCACTCCGGCAGCCAGGCCAACCAGGCGGTGTACTTCTCCATCCTGAAGCCGGGCGACACCGTGATGGGCATGAACCTGGGCCACGGCGGCCACCTGACCCACGGCTCCCCGGCCAACCTGTCCGGCAAGATGTTCAACATCGTCGCCTACGGTCTGAACGACAAGGAAGAAATCGACTACGACGACATGGAACGCGTAGCGATGGAAACCAAGCCCAAGCTGATCATCGGCGGCGCTTCCGCTTACGCGCTGCGTTTCGACTTCGAGCGCATGGGTCAGATCGCCAAGAAATGCGGCGCTTACTTCATGGTGGACATGGCGCATTACGCCGGTCTGATCGCCGCCGGCGTTTACCCGAACCCGGTGCCGTTCGCCGACTTCGTGACCTCGACCACCCACAAGACCCTGCGCGGTCCGCGCGGCGGCATCATCCTGGCCAAGGCCGAGTTCGAGAAGAGCATCAACAGCAATGTGTTCCCGACCCTGCAAGGCGGCCCGCTGGAGCACGTGATCGCCGCCAAGGCCGTGGCCTTCAAGGAAGCGCTGCTGCCCGAGTTCAAGGTGTATCAGGAACAAGTGCTGAAGAACGCCGCCATCATGGCCAAGACCCTGGGCGAGCGCGGCGTGCGCATCGTATCCGGCCGCACCGAGAGCCATGTGTTCCTGGTGGACCTGCGCGCCAAGGGCCTGACCGGCAAGGCGGCCGACGCGCTGCTGGGCCGCGCCCACATCACCGTGAACAAGAACGCGATTCCGAACGACCCGGAAACCCCGTTCGTGACCTCCGGCATCCGCATCGGCTCCCCGGCCATCACCACCCGCGGCTTCAAGGAAGCCGAAGCCATCCAGGTGGCCAATCTGGTGGCGGACGTGCTGGACAACCCGAACGACGACGCGCTGATCGCCCGCGTGGCCGAGCAAGCCACCGCGCTGTGCCATCGTTTCCCGGTGTACTCCAAATAAGCCAAGCTGGTCTCGGCCGCTGAAAGACGCCCCCAGGGGCGTCTTTTTCATGGGCGGGCGATAGCGGCATTAACTTGACTGCGCATTGCTGATAACATCCCTACATTGGAACCCTTAGGATTAAGTCATGAAATGCGCGTTCTGCGGCAATGCCGATACTCAGGTAATCGACTCCCGCGTCAGTGAGGACGGCAGCAGCATCCGGCGGCGGCGGCGCTGCCCGGTGTGCGAGAAGCGTTTCACGACCTTTGAAACCGCCGACGTGCGTATGCCGCAGGTGGTGAAAACCGCCGGCCACCGTTCGGAATTCGACATCGAGAAAGTGCGAACCAGCTTCCTGCGCGCGCTGCACAAGCGCCCAGTGCCCACCGCCTTGGTGGACGAGGCGATAGACCGCATCTGTCACAAGCTGCTGCAATTGGGCGAGCGCGAAGTCTCCAGCCGCGAGATCGGCGAAATGGTGATGAACGAACTGGCGCGCCTGGACAAAGTGGCTTATGTGCGTTTCGCCTCGGTGTACCGCAGTTTTCAGGATGTGTCCGAGTTTTCCGACGCCATCAAGGAAATCCAGAAGTCTTCGCATTGACCGACCGGCGGGCGGCTGGAGTAGACTGCTCTATTCTTCCGTCATCGCAGGTGCCCTCCATGGTAGAACCCCTGCCTTCCAATGTTTCGCTGCGCGCGCCGGAGCTGTCCGACGCGCCGGCGCTGTTCGCGCTGATCAACGCCAACCGCGACGCGTTGCGGCCGTGGATGCCGTGGGAGCCCCTGACCCGCTCCGAGGCGGACTCCCGCGCTTTTCTGGAATCCGCCGCCGTCGGCCGTCAGATCGGCAAGGCCTATACTTGGCTGGTATTGCGCGACGGCGCGCTGGCTGGCGTTTGCGATCTGCACGCCATCGACGATTTGAACCGCCACGCCTTCGTCGGCTATTGGCTGGACCGCCGCCAGGTGGGGCAGGGCGTGATGCAGGCGGCGCTGCGCCTGTTGCTGGCCGAAGCCTTCGGCCCCTTGGGTCTGCACCGGGTGGCGATAGACGCGGCGGCGGACAATCATCGCAGTTGCGCGGTGGCGGAGCGGCTGGGCTTCCGCTACGAAGGCGTGCTGCGCGAGTACTTGTTGTTGCAGGGCCGCTATTGCGACGCCAGGCAGTACAGCCTGCTGGCTCAAGAATGGAAGCAATGAATCATGAATTATTCCGCCGATGACCATCGTCACATGCAGCGCGCGTTGCGGCTGGCCGCCGCGGCCACCCGCCGCGCCGCGCCCAACCCGGGCGTGGGCTGCGTGCTGGTGCGCGACGGCGCGGTGATCGGCGAGGGCGCCACCCTGGAAGTGGGCGGCGATCATGCGGAAATCCAGGCGATCAAGGACTGCCTGGCGCGCGGCCTGTCCCCGCGCGGCGCCACCGCCTACGTCACGCTGGAGCCGTGCAGCCACCACGGCCGCACCCCGCCGTGCGCGCGGCGTCTGATCGACGAGGGCGTGGCCCGGGTGGCCGCGGCGATGGTGGACCCCTACCATGAAGTGGCCGGCCGCGGCCTGGCCATGCTGCGCGCCGCCGGCATCGCCGCCGACGCCGGGCTGATGGAAGCCGAGGCGCGGCAAGTGCATCGCGGTTTTCTGTCGCGCGTCGAGCGCGGCCGCCCCTGGGTCATGCTCAAGGCCGCCGCCACGCTGGACGGCAAGACCGCCTTGCTCAACGGCCGCAGCCAATGGATCACCGGCCCGGAGGCGCGGCGGGATGTGCATCGCCTGCGCGCCGAGCATTGCGCGGTGCTCACCGGCAGCGGCACCGTGCTGGCCGACGATCCGCAACTGACGGTGCGGGAAGTCCCCTGCGAGCGCCAGCCGCTGCGGGTGGTGCTGGACAGCGATCTGCGCACGCGGCCGGAACAGCGCATCTATCAGGACGGCGCTACCTTGCTGGCCACCTGCGATCACGAGGCTGCGCGTTTGGAGCCCTACCGCGCCGGCGCGGAGCTTCTGAGCTTGCCGCGGCTGGCCGACGGCCATGCCGATCTACCGGCTTTGCTGGCGGCCTTGGCGCAACGCGGCGTCAATATGCTGATGGTGGAAGCCGGAGCCGGCCTCAACGGCGCGCTGCTGCGCGCCGGGCTGGTGGACGAGATCGTGCTCTACCTGGCGCCGTCGCTGGCTGGCGATGCCGCGCGCGGTCTGTTCGCCTGGCCGCCGCTGGAAGACCTGGCCGACAAGCAGCGGTTGAGCATACGCGACGCGCGCATGGTGGGTGCGGATTTGCGCCTGAGCCTGACGCCGGTCTTGGCGGCTGCTCAAGGTCCCGCGAACTAGGGCGAGACAAGGCGAGGATGGCCTCCGCGCTTGGGAAAATGACCACGTCGCCGCGAATCCCGTCTGGAGTCTGCAACATTTCTGTCCGAAAATAAGAGCAGTTCGCCCGCTGTGCGCATGACGTGTGACGGTGGGCGCGAACGCACGCTCAGGACGGGCCGCCAAGAACGGCTCGCTTTCGCATTCGGGGCAGTCGCGGCATCCGGGAGGGCTGGGGAAAGGGCATGAGCGATTTGAAGGCGGCGCTGGAAGCTTATATGCGATTGTTGGCGCGTCAGGGTGCGCCGGCTCAGGTGATCGACGAAAGGCGTCGCATTCTGGAACTGCTGTTGCCCTGGCTGGACGGCGTCGAGCGCAACGCGGAAGGCTTCCGCGGTCCTTGTGAACGCCTGCTGCAGGCCTGCTCGCCGGACGAGCAGGTGCTGGCGCTGACCTGTACCCGCGAGTTCTATTACTTCTGGCTGGGCGATACCAAGAAAGTGGTGGAGATCACCGCGCGCAGCGGTTTTTCGGTGCGCAATGTGCGGGTGTGGCTGGAGACGGATTGGGAAGGGCTGCTGACGCGGATGGAGCGCGACGGCTTCTCCCGCTTCCCGCCGTCGCTGGGCCTCTACCTGGGCAAGCTGTTCGAGGACGGCATGTCCGAGCCGGACATCCATCTGCGCGAGCGCCTGCTCAAATCCCTGCTCTATCTATTGGACGGCCAGCCCATCCAGGGCGACAGCTTCCGCATGATGGTGGACGCGGTGTTATTGCATCTGCGCGAGGCGGAGCTGAAAAACACCTTTTTGCTGCTGGTGCGCGAGTACTTCTATTACTGGCACCAATTCCCGCAAGCCCAGGCGCGCAACGCCGGCCAGCCGGCGGCTTGAGGCGGACTGACGGGCCCGCTATTTCATCCCCCAACGCTTCCGTTCCCGCGGCCTCAAGCCGGCTGCGCGGCTTCCAGCCTGGCCCGGCCCGGCAAGCCCGCGCGCCAGGCCGGCGGCGCTTCGGCGCTGGCCCAGTATTCCTCGATCTGGCTGATCAGCCCGTGTTCCAGCGTGAACAGGGAATTGGCGAAGAAGCGCGCCTCGCCGTGGTCCACCTGCGCCACCACGTGCCAGCGGCCGTCGGCCAGTAGATTGTCCTGCAGCAGGCGTATGCTCCAGCCCTCCGGATAAACGCGGTTGACGTGGACGATGGCGTCCGCGCCGCGGAAGCACTCGCCGCTGCAGTGCCACAGCATCACGGCGTCGTCGCGCAGCAGGCGGCGCGCGCGTTCCCAGTCGCGGTCCTGGTAGGCGAGAAAGAGTTGGGCGGCGATGGATGGCATGATTTTACCTCATGCTAGTCATGGGGTTTTGATAATGTACAAAATCAAAACTCTTGTCAATACGCGGCTTTGGCGGGTTTTTGGGCGGAAGTTGTCAGATCAAATAGTCTGATGGCATCATGCTTTGGCAAGTGGAGCGTGTTTACGATCTCGCGAGCTGGGGCGAGACCAGGCGTTGTGGCTGAGAAAGCGGAAGGAGTAGCGCTAGATGAGCATTCTGCAGCGGTTCTCAACACCGTACCGCCGACGCGCAGCAGATCGTAAATCGGTTCTTTATAGAGAGGAGACAAGATGACGCACACATCCGCCTACCAGGCTTTAACCCACACTTTCGCCCGCCTGCACCGCTTTAACCACCTCGGCGCCATCGCCGGCTGGGATCAGGCGGCGATGATGCCGAGCAAGGGCAACGACGCCCGCGCCGCCGCGCTGGCGGAGCTGGGGGTGCTGACCCACGGCATCATCACCGCGCCGCAGCTGAAGGAGCAGCTGGACGCGGCGGAGCAGGAAAACCTGGACGAGCTGCAACGCGCCAATCTGCGCGAGATGCGCCGCGAATGGGCGCAGGCCAATCTGCTGCCGGCGGAGCTGGTGGAGGCCAAGACCCTGGCCGGCGCGCGCTGCGAGCACGCCTGGCGCAGCCAGCGCCCGGCCAATGACTGGAAGGGCTTTCTGGAAAACCTGCGCGAGGTGGTCAAGCTGTCGCGCGAAGAGGGCCGCTTGCTGGCCGAGACCAGCGGCGGCGGCCGTTACGACGCGCTGATGGACAAGTACGAGCCGGGGATGAAGAGCGCGGAGATCGAGCGCATTTTCACCGAGGTGAAGTCCTGGCTGCCGGGCCTGATCGAACGCGCGCGCGCCAAGCAGGCGTCGGAAACGGTGATCGAGCCGGTGGGGCCGTTCGCGGTGGCGCAGCAGCGCGCCTTGGGCGTGGAGGCGATGAAGCTGCTGCGCTTCGACTTCGACGGCGGCCGGCTGGATGTCAGCAGCCATCCCTTCTGCGGCGGGGTGCCGGAAGACGTGCGCATCACCACCCGCTACCGCGACGATGATTTCGTCCAGAGCCTGATGGGCATTGTTCACGAAACCGGCCACGCTCGTTACGAGCAGAACCTGCCCAAGGACTGGCTGGAGCAGCCGCTGGGCCGCGCGCGTTCCATGGGCATTCATGAGAGCCAGAGTCTGTCCTTCGAGATGCAGCTGGGCCGCAGCCCGGCCTTCCTGCAGTTGATCGCGCCGCTGATCCGCAGCCATTTCGGCGAGCAGCCGGCGTTTGCGCTGGAAAATCTGCAAGGCCTGTACAGCCGGGTGCAGCCGGGTTACATCCGCGTGGACGCCGACGAGCTGTGTTATCCGGCGCATGTGATTCTGCGTTTCGAGATCGAGCGCGCGCTGATGGACGGCGAGATCGAGGCCGAGGACATCCCGGCGCTGTGGGACGAGAAGATGATGGCCTATCTGGGCGTGGACACCCGCGGCAATTACCGTAACGGCTGCATGCAGGACATCCACTGGACCGACGGCGGCTTCGGCTATTTCCCCAGCTACACGCTGGGCGCGATGTATGCGGCGCAGTATTTCGCCAGCCTGCGCCGCGCCGAGCCGGAGCTGGACGCGCAGGTGGCGGCCGGCAATCTGGAGCCCATCTTCAACTGGCTGAACACCCATATCTGGAGCCAGGGCAGCCGCTGGAGCACGGACGAACTGGTGCGGCGCGCCACCGGCGAGACGCTGAACCCGGCGCATTTCAAGGCGCACCTGGAGCGGCGTTATCTAGGCGTTTGAGTTTGTGGAAGGCAGATGAAAAGCGCGGCTTGGCCGCGCTTTTTTTTGATCCGCTAATCAAACCCCTGATCCTGCGTTGCGCCTCCTTGTCGTACCACTTGTACTGCCTGCGTCGGCGCGCCTTGGCTCAGGTTCTCTGCGAGGTTTTCTTAGAACGTGTTTACGATCTCGCGAGCTAAGGCGAGACAAGGCGAAAACGGCTGAGAAAGCGGAATGTACTCGTGGTACATGAGCATTTCGAAGCGGGTTTCAACGCCGTATTGCCGACGCGCAGCGGAGCGTAAACAGGTTCTTAGCGGCTCTTATTGGGGCTGACTGAAAAACGCGTGGATCGCCGCCGCTAGCGCTTCCGGCTGCTCCCATTGCAGCATGTGGCCGGCGTCGGCGATCACGGTTTCCTGGAGTTGGGCGAAACAGGCGCGCCGCTGCGTCATGCTGGCGGCCACGCTCTTGGCCAGCGGGTGGTCGTCGGTGTCGCCGCCCAGCGCCCACAGCACCGGCGCGCTGATGCGCTGCCAGCAAGCCATCGCTTCTTCCAGCCGGTACAGCACCGGGTTGACCATTTTGTGGCGCGGATCGGCGCGGTAGTAGAGGCCGTTGTCGCGCTGGCGGGTCAGTTCGCGCGCCAGCCATTGGGCGCGCTCCGGCGTCAGCCTGGGGTTGCGTTCCAATAGTTTGGCGGCCACGGCGTCCAGCGACTGTAAATCGCCGAACTCCGGCGCGGTGCGGGTTTCGCGCAGCCAGCGCGCATAGCGGCCCGGCGCTTCCGCCGGCTTGGTGGCGGCCAGGCCGAAGCCTTCGGCCAGCACCAGCTTTTCTATGCGTTCGGGGCGGATGCCGGCGTAGATGCCGGCAATCATAGCGCCCATGCTGTGGCCCAGCAGCTTGACCGGCTGTTGCGGCGACAGCGCGTCCAGCAGCGCGTCGAGATCGGCCAGGTAGTCGGGGAAGTAGTAGCTGCCGTCGTTCCAGTCGCTGTCGCCAAAGCCGCGCCAGTCCGGCGCCGCCACTTGCCAGCCGTCCGGCAGCGCGTCCACCAGGAATTGGAAGGTGGCCGAACTGTCCATCCAGCCGTGCAGCAGCACCAAGAGCGGCGCGTCGCGCGGGCCCCAGCGACGCAGATGATAGCGGTGGCGGTTGAGGGTCAGGGTTTCGGACTGGCTGAGGCGTTGAATCGGCATGGCGGCGCGGGTGTTGGGATGAAAGCCCCAGTCTACCCAGAAACACGGCGAACCGGGAGGTTCGCCGTGCGGATGGGAAGGGCGCTTAGAGTCGCTAACAAAACCGCGCAGCGTACCTGAGCCAAGGCGCGCCGACACAGGCAGTACAAATAGTACGACAAGGAGGCGCAACGCAGGGTCAGGGGTTTTGTTAGCGAGTCTTATTGATGGATGTCGGCCTTATGAGTCTCCTTCAAGCCCAACAGGCAGACGATGAAGCTGACGCTGTAGACGATGACCGGATACCACAGGCCGTAGAGGATGTCGCCGGTGTAGACCACCAGCGAGAAGGCCACGGTGGGGAACAGGCCGCCTATCCAGCCGTTGCCGATGTGGTAGGGCAGCGACATCGAGGTGTAGCGGATGCGGGTGGGGAACAATTCCACCATGGTGGCGGCCAGCGGGCCGTAGACCATGGCGGCGATCAGGCTGAGCAGCACCAGCACGGCCACCACCATCGGGTAGTTGATCTTGTCCGGGTCGGCCTTGTCCGGATAGCCGGCCTGCTTCAGCGCGGCCAGCAGCGCTGCCTTGTTGAAGCCGGTCAGCGTTTGTTCGCCCACCTTGATCTGGGTTTCGCCGCCGGCGGGCGCCGCCTGGCGCTGGTAGGGCACGCCGTTCTTGGCCAGCAGGGCCTTGGCCTGGTCGCAGCTGCTGCTGAGCTTGGCCTTGCCCACCGGATCGAACTGGAAGCGGCAGCTGGCCGGGTCCGCCACCACCACCACCGGCGCCTGGCGCGCGGCGTTGGCGATGTCCGGGCTGGCGTAGGCGGTCAGCCATTTGAAGGCGGGAAAGGTCAGCAAGGCCGCCAGCAGCAGGCCGGTCAGCATCACCGGCTTGCGGCCAATGCGGTCGGACAGATAGCCGAAGTACAGGAATAGCGGCGCGGCGATCAGCAGCGACATCACCAGCAGCTGGGTGGCGATCTGCGAATCGACCTTGAGGATCTGGGTGAGGAAGAACAGCGAGTAGAACTGCGCGCAATAGAAGGTGACCGCCTGGCCGCCGTTGATGCCGAACAGCGCGGTGAGCACGATGCGCAGGTTCTTCCAATTGGTGAAGGATTCGGTCAGCGGCGCTTTGGAATGCTTGCCCTCGGCCTTCATTTTCAGGAAGGCCGGCGATTCGTGCATGGACAGCCGGATCCAGGTGGAGATGGCCAGCAGCGCCAGCGACAGCAGGAAGGGCAGGCGCCAGCCCCAGTCGTCGAAAGCCGGGCCGGTGAGTTTGCGGCAGGCCAGGATCACCAGCAGGGACAGCAGCAGGCCGGCGGTGGCGGTGACCTGGATCCAGCTGGTGTAGGCGCCGCGTTTGTGATCCGGCGCGTGTTCGGCCACGTAGATGGCCGCGCCGCCGTATTCGCCGCCTATCGCCAGGCCCTGCAGCATGCGCAGCACCACCAGCAGGATGGGCGCGGCGATGCCTATGCTGGCGTAGCCGGGCAGCAGGCCCACCAGGAAGGTGGACACGCCCATGATCAGGATGGTGGCGAGGAAGGTGTATTTGCGGCCTATCATATCGCCCAGCCGGCCGAACAGCAGCGCGCCGAAGGGGCGTACCAGGAAGCCGGCGGCGAAGGTCATCAAGGCGAAGATGAAGGCGGTGGTTTCATTGACGCCGGCGAAGAACTGCTTGCTGATCACCGCCGCCAGCGCGCCGTACAGGAAAAAATCGTACCACTCGAAAACGGTGCCCAGCGACGAGGCGAAGATCACTTTGCGCTCGGAGCCGCTGATCGCGTGTCCCGCCGTGGCGGCGGGCGTCAGGGTGCTGCTCATGGTGCTGTCTCCTCTTGGTGTGGCTTTGCGACAAGTTGTGGGGCGGGAAGTGGGCTTCCTCTGTTTGGATGGATTCCGATGTCGCGCGGCGCTCAGTCCTGCGCGGCGCGGTCTTGCAAAATCATGCGGGCGGCTTTTTCCGCGATCATCAGCGTGGGCGAGTTGGTGTTGCCCGAGGTGATGGCGGGCATGATGGAAGCGTCCGCCACTCTCAATCCGGATAGTCCGTGAACGCGCAGTCTGGCATCGACCACCGCCTCGGTATCCTGTCCCATTTTGCAGGTGCCGACCGGATGAAAGATGGTGGTGCCGATGCGGCCGGCGGCGGCGGCCAGCTCCGCATCGCTCTGGGCGGCGAGGCCGGGCAGGTATTCTTCCGGCCGGTAGCGCGCCAGCGCCGGCGCGGCGACGATGCGCCGGGTCAGCCGCAGCGCGGCCACCGCGACGGCGCGGTCCCGCGGGTGGCTGAGGTAGTTGGGCTGAATCAGCGGCGCGGCGTCCAGGCCGGCGCCGCCAATGGCGACCCGGCCACGGCTGAGCGGACGCAGGTCGCACACCGAGGCGGTGAAGGCGGGGAAGGGGTGCAGCGGCTCGCCGAAGCGTTCCAGCGACAGCGGCTGCACATGGTATTCCAGGTTGGCGCGCGTCTGTTCCGGCCCGGATGCGGCGAAAGCGCCCAACTGACTGGGCGCCATCGCCAGCGGGCCGCTGCGCCGCCACAGGTATTCCCAGCCCATGGCCAGCTTGCCGCTCCAGCTATTGGCCAACTGGTTCAGCGTGCGCGCGCCGCTGACCTTGAACACCATGCGTAGTTGCAGATGATCTTGCAGATTGGCGCCGACCCCTGCCAGCGCGTGGCGCACGGCGACGCCGTGCTCTTGCAGCAGCGCGGCCGGGCCGATGCCGCTGCGCTGCAACAAAAGCGGGGAGCCGACGGCGCCGGCGGCCAGGATGATTTCGCCGCGGCAGCGCGCCTGCCAGCGTTGCCGCTGTTGCAGGAATGCAATACCGGTGGCGCGGCCGTCCTCCAGCAGCAGGGTTTCCGCCTCGGCATGGGTCAGCACGGTGAGGTTGGGGCGCTGGCGCACCGGGCGCAAGAAAGCCTTGGCGGTGTTCCAGCGCAGGCCGCCGCGCTGATTGACTTCGAAATAGCCGCAGCCGGCGTTGTCGCCGCCGTTGAAATCGTCCACCGGGGCGATGTCGCTCTGCTCCGCGGCGTCGCGGAAGGCGTCCAGGATCGCCCAGGACAGCCGCTGCCGTTCCACCCGCCATTCGCCGCCGTGGCCGTGCTGGGCGCGGGCGCTGTCGAAGTGGTCCTCCATGCGCAGGAAGTCCGGCAGCACCTCGTCCCAGCTCCAGCCGGAGCAGCCCTGCGCCGCCCAGCCGTCGTAGTCCGCGGCCTGGCCGCGCATATAGATCATGCCGTTGATCGAGGAGCAGCCGCCCAGCACCTTGCCGCGCGGGTAGTTGAGGCTGCGTCCGCCCAGGCCGGCCTCGGGCGCGGTGCGCAGGCACCAGTCGGTGCGCGGATTGCCGATGCAGTAGAGATAGCCGACCGGGATGTGTATCCACGGATAGTTGTCCTCGCCGCCGGCTTCCAGCAACAGCACGCGGTGCTGCGGATTGGCCGACAGGCGGTTGGCCAGCAGGCAGCCGGCGCTGCCCGCGCCGACGATGATGTAGTCGAATGTGTCCGCCAATGCCTGCATGCCGCGCTTTCCTATGACGTCTGTATCGCCACCATATAAGATCAAGCCGGGCCGGCCTGGAAATAGCCAGAGTGGAACAACAGCTGTTAGTTTTCTAACAGCCGCGCAATTGAAGCCTGTCATATTTGTGTGCAAGCGCACCATAAACACGGGGAGGGCTTGATGTTCGACTGGAACGACATCCGTTATTTTCTGGCCTTGCAGCGCAGCGGCAAGCTGCTGGCGGCGGCCCGGCAGCTGCGCACCACGCATGCGACGGTGGCCCGGCATATCGAACAGTTGGAGCGGCAGCTGGGCCAGCCGCTGTTCGTGCAGCAGCCGGACGGTTATCAATTGACCGCGGCCGGCCGGCAGTTGCTGCCCCTGGCCGAGCAATTGGAAAACACCGCGTCGCGGATGCAGGACGAGGCGCGGGTGGGTCATGTGGAGGTGGCCGGCCTGGTGCGGCTGGGCGCGCCGGAGGGCTTGGGCTCGCTGTTTCTGGCGCGGCACCTGCCGCGGCTGACGGAGCGTTACCCGGCGCTGGAGATCGATCTGGTGTCGGTGCCGCGCTTTGTCAGCATCACCAACCGCGAGGTGGACATCGCCATCGCGCTGGAGCGGCCGCAGGCCAATATGGTGGTGACGCGCAAGCTGACCGATTACTGCCTGGGCCTGTACGCGACGCCGGCCTATCTGGACGCGCATGCGCCCATCCGCGAGCGCGAGGACCTGGCCGGGCATCCCATCGTCGGCTATGTCGACGATCTGCTGTTCTCGCGCGAACTGATGTTCCATCGCGGCCTGTGCCGCAACCCCTTGATCCCTCTGCGCTGCACCAGCGTGGTGGGCCAGCAGCAGGCGGCGCTGGCCGACGGCGGCATCGCGGTATTGCCGTATTATCTGACCTACGACGACGCGCGGCTGCGCCAGTTGTTGCCGGAACTGCGCATCATCCGCTCTTACTGGATCAGCGGCCGCAGCGACATCCGCCGCACGCTGCGCTACCGCGTGGTGTGGGACTACGTGGTGGAGCTGTGCCAGCGCATGCAATGGTTGCTGCTGCAACAGCCAACTCAGCAAAACGAATCAATCGATGCGGGATAAGCTCACTTCATGAGAACGCTCTATCGCAACGGCGGCCCGGATTCGCCGTATTTGTGGCGGATGCTGCGGGTGCTGGACTATCTGTGGCGCCATCTGGATGGGCCGGTGCCGCTGGAAAGATTGGCGGAGGAGGCCTGCTTGTCGCCCTTTCACTTTCACCGCGTGTATCGCGGCCTGATGGCCGAAACGGTGGGAGAGACCCGGCAGCGGCTGTTGCTGCATCGCGCGGCCGGGCAGTTGGACGGCGGCTCGCTGCCTTTGTCTAGGGTGGCGACGCGCGCCGGCTACGGCGGCACCGCGGCCTTCGTCCGGGCCTTCGCCAGGGCTTACGGCGAGAGTCCGGGCCGCTATCGCCAGCGCAGAGCGTTCATTTCTAGGCAAGACTGGGAGACCGTTATGCATGAAGTGACATTGCTCAAGCAGGATAAGGGGCTGAAGGTGCTGATGCGCCGCCATATCGGCAGTTATATGGAGATCGGCCAAGCCTTCGGCGCTTTACAGGCCATCAGCCCGGCTTGCGCGGCCGGCGACGCGCCAGGCCGCACATTCGGGATGTATCTGGATGATACGGAACAGACGGAGGAAGCCAAGCTGCGCTCCATCGCCTGCGTGACGGTGCCGGACTCCTGGCAGGACCGGACGCTGCCGGATGGGTTTGAATGGGGGGAGATCCCAGCCGGAGAGTACGCTTGCGTGACGCATCTGGGACCGTACGCGGAACTGTCCACGGCCTGGTCCTGGCTGTACCGGCACTGGCTGCCCGGCAGCGGGCGCGCGCTCGGCGAGGTGCCGTGCGTGGAAGAGTATTTGAATTCGCCTTACGACAATCCGCCCACCGCCTTGCGCACTCGGCTGATGTTGTCGCTGGCCTGACCGCGCTTGTGGTTCAGCCATGAAAAAACCCGCGCCGTTTGGCGCGGGTTTTGCCGTAAAGGATGCCTGACGACGTCGGGTCTTAACGGGATACGTGGTAGTTCGGCGCTTCCTTGGTGATCTGCACGTCGTGGACGTGGGATTCCTGAATGCCGGCGGAAGTGATTTCCACGAACTCCGCTTTGGCGTGCATGTCGGCGATGGTGGCGCAACCGAGGTAGCCCATCGAAGAACGCAGGCCGCCCACCAACTGGTGGATCACCTGGCCGATGGAGCCCTTGTACGGCACGCGGCCTTCGATGCCTTCCGGCACCAGTTTTTCCACATTGCCTTCGTTGTCCTGGAAGTAGCGGTCGGACGAGCCCTGGCTCATCGCGCCCAGGCTGCCCATGCCGCGGTAGGACTTGTAGGAACGGCCCTGGAACAGCTCGACTTCGCCCGGGGCTTCCTCGGTGCCGGCGAACATGCCGCCCAGCATCACGCAATTGCCGCCGGCGGCCAGCGCCTTGGAAATGTCGCCGGAGAAGCGGATGCCGCCGTCGGCGATCATCGGCACGCCGGTGCCCTTCAGCGCTTCGGACACATTGTGGATGGCGGTCAGCTGCGGCACGCCCACGCCGGCTACGATGCGGGTGGTGCAGATAGAGCCGGGGCCGATGCCGACCTTGACGCCATCGGCGCCGGCGTCAACCAGCGCCATTGCGGCGGCGGCGGTGGCGATGTTGCCGCCGATTACGTCCACTTCCGGGAAATTCTTCTTGACCCAGCGCACGCGCTCGATCACGCCCTGGCTGTGGCCGTGGGCGGTGTCGACCACGATCACGTCCACACCGGCCTTCACCAGCGCGATCACGCGCTCTTCGGTGTCGCCGCCGGTGCCGACCGCGGCGCCTACGCGCAGACGGCCCTGGTTGTCCTTATTGGCGTTGGGGTGTTCGCTGGTCTTGATGATGTCTTTGACGGTGATCAGACCCTTCAACTCCCAGGCGTCGTTGATCACCAGCACGCGCTCCAGGCGGTGGGTGTGCATCAGCTCGCGGGCTTCGTCGATGCTGGCGCCTTCCTTGACGGTGATCAGGCGCTCGCGCGGGGTCATGATGGAGCCGACGCTCTGGTCCAGACGGGTCTCGAAGCGCAGATCGCGGTTGGTGACGATGCCGACCACTTTGCCGTCTTCGATCACCGGCAGACCGGAAATCTTGTGATGGCGGGTCAGCAGCACCAGATCGCGCACCAGCATGTCCGGGGCGATGGTGATGGGGTCCTTGACCACGCCGCTTTCATGGCGTTTCACCTTGGACACTTCGCTGGCCTGTTTCGCGGGATCCATGTTTTTGTGCACGATGCCGATGCCGCCTTCTTGAGCCATGGCGATGGCGAGACGGGCTTCGGTCACCGTGTCCATGGCGGCGGACACCAGGGGCAGGTTCAGGGTGATGTTGCGGGTAAGCTTGGTGGAGAGAACTACGTCGCGCGGCAGAACTTCAGAATGGGCCGGGACGAGGAGAACGTCGTCGAAAGTATAGGCTTTCTCGATGATACGCATCTTGGCGTTTCCTTTGCGGCAAAGCGGCATTATACCGAGGCATTGTCGCTATTGCAAAAAAAGGGGCTTTCCGCCCGCAACCCTGTTACCTTTTTGCTCGCAGGCCGCGCAGGCCTTACAATTTGAGTATCTGCAGCGCATTCGGGTCAGGGAGTCGATGATGAAGTCAACCTTAGTATGGACCTTTTTGCTGGCTTTGCTGGGCTCCTCCGCCGCCAGCGCGGAAGTCTATGTATGGAAGGACGAGGCCGGAAAAACCGTGTATTCGGACCAGCCGCCGGCCAGCGTCAACGCCCGCCGCATGAATACGCGCGCGCCGGCGCCGGCATCGGCTCCGGCCAAGGAAAGCAAGAAAGCGTCGGGCAAGGACGCCGGCGGGGAAAACGCCAAGATCGCGGCGGAAAACGCCAAGATCGTGGAGGCCAACGCCAAGATCCGCGAGCAGAATTGCCAGAACGCGCGCAATCAGCTGGCCTCGGTGCAGACCAATAGCCGCATCCGCATGCCGGGTTCCAATGCGCTGGCCACCGACGCCCAGCGCAACGAGCTGATTACCCAGGCGCAGGCCAATGTGCAAACCTGGTGCGGAAAATAAGTGACGAAACCGGTTTTTGACTACAAGGCGGTACTGGCTTCCCTGCCCAATCTGCCCGGCGTGTATCGAATGCTCGACGCGTCGGGCAGCGTGCTTTATGTCGGCAAAGCGATAGACTTGAAACGTCGAGTCAGTTCCTACTTTCAGAAAAACGACCAGTCGCCGCGCATCCAGCTGATGGTGCGCCAGATCGCCAGCATCGAGACCACGGTCACGCGTTCCGAGGCGGAAGCGCTGATTCTGGAAAACAACCTGATCAAGGCGCTGACGCCGCGTTACAACATCCTGTTCCGCGACGACAAGTCCTATCCCTATCTGATGCTGAGCGGTCACGTCTTCCCGCAAATGGCCTATTACCGCGGCGACCCTAAGCGGCCGCACCAGTACTTCGGCCCCTATCCCAACGGCTACGCCGTGCGCGAGAGCATCCAGATCCTGCAAAAGGTGTTCCGGCTGCGCACTTGCGAGGACGCGGTGTTCGCCAATCGCTCCCGTCCCTGTCTGCTGTATCAGATCAAGCGTTGTTCCGGCCCCTGCGTCGACCATATCTCCAAGGACGATTACGCGCGCGACGTGGCCAGCGCGGTGGCCTTCCTGCAAGGCCGTCAGAGCGAGCTGATCGACGGCCTGACCCAGCGCATGATGACGGCGGCCGAGGCGATGGAGTTCGAACAGGCGGCGGAGCTGCGCGACCAGATCCAGGCGCTGGCGCGGGTGCAGGAGAAGCAGTTCGTGTCCAGCAACTCCAGCCAGCAGGATTGCGACGTGGTGGCCGCGGTGCAGCAGGAGGGCATGCTTTGCGTCAATCTGGTGATGATACGCGGCGGCCGGCATTTGGGAGACAAGAGCTTTTTCCCGGTCAGCGGGGAGGAGGGGGAGCTGGCGGACAGCCTGGAAGCCTTCCTGGCCCAGCATTATCTGGGCGCGCCCTTGCCGCCGGCCATCATTATCAACGGCGAGATTTCCGAGACCCTGCGCCAGCATCTGGAGCGGCAGGCCGAGCGCAAGCTGGCCATCGCCAGCAATCCCATCGGCGAACGACGGGTGTGGCTGGAAATGGCGGAGAAGAACGCCGCGCTGGCCATCATGCAGCGGGCTAGCAGCAAGGCCACCCAAAACCAGCGGCTGGCCCAGCTCAACGAGGTGCTGGAATTGGAGGGCGCCGGCCGTTTCGAGTGCTTCGACATCAGTCACACCATGGGGGAGGCCACGGTGGCGTCCTGTGTGATCTACGACAAGGGCGCGATGCAGCCCGGCGAATACCGGCGCTACAATATCGAAACCGCCAAGCCCGGCGACGATTACGCGGCGATGCGCGAAGTGTTGTCACGTCGCTACGGCAAGCTGGCGGCGGGCGACGGCAAATTGCCGGACGCGGTGTTCATCGACGGCGGCAAGGGGCAGGTGGGCGTGGCTTTGGAAGTGTTCGCCGAAATCGGCCTGAACCTGCCCATCGTCGGCATCGCCAAGGGCGAGGAACGCAAGCCGGGCCTAGAGACCTTGATCCTGCCTTATCTGGACAAGAGCCTGCAGCTGCGGCAGGACCATCCGGCGCTGCATCTGATTCAGACGGTGCGGGACGAAGCCCACCGCTTCGCCATCACCGGCCACCGCGCGCGGCGCGCCAAGGCGCGCACCGCGTCCACGCTGGAGGAGATTCCGGGCGTGGGCGCCAAGCGCCGGCAACAGCTGCTGATGCGCTTTGGCGGCCTGCGCGGCGTGACCGCCGCCAGCATGGACGACCTGGCCCAGGTGGACGGCATCAGCCGCACCCTGGCGGAGAAGATTTACAACGCGCTGCATTGATTGCCGGCGCGCCATCGTTTATACACTGTAACCATTGCCGTGCGTCCCGTTGTGGCTTGGGGCGGACGCGCAGTTTTTGACCGAGCCGCAAACAATAAGATTACTGACACCGATGCCCTTCAATTTGCCGATATTCCTAACCTGGCTCAGGGTTGCCCTGATCCCCATCTGCGTAGCGGTCTTCTTTTTGCCGGATTCCGTGCTGCTGCTGGAAAGCCGCAACCAGGTAGGCGCCGCCATCTTCGCCTTGGCGGCCATCACCGATTGGCTGGACGGCTATCTGGCGCGCAAGTTGGGTCAGACCTCGGCCTTCGGCGCTTTCCTGGATCCGGTGGCGGACAAGCTGATCGTCGCCGCGGCCTTGATCCTGCTGGTGCAGATGGGGCGTACCGAGGGCTGGATGGCGATGATCATCATCGGCCGGGAGATCGCCATCTCCGCGCTGCGGGAATGGATGGCGGAGATGGGCACCCGCAAAAGCGTGGCGGTGGCCTATATCGGCAAGTTGAAAACCGCGGCGCAAATGGTGGCGATTCTGCTGTTGCTGTATGCCGGCCCGCTGCTGCCGGGGGTTTCGACATTAATTTTGGGCAATGCCTTCATGGTGGTGGCGGTGATTTTGACTTTGTGGTCAATGGTTTATTACCTGAGGATGGCCGCCAAGGAGTTTTCCGGGAAAAAAATTGATGTTTGAAGTGTTGACAGTGACTGATAAATCCTTATAATTCGCATCTCTCAGCGCTGCTCCAGCGGCAGCGAAGAGAAAGCAGAAGTATTGCAGCAGTTTTGAATGCGGGAATAGCTCAGTTGGTAGAGCGCAACCTTGCCAAGGTTGAGGTCGCGAGTTCGAGCCTCGTTTCCCGCTCCA
>NZ_JAUCGS010000007.1:3159-140912 GCF_059916605.1 Chromobacterium sp. CCUG 30098 | reverse complement strand
ATGCGGGAATAGCTCAGTTGGTAGAGCGCAACCTTGCCAAGGTTGAGGTCGCGAGTTCGAGCCTCGTTTCCCGCTCCAAATTAAAATCATCAGCCATGGCTGGTGGTTCGCCGGCAACGGCGGGGTAGCAAAGTGGTTATGCAGCGGATTGCAAATCCGTCTACGCCGGTTCGATTCCGACCCCCGCCTCCAGTTAAAGCCCCGTAAGTCAAAGACTTGCGGGGCTTTTGCTTTGTTCGGCCCGCGCCCGCAATCGCCAAGCTCAGCGTGGTTTCTCCTCTTTATCCCGGATCGGGATCAGGCCCGCCGTCCCCCGCGGCGGCGTGCCATGGCCTTGATCGCCATCCCTGTTTGCCAGCGGCCCGGCTCTGGGATAGAATCGCCGTCTCTTTGCCCGCCCCGGTGGTGAAATTGGTAGACACAAGGGACTTAAAATCCCTCGACTTCGGTCGTGCCGGTTCGATTCCGGCCCGGGGCACCACTACGGCAAAACCGTCCACGAGACGAAAACAACCCGCACAGCCTGGCGCTGGGCGGGTTTTTTTATCGGCTTCTCTTAAAGCTGCGCCTCGAATTCATAGAGATCGCTGCGGCACAAAACTTCGCTGAACTCCAATACCTGTTCCGCCGCGTTCAAGCTTGTCTGCCGGATGCGCAGCAGCGGTGTGCCGGCCTGCACATGCAATAGGGCGGCGCTGTCCTGATCCGCCGCACATGAGGCCAGACGGAAGGTCTTGCGGCCGATCTCGACGCCATGGCGTTCCCACCACTGGTATAGCGAGTGTTCCAGACGCTCCGGTTCGGGCAGGTAGGCCAGCGGGATATAGGTGGTTTCCAGCGCCGCCGGCGTGCCGTCCATCAGCCGCAGGCGGCGCAGCTTGGCGATGTCCGCGCCGACAGGCAGGCGCAGCAGGCTGGCGATGGCGGCCGGCGCGCTTTCCCGTCGCCGCAACAGCCACTGATTGGCCACGCTGCCGCCGCTGCGCAGCACCTGCTCGGTGAAACCTCCGCTGTCGTTGAGCGAATAGCGAAAGGCTTGGGCGATGCGAGTGCCCTGGCCTTGCTGACGGGTGATCAGCCGCTTGCGTTCCAGTTCCGCCATCGCCTTGCTGATGGTGACGCGCGACAGTCCCAGTTTTTCCGCCATCTGCCGCTCGGTCGGCAAGAATGCTCCTTCGGGCAATTGGTGCTGGCGGATGGCCTGTTCCAGCGCGTCGGCGATCAGCAGATAGCGCGGCGTTGCGCCGGGCTGCCGCAGGCTGGCGGACAGGCATTCCAGAATCTCGCTCATATCGTGTGAAAGCTCCTGTGCGTGCGGGCTTCAGTCTAAATCAATGCCGACGGCAATGGGGTGGGCTGAGCTCTGTGGCATGCTTTCCTGATCAATAGTATGGTTATGTACTATTGGATTTGTATTGGACTTATCATACGATGCCAATCGAAGTCCATGGTTCCTGTTTACGCTCGCGTTGCGCGAAGGTGGGGCAAGGCGAAACAGCCGGGAAAGCGGAATGCGCCTGCGAGGCATGGGCGTTTCGCGGGCGGCTCCTGGTTTCCTTGACGCGTGGCGGATCGTAAACGGGTTCTGGCGGTCGATGGGCATCCTGGCGGAGAGGCAGGGTTTGACGATGATCAGCAAGGGCTACCAGCCCATTCTCGGGGCCCTGTACGGGCAGGCGGCGGGGGATGCCATGGGCATGCCTTCGGAGCTGTGGCCGCAGCGGCAGGTACGGGCGTTTTTTGGCTGGATAGACGATTTTCTGCCGGGCCCGGCCGAGAATTTCGCCGCTTCCGAGTTCGCCGCCGGAGAGTTTACCGACGACACCCAGCAGGCCATTGCCTTGATGGACGCGTTGATCGCCGCGGACGGCGCGGTGGAGCCGGAGCGCATCGCGGACAACATCATCGCCTGGGCCGAGCGCATCGACGCCTTCAACAAGAATATTCTGGGGCCCAGTTCTAAGGCTGCGCTCAGGGCTATTTTGTCCGGCCAGTCCATTGATTCTCTGGGCGCCAACGGCGTGACCAACGGCGCGGCGATGCGGGTGGCGCCGCTGGGGTGCCTGCTGTCCAGCCAGGACCGCGCGGCTTTCGTGCAGGCGGTGAGGCTGAGTTGCAGCCCCACTCATCAGTCCGATATCGCGGTGGCCGGCGCGGCGGCCATCGCCTGGGCGGTGTCGCGGGCGGTGGAGGGCGCGGCCTGGTCCGACATCAAGGCCGAACTGCCCACCATTGCCGATCTGGCGCAGCTGGAGCGGGTGACGACGTTCAGCCCCTTGCTGAGCCGGCGCCTGGCCTGGGGCTTCGAGCTGGCGGAAGGCTTGCGGGGCCAAGACGATGCTGCCTTGGTGGCCGAGCTGTACCAGACCTTGGGCGCCGGCATGGACACCATAGAGTCGGTGCCCGCCGCCTTGGCCCTGGTGGACTGCGCGCAAGGCGATCCGCGCCGCTGCGCGGTCTTGGCTGCGAATCTGGGCGGAGACACCGACACCATAGGCGCGATGGCGACCGCGGTGTGCGGCGCCTTGCAGGGGGCGGACGCCTTGCCGGCCGCATGGCGGGAACGCATCCGGGACGTGAATGGCGTTGATTTCGAATCTTACGCGCGGGCTTTGTGCGCATTGCGGTTTAGGGGGTGAGGGGATGAGCGATGTACAAGCGGTAGACGGCTGGCGGCTGGAGAGCGCGGGCATAGATCTGGTGCCGGAGCATGAGTGCAAGGGCCGGCCGGTGGAGTTGTTCTGGGTATGGCTGGCCGCCAATATTGGCATCCTGGGCGTGGTGTACGGCGGCATCGTCACCAGCTTCGGGCTGTCGTTCTACCAGTCCTTGCTGGCCGCGGCGGTCGGGGTGGCCAGTTTCGCGCTGGTGGGGGTGACCAGCATCGCCGGCCGGCGCGGCCGCACTTCCACGCTGACCTTGTCGCGGGCCATTTTCGGCCTGCGCGGCAACGCCGCGCCCACCGCCTTCAGCTGGTTCAACCTGATGGGCTGGGAGGCGGTCAATGTGGTGACCGGCGCCTTGACGCTGGCGGCCTTGTGCCAGTCGCTGGGCATGGCGGAAAGCCGTCCGCTGACCGCGGTCTGCTTGTTCCTGTTCATCGGTCTGACCATCGTGGTCAGCCTGTTGGGCCAGGCCACCGTGGTCTGGATGCAAAGCTGGCTGAGCCGGATCTTCGGCAGCATGACCCTGGTGGTGATTCTGTACGTGGCGACGACCGCGAACTGGGGCGCCATCTTGGCGCGGCCGGACGGCGACTGGCTGACCGCTTTCTGGCCGGCGGTATCGGTGATCGCCGCGGGCACCGGCATCAGCTGGGCCATCGCCGGCGCCGATTACAGCCGTTACCAGCGGAGCGGGGCGTCCGGCGGCAGCATTTTCGGCGCGGTGATGGTGGGGGCGTCGTTGCCGCTGATGCTGCTGATCTTCACCGGGGTGCTGTTGTCGGCGCAGATACCGGACCTGGCCAGCGCGGCCAATCCCATCGCCAAGATCGGCGCGGTACTGCCGGCCTGGATGGCGGTGCCCTATCTGCTGACGGCGACGGCGGGCATCGTCACCATGGCCGTGCTTAGCCTGTATTCGGCCAGCCTCAATCTGCTGACCATAGGCGTCAAGGTCAGACAGGCGCAGGCGGTGTCCATCAATGCGCTGATCGTGCTGGCCATCGCCGCTTACGTCTTGTTCGTGTCCAGCGACTTCCTGGGGCCCTTCATCGCGTTTCTATTGTTTTGCGGCGTGTTTCTGGCGGCCTGGGAGGCGGTGTTCGTGCTGGATTACCTCTTGTTGCGTCACCGCCAAGGCTATGAGGCCGCGGCCCTGTCCGGCGACGGGCGGCAGGCCTTCCGCGGCGGTCCGCTGCTGTGCTGGCTGCTGGGCGCCGCTTGCGGCCTGCTGGTGAGCAAGACCGGCTTCATCGACGGCCCGCTGGCTGTGGGCGTTTTCGCAGATTCCAGCCTGGGGCTGTTTGTATCCTTTGGGACCAGTTTGCTGGCTTATGGATTGTATTTGTTGCTGAAGGAGCGACGCGCATGACCATTCCGTGTCCAAACTATCATCCGACCAGAGCCATCCTGGCTTTGGGCGGCGCCGTGGGCGACGTGGTGTTGACCCTCCCGGCATTGCCGCGCAGCGGCGCCGACGTGGAGGCGTTGCAGCAGGAACGCGAGATCGGCGGCTGCGCCTTCAATGTGGCGCGAGCGTTGCGCCAGTTGAACGCTCCCGTGATCAACGGCATGCCGGTGGGCAACGGCCCTTGGGGCGCGGCGATAGACGCGGCCATGCGGGAGCTGGGCTTGCCGGTGCTGCTGCGCAACGCGGATCGCGACAACGGCTGGTGCGTGGCCATGGTGGAGCCCAGCGGCGAGCGCAGCTTCATTTCGATCTCCGGTTGCGAGACGGAATGGACGCGCGAGCAGTTGGACGCGCTGCCCTTGCCCGCCGACGGCCTGGTGTACGCCAACGGCTATGAACTGGCCGGAGAGGGCGGAAGGGCGTTGCGCGCCTGGCTGCTGGCCTTGCCGGCGGAACAGTTGCGGGTGATAGACCCCGGTCCGCGCGTCGTCTTGCTGGAGCCGGCGTTTTTGTCCGCTCTGAGCGGCACCGAGACCTTGCTGACGCTGAACCGGGACGAGATCGCCCTGTTGTGCGGCGACGGCGATCCGGTGGCGGCGGCGCAGCGCTTCGCCAAGGATTACCGGCTGACGCTGATCTGCCGGCTGGGGCAGGACGGCGCCTGGGTGTGCCCGGGCACCGACGCGCCGTGGCACCTGCCCGGCTACCAGGTTTCGGTGGTGGACACCATAGGCGCCGGCGACGCGCATTGCGCCGGCTTGTTGGCCGGCCTGTCCAGCGGCTGGCCGCTGCATTACGCGGTGGATCTGGGCAACCGGCTGGCGGCCTGCGTGGTGGCCAGCGCCGGCCCTGACGCGGCGACGGACTGGGACAGCTTGAATCGCCGCTTTCCCGTCGCCTGCCTGTAAGCCGCCGGCTCACGCTTGAGAAAGTGGCAAAAGAAAGACGGGATAAGGGCGGAAAGGGCGCAATCGGCGTCTAATGCTGGACATCAAGGGGCATTACTTAGTACTCTCCCTCCCTCGTAAGCGCCAGCCCGAGCGAGGGAACGCCCGGAGCGTTCCGTCTGGTGTTTTCGCCCATGACCGCCAAGTCGGCTCCTCCGCCGACAAACAGCGGCGGTCGATGGGGGCGGGCGCCTGGTCTTCGGACCGGCCGCGCCGCTTGGGCCCGGTTCCAGGCCTTCGCCATGTTCGGCGATTTTTTACGGCGCGCCGGCGTCTTGCCGGAGCGCCTTGGTCAAACCGCATTACGATGTCGTCATTTTTTCACCGGCTGTCAAGCTGGCCGGGCGGCGGGTTGCGGCGCTTCGCTTGATTGGGCAGCATGCGCTGCTTTTGCATCAATGGATCTAGATAGAAGTTCATGAAGCCAAATACTGAAACGGCACTCGGTGCTGCACTTAAGTCCGCTGTACAAAGTCTGTCCAAGAAAAAGCAGACCGAGATGATCGCGGATCATGTCTACAGCAAGTTCGACGTTTTCCGCCAGTTTCGTCCGCTGGCCTTGGGCATCCATGAGAGCCTGATCGCGGCTTTGCCGCAGTTCGACTCTACGCTGATCTCCCGCGTGGTGGCCAATCACTGTCGCAAGCCGCGCTACGTGAAGTCTCTGGCGCGCGGCGGCAAGCGGTTCGATCTGGCCAACAAGCCGGTGGGCGAAGTCAGCGCCGAGGAGAAAAAGGCGGCGGAACAGATGTCCGCGCCCAAGCCGGCCGCGGCGGCCCCTGCCCCGGCTCCGGCCGAACCCGCAGGCGACGCGGCGGAATAAGCGTGCCGCGGCCGCGTGGCATGAACGTAAAACAGCCTGACAGACCCGTTTGTCAGGCTGTTTTGCATTGGCGGGACGGAACATTGGCGTGGGCGGGGCGGTCGCAGCAGAACGCGCCGCGCGGCGGCGCCGAATCAGGACAGGAGTAGAATTCCCGGCATGAAACGTTATTTCTTGTGGGCCGCGATGGCCCTGAGCTTGTCCGCCTGCAGCGCGCTGCAGCAATTGGGCGCGCCCATCAGCTCGCATCCTTCCTCACCGGCCAAGGGCCGGCCGCAGACGGCGCCGGCGCCCAGCGCCAAATCGGACGCCTTGCTGCGGGAAGCCAACCGCCTGGCCGACAAGGTCAAGAGCGGCGAGTTGACCCGGCTGGCCGCCGCGGATCAACTGGGCGCGTTCCGGCTCAAGGCGGTGGGCTCCAATCCCATCGACGACAATACCTTCGCCATGTACCGCTATCTGACGGTGGAGCGCGAGGCGGGCCGCATCGACCAGGAAACGTTTCGCGCCAAGATGGACGAGCGTCTGCGCGAATGGATGCGACGCTGGCCCAAGATGAATCCGAAACCGGCCGAGCCGGCCTTCACCAACTTCCTGCTCAAGCTGTACGGCTTGCCGGCCCTGGGGGCTTGAGCATGGGCAAGAAAGCCAAGCCGGACGCGGCCGGCTGTCCCTGCGGGCTGGGCGGCGCTTACGCGGTCTGTTGCGGCCGTTACCTGGGGGCGGACGGCGCGCCCGCGCCCACGGCGGAAGCCTTGATGCGTTCGCGCTACACCGCTTACGCGCGCGGCGACGAGGCGTATCTGCTGGCGAGCTGGCATCCCAGCACCCGGCCGCAGGCGCTGGATCTGGCCGCGGACGCCGGCGTGGTCAAATGGCTGGGCTTGGAGGTGTTGGCGACCGAGGCCGGCGGCGCGGCCGACGCCGAGGGCGTGGTGGAGTTCTCCGCGCGCTACAAGGTGGGCGGCAAGGCCGAACGCATGCGCGAGCGCAGCCGCTTCCTGCGCGAGGATGGCCGCTGGTTCTATCTGTCCGGCGAACTGAGCTGAGCTGTCGCTAGAGAATCTAGCGCTTCTGCGTTCGCAGCAGGCTTTCGATGGCGCGCTCCAGCGCCGCCGGCTTGACGTAGGGGGCGAAACGCTTGCGGATGCGCCCTTCGCCGTCCACCAGGAATTTGGTGAAATTCCATTTGATGCGCCGGCTGCCCAGCAAGCCGGGCTTGGCGGCGACGAGATGACGCCAGAGCGGATGCGCGTCGGCGCCGTTGACGTCGATCTTGGCGGATAGCGGGAAGCTGACCCCGAAATTCTTCTGACAGAACTGGCCGATGGCGGCGGCGTCCCCAGGCTCCTGGTTGCCGAACTGATTGCAGGGGAAGCCGATGATCTCCAGGCCTTGCTCGCGGTAGCGCTGGTACAGCTGTTCCAGGCCGCCCAATTGCGCGGTGAAGCCGCACTCGCTGGCGGTGTTGACCAGCAATAGCACTTTGCCGCGATAGCTCGCCAGCGGCAGGGTCTGCCCGTTTAAAGACTCAATGGAAAAATCATATATGTCCGGCATATTTCCGCCTTTCGCCAAAGCGAAGATCATGGCAAGAAACCGGAGGCAGGGCAATGGGATCGGCGGATAAAAAAAGGGGCGCAACGGCAAGGGGGAACCGCTACGCCCCAAGAAGAAATCAATTGCTGTACAAGGGCCGACCAACCGGGAAAGTCAGCTAACCCTCTGTTTATCCTAGAACATTAAGGTGAAATTGCGAGGACGGATTTGGCGGGATTTAAATGACAAAGGGATGGCTAAGCCATCCCTTTTTTGCTGGCGGGAAGCGTTTCAGGGGCGCGGCAGGGTCACGCCCACCTGGCCCATGTATTTGCCGGCGCGGTCGCTGTAGGACACGTCGCAAATTTCATCGGATTCGAAGAACAAGACCTGGGCCACGCCCTCGTTGGCGTAGATCTTGGCCGGCAGCGGCGTGGTGTTGGAGAACTCCAGCGTCACATAGCCTTCCCATTCCGGTTCGAACGGGGTGACGTTGACGATGATGCCGCAGCGGGCGTAAGTGGATTTGCCCAGGCAGACGGTCAGCACCGAGCGGGGAATACGGAAGTATTCCACGGTGCGGGCCAGCGCGAAGCTGTTGGGCGGGATGATGCAATAGCCCTTGCCGGAGACTTCCACGAAGGAATTGGGGTCGAAGTTTTTCGGGTCGACGATGGTGCTGTTGATATTGGTGAACACCTTGAATTCGTCGGCGCAGCGGATATCGTAGCCGTAGCTGGACGTGCCGTAGGAGATCACCTTCTGGCCGTCCACCATCTTGATCTGGTTGGGCTCGAAGGGTTCGATCATTTTGTACTCGTCCGCCATCCGGCGAATCCACTTGTCCGATTTGATGCTCATTGTCTTGGGCCCGTAGCTTGTCGATTGATTGTCCGCGATTTTAACCGCAAGCGCAGTGGCCGGCTATCGATAATCCATCGTCGATCCGGATAGGACAATGCTATTGATGCAGGTCAAGCAGGGCGGGAATTGCCGCGGTTTGCCGATATTCGACGGGGTTCGGCTGGATATACTAATGCAAACCATTCTCGTTCTTGATCGGATCATCATGTTGACTTTGGATGCATTCCCCGCCGGACGCCACGGCGTGGTCGACAGCCTGGAGCTGGCCGAAGAGGCCATGCGCCGCGTCGCCGCCTTTGGCCTGGAGCCGGGCTGCCGGTTTTATCTGCGTCGGGCGGCGCCCTTGGGCGGGCCATTATTGCTGGACGTCGGCGCCACGCGCTTCCTGCTGCGCCGCAGCCTGGCGCGCCTCATCGTGGCGAGGGTGGCGGTATGAAGCGTTTCGCCCTGATCGGCCTGCCCAATACCGGCAAGTCCACCTTGTTCAACCGTCTGACCGGCATGTCGCAGCGCGTCGGCAACTGGCCGGGCCTGACCATAGAGTTGAGCAGCGCGCGCCTGTTGCTGGGCGGCCACATGGTGGAGTTGGTGGATTTGCCCGGCGTCAATGATTTGACCGGCTATTCCGACGACGAGGCGGTGGTGCGCGACGTGCTGCTGGCCAGCGCCTTCGACGGCGCCGTCCTGGTGCTCAACGCCAGCCAGCTGGACCGGCAACTGCCGCTGGCCTTGCAGGTGCTGGCCAGCGGCCTCAACTGCCTGGTGGTGCTGAATATGGCCGACGAGGCCAAGGCCCTGGGCGTGAGCCTGGATGTGGAGCGCTTGTCGGAGCGCCTGGGCGCGCCGGTGTTTCTGGCCTCGGCCCGGCATATGCAGGGCTGGCCGCCGCTGATGGCGGGCTTGAACCGGCGGGCCAACGACGGCGGTCCGGCGACGCGCGCCAGGCTGGACGCGGTGCCGGACACCCGGGAGGCGATGGCGGAGGCCAAGCGGCGGCTGGCGGGCTGCTGGGCCTTGCCGCCCGTGCTGCCGGCGGGGCTGACGGAGAAGATGGACCATTGGCTGATGCATCCATGGCTGGGTCTGCCGCTGTTCTTCGCGCTGATGGCGCTGCTGTTCAATCTGACGTATCAGATCGGCACCCCATTGCAGGAGCTGGCCGGCGCCGGTCTGGACTGGATCAAGGAGCAGGCGCTGACGCCCTTGCTCGCGCCCTTGCCCGAGATTGTGCAGAGCCTGGCGCTGGACGGGATCTGGCAGGGGGTGTCGACGGTGCTGACCTTCGCGCCCATTTTGCTGGTGTTTTTCGTATTGATGGCGATGGTGGAGGATTCCGGCTACCTGGCGCGCGCCGCCTATCTGACCGACGCCTTCATGGCGCGGCTGGGGCTGGACGGCCGCGGCTTCGTGATGCAGCTGATGGGCTTTGGCTGCAATGTGCCGGCCATCATGGGCACTCGGGTGATGCGCGAGCGCAAGCAGCGGCTGCTGACCATGCTGGTAATCCCGTTTTCGCTGTGTTCGGCGCGTTTGCAGGTGGTGGTGTTCTTCGCCGGGCTGTTGTTCACGCCGACGCAGGCGCCGTGGGTGTTGATGGGGCTTTATCTGATGAGCTTCGCCGTCGCGGTGTTTACCGCCTGGGTGTTCAAGCGCCGTTACGCCGGCGGCGAGGCCTTCTTGCTGGAAGTGCCGCCGTACCGGCTGCCCGGCTTGAGCCATTTGCTGAGCCGGGCGGTGGGGGAGGTGCGGGCCTTTCTGCAACTGGCCTCCAGTTTCATCCTGTTGGGCGTGGTGCTGGTCTGGCTGCTGACCCATGTGCCGGCGGGCGAGGGCAAGACCCTGGCCGACGCTCTGGGCAGCCTGCTGGCCCCGGTGCTGGACCCGATAGGCATCCGCCACGAACTGGCGGCGGCCTTGCTGTTCGGCTTCATCGCCAAGGAAATCCTGCTGGGCAGCCTGGCGGTGATCTACGGGGTGCCGGAAGCCGGCCTGGGCGCGGCCTTGCTGCAACATCTGGATTGGCGCTCGGCGATGAGCTTCCTGATCTTCACCTTGATCTACGTGCCCTGCCTGTCCACGGTGGCGGCGATGTACCGCGAGTCGCGCAGCAAGGCCTACACCGCGATGTCGGTGGCGTGGTCGGTGGGACTGGCCTGGTTGTTGTCGTTCGCGTTTTATCAAGCCGGCGTGCAACTGTGGCCCTGAGGGCTTAGAATGAATGGTTCGCGAATTCCGTTCGCGCCGGCGGCGCGCCCGCCGGCGTTATTGAACTACAACAACAAGAGGTCGTTTTATGCAAGGTGATCCCAAAACCATCGAGTTGCTGAACGAACTGCTGGCGGAAGAACTGTCCGCCGCGGACCAGTATTTCATTCATGCCGAGATGTACAAGGACTTCGGTCTGCACAAGCTGTTCGAGCGCATCGATCACGAGCGCGAGGACGAGTTGTCGCACGCGCGGGTGCTGATCGCGCGCACCTTGTTCCTGCAAGGCAAGCCGAACGTGGCCAAGCGCGTGCCCATCGTGGTGGGCGAGAACGTGCGGGCGATGCTGGCCAGCGATCTGGAAGTGGAATACCGCGTCGGCAACTTGCTGAAAAAAGTGGTGGCCCACTGTGAGAGCGTGAAGGACTACGTGACGCGCCAGGAACTGATGGTGCTGCTGGAAGAGACCGAGAACGACCACGCCCACTGGCTGGAGCAGCAACTGCGCCTGATCGATATGGTGGGCGAGCAGAACTATATCCAGTCCCAAATGTAAGCTCCGGGGATTTCGGCGTTAAGACGCGGCCGCCTTCAGGGCGGCCGTTTGTTTTGGGGCGCCCGCGCCGGTTTTGACTTGGCGCAGCATGGCCGGCGAGGCTTGCGTCTATCATCGCCGGCAGATGAATTCGCCGGAGGGCGCGATGTCGCTGGATCTATCCGTTTCCTGGCTGGGCATGAAGATGGCCAGCCCCCTGTTCAACGCTTCCGGCGTCTATTGCCGCACGCGGGAGGAACTGGAGCAGGTGCGCCGCTCCGCCGCCGGCGCGGTGGTGACCAAGAGCTGCACGCTGGAGCCGCGTGCCGGCAATCCCGAACCGCGTTATCGGCGCACCGCGCTGGGCAGCATCAATTCCATGGGCCTGCCCAACGAGGGCTACCGCTATTACCTGGACTACGCCCAGGCTTACGACGACGCCAAGCCGCTGTTTCTGTCCGTGTCCGGCATGACGCTGGACGACACCCTGACCATCCTGACCGAACTGGCGGCGCTGAAGCTGCCCTGCCTGCCGGAGGTGAACCTGTCCTGCCCCAATCTGCCGGGCAAGCCGCAGCTGGGCTATGACTTCGCCGCCAGCGCCGAGGCTCTGGCGGCGATCAGCCGGGTGTACGCGCGGCCGTTCGGCGTCAAGCTGCCGCCGTATTTCGATCCGGCGCACTTCGCCGCCATGGCCGCGGTGTTGAACGCCTTCCCGCTGCTGCGCTTCGTCACCTGCATCAACTCGGTGGGCAACGGCCTGGTGATCGATCTGGACAGCGAGTCCGCGGTGATCAAGCCCAAGGGCGGGCTGGGCGGCTTGGGCGGCGACTACGTGTTGCCGACGGCGCTGGCCAATGTGCGCGAGTTCGCCCTGCTGCTGGCCGACAAGCATGTGATAGGCTGCGGCGGGGTGAAGAGTGGGGCGGAGGCCTTCATGCACATCCTGGCCGGCGCCGCCGCGGTGCAGGTGGGCACCTGCCTGCACGAGGAGGGCGTCAGCGCCTTCGATCGCATCGAGGCGGAGCTGGCCGCCATCATGCAGGCCAAGGGTTACCAGCGGCTGGATGAGTTCCGCGGGCGGCTGAAGACGCTGTGAGCGCATGAAAAAAGCCCGGAGAACCCGGGCTTTGTTTTAGCGGCTGATCGGCTTGTAGCGGATGCGCTTGGGCTTGGCGGCTTCCTCGCCCAGGCGTTTCTTCTTGTCGGCTTCGTATTCCTGATAGTTGCCGTCGAAGAAGGTCCATTGCGATTCGCCTTCCGCCGCCAGGATGTGGGTGGCGATACGGTCCAGGAACCAGCGGTCGTGGGAGATCACGAACACGGTGCCGGCGTATTCCAGCAAGGCGTCTTCCAGCGCGCGCAAGGTTTCCACGTCCAGGTCGTTGGACGGTTCGTCCAGCAGCAGCACATTGCCGCCCTGGAGCAGGGTTTTGGCCAGGTGCAGGCGGCCGCGTTCGCCGCCGGAGAGCATGCCCACCTTCTTCTGCTGATCGGCGCCCTTGAAGTTGAAGCGGCCGAGGTAGGCGCGGCTGGACATCTCGAACTTGCCCACGGTGAGGATGTCGGCGCCGGCGGCCACGTCCTCGAACACGGTCTTGTCTCCGTCCAGGCCCTCGCGAGTCTGCTCGACAAAGGCCATCTGCACGGTCTGGCCGATCTTGACCTCGCCGCTGTCCGGCTGTTCCTTGCCGGCAATCATCTTGAACAGCGTCGATTTACCGGCGCCGTTGGGGCCGATGATGCCGACGATGGCGCCCGGCGGGGCCTTGAAGCTGAGATTGTCGATCAGCAGGCGGTCGCCGAAGCCCTTGGACACGCCGTTGAACTCGATCACCTCATTGCCCAGGCGCTCGGCCACCGGGATGAAGATTTCCTGGGTTTCGTTGCGCTTCTGGGTTTCGTAGCTGGACAGTTCCTCGAAGCGGGCCAGACGCGCCTTGGATTTGGCCTGGCGGCCTTTCGGGTTCTGGCGCACCCATTCCAGTTCCTGCTTCATCGCCTTCATGCGCGCGCCTTCGCTCTTGGATTCCTGCGCCAGGCGGGCTTCCTTCTGCTCCAGCCAGCTGGAGTAATTGCCTTTCCACGGGATGCCTTCGCCGCGGTCCAGTTCCAGAATCCATTCGGCGGCGTTGTCCAGGAAGTAGCGGTCGTGGGTGACGGCCACCACGGTGCCGGGGAAGCGCACCAGGAATTGCTCCAGCCATTCCACCGATTCCGCGTCCAGGTGGTTGGTGGGTTCGTCCAGCAGCAGCATGTCGGGCTTGGACAGCAGCAGCTTGCACAGCGCCACGCGGCGCTTCTCGCCGCCGGACAGCGGGGCGATCTTGGCGTCCCACGGCGGCAGGCGCAGCGCGTCGGCGGCGATTTCCAGCTGGTGTTCTACGTTGTCGTTGGCGCCGGCGGCGATGATGGCTTCCAGCTTGGCCTGTTCTTCGGCCAGCGCGTCGAAGTCGGCGTCCGGGTCGGCGTAGGCGGCGTAGACCTCTTCCAGGCGCTTTTGCGCGCCCATCACGTCGCCCATGCCGCTTTCCACTTCCTCGCGCACGGTTTTTTCCGGGTCCAGTTGCGGTTCCTGCGGCAGGTAGCCGATCTTGACTCCGGCCAGGTGCTGCACCTCGCCTTCGTATTCCTTGTCCGCGCCGGCCATGATGCGCAGCACGGTGGATTTACCGGCGCCGTTCAGGCCCAGCAGGCCGATCTTGGCGCCGGGGAAGAAGGACAGGGAGATGTCCTTGATGATCTGGCGCTTGGGCGGAACGATCTTGCTCACGCGGAGCATGGACATTACATATTGTGCCATCGGTATTCACGCTGGATTGAAGGGGATAAACCGGGATTCTACCAAATCCCCCGGTTTAGGCCAGCCGCGCGGCCGCGTAGCCGGCCGCTAGAACAGTAGCGCCAGCGCCGCCGTCGCCAGCATGGCGAAGGCGCAGGCCACCTTGGCCACCGCGCCGACGATGAAGCCGATAAAGGTGCCGATGCCGACCTTGCCGGCCTGGAAGGCGTCCTTGCGGGCGATGAACTCGCCGATGACGGCGCCGACCAGAGGGCCGAGCAGCACGCCGGCCAGTCCGAAGAACATGCCGACGATGCCGCCGATGAAGGCGCCCCACAGCGCCTGGCTGCTGGCGCCGCTGGCCTTGGCGCCCAGCAGGCCGGCGAAGAAGTCAATCACCAGGCCCAGCGCGGTGAGCAGGGCCATGATGATCAGGCTGATCGCGCCCAGATGGTTGAAGTTGTCCAGCCAGGCGGCCAGCAGCAGGCCGCCGAACATCAGCGGCAGGCCGGGGATGATGGGCAGCATGGTGCCGGCCAGGCCGGCGACGATGAGCAGGGCGGCAAGACTGTAGCCGGCGATTTCCATGGTGGTCCTTGCGGTGGGATGCGTCCGCGGCAGGGCCGCGGGCCGCTAGTCAGCGGGTGTACTCTTCCAGCAGCTGCAATTGCGCGCAATGCGGCTTGCCGCGGGAGGTGCGGCGCTTGTAGCTGCCGTCCGGCAGCATGTCCCAGGCATTGACGTTGTCGTCCAGATAAAGGCGCAGCGCTTCCTTGATCACCCGGCGCTTGAGCTTGGCGTCGACGATGGGCACGCAGGTTTCGATGCGGCGGAAGAAGTTGCGGCCCATCCAGTCGGCGCTGGCGATCAGCAGGTCTTCCTTGCGGTCGTTGTGGAAGTAGAACACGCGCGGATGCTCGAGGAAGCGGCCAACGATGGAGCGCACGATGATGTTGTCGGACAGGCCGGGCACGCCAGGGCGCAACGCGCACACGCCGCGCACGATCAGCTGGATCTTGACCCCGGCCTGGCTGGCGCGGTACAGCGCGTGAATCACCTGGCTTTCCAGCAGGGCGTTCATCTTGGCGATGATCTGCGCCGGCTTGCCGGCCTGGGCGTGAGCGATTTCGCGGTCTATCGCCTCCATCACCATGCTGTGCAGGGTGAACGGGCTCTGGAATAGCCGCTTGAGTTGGCTGGCGCGGCCCAGGCCAGTCAGCTGCACGAAGATGTCGTTGACGTCGCTGGCGATCTGCTCATTGCAGGTCAGCAGGCCGAAATCGGTGTAGAGGCGGGCGGTGCGCGGGTGGTAGTTGCCGGTGCCCAGATGCACGTAGCGGCGCAGGCCGTGTTCCTCGCGGCGCACCACCATCAGCATCTTGGCGTGCACCTTGTAGCCGATCACGCCGTAGACCACGTGGGCGCCGGCGTCTTCCAGCCGGCTGGCCCAGCCGATATTGGCTTCCTCGTCGAAGCGGGCCATCAATTCCACCACCACGGTCACCTGTTTGCCGGCGCGGGCGGCGGCGATCAGCGATTCCATCAGCACCGAGTCGGTGCCGGTGCGGTACACCGTCATCTTGATGGCCACCACATGCGGATCGGACGCGGCCAGCGTCAGCATGTCTATCACCGGCTGGAAGCTCTGGAAGGGGTGATGCAGCAGGATGTCGCCTTTGCGGATGGCGTCGAACAGCGGCGTTTTCTTGCGCAGCATTTCCGGCAGCGTGGGGATGAAGGGCGTGAACTTCAGATCCGGCCGGTCCACGAGGTCCGGCACCTGCATCAGCCGCACCAGATTGACCGGGCCGTTGACGCGGTAGACGTCGCGCGGCTTGAGGTTGAACTGGGTCAGCAGGAATTCTTCCATGTGCGCCGGGCAGGTGTCGGCGATCTCCAGCCGCACCGCGTCGCCGAACTGGCGCTGGCGCAACTCGCCTTGCAAGGCGGTGCGCAGGTTTTTCACTTCCTCGTCTTCCACCGTCAGCTCGCTGTCGCGGGTGACGCGGAATTGGTAGCAGCCCTTGACCGCCATGCCGCTGAACAGCTCGTGCACGTGCGAGTGCAGGATGGAGGACAGGAAGACGAAGGTGTGGCGGTGGCCGTCGCTGACGTCCGCCGGCAGCTTGATCACGCGCGGCAGGATGCGCGGCGCCTGGACGATGGCGATGCCGGAGGCGCGGCCGAAGGCGTCGCGGCCTTCCAGCTCCACCGCGAAGTTCAGGGATTTGTTCAGCACCTTGGGGAAGGGGTGGGAGGGGTCCAAACCTATCGGGGTCAGGATGGGCATCAGTTCGCGGAAGAAGAAGTCCCGCACCCATTGCTGCTGAGCCGGGCTCCATTCATTGCGGCGCAGGAAGATGATGTTTTCCTCGCGCAGCGCCGGGAACAGCACTTCGCTCATCACCGCGTACTGGTCGCGCACCAATTGGTGGGCGGCGGTGGCCACCTTGGCCAGCGCCTGTTCCGGCGTGGAGCCGTCGGCCAGGATGCGCTCCGGCGTGGCCTCGGCGGTTTCCTGCAGCCAGGCCACGCGCACTTCGAAGAACTCGTCCATGTTGGAGGACACGATGCACAGGAATTTCAGCCGTTCCAGCAGCGGCAGGTTGGCGTCTTCCGCCTGGGCCAGCACGCGGCGGTTGAATTCGAGCAGGCCAAGTTCGCGGTTGATCAGCAGGTCTTGCGTGTGTGACATACGGGGTTCAAGCCAACAGTGGAGAGTTCAGGGAAAAACAAAGCCCTCGCTTGGAGGGCTGGGCATGGCGATTAGTTCTGCGGCGGCGTATAGCCAGCGGGAGCGTCGGCGCCGTCGCCGAAGAAATAGGCTTCCAGCTGCGCGGCCAGATACTGGCGGGCGCGGGCGTCGGCCAGGCTCAGGCGGTTTTCGTTGATCAGCATGGTCTGATAGCGCAGCCAGCCTTGCCAGGCTTCCTTGGACACGTTCTCAAACACTCGCTTGCCCAGTTCGCCCGGCAGCGGCGGGAAGTCGAGGGCCTCGGCTTCGCGGCCCAGCTTGACGCAATTGACGGTTCTGCTCATGGCGCAATCCTTAAAATATCGGAAAAAGGTTAATTCAATATTGTGTCACAGAGATGAAACGCTTCCAACCTCGACGCGGCCCTAGGCTTACAAGACCTTGACGAAAACCTTGGAGCGGCGCTGATAGTTGTAGAACTGCTGCCGCGCCAGCGGCAACGCGCTCTTGTCCGCCTCGGCGAAGCCGCGCTCGACAAACCAGTGCGCGGTCTGGGTGGTGAGCACGAACAGCGATTGCAGGCCCTGGGTGCGCGCCTGGTATTCCACATGTTTGAGCAGCATCTCGCCGAAGCCGCCGTCGCGCTTGTCCTGAGCCACCGCCAGGCAGGCCAGTTCGGCGGTGCCGGAGTCGGGGAAGGAGTGCATGGCCACGCAGCCGTAGATCTTGCCGTCGTGCTCCAGCACCGAGTATTCGCCGATCTCCACTTCCAGATGTTCGCGGCTGCGCTTGACCAGCACGCCTTGTTCTTCCAGCGGCTGGATCAGGCCGATGATGTCGCCGATGTCTTCGATGCTGGCGTTGCGCACCCTCACCAGCGGGTCGCGGGCGATCATGGTGCCGTTGCCGCCGCGGGTGAAGTGTTCCACCAGCAAGGCGCCGTCGGCGTGGCGGCTGATCAAGTGGGCGCGCGGAATACCCTCGCGGGTGGCGCGGATGGCGTAGGGCAGGTAGGCGCTGACGTCTTCCTGCAGCCGGCCGGAGGCCAGCAGATCCTCGGCCTGCTGCGCGGTCAGCGTGCTGATCAGTTCCTCGTCCAGCATCACGCCGCGTTGTTCGATCACGAAGATCAGCTTTTCCGCCTTCAGGGTGATGGCGACATGGGTGGCCAGCTCTTCCATGGTCAGGTTGAAGGCCTCGCCGGTCAGCGAGTAGCCGATGGGCGACAGCAGCACCAGCTCGCCGTGGTCTAGGCGGGCGCGGATGGCGGCGCCGTCGGCGCGGCGCACCTGGCCGGTGTATTGCATGTCCACGCCGTCCAGCACGCCCAGCGGCTGGGCGGTGACGAAGTTGCCGCCGGCCACGCGCAGATGGGCGCCGTGCATCGGCGAATTGGGCATGCCCATGGACAGCAGCGCTTCGATGTCGCAGCGGGTGGCGCCGGCCGCCTGCTTGACCACGTCCATGGTGGCGGCGTCGGTGACGCGGCGGTCGCGGTGGAACAGGCGGGCGATGCCGTGTCGTTTCAGCAGGCCTTCGATCTGCGGGCGGATGCCGTGCACCAGCACGATGCGCACGCCCAGGCTGACCAAGAGGTTGATGTCCTGGGCCAGGCTGGCGAATTCGCCGTCCTGCAGGGTTTCTCCGCTGACGGCCAGCACGAAGGTCTTGCCGCGGTAGGCGTTGATATAGGGGGCGGCTTCGCGAAAGGAAAGCACGAATTCGCGGGTAAGCATGGGGTCAGCGGCTCCGGCCGGAAAACTAGGGTTGAGCCGGATAGCGTAGCAGGAATGACGGTGTTTTGCAGGAGGACAATAGCAGGCGCGCATGAAAAACGCCCCTGGAAAAACCAGGGGCGCGCGATGGCTGCCGTCGCGGGATCAGCTGCCTTTTTTCTGCAGGATTTGCTGCACCTTGAGAATGTTCAGCGCCTGCGACAGCTGGTTGTCGTTCTTGGGGTTGGGATCGCGCGGACCGAACTGGCTCTTTTCTTCCGGCTTGGCCTTGTCCTTGCCGTCGTCCGGCTTGGCTGGGGCCGGCTGGGGGGCCGGAGCGGGAGCCGGCTTGACGCTGCTCTTGGACGCCGGCTTGTCCTCGCCGTTGGGGTTGGCCAAGTGGTTTTCCAGATCGGCTTCGCGCACGCGGATGGCTTGTTCCGCCGCGGTCAGCGTGCCGTCCTCCACCACCACGTCGGGCACGATGCCCTTGGCCTGGATCGAGCGGCCGTTGGGCGTGAAGTAGCGGGCGGTGGTCAGCTTGATGCCGCCGGCGTTGCCCAGCGGCATGATGGATTGCACCGAGCCCTTGCCGAAGGTCTGGGTGCCCACCAGCACCGCGCGCTTGTGGTCCTGCAGCGCGCCGGCGACGATTTCCGACGCCGAGGCGGAGCCGCCGTTGACCAGCACCACCAGCGGCACGTTGCGGGCTTCCACCGGCAGGCGGGCCAGCGGGTCGCTGCCGTTGGGGCGAGCGTAGTTCTGCAGATTGGCGGTCAAGCGCATCTTGGCGTCCGGCGTGCGGCCTTCGGTGTAGACCACCAGCTGGTTCTTGGCGAGGAAGGCGGCGGATACGCCGACCGCGCCGTTGAGCAGTCCGCCCGGATCGTCGCGCAGGTCCAGCACCAGGCCTTTCAGCCCCTGCTTGTTTTCCTTGTAAAGCGCCTGCACGCCGGCGGCCAGGTCCTCGGAGGTGTGCTCCTGGAACTGGGTGATGCGCACATAGCCGAAGTCCGGCTCCAACAGCTTGTATTTGACGCTCTTGGTCTTGATCACCGCGCGCGCCAGCGTGAACACCAGCGGTTTGGTCTCGGTCTTGCGGGCGATGGTCAGCGTGACCTTGGTGCCCGGCTTGCCGCGCATTTTCTTCACCGCGTCGGTCAGGGACAGGCCGCGCACCGGGGTGTCGTCGATCTTGATGATCAGGTCGCCGCTCTTGATGCCCGCCTTCTGCGCCGGCGTGTCCTCGATAGGGGACACCACCTTGACCAGGCCGTCCTCGGCGCCGATCTCGATGCCCAGGCCGCCGAATTCGCCCTGGGTGCCTTCCTTGAGTTCCTTGAAGGCCTCCGGGTCCATGTAGTCGGAGTGCGGGTCCAGACCGGTCAGCATGCCCTTGATGGCGGCGGTGATCAGCTTCTTGTCTTCCACCGGGTCGACGTAGTCCTGCTTGATGCGGCCAAACACTTCGGCGAAGGTGCGCAGCTCGCTCAGCGGCAGAGGGGATTCGCCCTTGTCGGCAAAGGCTTGCATGCTCAGCGTCAGCACGCCGCCGGCCATGGCGCCGGCCACTAGCCAGGCAATCTTCTTCATTCTTTGGCTGCTCATGTTTGTTATCTGTCTCCGTTGCCTGGCTTAGCGCGCCCAGGCTTGCGGGTTTAGGGGTCGTCCCATGTGTCGGATTTCAAAGTACAGGCCGGATTCGCCGCTGTCCAGTGTTCCTGTGTTGCCGATCGTGTCGCCGGCCTTGACGCTGCTGCCCACGGATTTGCCTATCACCGATAGTCCGGTATAGACCGTCATGTAATTGCCGCCGTGATCGACCAGAACGGCGTTGCCGAAACCGCGCAGTTGATCGGCGAACACCACGGTGCCGTCGGCCACGCTGCGCACCGGGGTGCCGTTGGCGGTCTGGATGAACAGGCCTTTCCAGCTGACGCCTTGCTGGCGCGGCTTGCCGAAGCGGCCGACCAATTGTCCGGCCACCGGCATTTTCATCCGCCCCTGCAGGCTGACGAAGGCGCGGCCGGCGGCGCTGTCGTCGGCCACGTCGGTGATGGCTTCCTCTTTCACTGTGACCGTCTGCTTGGCTTCCTCCGGCACCGGCTTGCCTTGTTTCTTGGCGTTTTCCGCCAGCTTGCGGCGGCGTTCGTTTTCCTTGCGCGCGGCTTCGCGGGCGGCGGCCAGCCTGGCCTTGCGTTCTTCCGCCGCCTTGCGCGCGATCTCGGCGCGGCGACGCTGGATTTCCTTGTTGATCTGGGCGATCAGGCCGGTCAGGCGTTTTTCGTTTTCCTGCAACTGGCTGAGTTTGCTCTGTCCCGTCTTGATCTCGCCGGTGACCTTGTTGAGTTCTTGCTGCTGGCTGGCCTTGTCTTGCTGCAGCGAGCTCTTTTCCTGGCTCTTGCGGTCCGACAGCGAGTTGAGCCGCGCCAGTTCCTGCTCCAGCTGGAAGGACAGCGCTTCCAGCTCGTGCTGGTGGGTGATCAGCTGGGCCACCAATTGCTGCTGGGCGCGGGCGATGTGCTGATAGTAGGCGAGGTCGCGGGCGCTCTGATTGGGGTCGTTCGCGTTCATCATCAGCTTCATCGCGTCGTGCTGGCCGCTCTTGTACTGGCGCGCCAGCATCAGGGCCACGCGCTGGCGCACCGCGGCCAGGCTGTTGCGGCTGGCGTTGATCTGGGCGCGCAGCGCTTCGAGCTGCTGTTCCGAGCTGCTTTGTTTCTTTTCCAGCTTCACCAGCGCCTGGCTGGTCTGGCTAATGGCTTGTTCCGATTCCTTGATCGCCGATTGCGCTTCTTTTTGCACCGCCTGTTTCTGGGCGATGTCTTTTTTCAGGGTGTCGATTTCCTTGCGCACCGATTTGAGATCTTGCTGGTGCGGGGCGGTGGACAGCGCGGCGGAGGCCGGAGGCGCGGCGTGGCTGGTTCCGGCGATCAAGGCCGCCATCAGGACATAGGGTTTCATGGCCGGGAATATGCTTTCTGCTTGGGCCGCGGGCCGGACGCCCCGTCCTCGAGCGAGGGGTCCGGCTCCTTGACGCCGGCGGGGCCGGCGGCGGCGGGTCTTATTGGAGTTCGATCAGCGATTGACCGGTCATCTCCGCTGGTTGTTCCAGGCCCATCATCGCCAGCAGCGACGGCGCGATGTCGCGCAGCGAGCCGCCGGCGCGGATCCGGGCCGGACGGCCGACGTAGAGGAAGGGCACCGGGCTCAGCGTGTGCTGGGTGTGCGGCTGGTGGTGTTCGGCGTCGTACATCTGTTCGCAATTGCCGTGGTCGGCGGTGATCAGCACCTCGCCGCCGGCGGCGCGCATCGCCTCCACGCAGCGGCCGACGCAGTCGTCCAGCGCTTCCACCGCCTTGACCGCGGCGTCGAAGATGCCGCTGTGGCCCACCATGTCGCCGTTGGCGTAATTGCAGATGATGGCCTGATATTGGCCGGAGGCGATGGCGGCGACGATTTTGTCCGTGACTTCGCCAGCGTTCATTTCCGGCTGCAGGTCGTAAGTGGCCACCTTGGGCGATGGCACCAGGATGCGGTCTTCGCCGGGATAGACCTGCTCCTCGCCGCCGTTGAAGAAGTAGGTGACGTGCGGGTATTTCTCGGTTTCGGCGATGCGCAGCTGTTTCAGGCCCTGGCTGGCCAGGTATTCGCCGAAGCCGTTGCTGATTTTCTGCGGCGGATAGGCGATGGACAGGCGGCTGTAGGCTTCGCCGTAGGAGGTCAGGGTGATGAAGTCGGCGAACTTGGGCTGGCGCGCCTTGAAGCCGTCGAAGGCCGGGTCGGTCAGCGCGCTGACCAATTGGCGCGCGCGGTCGGCGCGGAAATTCATGAACACCACGACGTCGCCGTCGCGCATCCGGGCGCTCTCGCCGATGGCGGTGGCCTTGACGAACTCGTCGTTCTCGTCGCGGGCGTAGGCCGCTTCCAGCGCTTCCAGGCCGTTGCGGGCGTGGAACAGGCCTTCGCCTTCCACCAGCAGCCGGTAAGCCGGCTCCAGGCGCTCCCAGCGTTTGTCGCGGTCCATCGCCCAGTAGCGGCCGGTCACGGACGCCAGGCGCGCGGCCGGGCATTCCGCCAGCACCGCGTCCAGCCGTTCCAGATAGGTCTTGGCGCTGCGCGGCGGTGTGTCGCGGCCGTCCAGGAAGGCGTGCACGTGGATGCGCGCGACGCCGGCGGCCTGGGCCGCGCGGATCAGCGAGTGAATGTGGTTTTCATGGCTGTGAACGCCGCCGTCGGACAGCAGGCCCATGATGTGCAGCGTCGCGTCCTTGGCTTTGGCGATGCCGGAGACCAGCGCGGGATTGGCGGCGAAGCGGCCGTCTTCGATGTCGCAGTCTATGCGGCTGATGTCCTGTTGCACCACGCGACCGGCGCCGATGTTGAGGTGGCCCACTTCGGAATTGCCGAACTGGCCGGAGGGCAGGCCGACGAAGTTTTCCGAGGCGTTGATGGTGCCGTAGGGGAAGGTCTGGCGCAGACGGTTCCAATTAGGCATCGAGGCATGAAGAATTGCGTTGTCATCGCCTTCGGTGCGATGGCCAAAACCGTCGAGAATCAACAACAACACCGGTTTGATGGATTTCATGGCATTCACATTCTGAATATTAGAAAATCTTGATGGTATTGGATTTAGTGTAGTATTGTACCGCAGTCAGACTAAATAAAATGACTCTACAGGGAGAGAAGCCTTGCTGTTCAACGATGACCAGATCGAGCAGACCTCGAGGGCGATGAAGGCCATGTCGCACCCGCTGCGTTTGAAGATCATATCGGTGCTGGAAGACCAGGAAGTGAGCGTGCAGGATATAGTCGAGCAGGTGGGCACGTCGCAGAGCAATATTTCTCAGCATTTGGCCATTATGCGCGACAAGGGCGTGTTGCGCACGCGTAAGGACGCCAACCGCGTTTATTACCGCGTCGGCGACATCCGCACGCTGGAAGTCTTGAAGATGATGCGCGAGGTGTTCTGTGGCTTCGGCGAATAATTCTCCGCCCGGCTGACGCCCGCCGCCGGCCTCCGGCCGGCCTTTGATCGTACCCGGATATGAAAACGCCGCGGCGCATGGCGAGCCGCGGCGTTTTTGCGTCGGGCCCTCGGCCCGGCGATCAATTACTTGGCGGCGGAAGCCGCTTTGTGTTCAGCTTTCTTTCCCGAATGCTTGTGGCCGGATTTCTTGTGGTGCGCGGCGCCCGAAGCATGCTTCTTGTGGTGCTTTTTGCCGGCCTGCTTGTGTTCGGCCTTATGCTCCATTTTCTTTTCGGCGGCGGGCGCGGACGCCGGGGAGGCGGCCAGGGCGCTAGTGGCGAAAGCAGCGGCGATCAGAGCGGAAATCAGTTTCATGATATGTCCTTTCTTGTGTGAAGCCGGTGGTGCATGTCGGCTGCAATTCCAAATGGGTGGAATATGCCTTCTCTGGGATTGAACCCTTCTCGAAAAGTTCACAGGAATTCACAAAGTATCGCTGCGCCGCAAAATGATGACATTGGGTTTTACGGCAACCAGTAGCTGAGCGCCACGCCGACGAGGATGGCCGCGCCTACGCGATTATTGTCGAGAAAGGCTTTGAAGCAGGCGGCGCGGTCGCGTTCCCTGATGTCCTGATATTGCTTGGCCATCAAGACGACGGCCACGAGCAAGGACAGGTAAAAAGGCCAGGCCAGCGCCAGATGCAGGCCGATACCGGCCATCAGCGCGAGGAAGACGGCGTGGAACAGCATGATGGCCAGCACGTCGTAGTCGCCGAAGGTGATCGCCGAGGTCTTGATGCCGATCTTGAGATCGTCCGGCTTGTCGCTGATCGCGTAGGCGGTGTCGTAAGCCAGCGTCCAGCTGGCGTTGGCCAGCAAGAGCAGCCAGGCCAGCGCCGGCACCTCGCCGGTCTGGGCGGCGAAGGCCATCGGGATGCCGAAGGAGAAGGCCAGGCCCAGATAGGCTTGCGGCACCGGGAAGAAGCGCTTGGTGAACGGATAGCTGGCGGCGATGAACAGCGCCGGCACGCTCAAGAGCAGGGTCAGGCCGTTCAGCGGCAGGATCAGCAGCAGCGACAGCAAGGCCAGACCTGCTGCCAGCAGCAAGGCCTCCTTCTTGCCGACCGCGCCGCGGGCGAACGGCCGTTGCCGGGTGCGCGCCACGTGGCCGTCGAAGTCGCGATCCGCGTAGTCGTTGATCACGCAGCCGGCCGAGCGCATCAGAAAGGTGCCGACGACGAAGATCAGCACGATCAGCGGGTCGGGCCGGCCCTGGCCGGCGATCAGCAGCGCCCACAGCGTAGGCCACAGCAGCAGGAAAGTGCCGATGGGCTTGTCCATGCGCATCAGTTGCATGTAAACCGTCAAACGTTCATTGAGGCGGGTGGCGTTCATCGCAGGAAATTCTCCAGCTCCGGCAAAAAGAGTTCGCAAACCAGCAAGGGCGCCTGCCGCAGCAGAAAGCGGCAGCGCCGCGCCGGGTAGCTGGCGTGCGGGCTGAGTCGGGCCGCCGGCGCGAACAGCGGATGATCGGCGGCGATGAGGCGGTAGCGCAGCGGGTCGCGGAGCAAATCGGGCAGACCGCCGAACAATGTCAGACCCAGCGAGCGGCTGCCGCGGTCTAGAATGGGCTGCCAGGCCGCGCAGTCCAGACGGGTGACGCTGCGGGCGAACACCACCGGGGTGTCGTCCAGAGTCAGCGCCACCTCGCGGGCCTGCAGCGGCGCGCCGGCGGCCAGGCCGAGCGGCTGCGCCTCGTCTTCCAGGCAGGCGTCGGGGCCTTGCCGCAGCACGCGCACGGCGAAGCGGCGGCCGGTGCTTTGCAGCCGTTCGGTCAGCGAGCCGGCTTCGGTGAGACAGGATTGCGCGGCGGCGGACAGCGCCGGCGGTTCCGGCAGCCAGATTGGGGGATTGGGCATGGCGCGCATTATGCCAAAGCCGGCGGGGGCTTGTCCCGCCCCTTCTGCGACGCGACGCGCGCCCATCTGTCTATCCCCAAGCGCAAGCCGGCGGATTATCATGTCGTCATCAAGGGGAAGGAGGAATGATCGCATGATGGAGACTGCGCTGTGGCTGCTGGGCTATCAATTGGCGGGGGAGGTCTTGTCGCGCGGTTTGGGCGTGCCGGTGCCGGGACCGGTTCTGGGCATGCTGCTGCTGTTCGTCACCTTGTGCGCGCGCCGCGGGGCGCCGGCGACGCTGCAGACCCATGCGCCGCGTTTTCTGGCGCATATGTCCTTGCTGTTCATCCCGGCCGGCGGCGCGGTGCTGGCGTATCAGGCCTTGCTGGCCGATTACGGTGCGCGCCTGGCGGCGGTGCTGGTCTTGTCGACCTTGATCACCTTGCTGGTGCCGGGGCTGGCCTTGCATTGGATGCTGGCGCGGCGGCGAGGAGGCGGGCATGACTAGCGTCGGCGTATTGTCCGCGCTGAGGGAGTCGCCGCTGACCGGGGTGTTCATCACGCTGCTGGCTTACCGGCTGGCCTTGGGGTTTAATCGCCGTTGCCGCGGCCATCCGCTGTCCAACCCGGTCTTGATCGGGGTGTTGCTGGTGCTGGGCTGGCTATTGCTGACGCGCACCGATTACCGGCAGTACATGCAGGGCGCGCAGTGGATACAGATGTTGCTGGGGCCGGCGACGGTGGCTTTGGCGGTGCCCTTGTACGGCAATCTGAGCCGGCTCAAGCGCGCGGCCGGGCCGCTGGCGCTGAGCATCGCCTTGGGCGGCGTCACCGGCGTCGTCAGCGCCGTGGGCCTGGGCTGGCTGTTCGGCTTGCCGCGCGAGGTTTTGCTGTCGCTGAGCACGCGGGCGGCGACCACGCCGATCGCGATGAGCGTGTCGCAAAGCATAGGCGGGGTGCCGGAGTTGGCGGCGATGTGCGTGATCCTGTCCGGCGTTTTCGGCGCGGTGGCGGCGCGGCCCTTGTTCAACGGTCTGCGCCTGCGCGACGATATGGCGCTGGGCGTGGCCGCCGGCATTTCCGCGCACGGGATTGGAACGGCGCGGGTGTTTCAGCTGTCGGAGACTGCGGGCGCCTTCGCCGGCCTGGCGATGGGCTTGAACGGGGTGCTCACCGCCTTGTTGGTGCCCTTGCTGCTGGCGCTGTTCCCGTTGTAGCGCGCCGGCGGTTTTCATTTCGCAGTCGCGCCAAGCCGCGCATCCCGCCCTGGGCGGGTGCCCGACTTGGCTCGCTTGCGCCGAATTAAAAATATTTGACGAGGGGTGTGTATGGATTTGATTTTGTGGCGCCACGCCGAGGCCGAGGACGGCTCCGATGATCTGGCTCGCGCGCTGACGCGGCGCGGACAGCAGCAGGCCAGCCAGATGGCGTCCTGGCTGCGGGTGCGCCTGCCGCGCGATTATCTGCTGCTGGCCTCGGAGGCCAAGCGTTCGCAGCAGACGGCGGCCTTGCTGGCGAAAAGCTTTCAGACCTTGCCGGCGCTGAACCCGACGGCGTCGCCGGAGGAGGTGCTGGAGGCGATAGGCTGGCCGGAGACGGACCGCACCGTGGTGCTGGTCGGCCATCAGCCCTATATCGGCTGGCTGGCGTCCAGCCTGTTGTCCGAGCAGCAGCAGTTGTGGAGCGTGAAGAAGGGCTCGATCTGGTGGTTGAGCCACCGCGAGCGCCACGGCATAGAGCAGACGCGTTTGAAGGCGATGATGACGCCGGGCATGTTGCAGCCTTGAGTCGGAACGAAAAAAGGCCCCTCGATCGAGGGGCCTTTTCTATTGTGCCGACAGATTGAACGCTTCAAACGACGGCGTCGGCCTCCTGCGCCAGACGCCGGCGCAGCGTCTTGCTGACCTTGACCATGCTGGAGAGCGCGGCCTCCACCTCCGGCCAGCCGCGGGTTTTCAGGCCGCAGTCGGGGTTGACCCACAGTTTTTCCGGCTCGATCACCTGTAGCGCCTTTTCCAGCAGCTGCTGGATTTCCGCTTCCGGCGGCACCCGCGGGCTGTGGATGTCGTAGACGCCGGGGCCGATGGCGTTGGGATAGCGGAAGTGGCCGAAGTCCTGCAACAGCTCCATGTCCGAACGCGAGGTTTCGATGGTGATCACATCGGCGTCCAGCGCGGCGATGGCCGGCAGGATGTCGCCGAACTCCGAATAGCACATATGGGTGTGGATCTGGGTGGCGTCGGCCACGCCGTGGCAAGACAGCCGGAACGCCTCGCCGGCCCAATCCAGATAGGCGGCGCGGTCGGCGCGCTTCAGCGGCAGGCCTTCGCGGATGGCCGGTTCGTCGATCTGGATCACGCGGATGCCGGCGGTCTCCAGGTCGCGCACCTCGTCGTTCAGCGCCAGGGCGATCTGGCGGCAGACTTCGCCGCGCGGCAGGTCGTCGCGGACAAAGCTCCATTGCAGGATGGTGACCGGGCCGGTCAGCATGCCCTTGACCGGACGCGGGGTCAGGCTTTGCGCGTACTCCGCCCATTCCACGGTCATTGCTTGCGGCCGCGCCACGTCGCCGAACAAAATGGGCGGCTTCACGCAGCGGCTGCCGTAGCTTTGCACCCAGCCGCCCGCTGTGAACACGAAGCCGGACAATTGCTCGCCGAAGTACTCCACCATATCGTTGCGTTCGGCCTCGCCGTGCACCAGCACGTCGATGTCCAAAGCCTCCTGACGGCGGATCGCCAGCTCGATTTCCTGCCGCATCGCCTGGCGGTAGGCGTCGGCGGACAGCTCGCCGCGTTTGAAGGCGGCGCGAGCGCCGCGGATGGAGGCCGTCTGCGGGAAGGAACCTATGGTGGTGGTGGGCAGCAGCGGCAGCTTGAGCCAGGCTTGCTGCGCGGCGGCGCGCGCCGGATAGGCGCTGTGGCGGCGGTCGGCGTCGGCCGGCAGCGTGGCCAGGCGCTGTTGGACTTCGGGGCGGTGGATCAGCGGGCTGGCGGCGCGCTGCTGACGGGCGTAGTCGCTGCCGGCCAATTCATTGGCGATGGCTTCGCGGCCTTGCTCCACGCCGCGTTTCAGCACTTTCAGCTCATTGAGTTTTTGCACCGCGAAGGCGAGCCAGGTTTTGACGTCGACGTCGAGCTGGGTTTCCGCGGCCAGGTCGAAGGGCGCGTGCAGCAGCGAGCAGCTGGGGGCGATCCACAGACGCTCGCCCAGATCGGCGGCCAAGGGTTGCAGGCTGGCCAGCACGCGGGACAGATCGGCGCGCCAGATATTGCGTCCGTCGATGACGCCGGCGGACAGCACCTTGTCCTGCGGCCAGCCGTCGGCGAAGGCCGCCAGTTGCAGCGGCGCGCGCACCAGGTCCAGGTGCAGGCCGGCCACCGGCAAGCGTTGCAGCAACTCGGCGTGTTCGGCGACGCTGCCGAAGTAAGTCGCCAGCAGCAGGTTCAAGGAACCGTCCTGCAATTGCCGGTAGGCGGGTTCGAAGGCGGCCAGCCATTCCGGCGGCAGGTCCAGCGCCAGGATGGGCTCGTCGATCTGCACCCATTCCACCTTGGCCGCCGCCAGCGCGGCCAGCACGTCGCGATAAGCCTGCAGCAGGGCGGGCAGCAAGGACAGCCTGTCCAGGCCGGCGTGCTTGGCCTTGCCCAGCCACAGCAGCGACAGCGGTCCCAGCAGCACCGGCTTGGCGCGCAGGCCCAGGGCCTGGGCTTCGCGCACTTGCGCCAGCAGGCGCTCCGGCTGCGCCTGGAAGGCGGTGTCCTCATGCCATTCCGGCACCAGGTAGTGGTAGTTGGTGTCGAACCATTTGGTCATTTCCAGCGCTGGCTGGCCGGCGTTGCCGCGCGCCAGTTGGAAATATTGCTCGGTGCTCAGCCGGGCGGCGTCGAAGCTGAAGCGCGGCGGAATAGCTCCCACCAACAGCTGTGCGTCCAGCACGTGGTCGTACAGGGAGAAGTCGCCGACCGGGGACAGTTCCACGCCGGCGCCTTTTTGCAGCAGCCAGTGGCGCTGGCGCAGTTCGCGCGCGCCGCTTAGCAGCGCGGCTTCGTCGATTTCGTTTTTCCAGTAGTTTTCCAGCAGGGTCTTCAGTTCGCGCTTGGCGCCGATGCGGGGAAAGCCGAGCAGGTGCAGGGTGGTCATGGCGGACTCCTTGGTTCGTGATGTCCCTAGCATTGCGCAAGCTGTTGTATGATACAAACTCATTATTTTGCCAGTTAACATGAAATGAATTCATGATGAGCTTTTTGGAGATCCGACATCTGCGCACCCTGCTGGCGCTGGCCGAAACCGGCAGCGTGTCTTTGGCGGCCAGCCGCCTGTTCCTGACCCAGTCCGCGCTCTCGCACCAGTTGAAACAATTGGAGCAGGGCTATGGCATGAGCTTGTTCGAGCGCAAGACCCAGCCGTTGCGCTTCACCGCCGCCGGCGAGCGGCTGCTGGCGCTGGCGCACGACCTGAACGCCCGGGTGGCGTCGGCGGAGCGCGATCTGGCGCGGCTGCGCCAGGGGGAGGCCGGCGAGTTGCGGGTGGCGGTGGAGTGCCATACCTGCTTCGATTGGCTGATGCCGGCGATGGACGCATTCCGCCAGCATTGGCCGGGCGTTGAACTGGACATCGTGTCCGGCTTCCACACCGATCCGGTCAGCCTGCTGTTGAGCCATCGCGCCGATCTGGCCATCGTGTCGGAGGCGGAGCCGCAGGCCGGCGTCGATTACCAGCCGCTGTTCGCTTATGAGATGGTGGGCATCGTGGCGCGGGATCACCCGCTGGCGAACAAGCGCTGCTGGCTGGCGGAGGACTTCGCCGGGGAAACGCTGATCCATTACCCGGTGCCGGACGAGATGCTGGATCTGGTGCGCAAGGTTTTGCGTCCGGCGGGCGTCAACCCGGCGCGGCGCAGCAGCGAGCTGACCATCGCCATCATCCAGCTGGTGGCCAGCCGCCGCGGGGTGGCGGCCTTGCCCTACTGGGCGGTCAAGCCCTATCTGGAGCGCGGCTACGTGGTGGCGCGGCCGATAGGCGAGAGCGGTTTGAGCAGCGAGTTGTACGCGGCGGTGCGCAGCGACGACGGCGGCCTCGCCTATATGCAGGATTTTCTGGTCACGGTGAGAGAGCAGAGCTTCGCCACCTTGCCGGGGCTGACGCCGCTGGGCGCGGCCGCCTGACTGGGAAGCGGTTTACGATCGGCTGCGCGCCGTCTGCGACATGCTCATGCGCCACGAGTAGATTCCGCTTTCTCCGCTGGTCTCGCCCTTGCTCAAGAGACTGTGAACCGGCTCTTAGGGCAGGTCCAATTGCCGGCGCAGCGACGGCAATTGATTCCAGACGCAGCGCATGCGTTCCGGATGCGCCTGGCCGTAAGCCTTGCCGAACACCAGATAGCTGTTTTCGGTCTTCAGCGGCGGCAGCAGCTTTTTCATGCGCAGCTGCGGGTGTTGCGCCAGGTAAGCGTCGCCGCCGGGTTCGTGCATGGCGAAGGCGGCGATGCGGCCCGCCTGCAGCTTGGCGAAATTTTCTTCCAGATCGGCGCCGGCCTCGGTGGGAATCCGGCGGGCTTTCAATACGCGGATGACCGACCAGCCGCGATTGACGCCGACGCTGTCGTCCTCGGGCAGGTCCAGCCGGTGGCCGTCCCAACGCAGTGTTGAAGCTTGCGGAACGTAGAGCACGTAGGACAGCGCGGTCAGCCTCAGCCGGCTGTCCGCCAGCTCGCCGCGCATCGGATAGAGCATCTGCTTGGCGCGGTCAGTCTGGAAGGAGAGCATGGCGGCGGCGTCGGCCTGGTTCAGCGCCAGGCTGCGCAGCAGGCGTCGCGCCGGCAGCTGTCGGAACTGGGCGTGCAGGCCGCAGTGTTCCGCCGCTTGCCGGGCGAGGTCGATGACGGGGCCGGACAGTTGCGAGGAGGTCTGTTGGATGAAGGGCGCCGGTTCGGCGCTGCCGACGACGATGCGTAGGACGGGAGCGGCGTGGACCCACCCGCCGGCCAGCAGGGTGAGCAGCGCCAGCGCGGATTTGGACATGGGCGGGTCCTTGCGGAATGATCATGGATTCATTTTATGAGCCCGAGATCGGCCTTGTCATGGCTTTCATCGGCATGGGCTTCCAAACCCAGTTCCTGGATCTTGCGGGTCAGGGTGTTGCGGCCCCAGCCCAGCAGGTGGGCGGCCTCCACTTTGCGGCCGCCGGTATGGGTCAGGCCGCTGCGGATGCAGCTGGTTTCGAAGCGCCGGGTCAGCTCGTCGATGATGCCGGCCTCGCCGGCGCGCAGGCGGCGGCTGACCTCTTCGGCCAGCAGCTGCGGCCAGTCAAGCTGTCCCGCTTCCGCGCCGCCGGCATGGCGCGCGCCGGCGGCCGGGTCGCGCAGTTCCTGCGGCAGATCGGCCACTTCCACGGTCTGGCCGGGCGCCATCACGCTGATCCACTGGCACAGGTTTTCCAGTTCGCGCACATTGCCGGAGAACAGGCTGTGCTTGACCACGTCCATGGCGGCGTCGCTGAGCCGCTTGGGTTCCACGCCCAGCTGGGTGGCGCTCTTGGCCAGGAAGTGGCGGGCCAGCAGCGGGATGTCCTCGCGCCGTTCGCGCAGCGGCGGCAGCCGCAGGCGGATTACGTTCAGGCGGTGGTAGAGGTCTTCGCGGAACTGGCCGTCGCGCACGCGCTGTTCCAGGTTTTGATGCGTGGCGGCGATGACGCGGACATTGGCCTTGATCGGGGTGTGGCCGCCGACGCGGTAGAAGTGCCCGTCGGACAGCACGCGCAGCAGCCGGGTTTGCAGCTCGGTGGGCATGTCGCCGATCTCGTCCAGGAACAGCGTGCCGCCCTCGGCCTCCTCGAAGCGGCCGCGACGGGTGGCTTGCGCACCGGTGAACGCGCCTTTTTCATGGCCGAACAGTTCCGACTCCAGCAAGTCCTTGGGAATGGCGGCGGTGTTCAGCGCGATGAAGGGTTTGCCCGCGCGCACCGAGTGGCGGTGCAGGGCCTCGGCCACGCGCTCCTTGCCGGTGCCGGATTCGCCGGTGATCAGCACGGTGACGTTGGATTGGGACAGCCGGCCGATGGCGCGGAACACGTCCTGCATCGCCGGCGCCTGGCCCAGCAGCACCGGCATCGCTTCCGGATGATCGCTGACCGCGATGTCCGGCCGGCTTTCCGCCAGCGCGCGCTCGATCAGCAGCACCGCCTGATCGACGTCGAAGGGTTTGGGCAGGTATTCGAAGGCGCCGCCCTGGAAGGCCGCCACCGCGGAATCCAGATCGGAGTGCGCGGTCATGATGATGACGGGCAGCGTCGGGTGCTCGGACTTGACCTTGGACAGGAATTTCAGCCCGTCGGTGCCCGGCATGCGGATGTCCGAAATGATGACTTGCGGGGCGCGGTCGTAGAGCGCGTTCAGCGCGTCGTCGGCGCTGGCGAAGCTGTCGAAGCCGATGCCGGCGCGCCCCAGCGCCTTTTCCAGCACCCAGCGTATCGCCTTGTCGTCGTCAATAATCCATACCGCTTGGTTCATCGCGAAATCCTTGTGCTCGGCGCCGCCGGCGTGAGCGGGCGGCGGCAATGTGTTTGGGGTGGACGGGTCCGCTCAATCCGTGGCGAAAGGCAAGGTCACGGTGAAGCAGGTCTGTCCCGGCCGGGAGTCGAATTCGATATTGCCGCCGTGCTGGTGGACGAAGGCCTGGGCCAGGGTCAGCCCCAGGCCGGTGCCTTCGGCGCGGCCGGTGACCAGCGGGTAGAAAATATGGTCCTTGATCTCGTCGGGGATGCCGGGACCGTCGTCGATGATCTGCAATTTCAATGCCAGGGTGTGGCGCTTGCGCGCCAGCGTCACCTGGCGCGCCACCCGGGTGCGCAGAATCAATTGGCCGCGGCCCTTCATCGCCTGAACGGCGTTCTTGACGATGTTGAGCGCCACCTGGATCAGCTGTTCCTTGTCGGCCACCAGCTGGGGCAGGCTGGTGTCGTAGTCGCGGCGAATCTGCAGGCCCTGCGGATATTCGGCCAGCGCGATGCTGCGCACGCGTTCCAGCACTTCGTGGATATTGATCTCGCCGCGCACATGGCTGCGGTGCGGCGCCAGCAGCCGGTCGACCAGCGATTGCAGCCGCAGCGCCTCCTCCTTGATCACCGCGGTGTATTCCTTCAGCTCCGGGCGGTCCAGCAACTCGTGCTCCAGCAATTGCGCCGCGCCGCGGATGCCGCCCAGCGGGTTCTTGATCTCATGGGCCAAGTTGCGGATCAGCTCCCGATTGGCCTGGTGTTGCAGCAGCAGCCGTTCCTCGTTGGCGATCTTCAACTGCTGATCCAGCGGCCGCAGTTCGATCAGCGCCAGTCCGCCGTCCGCGTCCACCGGCGCCACCGACAGCGCGATGTGCAGCGCCTGCTCGCTGTGCTGCGGGATCAGTTCCAGATCGTGCTCGATGAAGCTGGCGTTGTGGCGCAGCGCGGTGGACAGCGCCTGGCGCAGCGCCGGGCAGGGCTGGAACAGATCGAACAGGCTGTGGCGGCGCAGCTCGCGGCAGCCCAACGCCAGCAGGTTCTCGCATGCGGGATTGACGAAATGCAGCGCGCCGTCGGCGTCGACGATCAGCACGGGGGTGTCCAGCAGTTCTAGTCCGGCAAAGCTGGTCGGCGGCATGGTGCGGTGTGTCCTGTAGGCTGAGGCGGAGGGCTTGCGCAGGCTGAGCAAAATTCGGGCCATGCCCGCGCGCCCGGGAATGGCCCATTTCTTTTCAGTATGCACCATGATGGTGCGTCAAACTAGTTCTGCCCCAGCTCGCGGCGCAAGGCTTCCACGTTTTTCTGGCGGTCGGTGACTTCGTCCTGCAGCTTCTGCACCCGGTTCAGGTATTTCTGGTAATTGCGGGTTTCGTCGCCGTTGCGCGTGGCCTTGCCGTCGGTCAGCGCCTTTTCCGCCTCGCTCAGCGCTTTTTGCTCATTGGCCAGCTCCTGCTCCAGGATCTTGCGGCGGCCGTTGTCGCGCTGCTTCTGGGTGCCGGGGTCGACGCTGGGGTAGCTGCCGGAGGGCTTGGCGTCTCCGTTGCCGCCGCTGCTGTTGGCGGGGGAGGCGCTTTTCTTGTGCTGGCTGGGATAGGAGGAGAGCGGGTTGAGCCGGATCGCCTGCGCGCCGCGTATCGGCACATTGGTGAAAGTGACGTTGCCGTCTTTGTCCACGTACTTGTAAACGGTGGCGTGAGCGGAGGCGCTCAGCAACAGCAAGAGACAAAGCGATAGAGTTTTCATGGGCGGCGTGTCGAGTTCCGGGTTTCAGCTCTGCAATGATATGCAAATCCGCCGGACAAGTCATATATGAAAACGGCAGCCCGGAGGCTGCCGTTTTTCCATGCGCCGGTATTACAGCGAGTAATACATCGCGAATTCCACCGGATGGGTGGTCATGCGGGTCAGGTTGACCTCCTGCATCTTCAGCTCGATGTAGGCGTCGATCCAGTCATTGGAGAACACGCCGCCGCGGGTCAGGAACTCGCGGTCCTTGTCCAGAGCGGCCAGCGCCTCGTCCAGGCTAGCGCACACGGTCGGGATCAGCTTGTCTTCTTCCGGCGGCAAATCGTACAGGTTCTTGTCCGCGGCGTCGCCCGGGTGGATCTTGTTCTGGATGCCGTCCAGGCCGGCCATCAGCAGAGCGGAGAAGCACAGATAGGGGTTGGCCAAGGGGTCCGGGAAGCGCGCTTCGATGCGGCGGCCTTTGGGGCTGGCCACATGCGGAATGCGGATGGAGGCGGAGCGGTTCTTGGCGGAGTAGGCCAGCTTCACCGGCGCTTCATAGTGCGGCACCAGGCGTTTGTAAGAGTTGGTGCCCGGGTTGGTGATCGCGTTCAGCGCCTTGGCGTGCTTGATGATGCCGCCGATGTAGTAGAGCGCGGTTTCGGACAGGCCGGCGTAGCCGTCGCCGGCGAACAGGTTCTTGCCGTCCTTCCAGATGGACTGGTGCACGTGCATGCCGGAGCCGTTGTCGCCGACGATGGGCTTGGGCATGAAGGTGGCGGTCTTGCCGTAGCTGTGGGCCACGTTGTGCACCACGTATTTCAGGATCTGGGTCCAGTCCGCGCGCTGGGTCAGGGTGCTGAACCTGGTGCCGATCTCGTTCTGGCCGGCGGTGGCCACTTCGTGGTGGTGCACTTCCACCGGGATGCCCAGCTCTTCGAGCAGCAGCACCATGGCGGAGCGGATGTCTTGCGAGGAATCCACCGGCGGCACCGGGAAGTAACCGCCCTTGATGCCCGGGCGGTGGCCCATATTGCCGCCTTCGAACTCTTCGGCGGACGCCCAGGCGGCTTCTTCGGCCTTGATCTTGACGAAGCAGCCGGACATGTCGGTGCCCCAGGTCACGCTGTCGAAGATGAAGAATTCCGGTTCCGGGCCGAAATAGGCGGTATCGCCCAGGCCGGAAGCCTTAAGATAGGCTTCGGCGCGTTTGGCGATGGAGCGCGGGTCGCGGTCGTAGCCCTTGCCGTCGGCCGGATCGATCACGTCGCAGTGCAGGAAGACGGTGGGTTCGTCGTAGAACGGGTCGATGCGGGCGGTGGCCGGGTCGGCCATCAGCAGCATGTCGGATGCCTGGATGCCTTTCCAGCCCGCGATCGAGGAACCGTCGAAAGCGTGGCCGTGTTCGAACCATGCGTCCGGATCGTCCAGCAGCACATGGGCCGGAATCGACACGTGTTGTTCTTTGCCGCGGGTATCGGTAAAGCGCAGGTCGATGAACTTGACATCATTTTCGGTAATCAGCTTGACTACGTCTGCAACCGCCATGGTTTTCTCCTGAAAGGCTACATGCATCATGTGCGAATGAGTGGATGGCAGGCTCTTAAGCATTAAGCGTGCCAGCTTTGAAATCGCTGAGATTCCATTGTGTCATAGCCCAAAACCGGGCGCTAGCGGAGTTGAATGAACCAGGGTGGTGCCTGGATTCGGCTTATGCACCAAAACAGGGCGTTGACGGCATTGCGGCCGTCTTCGTCGATATGGATAATCCGTATATACCGTATATAAGGTAACGAGAGCGGCTGACAAAACCCCGCTAAGACGCTGAGGCCGGCCGGCGCAGCGTCAAGGGGTGTCGGCGGTTCGACAAGGCGGCCGGGCCGCGGGGAGAGCTTGCATGGATCAGATGACGCGGCTATTGCAACAGGCGCGGCGCCGGGCGGAAGAACAGGGCCTGCCCTATCGCGGTGCCTTGACGCCGCAGGAAGCGCACCAGCTGAAGCAGGCGATGCCGGAAGCGGTGCTGCTGGACGTGCGCAGCGCGGCGGAATGGCAGTTCGTCGGCGTGGTGCCCTATGCCCAGCGGCTGGAGTGGCGGAGCTTTCCCGGCATGCAGCCCAATCCGCGTTTCATCGAGCAATTGCAGGACATGCTGCCCAAGGACGGCGTGCTGATGCTGATGTGCCGTTCCGGCGTGCGCTCGGACGAAGCGGCGCGCATGGCCGCCGCCGCCGGTTACACCGAAGCCTACAACGTGCTGGAGGGGTTTGAGGGCGACAAGGACGCCGACGGCCACCGCAACACCGTGGGCGGCTGGAAAGCGCGCGGCCTGCCCTGGCAACAAGGCTGAGCCGGGGCCGGCGCGGCGACGTCGTGGTTGAAGTTTGGCGTATTCCACGGCAAAGTGTCATAGCGCCGCCGGCAGGGCGGCGCGGACGCGACGAGAGCCGCCAACAAAGCCAAGCGCGACGCGGCGCCGGGGCTTTATTAGCCACTCTCTATCCGAATACCGAAAACATAGCCAAATCTTGGAAAGCTGACTCATGACCGACCGTTACGCCGTTATCGGCAACCCTGTTTCGCACAGCCAGTCGCCGTTCATCCATAACGAATTCGCGACGGCCACCGGCCAGGATATCGCTTACGACAAGTTGTTCGCCGAACTGGGGCGTTTCAACGAGGTGGTGGCCGAGTTCGTCTCCGCCGGCGGCAAGGGCCTCAATATCACGCTGCCGTTCAAGGGCGACGCCTACCGTTTCGCCAATGAGCTGACCGAGCGCGCCCGCGCGGCGGAGGCGGTCAACACCCTGTGCTTCCGCGACGGCAAGATCTACGGCGACAATACCGACGGCGTGGGCCTGGTGCGCGACATCGTGGACAATCTGGACTACCCGATCGCCGGCGCCAAGGTGCTGATCCTGGGCGCGGGCGGCGCGGTGCGCGGCGTGCTGGAACCCATCCTGGCGCAAAAGCCGGCCTCCTTGACCATCGCCAACCGCACGCTGATCAAGGCTGAGGCGCTGGCGCATCACTTCGCGCCCTGGGGCAAGGTGGAGGCCATAGGCTACGAGCAATTGAAGGGCCGCAGCTTCGACATCGTGATCAACGCCACCTCGACCAGCCTCAGCAATGAATTGCCGCCCATCCCCTACGGCCTGTTCACCGCGCGCACCCTGGCTTACGACATGGTGTACAGCAAGGGCCTGACGCCTTTCTTGCAACGCGCGCAGGCGGAAAACGCCGGCATGCTGGCCGACGGCCTGGGCATGCTGGTGGAGCAGGCGGCGGAGTCCTTTGCCATCTGGCGCGGCGTGGAGCCGACCACCCGCAAGGTGACCAATATGCTGCGGGAAGTGCTGGCCTGACGCTCGCCGGGTCCGGCGGGTCCGGACCCATCAACAAGGCGTCGCTTTCCCCTCCCGCGGTTTGAATCCCAATCCCCCTTGCTCTGCGAGGGGGCTCGCTTCGCGAGTCAGATGATGCGTCTCTTCCTGAAAGTACTGGCGGCCCTGATGGCCGCCTTTCTGCTGTATAACCTGTGGATCTTCGGCCATATCGTTTATTGGCGCGGCCACAATCCGTCGGCCAGCGCCTTCATGAACGAACAGCTGGCCAAGCTGCAGCAGGACGATCCCGAGGCGGAGCTGCGCCACAAATGGGTGAGTTACGAGCAGATCTCGCCCAATCTGAAGCGCGCGCTGATCGCGTCGGAAGACGCCAAGTTCGTCGATCACGAAGGTTTCGATTGGGACGGCATCGAGGCCGCTTTCGAAAAAAATCTGAAGAAGGGCAAGATCGTCGCCGGCGGCTCCACCATCAGCCAGCAGCTGGCCAAGAATTTGTTCCTGTCCAGCAGCAAGACGCCGTGGCGCAAGGTGGAGGAAGCCTTGATCACGGTGATGCTGGAAACGGTGTTGGACAAGCGGCGCATTTTCGAGATTTACCTGAACGTGATCGAGTGGGGCAACGGGGTTTTCGGCGCGGAGGCGGCCTCGCGCTATTACTACCGCTCCAGCGCGGCGCGGCTGTCTTCGTCGCAGGCGGCCAAGCTGGCGGCGATGGTGCCCAATCCGCGCTATTACGACAGCCATCGCGGCGCGCCGGGCCTGGCGCGCAAGACCCGCATCATCCAGCGGCGTATGGGCTATGTGGAACTGCCGTGAGCGCCCGGGGGCCGGATTGGAGCGGCGCAGGCGGCATGTTACAATCGCGACTTTCTTTGAGTGCGCCATGCGCGAGGCATGGCGGCTACGCAATGGACTTACCCAGTTACCCCGTAATCCAATCCCGATTTACCGTTAGAGAATAACGCCCGCCTCAGACCGCCCGCGCCGCGCGCGCCATCTGGGCGGAAGGAGACGTGCATGACGGTTGCCTTCAAGCAACAATCCGCCGATCGTCTGCAAGAAAGCCTGGCCCTGGTGCAGCGCCTGATCGAGCGCCAGCGGCAGTTGGAAGATCTTGTATCCCGTCAGGAGGCGTCCGAGCCGCCGACGGACCCGCTGGCCCCGCATTACAATCTGGAAGCGCTGCGGCTGAAGCTGGAGCAGCTGCACCCGGCCGACGTCGCCCATATCCTGGAAGCCTTGCCGCTGGAAGACCGCCTGCTGGTCTGGGACCAGGTGGGCGGCGCGCGCGACGGCGCCATCCTGCTGGAAGTGTCCGACGCGGTCAGGGAATCGCTGATCGAAGTGATGGAGCACGGCGAGCTGGTCAACGCCGCCGAGCAACTGGACGCCGACGAACTGGCCGAACTGGCGCCGGACATGCCGCGCCAGGTGGTGTACGAAGTGATGGGCGGCCTGGACGAGGAAGAGCGCGCCCAGCTGCAATCCGCGCTGTCCTACGATGAGGACAAGGTCGGCGCGCTGATGGACTTCGACCTGGTCAAGATTCGCGCCGACGTCAGCTGCGAAGTGGTGCTGCGCTATCTGCGCCGTTTCGACGAACTGCCGGCGCATACCGACAAAATCTTCGTCATCGACGACTTGGGCCTGCTCAAGGGCGTGCTGTCCATCCGCAAACTGCTGGTGTCCGACCCCGACGCCTTGGTGGCCGAAGTGATGGCCACCGAGCTGGTCAGCTTCAGCCCGGACGAGGACGCCGCCGACGCGGCGCTGGCCTTCGAGCGCTACGACTTGATCACCGCGCCGGTGGTGGACGAGGCCGGCAAGCTGATCGGCCGGCTGACCGTGGACGAGATGGTGGACGTGATCCGCGAGGAATCCGACAGTGAAGTGCTGAATCTGGCCGGCTTGAAAGAGGAAGAAGACCTGTTCGCGCCGGTGATCGACTCGGTGAAGAACCGCTGGGCCTGGCTGGCGATCAATCTGTGCACCGCCTTCATCGCCTCGCGGGTGATCGGCGTGTTCGAACATTCCATTTCCCAATTGGTGGCCCTGGCCGCGCTGATGCCCATCGTCGCCGGCATCGGCGGCAACTCCGGCAATCAAACCATCACCATGATCGTGCGGGCGCTGGCCATGGGGCAGATGCAGCTGAGCCAGGCCTGGCGTTTGTGGCGCAAGGAGTTGCGAGTCAGCATGATCAACGGCGTGCTGTGGGGCGGGGTGATAGGCAGCGTGGCCTGGCTGTTGTACGGCAGCTTTTCGCTGGGTCTGGTGATGCTGGGCGCGATGCTGCTCAATCTGATGCTGGCCGCCACCATGGGCGTGTTGATTCCCTGCCTGATGCAGCGCTCCGGCCGCGACCCGGCGCTGGGCTCCAGCGTGCTGATCACCGCCTGCACCGACTCCGGCGGCTTTTTCATTTTCCTGGGTCTCGCCACCCTGTTCCTGTTGTGACGACCATGCTGACGATAGCCGAGGCGCTGCGCCTATACCCCTTGCCCCGCCTGGAAGCCCGCATGTTGTTGCAGCAGGCGGCGCCGGAGCTGACTCACGCCCGCATCGCGGCCTACCCGGAACAGACGCTGAGCGCGGAACAGGAGGCGTGTTTCCGCGCGCTGGCCGCCCGGCGCGCCGCCGGCGAGCCGGTGGCCTATCTGATCGGCCGGCGAGAATTCTACGGCCGCGATTTCACCGTGGGCCCGCAGGTATTGATCCCCCGGCCGGAAACCGAGCACTTGATCGAGGCGGCCTTGCAGCGGTTTGGCGACCGCGCCGCCCGCGTCGTCGACCTGGGCACCGGCAGCGGCGCCATCGCCGCGACGCTGGCGCTGGAGGCGCCGGCATGGCGGGTCTGCGCCGTTGATCTGTCGCCGGAGGCGCTGGCCATCGCGCGCGGCAACGCGGAACGCCTGGGCGCGCGCGTCGATTTTTATCAGGGCAGCTGGTATCAAGCCTTGCCCGAGAACGCGGTCTTCGATCTCATCGTGTCCAATCCGCCGTATATACAGCGTAACGACGAACACCTGGGGCAGGGGGATGTGCGCTTCGAGCCGCGGATGGCGCTGACCGACGAGGCCGATGGGCTGGACTGTCTGCGCGCCATCGCCGCCGACGCGCCGCGACGGCTGGCGCCGGGCGGCGGCTTGATCGTCGAGCACGGCTACGACCAGGGCGCGGCGGTGCGCGGGCTTTTCGCCGACGCGGGTTTGCTGCAAGTGGAAACCATTGTCGATCTGGCGGGTCTGGATCGAATCACCCTTGCAACGATGAAAGCTGACTGATGTGGTTTAAGTTGTCCTGTTTGCGCCGGCTGTGGCCGGCGTTGTTGTTATTGCCGCTGGCGATTCCGCTGGCGGCGTCTCCGGTCTTCAATCGCGATTTATTCCTGATTTTGCATGAAGCCGGCCGCGTCGCGCCCGGCGCGTTCTGGCGTCTGTTGAGCGTGCTGGGCGACTGGCCCACGGTGCTGGCCCTGCTGCTGGCCTTGAGCTGGCGGCGGCCGGACAAGCTGCCGGCCTTGTTGGCGGGCTGCGGCGTCGGCGTGTTTCTGGCCATCGCGCTCAAGGCGGGCTTCGCCGTGCCGCGACCGCCGTTGGCGCTGCCGCCGGGCTCGGTGCAATTGCTGGATGATTTGCCCGGCAACGGCTCTTTCCCCTCCGGCCATGCGATGGCATCCGCCACGCTGGCGAGCTTTCTTTATTATTCAGGCGTCTTGCGCCGCGGAGCCTTGCTGACGGCGGCCGTGGCCTTGGTGATGCTGTCGCGCTTGGCGATAGGCGTGCACTGGCCGCTGGATGTGACGGTGGGCGCCTTGCTGGGATGGGCGTCCATGAGCGCCGCTTGCCGCTGGGCCTGGCCTCGGGGATGGCCGGCGGGCTTGAGCGCGCGGCTGCAGTCGCTGATGCTGCCGGCCTTGGCGCTGCAGCTGCTGTGGCTGTTGTACAAGCCGGGCAGCCATGAGGAGTACGGCCTGAGGCTGGCGGTGTGCGCGCTGGTGCTGGCCGCAGGTTGTTGGCGCTGGCGGCGCGCGCGCTTGGGATAGCGCCGGAGCGTTCGCGCTCAGGCATGACAAAGGCGGCCCAATGGGCCGCCTTTGTCGAAATCAGGCCGGCGCGCCGGCAAAAGCATTACAATGACGCCGGTGCCGGCAGGGCCGGATGCCTGATCAATGGTGGTGGCCGTGCTCGCCGTGGGCGTGACCATGGCTGACTTCATCGGCGCTGGCGGCGCGGATTTCCACTACCTTGGCGGTGAAGCGGATGCTCTGGCCGGCCAGCGGGTGGTTGGCGTCGACCACGGCCTTGCCGTCGGCGATGTCGGTGACGCGGAACAGCAGCACGTCGCCGGTTTCCGGATCGTCGGCTTCGAACATCATGCCGACTTCGACGTCAGCCGGGAACACGTCCAGGTCTTCCAAGCGGATCAGTTCTTCTTCCGGGTCGCCGAAAGCGTCGTCCGGCGTCATCTTGACGTCGATGGCGTCGCCAACGGCCTTGCCTTCCAAAGCTTCTTCCACCAGCGGGAAGATGCCGTCGTAGCCACCGTGCAGATAGCTGATCGGCTCTTCGGTCTTGTCGAGGAGGTTGTTGTCAGCGTCGAACATCTCGTAGTGGAGGGTCACGACGGTGTTTTTGGAGATTTGCATGAGTGCGGATCCGTGAAGGAAGGTAAATAAAGCGGATGGCGGCGCAAGCCGGCCATCGAAAACGATTTTCAGATGCGCCGCCAATTGCGCGCATCCCATATTGTAAACCATTGCCGGGCGTTTCAGCCCGTGAAACTGCCATGAACACAACAACTTTGCTGGGCGGGATGTCGCCCGAACAGTTCCTCGCCGAGTACTGGCACAAGAAGCCTTTGCTGATCCGCGGCGCCCTGACCGAGGTGGGGCCGCTGGCGGATTTTTCGGTGCTGTCGCAACTGGCGACCCGCGAAGACGCGGAGTCGCGTCTGATTGAATGCCGCAACGGCCGCTGGAGCCTGGAGCGCGGTCCGTTCCGCCCGGCGCGTTTCCGCCGGCTGCCGGAGACGGACTGGACCTTGCTGGTGCAGGGCGTTAACCAGCATCTGCCGCATATCGACGAGCTGCTGTGGCGTTTCAATTTCATTCCCTATGCGCGGCTGGACGATCTGATGATCAGCTACGCGCCGCCGGGCGGCACCGTGGGGCCGCATTTCGACGCCTATGACGTGTTCCTCTTGCAAGTGGGCGGGCGCAAGCGCTGGCAGATCTCCACCCAGCACGACGACGACTTCATCGAAGACGCGCCGATCCGGGTGCTGAAGGACTTCCGTTGCGAGCAGGAGTTCGTGCTGGAGCACGGCGACATGCTCTATCTGCCGCCCAAGTGCGCGCATCACGGCGTGGCGCTGGACCCGGGCATGACTTATTCGATCGGCTTCCGCGCGCCGCCGGCGCAGGAACTGGCGACGCAATTCCTGGTGCATCTGCAGGACCGCATCTGCGCGGAAGGCGTGTACGCCGATCCCGGGCTCAAGCTGCAGCAGGACCCGGCGCGGATCGGCGACGAGATGGTGGAGCAGGTCAGCCGTCTGCTGGAGCAGATCCGTTGGGACAAGGCCGCGGTGGGGGACTTCCTGGGCCACTATCTGACCGAACCCAAGGCGCATGTATTTTACGACGCGCCGGAAGAGGAGTTGGATGAGGCCGAATTCGAGAGCGAAGCGACATTGCGCGGACTGGAACTGGACCGCAAGAGCCAGATCCTGTTCTGTGGCGATAGTTTCTATTGCAACGGCGAGAAACTGGAGGCCGCGGAAGAGGATTTCGCCGCTTGGCGCGCCTTCGCCAATGCCAGGAGCATTGCCGGCGCGGCGCTTGGGCCTGGCATGCAGGAATGTTTGTACGAGGGATACCTGGCAGGCTATTGGCATTTGGCGACGAATGTAGCAAAATAACCACAGAAATTGTTCGGATGCGCAAGTGAGATCGACAAATTCTGGCCTCAACGACAGGGGTAAACGCCCGTTTTTGTGGCTATGCTGCTTTGCGGAAGAGGATTATGGGCAAAGGTGTTTTTTTGGAATTTTGCCCCCTATACAGCCTTTTTTTTCGTGATACAATTTGCGCACTGATGGATTTTCAGTCGCCCGGCTTATTTCGAAGACCGTGCGATAACTGACGTCTTGTTCAACTTATCCTCAAAGGTAATGAAAAAATGAAACAGTCGCTCCTCGTTGCTGCCCTGCTGGCTGTAGCCCTGTCCGCTTGCGGTAAGAAAGCTGAAGCTCCGGCTGAAGCTTCCGCTCCTGCTGTTGAAGCATCCGCTCCGGCTGCCGCTCCGGCATCCGCTCCGGCTGCTGAAGCTTCCGCTCCGGCTGCTGCTTCCGCTCCGGCTGCTGAGGCTTCCGCTGCCAAGTAATTCTTGGCCTGCGACAAAAAAACCGGCTATGGCCGGTTTTTTTGTATCTGTAGCAAATGGAACAAGGGGTGTTGCAACATGAAAACAACACAATTGTCTGTTCGCTACAAAGCGTTACATTTCGCCTGATAACGGATGGCCGGATTCATTGACCGGCCATTGGGAAAACAAGGCGCAAAGAAAAGCCCGCGACAGCGGGCTTTATCTTTTGGGACGCGTTGATTTCGCGTTTTATTGCAGCTCGGTTTGCAGCTTGGACAGCGCGGCCTTGCTGAAGGCGTCCGACAGCGGCTTGCCTTGTTTGTCCTGGATGGACACCGTGCTGGAGCCGGGCGCGGTTTCCTTGATCTGCACGCGGTATTCCTGCTCCGTGGGTTTGGCGGATTTGCCGTCGTCGCTCTTCCAGAAGGCGAGGCCGGACCAGAAGCCGCCGGACTCGTTCTTGTCAGTTTCGCTCTTGGCCGGTTTGACGAAGTAAACGCCCTGGGAACGGTCGCGGTCGCTGACCACCAGGCCGACGCGGTCCAGCGCCAGGCCGACGCGGCGCCAAGCGCGGTCGAACTCGTCGCTGAGCAGCAACTGGCCGTCGACGATGGGGGTTTGCGGCTTGGCCGGCGCGCTCAGCGTCTGCTTGACCTGTTCGCGGGCTTTATCTTCCGCCATGCCCAGATTCATCATGAAGCGGCCCAGCAACTCGGCTTCCAGGCCCGGGTCGGTGGCGCGCGGCTGCCAGATGGTATTGGTCTTGGTGGTGTCGGCATAGACTTCTTCCATGCCGCGGTGGGAGAAGTAAACTTCCGTGCCGTTGGCGGTCTTTTCCAGACGAATGCGGAACTTGTCGCGCTCGCCGGTGGAGTAGACGCTGCCGAGGCCGACGGTTTCCAGCAGCTTGCGCAGACCGTCGTTGGGCAGTTTGGCGCGGTTTTCCGCCCAATCCGTTTCCATCACGCCCACGGCCGGGTCTTCGCTCTTGATCACGAAGCCGTTGTCCTGCCAGAAGGCTTTCAGCGCGGGCCACAGCTGTTCCGGGCTCTTGCCGGATACAACCAGCCAGCGCTGGGTGCCGGCGCGTTCCATCTTGACGTTGTCCAGCTGGTTCAGCGCGACCGAGCTGCCGGCCGCCGGTTGTTGCGCCGGCGCGTCGGTCTTGGCGCCCTGGGCGGCGGCGCTGGCAGCGCCTGGGATGGTGTATTTGTTCTGGACTTGCGGCGCGGTCAGATCCGGCGGCACTTCCAGAGTGTTGACGGTTTTGGGCTTGTCGGACTGGTAGTCCAGCTTTTTGGTCAGCGGCTGTTGCGAGCTGCAACCGGCGATAATGCCAGTTGCCAGCAGAATCGCGGCGGGCGCGGTTCGTTTCATGCGGTCTCCCATCGTTTCGGCAGGGGAAGGGTTAAAGGACGTCGGCTTGTTTCATCGCCGCTTCCACGGCCGCTTGCGCGTCGGGGGAGAGCGGAGTCAGCGGCAGGCGGATGCCGGAGGGAATCCGGTTCATCCGCGTCAGCGCCCACTTGGCCGGAATCGGGTTGGGTTCGATAAACAGCTGCTTGTGCAGGCCTTGCAGCTTGTCGTTGATCTCGCGAGCCAGCTTGGCGTTGCCGCTGGTGGCGGCTTTGCACAGCTCGCTCATGGATTTGGGGGCGATGTTGGCGGTGACCGAGATCACGCCGTGGCCGCCGCACAGCATGAAGGCCATGCCGGTGGCGTCATCGCCGGAATAAAGGGTGAAGCCGTCCGGAACGCGCATGACCAGATCGCAGGCGCGGCCGATGTCGCCGGTGGCGTCTTTCAGGCCGACGATGTTGGGGTGGGCGGCCAGGCGCAGCGCGGTGTCGTTGCTCATGTCGGCAACGGTGCGGCCGGGCACATTATAAAGAATGACCGGCAGCTTGCTGGCGTCGGCGATCGCTTTGAAATGCTGGTACAGACCTTCCTGAGTGGGCTTGTTGTAATAAGGCACGACGGACAGCACGTAATCGGCGCCAACCTCCTGGGACAGGTGGCTCAGCTCGATCGCTTCGGCCGTGGAGTTGCCGCCGGCGCCGGCGACGACTTTGACGCGGCCTTCAGCGTATTCGACAACCGCCTTGACCACGGCGATATGCTCGGTCACGTTCAATGTGGCGGATTCGCCCGTGGTGCCAACCGCGACAATGCCGTCGGTGCCATTCTCAATATGGAAATCGACGAGTCGTCGCAGTGCCTCGTAGTCCACCGAGCCGTCTGCGGACATCGGGGTGACCAGGGCGACCAAGCTGCCGGTAAGCATAGTTCAGCCTATCTCAGGGAATAGAAAACAAGGCTTACGATTGTAGCGGAATTCCAGATGCTGGCAAAAGGTAGGCGGCGTTTCCGTGACGGACGGCTCGGGAAAACGCCGGCACTGTGCTAGAATCCCACGTTTTTCCGATACTTACGGCTATTTGGCTGAAGGATCCCTAAGCGTGATTACCACAAGCAACATTACCATGCAGTTTGGCGTCAAACCTTTGTTCGAAAAGGTTTCCGTCAAATTTGGCGAAGGCAACCGTTACGGCCTGATCGGCGCCAACGGTTCCGGCAAATCCACTTTTATGAAGATTCTGGGTGGCGACCTGGAGCAGACCAGCGGCGAGGTGGCCATCGAGAACGGTCTGCGCCTGGGTAAGCTGCGTCAGGATCAGTTCGCCTATGAAGATCAGCGCGTCATCGACGTGGTGATGATGGGCCACACCGAGATGTGGGCTGCGATGAGCGAACGCGACGCCATCTACGCCAACCCGGAGGCCAGCGAAGACGACTATATGCACGCGGCCGAACTGGAAGCCAAGTTCGCCGAATACGACGGCTACACCGCCGAGGCGCGCGCGGGCGAGCTGCTGATGGGCGTGGGCATTCCGGTGGAACAGCACGCCGGCCCGATGAGCGAAGTGGCGCCGGGCTGGAAGCTGCGCGTCTTGCTGGCGCAAGCCCTGTTCTCCAATCCGGACATCCTGTTGCTGGACGAACCGACCAACAACCTGGACATCAACACCATCCGCTGGCTGGAACACGTGCTCAACGAGCGCAACGCCACCATGATCATCATTTCGCACGACCGTCACTTCCTGAACTCGGTGTGCACCCATATGGCGGACTTGGACTACAACACCATCCGCATCTACCCGGGCAACTACGACGACTATATGATCGCGTCGGCTCAGGCAAGAGAGCGTCAGCTGTCGTCCAACAGCAAGGCCAAGGAACGCATCCAGGAACTGCAGGAGTTCGTGGCCCGCTTCTCCGCCAACAAATCCAAGGCGCGCCAGGCGACCAGCCGACTGAAGCAGGTGGACAAGCTGAAGTCCGAAATGGTGGAAGTGAAGCCGTCCAGCCGTCAGAACCCGTTCATCCGTTTTGAAATGGACGACAAGTTCAAGCTGCACCGTCAGGCGGTGGAGGTGGATCACCTGAACAAGGCTTACGACGCCAAGGTGCTGTTCAAGGATCTGAGTCTGATCCTGGAAGCCGGCGCCCGTCTGGCCGTCATCGGCCCCAACGGCGCGGGCAAGACCTCGCTGGTCAAGCTGTTGGCCGGCGCCTTCAACGCGCCGTTCGCCGAAGGTCTGAGCGCCGACCGCGGTTCGATCAAATGGGCGGAAAAAGCCCAGGTCGGCTATTTCGCCCAGGACCATGAAGCCGATTTCGACAGCGATATGACGCTGACCGAATGGATGCGCGAATGGGGCCAGGAAGGCGACGACGAGCAGGTGATCCGCGGCACGCTGGGCCGTCTGTTGTTCGGCGGCGACGAAGTGGGCAAGCCGGTGCGCGTGCTGTCCGGCGGCGAGAAGGGACGCATGCTGTACGGCAAGCTGATTCTGCAAAAGCCCAATGTGATGATCATGGACGAACCGACCAACCATATGGATATGGAATCGATCGAGTCCCTGAACATGGCGCTGGAGAAGTACAAGGGCACCCTGGTCTTCGTTTCCCACGATCGTCAGTTCGTCAGCTCGCTGGCGACGCACGTGCTGGAACTGGACGGCAAGGGCGGTTACGACTACTACACCGGCAACTACGAAGACTATCTGGCCAGCAAGGGCCTGGAGTAAGCCTCGGCTCTTGGTCGGTTACACGCGGTAACTGACCTGTAGAGCAGTTGCTTTACCGGCGGGAGTCAGTGCGCTATATTGCAGTGCGTCTTGTGCGCTGCAATGGCTGCAGCGCACAAACTCCCGCTTTTCTTTTTTGCTTTAGAAAATAACCAATAAAAACAGGTGTTTGGCCATAGGTGGTCGATGGTGGAGTTGTAAGTCCGGCCTCCGGGCGGATTGCCTGTCATCTACAAAGTCAGTAAGGAAAATCCATGCGCTTGAAAGGTAAAGTCTCCATCATCACCGGGGCCGCCAGCGGCATCGGCAAGGCGACCGCCGAGAAATTCGTCAAAGAAGGCGCAGTCGTCGCCGTTTGCGACCTCAATCTGGACGCGGTCAACGCGGTGGTCGAGGAGTTGCAGCAGGCCGGCGGCGAAGCCATAGGCTATAAGGTGGACGTGACCAATAAGGGCCAGATCGCCGACATGGTCGCCGACCTGAAAAACCGCCGCGGCCGCATCGACGTGCTGGTCAACAACGCCGGCATCGTCATGGACGCCCAGTTGATGAAAATGACCGAAGACCAGTTCGACAAGGTGATCGACATCAATCTGAAAGGCGTTTACAACTGTGCCCGCGCGGTGATCGACACCATGGTGGAGCAGGGCGGCGGCGTGATCCTGAACGCGTCCTCGGTGGTGGGCGTCTACGGCAACTTCGGCCAGACCAACTACGCGGCGTCCAAGTTCGGCGTCATCGGCTTCGTCAAGACCTGGGCCAAGGAGCTGGGCAAGAAGGGCATCCGCGCCAATGCGGTGTGTCCGGGCTTTGTCGCCACTCCCATCCTGCAATCGATGCCGGAAAAAGTGATCCAGGCGATGGAAGACAAGGTGCCGATGCGGCGCATGGCCGACCCGACAGAGATCGCCAACGTCTACGCCTTCCTGGCGTCCGACGAGGCCAGCTACATCAACGGCGCGGCCATTGAGGTGACAGGCGGCCTGACGCTCTGATCCGGCGCCCCTGTACGCGAAAACGCCCCGATATCGGGGCGTTTTGTTTTGTCTGGCCGGAAGCGGCTCAATCCTCGCTGTCCGGGTCGCGCGCCAGCAGCGCGGCTTCGACTTCGCGCCGGTGCAGATGGGGCGCGAACAGTTCGATGAAGGTGTAGGCGAAGCCGCGCAGATAGGCGTCCTTGCGGATACCGATCTTGGTGGTGGACGGCTCGAACAGATGGCCGGCGTCCAGCAGCTGCAGATTGATATCGCGCTCCGGCTCGTAGGCCATGCTGGCGATGATGCCGATGCCCAGCCCCAGGCTGACATAGGTCTTGATCACGTCGGTGTCTATCGCGGTCAGCACCACATTGGGCGCCAGGCCCTGATCGGCGAAGGCCTTGTTGATCTTGGAGCGGCCGGCGAAGGCGAAGTCGTAGGTGACGATGGGGTAGCGTGCGATGTCCGCCAGCGTCAGCGGGCGATCCAGCTTGGTCAGCTCGTGCCCTTCCGGCACCACGATGGAGCGGTTCCATTCATAGCAGGGCAGCATCGCCAATTCCTTATACAAGGCGATGCCTTCGGTGGCGATGGCGAGGTCGGCTTCGCCGGACACCACCATTTCGCAGATCTGGGTGGGGCTGCCCTGCTTGATCGACAGCCTCACCTTGGGATAACGTCGAACGAACTCGGCGATGGCCGGCGGCAGCGCGTAGCGCGCCTGAGTGTGCGTGGTGGCGATGGTCAGCGCGCCTTCCGCCTCCTTGGAGAATTCGTCGCCCACCCGTTTCAGATTCTGCGCTTCGCGCAGAATGCGCTCGGAAATGCGCAGCACCTCCTTGCCCGGCTCGGACACCGAGACCACCCGCTTGCCGTTGCGGATGAAAACCTGGATGCCCAGCTCGTCCTCCAGCAGCCGGATTTGCTTGGAAATGCCCGGTTGCGAGGTGTGCAGCTTTTCCGCGGCCTCCGAGACGTTCAGCCCTTGCTTGGCCACCTCGACCAAGTAACGCAGTTGTTGCAGCTTCATGCGACGCCATCCTCTATAAAACCTGTAGTAATTAAATACTAACACAATATTCTTTTCGGTTTATAAGCGGCTTGGGTAGGATTGTCATGAAATTTCCTGCCTGGAGCCTTTGATGAGCCTGGAAGCAAAACTGGACGCCACCGTCGCCTGCCTCAGGACGATCGCGGCCGAGCATCCGGACGCCGTGCTGGCCAACAGCTATGGCGCCGAGGACATGGTGCTGACCGATCTGATCGCCCGCCTGGGCCTGGGCATCGCGGCCTTCAGCCTGGACACCGGCCGCCTGCCGGCGGAAACCTACGACCTGATGCAGCGGGTGGAAGAGCGTTATCCCAGCCACCCCGTCGCCGTGTATTTCCCGCAGTCCGCCGCGGTGGAGCAGTATGTGGCCCTCCACGGCATCAACGGCTTTTACCGCAGCGTGGACGCGCGCAAGTCCTGTTGCCAGCTGCGCAAGCTGGAGCCGCTAAGGCGCGCGCTGGCCGGGCGGTCCGCCTGGATCACCGGGCTGCGGCGCGAACAGTCGCCGACGCGCCAGGATCTGCAGGTCAGCGAATACGACGCCGACAACGGCCTGCAAAAGTTCAGCCCGCTGCTGGACTGGAGCGAGGGCGAGGTCTGGGACTATCTGCGCGCGCACGAAGTGCCCTACAACGCCCTGCACGACCGCCATTACCCCTCTATCGGCTGCGCGCCCTGTACCCGGGCCATTTCGGTGGGCGAGGACGTCCGCGCCGGACGCTGGTGGTGGGAAAACCCCGATTCCAAGGAATGCGGCCTGCATGTCAAGGCCAGTCCGTTGAAACGCCCGGCATAGCGCCGCCTGAAAGAGCACCATGTATCAATATGATGAAGTCGATCACCGCATCGTGCGCGAGCGCGTGGTTCAGTTTCGAGATCAGACCCGGCGCTATCTGGCCGGCGAACTGAGCGAGGACGAGTTTCGCCCGCTGCGGCTGATGAACGGCCTGTACGTGCAGCGCCACGCGCCCATGTTGCGCGTCGCCATTCCCTACGGCCACCTGCGCAGCGGCCAGCTGCGCAAGCTGGCCGACATCGCCCGCCGCTACGACAAGGGCTACGGCCATTTCACCACCCGCCAGAACATCCAGTTCAACTGGCCGGAGCTGGCGCGGGTGCCGGATATCCTGGAAGAGCTGTCCACGGTGGAAATGCACGCGATCCAGACTTCCGGCAACTGCGTGCGCAACACCACCACGGACGCCTTCGCCGGCGTGGCCGGCGACGAGCTGCTGGACCCGCGCCCCTGGTGCGAGATCATCCGTCAGTGGAGCACGCTGCACCCCGAGTTCACCTTCCTGCCGCGCAAATTCAAGATCGCGGTGTCCGGCAGCGTGGAAGACCGCGCGGCCACCCGCGTGCACGACATCGGCCTGCACGTGGTGCGCAACGAGGCCGGCGAAGTCGGTTTCCGCGTGATGGTGGGCGGCGGACTGGGGCGCACGCCCATCGTCGGCGACGTGGTCAAGGATTTTCTGCCCACCCCGCATCTGCTGACCTATCTGGACGCGGTGCTGCGGGTCTATAACCGCTTCGGCCGCCGCGACAACAAATACAAGGCGCGCATCAAGATCCTGGTCAAGGCGATGACGGTGGAGGGCTTTGCCGCCAAGGTGGAGGACGAATGGCTGCATATCAAGGGCGGTCCGGCCACGCTGCGCGACGAGGACGTCGCGCACTACGCCAGCTTTTTCACCGATCCGCCGTATCAGACGCTGCCGGCCAATCCGCCCGAGCTGCGGACCTGGCTGGAGGAAGACAAGGGCTTCGCCCGGTGGGCGGAGCGCAATACCCGCGCTCACAAGCGGCCGGGTTATCGTTCGGTTGTGCTGTCGCTGAAACGCGCCGGCGTGCCGCCCGGCGACATCAGCGCGGAACAGATGGACGCGGCGGCGGAATTGTCCGAGCGCTTCGGATTCGGCGAACTGCGCGTCGCCCATGAACAGAACCTGGTGTTGCCGGACGTGCCGGAAAAGGATTTGCACGCCTTGTGGCAGCTGGCGCGCCAGCACGGCTTCGCCACTCCCAATATCGGCCTGCTCACCGACATCATCTGCTGTCCGGGCGGCGACTTCTGCTCGCTGGCCAACGCGCGCTCGATTCCGGTGGCCGAGGCCATCCAGCAAACCTTCGAGGACATGGACTATCTCTACGACCTCGGCGACATCGACTGCAATTTCTCCGGTTGCATGAATGCCTGCGGCCACCATCACATCGGCAATATCGGCATACTCGGCGTCGACAAGAACGGGGAGGAGTGGTACCAGATCACGCTGGGCGGCAGCCAGGGCAGCGCCACGAGCATAGGCAAGGTGATCGGGCCCTCGTTCGCCCAGGCCGACGTGCCCAAGGCTTTCACCACCATCATGAGCGTCTATCTGGAGCAACGCGGTCCGGGCGAGCGCTTCATCGAAACCGTGCGCCGCATCGGCATCGAACCCTTCAAGGAGCGGGTGTATGCCAAACATCATTAAACAGGGACAAGTCCGGCCCGACGATTGGAATCTGCTGCGCCAGGATGAAAACGGCCAGTTGCCGGAAACCGCCGCGGGCGGCAATGTGATCGTGCCGCTGTCCGATTGGCTGGAACGACGCGCGTTCTGGCGCAGCCATGCGGCGCGGGTGGGCGTCTGGCTGGGACCGGAGGACGATCCGGCGCGGCTACTGGCCGATTTGCCAGAGCTGGAGCTGATCGCCGTCGATTTTCCGGCCTTCACCGACGGGCGCGGCTACAGTCATGCGCGCTTGCTGCGCGAGCGCTACGGCTATCGCGGGGAACTGCGGGCGATCGGGGATGTCTGGCAAGACTTGCTGCATTCCATGGCGCAAGTTGGTTTTGATGCATTTGCCATCAAGGACGGCAAGACACTGGAATCTTCGCTGGATGGTTTCAATACTTTTAGCGAAAACTATCAGGCTACCGTGCTGAACCCGCTGCCACTGTTTCGTAGGCGCGTCACATCGGTGTAATGTGTGGCTTATGCGAGACAGAGGCTGAAAAAAAACGCTTTTTTTGACGTTTTTTTGCAACGGATTGCTCGCAATCTGTGGCGCCTCAAGTTGACATGGGATTGCAGCGTTTCTATAGTGCGGGTTAACTGCATAAACACAGTTTGCAGATCACCCTGTTGTTTGCAGTAAAATTGTTCGTGTGGTCTTTGCGTCAGCCCGCATTGCTACCCATTTTATAGATTAAAGAGGGAATAACATGACTAAACAGCTGAAACTGAGCGCCCTGGTTGCTGCTCTGTTGGTTTCCGCTAGCGCTTTTGCTGCTAAACCTGGCTATGCCGTTGACCAGTCCACCGAATCCGTGACTCGCAACAACTACGGCGAGTGCTGGAGAACCAACTTCTTCGACAAGGCCAAGGACGGCCTGGTTGAATGTGGCGACCGCGAAGCTGCCAAGCCGGTAGCCGAAGCTCCGAAGCCGGTGCTGGTTTCCGAAAAAGAAAAAGTCACCCTGTCCGCTAAAGTGCTGTTCGACTTCGACAAGGCCAAGCTGCGCGCCGACGCCAAGAACGAACTGGACCCGCTGGTTGAAAAGCTGAAAGCCAACGCCGGCAAAGGCTACCTGAAGTCCGTTGAAGTTGCTGGCTACACCGACTTCATGGGTTCCGCCGCTTACAACAACCGTCTGTCGCAAGAGCGCGCCGACGCTGTTAAAGGCTACTTCATCGCTGCTGGCGTTCCGGCTGAAAAAGTGACCTCCGTAGGTCGCGGCTCCGCTGAAGCCAAGATGACCGCCGAGTGCAAGGCCAAATTCCCGAAATACCAGAAGAAAGGTTCCAAGCAGAACCTGGCTATCAAGGAATGCATCGAGTCTGATCGTCGCGTTGAGCTGACCATCGACGCGGTTAAAGAGTCCCTGGTTGAGAAGAAGTAATCTCGATTAGTCGCTCTGTTCAAAAAGCCCCGCAATCTTGCGGGGCTTTTTGCATTGGACGGCGGAGGGCGGGCTCCTTTCGCCGTCGCCGCCCCAATTGCGTTTCATGTCTGGACGCTATCCGTGGCTGGCAGATACAATCGAAGGTTTTCAGGACGCAATAAGACCAGCACATGCAGGTATTTTTTGGAGATCCGCGGCGTTATCAGCTGCCAGCCTGCGCCTTGACCATCGGCAATTTCGACGGCGTGCACCTTGGCCATCAGAAAATGCTGCAGCGCCTGCGGCTGGAAGCCGACGCGCGCGGCTTGCCGACGGCTCTGTTGACCTTTGAACCCCATCCGCGGGAGTTCTTCGCGCGCGACAAGCCGCCCGGCCGCCTGTCCACGCTGCGCGACAAACTGGCTTTCTTGCAGCGGCTGGGCCTGGTCGACTATGTGTTCGTCTATCGCTTCAACCACGGTTTCGCCGGCATGTCGGCGCAGGACTTCATCGACAAAGTCCTGGTGCAGGGCCTGCAGACCAAGTATTTGCTGATCGGCGACGACTTCCAGTTCGGCGCCAAGCGGCAGGGCCACTTCGAAATGTTGAGCTCCTGTCCCCATTTCGTCACCGAGGCGATGCCGACGGTGCTGGCCATGGGCGAGCGAGCGTCCAGCAGCCTGGTGCGCGAGCGGCTGGCCGCCGGCGACTTGAGCGGCGCGGAAAGCCTGCTGGGGCGCGAGTACCAGATTTCCGGCCGTGTGGTGCACGGCAAGAAACTGGGCCGCACCATAGGTTTCCCCACGGCCAACATCCATCTGCCGCATTTGCGTCCGGCCTTGCAGGGCGTGTTCGTGGTGCAGGCGGAGACCGACGCCGGCGTGCTGGGCGGCGTGGCCAGTCTGGGTTTGAACCCGACGGTCAGCGATACCCCGGACTACAAATTGGAAGTGCATCTGTTCGATTTCGCCGGCGATCTCTACGGCCAGCGGCTGACGGTGCGATTCCTGAAGAAACTGCGCGATGAGGCGCGGTATGATGATTTATCGGCGCTGATCGCTCAGATCGAAAAAGACGCGGCCAGCGCCAAGACCTATTTGACAAGTTTGCAGCGAGAGCAGGCATGAGCATCGATTATCGAAAAACCGTAAACCTGCTGGATACCCCCTTCGCCATGCGCGGGGATCTGGCCAAACGCGAACCGGCCTGGGTCAAGCGCTGGCAGGAGGAGAAGCGCTACGAGAAGCTGCGCAAGCTCTCCGCCGGCCGTCCCAAGTTCATCCTGCACGACGGCCCTCCGTACGCCAACAACGACATCCACCTGGGCCACGCGGTCAACAAGGTGCTGAAGGACATCATCGTCCGCTCCAAGACGCTGGCCGGTTTCGACGCGCCCTATGTGCCGGGCTGGGACTGTCACGGCCTGCCCATCGAGCTGATGGTGGAGAAGCTGCACGGCAAGGACATTCCCGCCGCCAAATTCCGCGAGCTGTGCCGCGAATATGCGAAAGAGCAAGTGGCGCGCCAGAAGAAGGGCTTCATCCGCCTGGGCGTGCTGGGCGATTGGGACAATCCCTATCTGACCATGGATTTCAAGACCGAGGCCGACATCGTGCGCACCCTCGGCAAGATCTTCGAGAACGGCTATCTGACCAAGGGCGAGAAGCCGGTGCACTGGTGCATCGAGTGCGGCTCCTCGCTGGCCGAGGCCGAAGTCGAGTATGAGGACAAGCTGTCGCCGGCGATCGACGTCGGCTTCAAGGTGGTGGACGCGGACAAGGCGGGCGAAGCCTTCGGCGCCGACGCTTCCGGCGCGATGGCGGTGATCTGGACCACCACGCCGTGGACCTTGCCCGCCAACCAGGCGGTCGCCGCCGGCGCCGAACTGGTTTATCAATTGCTGGATACGCCCAAGGGCAAGCTGATCCTGGCCAAGGAGCTGGCCGAGGCGGCGCTGAAGCGCTACGGCGTCGAGAGCTGCCAGGTGTTGGGCGAGGCCAAGGGCCGGGCGCTGGAGCTCTTGCAGCTGCAACACCCGTTCTACGCGCGCCAAGTGCCGGTGATCCTGGGCGATCACGTGACCACCGACGCCGGCACCGGCCTGGTGCACACCGCGCCGGCCCACGGTCTGGAAGACTTCCAGGCCGGCCTGCATTACAAGCTGCCGGTGGCCAACCCGGTGGCGGACAACGGCCGTTACAAGACGGGCACCGAGCTGTTCGCCGGCCTGCTGGTCTGGGACGCCAATCCGCGCATCATCGAAACGCTGGAAGAGCACGGCGCGCTGGTGCACAAGGCCAAGCTGGAGCACAGCTACCCGCATTGCTGGCGCCACAAGACCCCCATCATTTTCCGCGCCACGCCGCAGTGGTTCATCGGCATGGACAAGGCCGGCCACGGCGGCGAGACTCTGCGCTCCATCAGCCAGCGCGCGGTGGACGCCACCGAGTTCTTCCCGGCCTGGGGCCGCGCGCGCCTGGATGCGATGATCAAGAACAGCCCTGACTGGTGCGTGTCGCGCCAGCGCAATTGGGGCGTGCCGATGACCTTCTTCATCCACAAGGAAAGCGGCGAGCTGCACCCGCGCACGGCGCAATTGCTGGAAGAAGTGGCGTTGCGCATCGAGCAGCAGGGCATCGAAGCCTGGTTCAGCCTGGACGCCAAGGAGTTGCTGGGCGAGGAGGCCGAGCAGTACCGCAAGCTGTCCGACACCCTGGACGTGTGGTTCGATTCCGGCTCCACCCATTTCGCCGTGCTCAAGCAGCGCGCCGAACTGGCCTGGCCGGCGGACCTGTACCTGGAGGGTTCCGACCAGCATCGCGGCTGGTTCCAGTCCTCGCTGAAAACCGGTTGCGCCACCATAGGCCGCGCGCCGTACAAGCAGTTGCTGACCCACGGCTTCACCGTGGACGACAAGGGCTACAAGATGTCCAAGTCGCGCGGCAACGGCATTGCGCCGGAAGAGATCTGCGGCACCCTGGGCGCCGACATCCTGCGCCTGTGGGTGGCCAGCGCCGACTACTCCGGCGATATGTCGCTGTCGCAGGAAATCCTGAAGCGCACGACGGAAAGCTATCGCCGTCTGCGCAACACCATCCGCTTCCTGCTGTCCAATCTGTCGGATTTCGATCCGCTGGAACACGCCGTGCCGCTGGCCAATATGGTGGAACTGGACCAGTACGCGCTGCTGCGCGCGCGCGAAGTGCAGGAAAAGGCGGCGGGCGAACTGTACTCGCGCTACGCCTTCCACCATGTGGTGCAGGAGGTGGTGGGTTATTGCTCCGAGGATCTGGGCGCCTTCTACCTGGACGTGATCAAGGACCGTTTGTACACCACCAAGGCGGACAGCCACGCGCGCCGCAGCGCTCAGACCGCGCTGTACCACATCACCCGCAGCCTGCTCTTGCTGGTGGCGCCCATCCTGTGCTTCACCGCCGACGAGGCGTGGAACGTGCTGGTGGACAGCGAGGAAGAATCGCCGCTGTATCACGTCTGGCATGAGTTCCCGGCCCAGTCCGCCGAGCGCGAAGCGGCCTTGTCCGCCAAGTGGCAGGCCATCCGCGAGCTGCGCGCCCAGGTCAACAAGCAGATCGAAGCGCTGCGCAGCGCCGATCAGCTGGGCTCCTCGCTGCAGGCGGAGATCGAAATCGAGGCCGACGGCGAGCTGTCGCAGTGGCTGAACGCCTTGGGCGATGAACTCAAGTTCGTGCTGATTGTCTCTAAAGCCAGCGTCAAGCCAGGCGAGCAAACCCGCGTCAGCGTGGCGTCGTCTGCGGAGCAGAAGTGCGAGCGCTGCTGGCACTACCGCGCCGACGTCGGCAGCCACGCCGGCCACGGCGCGGTGTGCGGCCGTTGCGTGGACAATATCGACGGCAAGGGCGAGACGCGCCGCTTCGCCTGATCCGCGTCGACGACGCGGCGGCACGGCCGGGCCGGAAGCATGGGAACGCTTAGCGTTCCGGGCTTCCGGCGCTTTGATATCGAGTGCGCGGAGTTCCGCTTCGCGTCGTGGAAAGGTCTGATGGAATCTGCAATGACTATGCCCAAGGCCAAGCAATGGCCGAAGTGGTTTGCGCTGGCCGCGGTGATCGTGCTGCTGGATCAATTGACCAAGATCTATTTCAACGGCAATTACCAGTACGGCGAAGTCCGGGAAATCATTCCCGGCTTTTTCGGGTTTACCTTGCTGTACAATCCGGGCGCGGCGTTCAGCTTCCTGCACGACGCCGGCGGCTGGCAGAAGTATCTGTTTTCCGGTCTGGCTTTCGCGGTGTCCGGCTGGCTGGGCTGGAATATCTTCAAGAACCGCTTCAGCGGACTGATGAACCTGGCCGCGGCCTTCATCATGGGCGGCGCGCTCGGCAATGTGATAGACCGTATCGTCCATGGCCATGTGATCGATTTCATCCAGGTGCATTACTACAGCAGCTGGTCGTACCCGGCCTTCAATCTGGCTGACTCCTTCATTTGCGTGGGAGCCGCCTTGATGGTGCTGGACAGTTTCAGAAAGCCGCGCGCCTGAGCGCTGCGGCTTGAGCAAGGATTGAGTGATGACGAAGACCATCATGCTGGCCAACCCGCGCGGCTTCTGCGCCGGGGTGGACCGGGCCATCGCCATCGTCGAGCGGGCGATCGAACTCTACGGCGCGCCGATCTACGTGCGCCACGAAGTGGTGCATAACCGCTTCGTCGTGGAGAACCTGCGCGCCAAGGGCGCGGTGTTCATCGAAGAATTGAAAGATGTGCCCAGCGGCAGCACCCTGGTGTACTCCGCTCACGGCGTGCCGCTGTCGGTGCGGGAAGAGGCGGCGCTGCTGGGCCTGCAGGTGTTCGACGCCACCTGTCCGCTGGTCACCAAAGTGCATGTCGAAGTCAAGCGCATGAACAAGGCTGGCATGGAGATCGTCATGATAGGCCACGCCGGCCACCCCGAGGTGGAGGGCACCATGGGCCAGGTGGACGGCGGCATGTATCTGGTGGAAAACGTCGCCGATGTCGCCAAGCTGCAAGTGCGCAACCCGGCGGCGCTGTCCTACGTCAGCCAGACCACGCTGTCGGTGGACGAGACCCGAGACATCATCGCCGCGCTGAAAGCGCGCTTCCCCGAGATCTCCAGCCCGAAAAAAGACGATATCTGCTACGCCACGCAAAACCGGCAGGACGCGGTGAAGGTGCTGGCCGACGAGTGCGACATCGTGGTGGTGGTGGGATCGCCCAACAGCTCCAACTCCAACCGCTTGCGCGAAGTGGCCGCGCTCAAGGGCGTGGACGCCTATATGGTGGACAACGCCGGCCAACTGGTGGAAGCCTGGTTCGTCGGCAAGCGGCGCGTCGGCGTCACCGCCGGCGCCAGCGCGCCGGAAGTGCTGGTGCAGGCGGTGATAGACCAGATCAAGGCTTTCGGCGCGGACAGCGTCAGCGAACTGGACGGCGTGGAGGAAAACACCGTGTTCGCGCTGCCGCCGGCCCTGCGCGAAGACAAGCGCGCCTGAGCCCGCCCGGCGGGTCCAAAGGCCAAACCGCCCCGCGATTTCGTCGCGGGGCTTTTTCATGTTCGCGCGGCTACGATCCTGGGTTGCGGGCAGGGGTATTGAAAACCCCGGGACAGCCCTTATCTGATGCGCATCGTTGACCAACTCTTGTTTAAGTCACCATGAGCGCATTGAAAGAAACCCTGGGTTTTCAGACCGAAGTCAAGCAGCTGCTGCAGCTGATGATCCACTCCTTGTACTCCAACAAGGAAATCTTCCTGCGTGAACTGATTTCCAACGCCTCGGACGCCGCCGACAAGCTGCGCTTCGAAGGTCTGGCCAAGCCCGAGCTGTTTGAAAACGAGCCGGAGCTGAAGATCACCATCGGCTACGACGCCGAGGCGCGCACGCTGACCATCGCCGACAACGGCATCGGCATGAGCCGTGACGAAGTCATCGCCAATATCGGCACCATCGCCAAGTCCGGCACCAAGGCCTTTTTCGAGCAGCTGTCCGGCGACGCCAAAAGGGACGCCAATCTGATCGGCCAGTTCGGCGTCGGCTTCTACTCCGCCTTCATCGTGGCGGACAAGGTCACGCTGACCACCCGCCGCGCCGGCGCCGCCGCCGCCACGCGCTGGGAATCCCAGGGCGCCGGCGAATACACGCTGGAACAGGTGGAAAAGGCCGGCCGCGGCACCGAGATCGTGCTGCACCTGAAAGAGGGCGAGGACGAGCTGCTGAACGACTGGAAGCTCAAAGGTATCGTCCGCAAGTACTCCGACCACATCTCGATCCCGATCGAGATGAAAAAGGGCAATAGCTACGGCGAAAACGGCGAAGTCATCGTCAGCGACGAAATGGAAGCGGTCAACTCCGCCTCCGCGCTGTGGACCCGCGGCAAGAGCGAGATCAGCGAAGAGCAGTACAAGGAATTCTACAAACACGTCGCCCACGATTTCACCGACCCGCTGGCCTGGAGCCACGCTCGCGTCGAGGGCCGCCAGGAATACACCGAACTGCTCTACATCCCGTCGCGCGCGCCCTTCGATCTGTTCGACCGCGAGCGCAAGCAGGGCGTCAAACTCTATGTGCGCCGCGTCTTCATCATGGAAGACACCGAGAAGCTGATGCCGCACTACCTGCGCTTCGTGCGCGGGGTGATAGACAGCAACGACCTGCCGCTGAACGTGTCGCGCGAGATCCTGCAGGAAAGCAAGGACATCGACGCCATCCGCAACGGCTGCGTCAAGAAAGTGCTGGGCCTGCTGGAAGACCTCGCCGCCAATCAGCCGGAAAAATACACCGAGTTCTGGCAAGAGTTCGGCCAGGTGCTGAAAGAGGGCGTCGGCGAGGACATGGCCAATAAGGAGCGCATCGCCAAGCTGCTGCGCTTCGTCTCCACCGCGTCCGAAGGCGCCGAACCGGCGGTAACGCTGGGCGACTACGTCGGCCGGATGAAGGAAGGCCAGGACAAGATCTACTACATCACCGCCGACACCCTGGCCGCGGCCAAGAACAGCCCGCATCTGGAAGTGTTCAAGAAGAAGGGCGTCGAGGTGCTGCTGCTGACCGACCGCGTCGACGAATGGGTGGCGGGTTCGCTGTTCGAATTCGACGGCAAGGCGCTGCAGTCCGTGGCCAAGGGCGCGCTGGATCTGGGCGCGCTGGAGGACGAAGCCGACAAGGAAGCGCAAAAGCAGGTGGAGGAAAGCGCCAAGCCGGTGGTGGAGAAAGTGCAGAAAGCCCTGGCCGACCGAGTCAAGGAAGTGCGCGCCACCGCCCGCCTGACCGAGAGCCCGGCCTGCCTGGTGGCCGGCGAGCACGATATGAGCGCCCATCTGGAGCGCATGCTGAAAGCGGCGGGCCAGCCGGTGGAAGCCAGCAAGCCCACGCTGGAGATCAACCCCGAGCACGTGCTGGTGAAACGACTGGCCGAGGAGGCCGACGAGGCGCGCGCCGGCGATCTGGCCCAGGTGCTGTACGACCAGGCCCTGCTGGCGGAGGGCGGCAAGCTGGAAGACCCGGCCGCCTTCGTCAAGCGCATCAACAAGCTGATGCTGGAGCTGTCGGCTTAAGCCGGACGCCGCTTCCGCGGCAATGCCCCGCCGAGCGCGGGGCATTTTTTTTGCGCTGGCAATAATGCCGCGCCAAAAATCATGGCGGGGCGTATCATCGGCGGCTTCTCTCTCGCTATGACCTGGTCATGATGGAACTGTCGCTGATTCACGCCTTGCCGGATGGCCCTTGGCTGGCACTGGACCTCAAGGCGGTCCAGGCGCAACTGGAGGCGTTGGCGGCGCAGCCGGCCGCCCTCGCCGCGGACAAGGCCGGCCAGTGGCTGGCGCAATGGCGGCGTTCGGCCTTGGCGCCGGCGGAACGCCTGCAACTGCTGCAGGCGTTGAGAGCGCCGTTGGCCGCGCTGGCGGCGCGGCTGGAGCGCGGCGCGGCGCGGCAGGATCTGTCCTGCACCCCGGAGGCGCGCGCGGCCTTGCAGTCGGCCCGCCATGTGCTGCGGCAATGGCATGAGCAGTGCAAGCTGCTGGCCCAGACGTTCAGCGCGCAGGAGACCGGCCGTTTTTCCAGTTCGCGCCCGCGGCTGGAGGCTCTGCAACTGGCGCTGGCCAGCGGCTACGATTTGCTGGCGCTGCACGCGCGCAGCTACGCGCCGCTGCACAAGGGCTTCTGGCGCGATTGCCACCGTCTGTACGCCTACGCGCTGGCCCAGGGCTGGGAGGGCCGGCAGGCGCAGGGCGGCGCGGCGGCGCCGGGGCTCAGCTACCGCCGGCTGATGTTGTTGGGCATGACCGCCAGCAACCGGCTGGAGGCGGCCAAGATCGCCCTGCTGCTGCAATGGCTGGAGCAGCACGCCGGCCTGCTGCGCGTGGAGCAGCTGGATCAGCCGCTGGGCGAGGACGGCGCGCTGGCCTTCCGCGCCGACGCCGACCGGCCGGCGCGCTTCTGCGCCGAACTGGACCTGGACGGCGACGGCGTGTGGTGGCGGCTGGACGCCGGCCGCTTGCTGGAGCGCCTGGACGAATTGGGCCGTCAGCGCCAGCGACAGGGCCTGGACGACGGCCACGAAGCCTGGCTGCTGGCGCGTCTGCGTCAGGAGTGGGGCGCGCCGCCGCGTCGGCGCCATGTCCGGCTGCGCCGGCTCAGCGTCGAAACCGTAGAGCTGGTCAGCCTGCTGCCGCGCTGCTGGCGGCTGGCCGCCGGCGAGCCGGCCGACGGCGAACTGGAGCCCTGCCGCTTGCAGATCAGCAATCTCAGCGCTTCCGGCCTGTTGCTGCAGGGCGAATCCTTGCGGCAGCCCTTGCGCGCCGGCGAGGTGGTGATGCTGCGCCGCCGGGGCTTCGGCTGGCAGCTGGGCCTGGTGCGCTGGGTCAGCTTCGGCGGCGAGGACATGCAGACCGAGTGCGGGATAGAGTTCATCGGCAAGCGGCCGCAGGCGGTCGAAGTCGCCGCGGTCACCAGCCACGCGGCCGGCGGCTTCGAGCCGGCGCTGCGCATGCAGGCCGAGCGCCATTTCCGCCATTCCGGCATCCTGGTGTTGCCGGGCCGCCTGTATCAGGCCATGCGGCCGTTTCATCTGCGAGGCGCAGACGGCGAGTGCCGGGTGCGCGCGCTGCGCTTATTGCAGCAGACCGCGCATTATCAATTCGTGGAAATCAAGATAGACGAGCTGCTGCCCGCCGACGCGGCCGTTTGAGCGGCGAGCCCGGCGGCGGACAAGTTCCGCCACGCAGCCTGCCAGTGCTGGTATCCTTGCCGCCATGAGCAACGCCCCCCTTCCCGAGGCCGGATCTTCGGCCGACGATTTTCAGCTGACCGCGCCGGAATTGCCGCCCAGCGTGCCGATCGCGCACGTGTTCGGCCAGCCGGTGCTGGAGGTGCCGCAGGATTTGTTCATCCCGCCGGACGCGTTGCAAGTGATTCTGGACAGCTTCGAAGGCCCGCTGGACCTGCTGCTTTATCTGATCCGCAAACAGAATCTGGACGTGCTGAACATCCCGATGGCGGACATCACGGTCCAGTACATGGCCTATATCGACGCGATGCGCGACGGGCGTCTGGAACTGGCCGCCGAATACCTGCTGATGGCGGCGCTGCTGATCGAGATCAAGTCGCGCTTGCTGCTGCCCAGGCCGCAGCTGGACGAGGAGGGCGAGCCGGACGATCCGCGGGCCGAGCTGGTGCGCCGCCTGCTGGAATACGAGCAGATGAAGCTGGCGGGGCTGGAGCTGGACAAGCTGCCGCAGGCCGACCGCGACTTCGCCTGGCTGGCGGTCTTGATCGAGCAGTCCGCCGAGCAGCGGCTGCCCGACGTCAGCCCGGTGGATCTGCGCCAGGCGTGGATGGCGATTCTGTCGCGCGCGCGCCACCATCGCCACCACAAGGTGGAGAAGGACGAACTGTCGGTGCGCGAGCAGATGAGCTGGATTCTGCGCTATCTGGACGGCCGCGAGTACGTGCCTTTCGAAGAGCTGTTCGACGCGGACAAGGGCGTCGCCCATCTGGTGGTCAACTTCATCGCGGTGCTGGAACTGGTGAAGGAGGGGATGGTCAAGGTCAGCCAGGAGGCGCCGTACCAGCCCATTTATGTCAGGATTGCGCTGGTCTGAGGCGGGCGCGCGCCGATTTGCACTTGATGTTGGCGCGGCAGCGATTAGGATACAGGTATCCATTGCGAGAGCATGCCATGCACATCGAAGCGGCCGACCAGAAACATCTGCCAGCCTATCGGCCTTTTTTTCAGGCCTGCCACGAGGAAGGGCTGGACTATTACCGCCGCGCCGGCGCGGACCCCGACGCCTGGCTTGGGCAATTGCTGGAACACGCCGAAGGGCGGGCGCTGCCCGAGGGCTGGGTGCCGTGCCGCACCTGGTTCCTGATCAACGGCCGCACCGAGATCATAGGCGCGATCCGCCAGCGCTTGGCCGACAGCGCGCTGATCGTGGAGCGCATCGGCCACATCGCCTTCGAAGTGCTGCCGGCCTGGCGCGGCCACGGCTACGGCAGGGTGCTGCTGCAATACGTGCAGACGCTGGGCGAGAAGCCGGCGCACGGCAACTGGGTGCTGGTCTGTCCGGCGGACCGGCCGGCGGCGGTGCGCACGGTGGAGGCCTGCGGCGGCCAGTTGCTGGAAACGATGGAGCACGGCGGGCGGGCGTTCCGACGTTACAGCCTGACCGCGCTGGCGGCCTGGGACGACATGGCGGAAGGATTAATTTAGCTCCGGACGGAGAGTTCATGTAGAATGTCCGGTTTCCTGCGCAAACGTGTTTCGGCTTCACGGCTCAATGTCCACCATCACCGACCTAAAATATCTGAAGATCGTGCTGGAGACGGCGTTACTGACCGCGCAGGAACCTCTGTCGGTTGCCATGCTCAAAAAGCTGTTCACCGAAGAGGTGAAAGCCGCGCTGATCAACGACATCCTTGACGATATCCAGAGCGACTGGAGGGGCAAGGGCGTTGAACTGGTCAAATTGGCGTCGGGATGGCGCTTTCGCGCCCGAGCGGAGTTCACGCCATACTTGAACCGCTTGAACCCGGAAAAGCCGCCGCGATACTCGCGCGCGGTAATGGAAACCTTGGCGATCATCGCCTACAAACAACCTGTGACCCGTGGCGATATCGAAGCGATACGCGGCGTATCGGTGTCCGCCGGCGTGATGCAGACTCTGCTGGAACGCGGCTGGATCGAAGTCATCGGCCACAAGGACGTACCCGGCAGGCCGGGCTTGTATGCCACTACCCGAAAATTCCTGGACGATCTGGGCTTTGTCTCGCTCAAGGATCTGCCGCCGTTGGCGGAGCTGGGAAGCCTGGTAGTGCCCGAGGCGATGCCTAGGGATCAAGGCCCGGCAGCGGCCACAGACGACATCCCCCTCGACGATGAGGCGGATAATTTCGAGCCCATCGCAGAATAACATCGACATTCTGCCGGTTGCTCGCACGGAAAGAGCAAAGCACATATGTCTAAAGGACAACGCAATCACGCCCGCCAGCCGGTGGCGCGTGTCAAAGGTCGCGAAACATCCCAAGCGCGCCAGCCGGGCACCGGCGGCGTTCAGCCGCGCGGCAAGACCCAGGGCGGCATGATCAAGAACCGCAACGGCCAGCCGGCCGAGGCCAACGCCCGGCAAGGCCAAGCCCGCGCCAACGGCGGCAAGGGCCGCGCGCCGCAGAACGGCCGCGCCGCGCGCGACGCCTACGGCAACCCGCTGATGCACGAAGGCACGCCGCTGTTCAAGCTGAGCCGCCGCGAGCAGGAACAGCAGCAGATGCAGCAGGCGCAAGGCCGCAACAAGCCGACCTACCAGCGCGACAGCAACGGCGACGTCAACGGCAACGTGGCCCTGGATCACGAACGCCGCTTCGGCAACAAGAACGCCGCCGCGCCGGCGGGTCAGCCGGCCGCGGGCAAGGGCGGCGCTCAGCCGCGTCAGGGCAAGCCGGAGGGCGGCAGGCCGCAATTGGTGCAGAAGGCCAAGAAGCTGCGCTTGCGCAGCCCCAATCAGGACATCAAGGACAAGGCCAAGCGCCTGCGCGAAGTCCGCGTGGACCTGGACGACATCGAGCCGGTGCGGCTGCAAAAAGCGCTGGCGGCGTCCGGCGTCGGCTCGCGCCGTGAAATGGAAGAGTGGATCGAGGCCGGCCAGGTCACGGTCAACGGCAAGAAAGCCAGTCTGGGCGACCGCGTCGGCCCGCGCGACCGCGTGATGGTCAAAGGCGACCAGATCAAGCTGAAATGGCCGGACCGCCTGCCGCGGGTGATCATGTATCACAAGGAAGAAGGCGAAATCGTCAGCCGCGACGATCCGGAAGGCCGCGTCACCGTGTTCGATCGCCTGCCGCAGGCCAAATCCAGCCGCTGGGTGGCGATAGGCCGCCTGGACGTCAATACCTCGGGCCTGCTGCTGATCACCACCAGCGGCGAACTGGCCAACCGCATGATGCACCCCAGCTTCGAAGTGGAGCGCGAGTACTCGGTGCGGGTGCTGGGCGAGCTGACGCCGGAAATCATGAAGCAGATGGTGGCCGGCGTGGAGCTGGAAGACGGCGACGCGCGCTTTGACCGCATCTTCCAGAAAGGCGGCCCGGAAGAGGCGGCCAATCAATGGTTCAACGTGGTGATCAAGGAAGGCCGCAACCGCGAAGTGCGCCGCATGTTCGAGCACTTCGGTCTGACCGTCAGCCGGCTGATCCGCGTGCGCTTCGGCAATATCGGCCTGCCTCCGCGCTTGAAGCGCGGTCAGTTCTACGAACTGAACTCCGCTGAAGTGGCCGCGGTGATGAAGTGGTCCAATCTGACCGTCACCGGCGGCAAGAAGGCGCCTCCGGTCAAGAAGGCTTCGGCCAAGGCGCACCGCTGAGCGTGCGCGCCCTATTGTGGGGCCTGGCCGCCCGCGCCTGGACGCGCTTGCGCGGCGAGGCGCCGGTCTCCGCGCCGGCTCCGCTTGCGAGCGGCAAACGCGAGCGCGCTTCCATCGCCATCGTCGACGGCGGGCGCATCCTGCTGATGCATCGCCTCAAACCCGGCAAGGACTATTATGTGTTGCCGGGCGGCGGCATCAAGCGGCGCGAGACGGCGGCCATCGCCTGCGTGCGCGAGACGCGCGAGGAAACCGGGCTCAACGTCCGTCTGGGCGGCAGCCTGTGCGTGCTGGACGCCAAGGACAGGGTCGAACACGTGTTCCTGGCGGCCAGCCACGCCGGTGAACTCAGGTTGGGCGGGCCGGAGCTGGCCAAGATGGGGCCGGACAATCATTACGCGCTGGAATGGCTGGATCGCGAGCAGTTGCAGCGGATCAAGCTGAAGCCCAAGGGGCTGCTGCCGCATTGCCTGGCCTTGTTGGAACCCGCCGCCGGCCGTTGAGGCTGGCGTTTTTCATGGATGGATGGACGAAGATGAGCAAAGCGTTTACCAGGGAAAACGACGAGGCGGAAGAGGATCTTCCGGTTGAGCGGCGTCTGCCCGCTTCCACCAAGAACTACATCACGCCCGGCGGCTGGCAGCGGCTGAAGGACGAGCTTTATCATCTGGTCAACCGCGAGCGGCCGGAAATGGTGCAGGTCGTGAACTGGGCGGCCAGCAACGGCGACCGCTCCGAGAACGGCGACTATCTGTACGGCAAGCGCCGCTTGCGCGAGATCGACCGCCGCATCCGTTTTCTGACCAAGCGCTTGGAAATCGCCGAGGTGGTGGACCCGGAAACCCGGGAAGCGACCGATCAGGTGTTCTTCTCCGCCACCGTGTTGATAGAGCGCGGCGACGGCAGCGAGCAATTGCTGCGCATCGTCGGCGTGGACGAGATTGATCTGGCGCGCGGCCGCATCAGCTGGATCTCGCCTATCGCGCGGACGCTGTTGAAGGCGCGCGAGGGCGATTCAGTGCTGTTTCGCGGGCCGGACGGCGACGAAGACATCGAGGTGCTGGAAGTGCGTTACGAACGCATAGACTGAATCTTCGAGCAAGAGCAGGGCAAGACGGCCCGGACATGAGTCCGGGCCGTTTTTGTATCCGGGGACGGATCAGTCCAGCAGCTTGCGCAGCCAGCCATGCTTGCCGCCGTGATGGCCTCCGTGGCGGCTGTCCCGACGGTGTTCGTCGTCATGGCCGCGACCGTGCGCGGACGGCGCGTAAGCGGCGGCGGGGGCCGCTGGAGCCTGGGTTTGCAGCAGGCGCTCCAGCTGGCCGGGCGCCAGCCAGACGCCGCGGCATTGCGGACAGTAATCGATGGCGACGGACAAACGTTCGCCCATCAGCAGGGTGACTTGGCAACTGGGACAATTCATGGCGTGCTCCTCGGCGCGCCGGACTGGCGCGGTAGGTCGGGAAAATGCGATGGACGAGCCTCGCCAGCGCATTGCAAACCATGAAGCGGCTACAGGGTCAAGCTTTGCCGCGCGAGGGCGCGTCGTCGGGGCGCGAGTGCGAGGCCAGGCTGCGGTTGATCTGCATCCAGCCGGCGGTGGCCGGCTTTCCCGTCTGCTCAAACGCCGTCTGCAGCAGTTTCAGCTGCTCGCGGTGCAGGGCTTCCTCCAGCTTGCGTCCCTCCGAAGTCAGCGTCAGCTGTTTGACCCGTTTGTCGTGCTGTGCGGCCACGCTTTGCACCAGCGCCATTTCCAGCAGTTGGCGCAGCGGCATATTGATGGCCTGCTTGGTCACGCCCAGCGCGGCCAGCAGGTCCTTGACCGACAGGCCGGGGTAGCGGGCGACGAAGAACAGGATGCGGTGGTGCACGCGCGCCAGGCCGCGTTTGGCCAGCATTTCATCCGGTTTATCGGTGAAAGCCTTGTAGGCATGGAAGAAGGCTTCCATGGCGGCGCGCATGTCGTCGGACGGAGATAGGTCAGCCATGTTGACGGAACCTGCTGTGGTCGGTAGATTGAGTCAATATTATTGACATTAGTAAGAAAGTTGCGGACAAGCTTATGCAGAGTACCATGTTTTCTGAGCGCATCGAACGGCTCAGCGGATCGCTGATCCGGGAAATCCTGGCGGCGGCGCAACAGCCGCAGATGATTTCCTTCGCCGGCGGCCTGCCGGCCGGCCAATGCTTGCCGCAGCTCGATTTCACCGATATGCCGGCGGGCCTGGCGCAATACGGCGCCAGCGAAGGCGAGCCGGAATTGCGCGGCTTGATCGCGGAGCAGGCGCGGCGCATGGGCATCGCTTGCGAGGCGGAGCAGGTGTTGGTGCTGTCCGGCTCGCAGCAGAGCATCGATTTATGCGCCAAGCTGTTCATCGATCCCGGCACGCCGGTGGTGACCGAAGGGCCGACCTATCTGGCGGCCTTGCAGGCTTTCAAGTTGTTCGGCGCCCGCGTTCACGCAGTGGCGCAACGGGAAGGCAGGCTGGAGCCGCAGGCGCTGGCCGCCGCCTTGAGCGAGTCTCAGGCGCGCTGCTCTTATCTGATTCCCAGCTTTCAAAATCCGGCGGGCAGCTGTTACAGCGCCGAAGACCGGCAGGCGCTGGCGGCTGTCATCGACGCCGCCGGCGTGCCCTTGATCGAGGACGATCCTTATCGCGCGCTCAGCTACGACGGCGAAGCGCCGGCGCCGCTGGTCAGCCATTTGAAGCGCGCGCCGTGGATTTACTCCGGCTCCTTTTCCAAAACCCTGGCGCCTGGGCTGCGCGTCGGCTTCCTGATCGCCTCGCCGGAGCTGTATCCCTATCTGATGCGGCTGAAGCAGGCGACCGATCTGCACACCAACCGCCCGGCGCAGTGGTTCATCGCCCGCCAGCTGAGCGACCCCGGCCATGAGCAACGGATGTTGGACTTGCGCGAGGTGTATCGCGCCGGCCGCGACGCGATGCAGGACTCGCTGCAGCGGCATTTCGGCGATCTGGCCGATTGGCAGTTGCCGCGGGGCGGGCTGTTTTTCTGGCTCAAGCTGAAGCGGGCGAGAGATACCCGCGCCTTGCTGCCGCTGGCCTTGAAGCAGAACGTCGCCTTCATGCCGGGCGAGGCCTTCTTCCCCGAGCCGGAACAGAACCTGGGCTATCTGCGCCTGAATTTCAGCCATGCCTCGCCGGAGCGGATCGAGATCGGCATCGCCAGACTGGCGGCCTTGCTGCGGGATACCGCCGCCGCGGAGTAAGCCGCCGCTCCAGGTCTCCGCGCAGTCCGCGCCTTAAGCGGAACCGCGCCGCCTCGTCCTTGAGGCGGCGCTTCACACTCTCTTCCCGCCATCCGGCCCCGGTTCGCTTTCCCCCTCTATCCTTCCGTCTGTCCGCCCAGATCGCATTATTAAGAAAATTTAATATGTCATAAGCATTGGTTGATGTCCGAACATTATGACAATGCTACCTGCGCCGGATGTTTCGTTACCGAACGTCATCCTTATATTTATTTTCTTTAATAAAAGATTTTCCGGTATTGGATCAATTAATTGAACAATTGCCTGTTGTTTATGCCGTAATTGTCAGGTCGATTGAAATTTAATTGATCGGCCTCGGCGCTCTTTTTATAGGCCAGTTCGCGGCGCTTAAATCTTTGATATTGCCGCGAAAATTCGTGTTTCAAAAAATATAAGCCGTAAATCGGCTGAAGTTGTAACTGGCAGTTCGGGGGATGCTTTTCCTAGAGGTCTTTCAGTATAGTGCTGACGCTTAATTCTTCCCGTGCGGGATTTTTAGAATTAACGCGATCAAATAAATCTATACGAAAACAATTTGAGCGTCAATATTCATTGCGTTTTCCTGGTTTTGGACGACACGGGGAAATAGGAATGCAAAGCGTAAAGCAATGCTGATTCGCAATGGTTTGATCGCTGAAATGATATCGAATCATCTCAAAAGAAAGTCCGATTACGGCGCATGAGACACATTGGCAATTCTATTCTCTTGATTCAAACGCTGCTTAGGCAAACCGCCGCGCACGCGTCACGCATCCTTACGTGAAAACGAAGGGATGATCCTCGCCAACCTGTCGAAGAAACGGTTTCGATAGGGCGGAATATATCAAAAACAGCATGGCTGCTTCTTGAATGGGGCGGGCTACGGCCCGGCCTGTATTTAAGGTTCTCGCGATCGTCGCGGCATTCCGTCGCGGCTGAGCGCGTGACAGGGCGACGGCGCAAGCCGGCCCGATTAGGGCGACGCGACGACTCGAGCCATGTCATATGGGTGGATTCGATGGGCGCGCGCCCGGCATACCCGGAGCAGTTGTCGATACATGGAGGTCATGCAATGTATTCCTCATCCGATGTCGCATCTCGGCGGACGCCCGCCGCCGACAAGTTCGGCCCTCATCAAGCTTTTTCGCATAGCGAAGCGCCTAGCATCGCCCGGCAGTTGCTGTGGCGGGCGGAGGCGAGTCCCGAGCGTCTCGCCTACGCGTCGGCCGATCCGGAGAAAGCGCTCGCGCTAAGCTATGCGGCGCTGTGCGAACGCGCGTCCGGCATCGCCGCGCGCCTGGCGCAAGCGACCGAGGCCGGCGAGCGCGTGATGCTGGTCTATCAGGAGCCGCTCGATTTCCTTCCGGCCTTCTTCGGCTGCTGCCTGGCCGGCGTGATCCCGGTGCCGGTGGCGCCGCGTCACGGCCGCGACACGATGGCGGCGATCGCCCAGGACTGCGGCGCCGCCATCGCGCTGAGCGCGGAGGCGCGGGACGCCTTGCCGGGCCTGCGCTGGATGCGCACCGACGAGGCCGAGCGCGCCGCGCCCTTTTTGCGGGCGGCGAAGGACGCCAGTCCGGCGCTGCTGCAGTACACCTCGGGTTCGACGCGTACGCCGCAGGGCGTGGTGGTCACGCAAACCGGGCTGTGGGCGACGATAGACGATCTTGACCGCGGCGCGATGCACGACGCGGACAGCGCGATGATCAGCTGGCTGCCGTACTTCCACGACATGGGCCTGGTGTACGGCATTCTCACCCCCTTGCAATGCGGCTTTCCCGCCTATCTGATGGCGCCGGAGAAATTCGTCGCCCAGCCCATGTCCTGGCTGCGCGCGATAGCCGCGCGGCGCGGCACCCACACCGCCGCGCCGAATTTCGCCTACGCCTTGTGCGCGGACCGCGCGGGCGATCTCGCGCCGGGCACCGATTTGTCGTCCTTGCGTTATGCGCTGAACGGCGCGGAGCCGGTGCGCTGCGACACGGTGCGCCGCTTCGAGGCGGCCTTCGCGCCGTTTGGGCTGCGTTCTTCGGTGGTGGTGCCGGGCTACGGCCTGGCCGAGGCGACCTTGAAGGTGACCGCCGGCCGTTGCGGCGAGGGCACGCGCGGCGTGCGCTTCGCGCGGGAGGCGCTGGCGCGCGGCCGCGTGTCGCCGCAGACGGACGGCGTCGAATTGGCGGCCTGCGGCGTCAGCCTGATCGATACGCGCGTCCGCATCGTGGACCCGGACACGCGCGCGCCGTGCGCGCCGGACGCCGTCGGCGAAATATGGGTGACCGGGAGCACGGTCGCCGACAGTTATTGGCGCCGCCCGGAGGAGTCGCGCGAGATCTTCGGCGCGCGGCTGGCCGACGGCGACAGCGCATGGCTGAGAACCGGCGATCTGGGCTTTCTGCACGAGGGCGATCTGTTCGTCACCAGCCGCTTGAAGGATTTGATCATCGTCGGCGGCCGGAATGTCTACAGCCACGATCTGGAAGACACCGTATCGGCCTGCCATCCGTCGATTCGGAAGGGGCGCGCCTTCGCCGCCGCCGTCGACGGCGAGGACGGAGAAGGGATTCTGATCGGCGCCGAGGTGCGCGGCGGCTGCGGGGAGGCGGAGGCCCGTGACATCCTGCCGGTGATTCGCGCGGCGCTGGCGCGGGAGCACGGCGTGGCGCCGGCGCGCATCGCGCTGCTGTGGCGCGGCAGCATCCTGCGCACCTCCAGCGGCAAGACCCGGCGCGGCGCCACCCGCGACGCGCTGCTGCGCGGCGAACTGCGCATCGTCGCCGACGACGCGGCCGAGGCGGCCGACGACGCGATTCTGGCCGAGATCGCGCGCTTCGTGCCCGGCGCGGCCGCGTCGCCCGACGCCAGGCTGATCGATCTGGGGCTGGATTCGCTGTCGGCCGCGCGGCTTGCCGCCGCCGCGCGCGCGCGTCATGGCGTGGAATTGTCGTTCGCGGCGCTGTTCGCGCTCTCCGCCCGGCAACTGCGGCGCGAAATCGTCGACGCCCCGCGCCTGGACGCCGCGGCGCCGGCCGCGGCTCGCCGCTATGCGGCGGGGGAGGCGTTCGAACTGTCCGAGATGCAGCAGGCTTACTGGATAGGCCAGCAGGGCGGGGTGCCGCTGGGCAGCGTGTCCCCGCACATCCGCGTGGATTTCGAGATAGACGCCGCGCGCGCGCCGGAACTGGGCCGGCGCCTCGCGCGGCTGGTCGCCCGCCACCCGTCCTTGCGGATGACGGTGGGCGCGGACGGGCGCGGCGCGTTCGACGCGCTGGCCTACGACCCCTTGCTGCCGCCGCAGGATTTGCGCGGGCTGGACGCGGCGGAGGCGGCGGAACGGCTGGAGGCGACGCGCGAGAGCCTGGCCGAGCGCGACGGCCCGCCCGTGCTCGCCGTCGTCTCCCGTCTGACCGAGAGCGCGGCTATCCTGCACCTGCGGCTCAGCCTGCTGGCCGGCGATCTGCGCAGCTTCCTGCAACTGATGGCCGAGCTGGCGCGCGACGCGGCCGAGGAGGCCCCCGCGCAATGCATCACGCCGATGACGCCGCCGGCGGCGACCGAGGCGCAGCGCGAGGCCTGGCTGCGCCGGGTCGAAGCCATCGCGCCGGCGCCGGAGTTGCCGATGAAGATGGCGCTGGCCGAGGTGGCCGAGCCGCGCTTCGCCAACCGCCGCCGGGAGCTGCCCGCCGCCTTGTCCGCGGCGCTGACGGCGCGGGCGCAGGCGCTCGGGGTCACGCTGACTTCGCTGTGCATCGCCGCCTTCGCCGACACGCTGCGGCTGTGGACGGCGGCGCACGCCTTCACGCTCAACGTGACTTGCAACACGCGGGCGGAGCAGGCGGGGCTGGCGATAGGCGATTACACCAGCAACACCTTGCTGTCGCTGAGCGAGCATCACCCCTCGTTCGCCGCCTTCGCCCAAGCGGTGCAGCGGCAAGTGTGGGCCGATCTGGACGCGCCCTGGTGCTCCGGCGTGTCTATCCTGCGCGAGCTGAGCCGGCGCAACGGCGCGCCCGTGCTGATGCCGGTGGTGCTGACCAGCCTGCTGTCCGGCGACCCGGCGGACGATCTGGCCCTGCTGGACGGCGTCGGCCGCGTGGTCGACATGGCCAATCCCACGCCCCAGGTGTCGCTGCACGCCGTCCTGGGCCGGCGCGGCGACAGGCTGGTGCTGATGTGGGAGTCCGTCGCGCAGCTGTTCCCCGACGGCATGGTGGACGCGATGTTCGAGGTCTTCCTCGGCGCGCTGGAAACGATGGCGACGGACGCCGCGGCCGTGGAGCGGCCGACGCTGGCCCGGCTCGCGCCGCAGCAGGCGGCGCGGCGCGCGGCGGTCAACGCCACCGCGGCGGAGCGCGCGCCGCGCAGGCTGGAAACCCCCATCGTCCGGCAGGCGCGGATCGCGCCGGAGGCGGTGGCGGTCAGGCAGGGCGGGACGACGCTGAGCTACGGCGCGCTGCTGCGCGAGGCGGAAGACATCGCCGGCGCGCTGCGGCAAAGCGGCGTGGCGCGCGGCGAGGTGGTGGCGGCCATTGTCGCGCCGGGGCCGCGCGCGGTGGCGGCGCTGCTGGGCATTGTGATGGCGGGCGCGGTCTATCTGCCGATAGAGCCGTCTTGGCCGGCCGCGCGCATAGAAGAACTGCTCGGCGAGGCCGGCGCCCGTCTCGCGCTGCTGAGCGCGGCAGGCCCGGCGCTGCCGGTGCCCGCGCTGCGTCTGGACCAGCCGCTGCCGCGCGGCGACGCGGGTCCGGCCGCGGACCTCGAGACCGGCGACGCGGCCTATGTGATCTTCACCTCGGGTTCCACCGGGCGGCCGAAGGGCGTGCTGATCGCGCACGAGGCCGCGGCGAACACCATAGACGACATCAACCAACGCTTCGCGGTCGGCCCGGCCGATCGCGCGCTGTGCGTGTCCTCGCTGGCCTTTGATTTGTCGGTCTACGACATTTTCGGCCTGCTCGCGGTCGGCGGCGAGGTGGTGTTCCCGGCCCGCTCGCGCGATCCGGACGCGATGGCCCAGGCGCTCTGCGACGGCGGGGTCACCATCTGGAATTCCGTGCCGGCGGTGCTGGAACTGATGCTGGAAGTGTCCGCGCCGCGTTCGCCGCATCTGCGCCTGGCGCTGATGAGCGGCGACTGGATCGCGCCCGGCCTGGCCGGGCGGCTGCGCGACGCGTTTCCGGCGCTGCGGCCGATCAGCCTGGGCGGGGCGACCGAGGTGTCGATCTGGTCGGTGGTGCATCCGATCGCGCCCGAGGACGCCGTGCTGGCGTCGATTCCCTACGGCCGGCCGCTGTCCAACCAGCAATGCTTCGTGCGCGCGCCCGACGGCCGGGAGCGGCCGGACGGCGTGGTGGGTGAGTTGCTGCTGGGCGGCCGCGGCCTCGCGCTCGCCTATCTGGGCAACGAGGCGGAAACCGAGCGCCGCTTCTTCATCGACGCCGAGGGCCGGCGACTCTACCGCACCGGCGATCTCGCGCGCTGGCAGCCGGACGGCGAGCTTGAACTGCTGGGACGGATGGACGGGCAGGTCAAGGTGCAGGGCTATCGGATCGAGCTGGGCGAGATCGAGGCGGCCGCGATGCGCGCCGGCTGCCTGGCGCGCGCCGTGGCCTCGGTGGCCCGGCGCAAGGACGCGACGGTGATCCAGCTGCACGTGGTGGCGCTGCCGGATCATCAAGGCGACGTGGTCGCGGCCGTGCGCACCCAACTGGTGCTGCATCTGCCCGCCTATATGCAGCCGCATCACGTGATGGTGCTGGACGCCTTGCCGCTGACGGCGAACGGCAAGGTGGACCGCGCGCGTCTCGCCGAGCTGGCGGCCCCGGCTCCCGCGCCGGCGACGCCGGCCGCGGCGGCGCGGCGCGACGCTTCGCTGGAGGCCACGATGCTGGCCGCCTTCGCCGAGGTGGTCGGCGTCGAGATAGACCCGCGGCAGGGCTTCTTCGACGCGGGCGCCACCTCGATGCACATCGTGAGGCTGCGCGCGCTGCTGGCGTCGCGCGGCGTCGCGGTGCCCCCGCTGGTCGATTTCTTTTCGCTGGCCACGATACGGGCGCTCGCCGAGCGCGCCGATACGGGCGAGGCGGACCTTTCCCCAATGATGGACGTCGACGGCGCGCGCGCCTATCGACAGCGCGTACGCGCACGCAAGGAGGCTTTGTAATGACTGATGCAACACCCGTAGACGCCGTAGCGATCATCGGCGCGAGCTGCCGCCTGCCCGGCGTCAGCACCCTGGAACAGTTCTGGTCGATGATAGCCGACGGCCGGGTCGCGATCGAACGCTTCGGCGCGGACGCGGCGCGCCGCGAGGGCGTGCCGGAAACGGTGCTGGCCCAGCCCGGCTTCGTCGGCGCCGGCGGTCCGCTGGACGGCGTCGATCAATTCGACGCGGCCTATTTCGGCATTCCGCCGTCGCAGGCGGCGGCGATGGACCCGCAGCAGCGGATTTTCCTTGAATGCGTGCACGAGGCGCTGGAGCGCGCCGGTCACGGCGCGGCGCGCGGCGCGCGCGTCGGCGTCTGGGCCGGCTCGGCCAGCGTCGATTATCTCGTCGACCACGTGCGCGACCGGCTGGATCGCGCGTCGCCCAACCGCTATCTGCAGCAATGGGTGGGCGTGGACAAGGACTATCTGGCCACCCAGGTCGCCTACCGGCTCGATTTCGGCGGCCCGGCCATCAGCTTGCAGACCGCGTGCTCGACTTCCCTTGTCGCCGTGGTTCAGGCGATGCAGGGACTGCTGAGCTTCCAGTGCGACTTCGCGGTGGCGGGCGGCGTCAGCGTCGCCTTGCCGCAGCGGCAGGGCCATGTGTACGAGGAGGGCAGCATTCTGTCCGCGGACGGCGCCTGCCGTCCGTTCACCACGGACAGCAGCGGCACCGTCTTCGGCAACGGCGCGGGCGTGGTGGTGCTGCGCCGCCTGGAGGACGCGCTGGCCGACGGCGACCCCATCATGGCGGTGATTCGCGGCGGCGCGGTCAACAACGACGGCGCGGCCAAGGTGGGCTTCACCGCGCCCGGCGGGCGCGGGCAGCAGGACGTGATCCGCCAGGCGCTGGCGCTCAGCGAGGTGGACGGCGCGTCGATAGGCTATGTGGAGACGCACGGCACCGGCACGGCGATCGGCGACGAGGTGGAACTGGCGGCGCTGGGCGCGGCCCTGGGCCAGCGTTCCGACGCCGACGCGCGCTGCGCGCTGGGCACGCTGAAGGCGAACGTCGGCCATCTGAACGCGGCGGCGGGCGCTTGCGGGCTGATCAAGGCCGCGCTGGCGGTGGAGCATGGGCGGATTCCGGCCGCCGTCGGCGCGGAACGCGCGATAGATGCGCTGCGCGGCGACGCCGGCTTCTACCTGCCGACGGAAACCGCGCCTTGGGACGCGCCGCAGCGGCGCGCCGGGGTCAGCTCCTTCGGCATCGGCGGCACCAACGCCCACGTGATCCTTGAAGCGGCGCCGCCGCGCGCGCCGCGCACGCCGGACGTCGCGCCGCTCTTGCTGCTGTCGGCGCGCGGCGAGGTCTTGCCCGCGTTGTGCGCGGACTACGCGGACTTTCTCGACGGCCATCCCGAGCTGAGGATAGAAGACGTTTGCCTGACGGCGGCGCTGGGGCGGCGGCATTGGGAGCAGCGCGCGGCGTTCCGCGCCGAATCCCGCGAGGCCTTGATCGCCGCGCTGCGCGCCTTCGCCGCCGGCGAGCCGAGCGCGGAGACGATCGCGGCGGAAGTGCCGGCGCGCGCGCCGGAGCTGAGCTTCGCCTTCGGCGGCGCCGAGGATCTGGACGCGGTATTGACCCGCGTGCAGCTGTGGCAGGCGAGCGGCGTCGTGCCGGCCAGCGTGTGCGCGACGGGGAGCGGGGTGTTCGCCGCGGCCTTCGCGGCGGGCGCGCTGAGTCTTGAGGATGCGCGGCAGCGCCGCGCAGAGCGCGCCGTCGCGCCGTCGCTATTGTGGATCAGCGCGGCCTCGGGCCTGCCGCTGGACAGCGCGGAAGCGGTGCGCGAAGAACTGGCCGGCGCGGGCACGGCGCCAGGCGCGGCGGACGCCGCCGAGGCGCTGGAAGCGGCCGGCGCGGAATGGGTGCTGGACTTCGGCGACACGGCGCTGGGCGCGGGCGCTGCCGGCATGGTGTCGCTCGATCCGGCCTCGCCGGACGCGCTGGCGCGGCTGTGGACCGCGGGCCTGACGCTGGAGCTGTCCCAGCATTACCGCGACGGCAACCGGGTGGCGCTGCCGACCTATCCCTTCCAGCGCCAGCGTCACTGGATAGACCGCGCGCCGCGCTTCCTGGCGGCGGGCGCGATGCCCTTCCTTGGACGGCGCACCGACGCGCCGGCCTTGGGCGCGACTTTCTTCGACGCCGAATGGAGCGTGGCCGTCTTGCCCTTCCTGCAGGATCACGTGATTTACGACAAGGTGGTGGTGTCCGGCGCGGCGCTCGCGGTGATGATGGCCGACGGCGCGCGCGCGCTCACCGGATCGGACGGCTGCGTGCTGAGCGATCTGCGCTTCCCGGCCGCGCTGGTGATTCCGTCGGGCGCGGCGCGCAAGGTCCAGCTGCAATTGGTGCGCGACGGCGACGGTTTCGAAGCCACGGTGTTGACGCTGGAGTCCGCCGACGTCCACGCGACGGCCAGGGTGGACGCCGGCGAGGCGCCGGGCGCCGCGCCGGCGGAGCCGGTGCGCGGAGAAGCGATCTCCACCGAGCTGATGGATAGCTGGCTGCGCGCGCGCAGCGTGGTGATGGGACCGACCTTCCGGCGTCTGTCGGACATCGTGGTCGGGGACGGCGACGCGTCTTGCGATATGCGGGACGACGCCGACGACGCCGGCTGGTTGCTGCACCCCGGGGTGCTGGATTCGGTGCTGCAACTGGTGGCCGCCGCCGCGCGGCCCGAGGGCAGCAAGGCTTTTGTGCCGACGCGTATCGCGCGGCTGGCGCTGCACGGGCGGACCGGCGCCGGGATGCGCTGTCACGCGTCGGCCGAGCGGGGGCAGGCCAGCCTGTTCGACGCCGGCAAGGTGCTGCTCGAAATGACCGGCCTGGAGTCGCGCGAGGTGACCCGCAATGAATTGCTGCGCGTCGAACCGCTGCGCGAGGGCTATGCGGTGGAATGGCGCGACGCGGCGGGCGGCGAGGCCGCCGAGTTGCCGGCGACCATCGCCATCCTGAGCGACGCGGGGCAGGCGGCGGCCGGGCTGGCGGCGATGCTGCGCGACGAAGGCAAGGAGGCCGTCGTGGTGGCGGCGGTGAACGATATTCCCTTCGACAAGGCGGGCCTGATCGTCGATTGCCGCGGGCTGGAGGCGCGCGGCGACGCGCCGGCGCCGGCGGTTTACGCCGGGGCGCTGGAACTGTTCGCCACGGCCGCGCGACGCGAGCGGCCTTGCCGCATCGCCTTGGCGCTGGCGCCGGACGCGCCGGCCTCGGCGCCGCTGCAGGCGCTGTCGCGCGCGGTGGCGATGGAAACGCCGCATCTGCAGACGCTGGCGCTGCACGCGGGCGACGCGCGGGCGATCCGCCGCGGCCTGGATTACTTCGAGCGCGAGACCGAAGTCGCGGTCAAGGGCGAGGCGGTCGCCGCGCCGCGCTTCGACGAGCGCGCGCTGCCGCTCAGAGCGGACCTCGCGCTCTCGGCGGACGCCACTTGGCTGATCACGGGCGGGCTGGGCGAACTCGGCTTGCGCGTCGCGGGCTGGCTCGCCGCGCTGGGCGCGCGCGCCTTGGTGCTGACCGGCCGCCGGCCGGCCGCCGCCGCGGCCGAGGCGGCGCTGGCCGCGCTGCGCCGCGACGGCGTGGAGGTGAAGGTGTGGCAGGCCGACGTGGCGGCGGAAGCGGACGTCGACGCGCTGCTGGCCGAGATCGACGCGACCATGCCGCCGCTGCGCGGCGTCTGCCATCTGGCGGGCGTGGTGGAGGACTGCCTGGTCGGCGACGTCACGCCGGCGTCGCTGGCCGCCACCCTGGCCGGCAAGGCCCGCGGCGCCTGGCTGCTGCATGAGCGCACCCTGGCTTACCCGCTGGAACACTTCGTACTGTTTTCCTCCGCCGCCGCCGCCTTCGGCGCGCCGGGGCAATCGACCTACGCGATGGCCAACGCCTACCTAGACGCGCTGGCCGCGCGCCGCCGCGCGCAAGGCTTGCCCGCGCTGTCCATCGCCTGGGGGCCGTGGCAGGACGTGGGCATGCTGGCCCGCTCCAGCGCCAACGCCAAGCGGCGGCTCGCGCAGCTGGGCATCGGCCAGATCGAGGCCGAATGCGGCCGCGCCACTTTCGAGATCGCGCTGGGGGCGGACCTGCCGGCCCACCTCGTGCTGCTGCCCATTGATTGGGGGCGCTTGATCGAGCAATGGCCGCCGCATGTGCCGGCCAGCCGCTTCGCCGGCATCGCCACCGCCCAGCCGGGCGCGGGCTCCACCTCCTCGGTCAGCGAGCTGCTGGCGCTGCCGGCGGAGGAAAGACGGCATCGTCTGTTCCAACTGCTGGCCGAGGACGCCGCGCTGGTGACCGGCACGCCGCTGGCCTCGCTGGACCCCGAGCGCTCGCTGTTCGACTACGACCTGGACTCCTTGCTGATCACCGATCTGCGCGTGCTGCTGGAAAAGCGTTTCGGCCGCGCGATACCGACCACGGTGATTTTCTCGAATCCGACCATAGCCGCCTTGGCGGACCATCTGGCGCGGACGGTGTTCGGCATGGCCGAGGCGGAGGCGACGCCCGCCGCGCCCGCCGCCGAGCCCGACGCGCCGGCGGACGCCGCGATGTCGCAGGAGGAGATCGTGGAAATGCTGTCCGCGAAACTGAAGGAACTGAATAGAAAGGACGCGCGATGAGCCAGATCGACACGACCGCGCTGATGCGGAACGCGCTGCGCGAGATCGAACGCCTGCAGCGCGAACTGGACGGCGCCGAACAGCGCCGGCACGCGCCCATCGCCGTGGTCGGCATGGGCTGCCGTTTCGCCGGCGTCGACTCGCCGGAGGCGCTGTGGCAGCGGCTGCTCGACGGCGCGGACGGCGTGAGCGAGGTGCCGGCCGAGCGTTGGGACGTCGAGCGCTACTTCGACGCCGATCCGGACGCGAGCGGCCGCATCTACTGCCGCACCGGCAGCTTTTTGGACGACATCGCCTCCTTCGACGCCGGCTTCTTCGGCATTTCGGCGCGCGAGGCGGCGATGCTGGATCCGCAGCAGCGCATGCTGCTTGAAGTGGCTTGGGAAGCGGTGGAGCGCGCCGGCATGACGGCGGCGGAACTGAAGGGCTCGGCCACCGGGGTGTTCGCCGGCGTCATGCATCAGGACTACGCGCACCGTTTCCGCCGGGCGGAGGAGGTCGACCTCTACACCGCCTCGGGCAACGCGCCCAGCGTGCTGGCGGGCCGCGTGTCGCACGCGCTCGGTCTGCACGGGCCGACGCTGACGATAGACACCGCGTGCTCGTCGTCGCTGGTCGCCGTGCACCTGGCGTGCAACGCGCTGCGCGCCGGCGAGTGCGACATCGCCATCGTCGGCGGCGTCAATGTGGTGCTGTCGCCGCTGTCCACCGCCGCCGAATGCCGGGCGCACATGTTGTCGCCCAGCGGCCGCTGCCGCTCCTTCGACGACGGCGCGGACGGCTTCGTGCGCGGCGAGGGCTGCGGCGTGGTGGTGCTGCAGCGGCTCGCCGACGCCGAAGCCGCCGGGCGCACCATAGACGCGCTGATCGCCGGCTCGGCGGTCAATCACGACGGCCGCAGCGCGGGCCTGACGGTGCCTAACGAGCACGCGCAGCGCGAGCTGGTGCGGGCGGCCTTGCGCGCCGCGCGCATCGACGCGTCGCAGGTGAATTATATCGAGGCGCACGGCACCGGCACCGCGCTGGGCGACCCGATAGAGGCGGCGGCGCTGGCCTCCGTGTTTGCCGGCCGCGGCCGCGAGGAGCGCGTGCTGCTGGGCTCGATCAAGAGCAACTTCGGCCATCTGGAAGGCGCGGCGGGGATTGCCGGGCTGATCAAGGCGGCGCTGACGGTGCGCCATGGCGTGGTGCCCGCCACCCTGCATGTGCGCACGCCCAACCGCGGCATCGACTGGGACACGCTGCCGCTGCGCCTCGCGCTCGGCGCGGAGCGCATAGACGCCGGCGGCGCGCCCTGCGTCGCCGGGGTCAGCTCCTTCGGCTTCAGCGGCACCAATGCGCACGCGGTGCTGCTCGCGCCGCCGCGCGCGGCCGCAGGCGAAACGGCGGCCGGCGCGGACGAAGGCGCGCAATTGCTGGTCGTTTCCGCGAAATCCGACATCTCGCTGCGCGGCAACGCGGCGCGGCTGGCCGCTCATCTGGCCGGGCTCGACGCCGCGGCGTGGGCGGCCGCCTGCCACGCGTCGCGGGCGGCGCGCTCGCATTTCCCGCATCGGCTCGCGCTGACGGCCGCCAGCGCGGAAGAGATGGCGCGCGAGCTGAGCCGCTTCGCGCGCGGCGAGGACGCCGCCGTTCACAGCGGCGTGTGCGGCGGGATGCCGCCCAGCCGCGACGCGTCGCCGGAGACGGCGGACGCGGGACGCGAACCGGCCGAGCGGCTGGACGCCTTGGCGCGGCGCTATGTGGCCGGCCTGCCGGTCGACTGGCCGACGCCGGCCGGCGCCGGGCGCCGCGTCGCGCGGCTGCCGAGCTACGCTTTTGATCGCCAGCCTTACTGGGTGGACGAAGGGCGGGCGCAGGCGGAGTCGCCGCTGTACCGCATCGCCTGGCAGCCGCTGCCGGCTCCGGCCGGCGCGCGCCGCTCGGGCGAGCGCATCGTCGCCGGCGATCCGGCCTTGTGCGCGGAAGTGGCGCGCGCGCTGGAAGCCGCCGGCGAGCGCTGCGCGATTGCGCCCGCCGAGATCGACGCCATCCGCCGCGCGGGCGACGCCGGCCTGGTGCTCGCCTTCGACCGCGCGGCCGGAGACGAAGACGCGCTGGCGGCCGTCGCGCGCCGCGGCGCCTTGCTGAGCGCGCTGGCGCGAGAGCGCGCCGCGACGCCGTCGGCGGCGCCGATCACGGTTGTCACGCGCGGCGGGGCGGCCACCGGGCCGGCGGAGGAGGTCGATCCCGTCCTCGCCGCCTTGAGCGCGGCGGTGCGCGTCGCGCGGCGGGAACAGGGCCGGAGCTGGCGCGGCACGATAGATATCGACGGTTCGCCGGCGTCCTTCGACGCGCTGGCGGCCTTGCTCGCCGATGAAGCCGCCGAGGAGCAATTGGCGGTGCGCGGCGCCACCGTGCTGGCGCCGCGGCTGCGGCGCGCCGGCGCGGCCGGCGCGCTCCCCGCGCTGGACGGCGACGCCGTCTATGTGGTGACCGGCGGCACCGGCGCCTTGGGCCTCGCCACCGCGCGCTGGCTGGTCGGGCGCGGCGCGCGCCATCTGCTGTTGATCAGCCGCGGCGGCGAAGCCGGCGCGGCGGCGCAGGCCGCTTGCGCCCGTCTGCGCGGCGACGGCGTCGAAGTCCGCGTGGCGGCCGCCGACGTCGCCGACGAGGCCGCCTTGCGCGGGGCACTCGCCGCGGCCGGCCGACCGATACGCGGCGTCGCGCACTGCGCGGGCATTGTGCGCGACGCGACGCTGGACGCGCTGGACGCCGCGGCCTTCGCCGAGACCCTGCGCGCCAAGGTGGGCGGCGCGGTCTTGCTGGACCGGCTGACCGAGGCCGAGCCGCTGGACTTCTTCCTGTTGTATTCGTCCATCTCCGCGGCGGTCGGCCGTCACGGCCAGGCCGCCTACGCCGCCGCCAACGGTTATCTCGACGCGCTGGCGCAGCGGCGGCGCTTGCGCGCGCGGCCGGCGCTGTCCATAGGCTGGGGCTCGTGGGCGGCCGGCATGGGCGCGGCCGACGCGAAGACGGCGGAACGGATTCGCGCTGGCGGCCTGAACCCGCTGAGCGAGGGCGAGGCCTTCGCCGCGCTGGAACGGGCGTTCACCGGCGAGCCGCATCTGGTGGTGGCCGCGATCGATCTTGCGCGGATCGCGGCGCAGCCCGATCTGCCGCCGCTGATCGAAGGCCTGGTCGGCCGCGCGCCGGCGGCGAATGCGCGGACCCTGTCTTTCGACCAACTGCGCGGCCGTCCCGCCGGCGAGCGCCGCGCGCGGGTCGCCGACTATCTGGACGCGGAATTGCGCGCGGTGCTGTCCAGCTCGGCCGCCTTGCCGCGTCAGACTTCGCTGCTGGATCTGGGCGTGGACTCGCTGACCGGCGCGGAACTGCGCAACGCGCTTGAGCGCGCGCTGGGGGTGTCCGTCGCGATCTCGCACCTGATCGACGGCTCCTCGCTGGACGAACTGATCGACCAGGTGATGGCGCAACTGGAGCGCAAGCTGGTGACGGAACAACATTCGGCCGCGGGCGCCGACACGGAGGAAATCACGCTATGACCATGGCACGGCTCATGACCGATCTTGCCGACGCGGGCGTCACGCTGCATCGTCGCGGCGACCAGCTTCAGGTACAGGCGCCGCAGGGCGCGCTCGACGCCGCGCTGGTCGCGCGGCTGCGCGAGGCCAAGGAGGCGCTGCTGAGCGTGCTCGACGACGAAGGCGCGCGCGCCGCGCCGCTGGCGCCGGCGCTGCCGGGCGAGGCCGGCGACGCGGCGGCGCTGTCGCCGGGGCAGGCCCGTCTGGTCGCGGCGACGCGGCTGGGCGATCCGGCGATGTACAACGAACAGGCGGCGATCGAACTCGCGGACGCCGTCGACGAAGAGACCGTCGCCCGCGCCTTCGCGGCGCTCGCGCGCCGGCACGACATCCTGCGCACCGTCTTCAGCGACGGCGAGCCGGAACAACAGCGGGTGCTGCCCGAGCCGCTCGTCGCCTTGCAAGCGTGGGCGGTGGACGGCGACGACGCCTTGCGCGCGCGCGCCGCGGAACTGGCGCGACAGCCCTTCGCCGCCGGCGCGCCGATGTGGCGCGTCGATCTGTTTTCGACGCCCGAGCGCGCCGCGGTGCTGGTGCTGACCATCCATCACGCCATCTTCGACCGCTGGTCGATGAGCGTGCTGATCCGCGATTTCAGCGCCTATCTCGCGTCGCCGGACGCGGCCGAGCCCTCGGCGCCCCGCCTCAGTTATCGAGACTATGCCGCCTGGCAGCGCCGCTGGATGGCGTCGCCGGACTACGCCGCGCAACTGGACGCCTGGACGGAGGCGCTGGCGGAGGTGGACGAGGTGCCGGCGATACGCGGCGACCGCGCGCGTCCGCCGGCGCTGAGCGGGCGCGGCGGCACCGAGCGCTTCGAGATTCCGGCCGCGTGCATGGATGCGGCGGCCGCGTTCTCCCGCGGCCATAACACCACGCTGTTCACCACCTTGTTCAGCGCCTTCGCGCTGCTGCAGCATCGTTACACCGGCGAGGCGCGCGGGCTGACGCTGACGCCGGCGGCCAACCGGCCTTTCCAGGCGGCGGAGGACATCGCCGGCTACTTCGTCAACCTGGTGGCGCTGGCCTCCGAGGTGGGCGAGGGCGACAGCTTCGGCGCGCTGGTGGACCGGGTCCGCGACGCGAGCGCGCAGGCCTTCGCGCGCCAGGGCGTGCCGCTGGACGCCATCGTGGAGCGGCTGCGCGCGCGCGGCGGCCCCCGGCACGAGCAGCTGGCGCAGACCGTGTTCGCCTTCCAGAACGTCCGCCTGCCGGCGGTGCGCACCGCGAGCGGCGCGGCCGTGCCCTTCGATCTGGACAGCCCGTTCGCGCGCTTCGATCTTTATCTGTCGATCGAGGGCGACGAGCGCGGCACTTTCGCGGTGTGGCAGTACAACACCGATCTGTACGACGCGGCCACCATCCGTCAGCTGGGCGAACATTATCTGGCGTTGCTGCGCGCGGCGCTGGCCGCGCCGGACGCGGACGCGCGCGGCTTGCCCATCCTGTCCGAGGCCGAAGAAGCGCGCCTGCGCGGATGGGGGCGGCATGAGCGCCCGTATCGGGCGGACGCCGCGATCGACGCGTTGTTCCGCGAATGCGCGGCCGCCCATCCCGGACGCGTCGCGCTGGAACAGGGCGGCGAGCGCTGGACTTACGCGGAGCTCGATCAGTGGTCGGACCGCGCGGCCGGCGCGCTGCGCGCGGCCGGCGTCGAGGCGGGCGCGGTGGTGGGCGTCGCGGGCGAGCGCTCGCCGCGGCTGCTGGCCGCCTTCCTCGCGGCGCTGAAGGCGGGCGCCGCCTATCTGCCGCTGGATCCGACTTATCCGGCCGCGCGCCTGAGCGCGATGACGGCCGACGCCGCGCCGGCCTTGATGATCGTCGCCGACGGTCTGGACGCCGGCTGGCTCGGCGATTACGCCGGACCGGTGCTGAGCCTGGCCGACTGCGAGGCCGGCGACGCGCGGCCCGTGTCGTCCGCGGCGCGGCGCGCGGAAGACCTGGCTTATGTGATGTACACCTCGGGCTCCACCGGGCGGCCCAAGGGCGTGGCGGTGCCGCATCGCGCGGTGGTCCGGCTCGCCGTCGGCGGCGGCTACGCGCGCTTGGACGCGTCGACGGTGATGCTGCAGCAATCGCCGCTGGGCTTCGACGCCTCGACCTTCGAAATCTGGGGCTGCTGGCTGAACGGCGGGCGGCTGGTGCTGGCCGAACCCGGCATGCCCTTCCTGGACGCGGCGTCGCGCGACGGCGTCACCACGATGTGGCTGACCGCCGACCTGTTCCGCATGATGGTGGAAGAGGAGCCGGCCGCGCTCGGCGGCCTGCGCGAACTGCTGACCGGCGGCGACGCGCTGCCGGTGGCGAGCTGCCGCGCCTTTCTCGAGGCCTGCCCGGGCGTCGCGCTGATCAACGGTTACGGTCCGACGGAAAACACCACCTTCACCTGCAGCCATCGGGTGACGGCCGGCGACGTGAAACGCGGTTCGATTCCGATTGGGCGGCCGATAGGCAATACCGAGGTGCGCGTGGTCGACGCCGGCGGCCGGCTGGTGCCGGTCGGCGTGCCCGGCGAATTGTGGGCGGGCGGCGACGGGCTCGCGCTCGGCTATCTGGGCCGCGCCGACTTGACGGCGGAACGCTTCGTCGCGGCGCCGCCGCCGGACGGCGGGCGCTGGTATCGCACCGGCGACCGCGTGCGCTGGCGGCGCGACGGGGCGCTGGAGTTCCTCGGCCGAGTGGATGAGCAGATCAAGCTGCGCGGCTACCGGATCGAGCTGGGCGAGATCGAGGCGACGCTGGGCCATCACCCCGGTTTGAGCGGCTGCGCCGTCGCGCTGCGGCGCAGCGCCGCGGACGAGAAGCAATTGGTCGGCTATCTGGTGGCGCGGCAAGATTCGGCCGAAGCCGCGGACGCGGCGGCGGTGCAGGCATGGCTGGAGACGCGGCTGCCGGGCTATATGGTGCCGCGCGCCTGGGTGTGGCTGGACGCTTTGCCGCAGTCCGCCAACGGCAAGGTGGACCGCAAGCGTCTGCCGGAGCCGCAGATCGAGGCGGGCGCGGCGGCGGCGGAGAACGCGGCCGAGGCGGCGCTGGTGGAGATCTGGCAAGGCCTGTTGGGGCTGGAACGCGTGGGGGTGAGGGACAACTTCTTCGCGCTGGGCGGCGACTCCATCCTGAGCATACAGATGGCGTCGCGGGCGGCGGAGCGCGGCTTGCGCATCAGCCCGCAGCAGGTGTTCCGTTATCCGACCATCGCCGAACTGGCGGCGGAGAGCGGCGCGGCGGAAGAGACCGGCGCGCCGGCGGAGCAGGGCGAGGTGAGGGGCGAAGTGAGGCCCGGCCCGATCCAGGCCTGGTATCTGGACTGGCCGGGCACGGACTGGCAACAGTTCAGCCAGGGAGCTTATCTGGGCCTGAGCGGCCCGCTCGACGCCGAAGCGCTGATCGGCGCGCTGCAGGCGGTGGCGCAGCGGCACGACGCGCTGCGGATAGGCTGGCGGCGGGACGGCGAGCGCTGGATTCAGGAAAGCGGCGCCGGCGCGCCGGCGGAAGTGAAGATAGCGGACCTGCGCGGCCTGGCCGACGCCGAGGCCGCGCTGGAGCGGGACGCGGCCGAACTGCAGGCCGGTCTGCGCCTGGACGGCGCCGGCCTGTGGGCGGCGCGGCTATACCGGCTGGACCAAGGCTGGCGTCTGCTGTGGCTGGCGCATCACGCCTCGGTGGACGGGGTATCGTGGCGGATTCTGCTGGCAGACCTGTGGCGGGCCTACGCGGCGCTGAGCCGGGGCGAGGCGACGTCGTGGCCGGCCAAGACGGTGTCGTACCAGGCGTGGTCGCAGCGGCTGTGGGCCTGGGCGGACGCCTTGCCGGAATCGACGCTGGACTACTGGCGGGAGATGGACGCGCCGGGGATGACCCTGCCCGGCGTCGGCGCGGGCGAAGACACGGTGGCGGCGGAATCGCGGGTGTCGCTGCAATGGGACGCGGCGACGACGGAACGCTGGCTGCGGCAGGCGGGCGAGGCCTATCGGATGCGTCCGGAGGAATTGCTGCTGGCCGCGCTGGCGCGGGCCTTGCGCCAATGGACGGGCGCGGAGGAATGCGTGCTGGACCTGGAAGGCCACGGCCGCGACGGGCTGGCGGGCGTGGACGTGTCGCGCACCGTGGGCTGGTTCACCAGCTTGTATCCGCTGCGGCTGCCGCTGAGCGGCGACTTGCCGCGGGATCTGAAGTCGGTGAAGGAGCGGATGCGCGGCGTGCCGGACAGCGGCATCGCCTATCAGGCGCTGCGTTACGGCGGCCGTGGATCGGAGCTGGGCGGCCATGCGCGCACGGTGTGCTTCAACTACCTGGGCCAATGGCGGCTGGAAGAAGGCGGCGCGCCGGGCGCGACTTGGCTGGGCGAGCCGCTGGGCGGCGCGCGCTCGGGCGGGATGAGGCGGCGCTACGCGCTGGACGTGGTGGCGCAGGTGCACGAAGGACGGCTGCGGGTGGACTGGCTGTACAACGCGGCGCTGCAAGCGGCGGACGCGATGACGGCGCTGGCGGAGCGCTTCCGCGCCGAGCTGGACGCGGTGCTGGCGCACTGCCTGTCGCCGCAGTCGGGCGGTCTGACGCCGTCGGACCTGCCGCTTGCTCAACTGGAGCAGAGCGACATCGACGCGATCGAGCGCGAGCATCCCGGGCTGGAGGCCTTGTACGGCGTCACGCCGTTGCAGCAGGGCATTCTGTTTCACTCCATCGCGGACGAGGACGCGCCGCTCTATATAGAACAACTGCACTGGAAAATGAGCGGCGTTTTCGACGCGGAACGCTTCCGTCAAGCCTGGTTCGACGTCGCGGCGGCGCACGCCGCGCTGCGCACCACCTTCCGCTGGCGGCAGTTGCAGAGCCCGGTCCAAATCGTCCATCCCCGTCTGGACCCGGACTGGGACACGCTGGATTGGCGCGCGCTGTCCGCCGAGGCCTGCGTCAGCCGCTTCGACGCGCTGCGCGAGCAGGACCGTCAACGCGGCTTCGATCTGGAACGCGGGCCCTTGCTGCGCGGCACCCTGATCCGCGAACCCGGCGACGCCTGGCGCTTCCTGTGGAGCTACCACCACGCGGTGGTCGACGGCTGGTCGGTGCCCTTGATCCTGAAGCAGGTGATCGGCCGCTACGCCGAGCTGGGCGCCGGCGACGCGGCCCCGCTGCCGGGCAGCCGTTTTCTGCCCTTCGTCAATTGGCTGGCGGCGCGGGACGAGAGCGAGCAGGCCGCGTACTGGCAACAGGTGCTGGCCGGCATAGAAGAGCCCACGCCGATAGGCTTCGCCGCGCCGGCGCGCGGCGCGCAAGCGCGGGGCCAGGGCCGGCGCGCCTTCGTGTTCGACGCGGGCCTGAACGAGCAGGTCGACCGCGCCGCGCGGCGGGCCGGCGTCACCCGCGCCAGCCTGCTGACCGGCGCCTGGGCGCTGACCCTGGGCTACGCCGGCGGCGGGCGCGAGGTGGTGTTCGGCACCACGCTGTCCGGCCGGCCGGCGACGCTGCCGGGCGTCGAGCGGATGGTGGGGCTGTTCATCAACACGGTGCCGGTGCGCGTCGGCATCGACGACGACGCGCGCGTGTCGCAATGGCTGCAGCAACTGCATGGACAGCAGAGCGAACGGGCCAGACTGGGCGCCGCCTCGCTGACCGACATCCGGCGCTGGGCGGGCTATGAGGGCGGCGAGCTCTTGAGCAGCCTGTTCGTGGTGGAAAACTATCCGGTGGACCGCCAGCTGGCCCGAGGCGACGCCGGTTTCGACGTCAGCGAGTTCGCGGCGGCCGAGACGCGCACCAATTATCCGCTGGTCGGCCAGCTGATTCCGGGCGAGGAGACCGTGCTCTATGTCGATTTCGACGCCTCGCGCTACGACGAGGAGGGCATAGGCCGGCTGGGCGCGAGCTTCCTGCATCTGCTGGCCCAGCTCGCCGCGCAGCCGGACGCGCGGCTGGGCGATCTGAGCCTGGTGGACGAGGCGGAGGCGCGCCGGCTGATTCACGACTGGAACGCGACGCCGCCGGTTGGCGACGGTTATCTGCTGCACGCCGGCATAGAGCGGCACGCCGAGCTGACGCCGCTGGCGCCGGCGATCATAGGCGTGGACGAGGCGATGAACTACCGCGAACTGGCCGACGAGACGCTGCGCGTCGCCAGGGCGGTGGCGGTGGCGGGCGCGCGGCGCGAACCGGTGGCGGTGCTGCTGCCGAGGAGCGCGCGCGCGGTCGCCGCCTACTCGGGCGTGATGCGCGCCGGCTGCGCCTACGTGCCGGCCGATCCGGCGATGCCGCCGGGACGCTTGCGCGATCTGCTGGCCACGGTCGGCCATGTGCTGACGACACGCGAGCATCTGCCGCTGCTGGACGGCGTCGCGGCGCGCGCGATCCTGATCGACGAAACGCCGCCGGCCGAGGTCGCGCTGCCGGAGGCGGCGCCCGACGATCTGGCCTATGTGATGTTCACCTCGGGCTCCACCGGCAAGCCCAAGGGCGTGATGATCAGCCACCGCGCGGCCGCGCTGACGATGGAAGTCTTCCTGCGCCGTTATGAGATCGGCGCGTCCGACCGCTTGATGTGCGTGTCGGCGGCGGGCTTCGACCTGTCGGTATTCGATTTCTTCGGCGCGTTCGCGGCGGGCGCCGCCGTCTTGCTGGCGCCGGAGTCGTCGACGATCGCGCCGGCGGCGTGGCTGGATCTGATGGCGCGCGAGGGGGCGACGGTTTGGGAGTCCGTGCCGGCGGTGATGGAGCTGCTGTTGCTGGAATGCCGGCAGAGCGGGCGCGCGCTGCCGCCCACGCTGAAGCTGGCGATGTTGAGCGGCGACCGCGTGCCGGTGGGGCTGCCCGCGCAGATCCGCGCGGCGGCGACGTCCGATCCGGAGGTGCTGGCGCTGGGCGGCGCCACCGAGGCGGCCATCTGGTCGTGCTGGTACGACACGCGGGGACTGGCGGCCGACGCCGCCTTCGTGCCCTATGGCCGCCATCTGCCGGGGCAGCGGCTCTATGTGCTGTCTTCCTCGCTGCAGGCGGTGCCGGTGGGCGTGCCGGGCGATCTGTGGATCGCCGGCGCGGGCGTGGCGCTGGGTTATCTGGGCCAGCCCGATCTCAGCGCCTACCGCTTTGTCGACAATCCCTTTGTGCCGGGCGAGCGGATGTACCGGACCGGCGACCGCGCGCGCGCGCTTGCCGACGGCAATCTGGAATTCCTGGGCCGAGTGGACGATCAGGTCAAGATCGGCGGCTTCCGGATCGAGATCGGCGAAATCGAGGCCGCGCTGGCGGCCGCGCCGGGCGTGGAGCGCGGCGTGGCCTCGGTGGTCGAGCGCGACGGGCGGCGGATCATCGCCGGCTATGTGCTGTTGCTGCCGGGCGCGAGCCTGGATACCGCCGCGATTCGCGACACGCTGGCGCGGCGGCTGCCGCCATACATGCTGCCGGCGTCGATCATGGCGCTGGACAGCGTGCCGCTGAGCGCCAACGGCAAGGTGGACCGCAAGCGTCTGCCGGAGCCGCAGATCGAGGCGGGCGCGGCGGCGGCGGAGAACGCGGCCGAGGCGGCGCTGGTGGAGATCTGGCAAGGCCTGCTGGGGCTGGAGCGCGTGGGGGTGAGGGACAATTTCTTCGCGCTGGGCGGCGACTCCATCCTGAGCATACAGATGGCGTCGCGGGCGGCGGAGCGGGGCTTGCGCATCAGTCCGCAGCAGGTGTTCCGCTACCCGACCATCGCCGAGCTGGCGGCGGAAAGCGGCGCGGCGGAAGAAGCCGGCGCGCCGGCGGAGCAGGGCGAGGTGAGGGGCGAAGTGAGGCCAGGCCCGATCCAGGCCTGGTATCTGGACTGGCCGGGCACGGACTGGCAACAGTTCAGCCAGGGGGCTTATCTGGGCCTGAGCGGCCCGCTCGACGCCGAAGCGCTGATCGGCGCGCTGCAGGCGGTGGCGCAGCGGCACGACGCGCTGCGGATAGGCTGGCGGCGGGACGGCGAGCGCTGGATTCAGGAAAGCGGCGCCGGCGCGCCGGCGGAAGTGAAGATAGTGGACCTGCGCGGCCTGGCCGACGCCGAGGCCGCGCTGGAGCGGGACGCGGCCGAACTGCAGGCCGGCCTGCGCCTGGACGGCGCCGGCCTGTGGGCGGCGCGGCTATACCGGCTGGAGCAAGGCTGGCGCCTGCTGTGGCTGGCGCATCACGCCTCGGTGGACGGGGTGTCGTGGCGGATTCTGCTGGCAGACCTGTGGCGGGCCTACGCGGCGCTGAGCCGGGGCGAGGCGACGTCGTGGCCGGCCAAGACGGTGTCGTACCAGGCGTGGTCGCAGCGGCTGTGGGCCTGGGCGGATGCCTTGCCGGAATCGACGCTGGACTACTGGCGGGAGATGGACGCGCCGGGGATGACCCTGCCCGGCGTCGGCGCGGGCGAAGACACGGTGGCGGCGGAATCGCGGGTGTCGCTGCAATGGGACGCGGCGACGACGGAACGCTGGCTGCGGCAGGCGGGCGAGGCCTATCGGATGCGTCCGGAGGAATTGCTGCTGGCCGCGCTGGCGCGGGCCTTGCGCCAATGGACGGGCGCGGAGGAATGCGTGCTGGACCTGGAAGGCCACGGCCGCGACGGGCTGGCGGGCGTGGACGTGTCGCGCACCGTGGGCTGGTTCACCAGCTTGTATCCGCTGCGGCTGCCGCTGAGCGGCGACTTGCCGCGGGATCTGAAGTTGGTGAAGGAGCGGATGCGCGGCGTGCCGGACAGCGGCATCGCCTATCAGGCGCTGCGTTACGGCGGCCGTGGATCGGAGCTGGGCGGCCATGCGCGCACGGTGTGCTTCAACTACCTGGGCCAATGGCGGCTGGAAGAAGGCGGCGCGCCGGGGGCGGCTTGGCTGGGCGAGCCGCCGGGCGGCGCGCGCTCGGGCGGGATGAGGCGGCGCTACGCGCTGGACGTGGTGGCGCAGGTGCACGAAGGACGGCTGCGGGTGGACTGGCTGTACAACGCGGGGCTGCAAGCGGCGGACGCGATGACGGCGCTGGCGGAGCGCTTCCGCGCCGAGCTGGACGCGGTGCTGACGCACTGCCTGTCGCCGCAGTCGGGCGGCCTGACGCCTTCGGACCTGCCGCTCGCCCATCTTGACCAGAACGATATCGACGAAGTGTTACAGCTACTGAACGAACAGCCATGAACAAAACATTATCAAACGCCGCGCAGCAAGCCGGCTCGAAAGTCGAGACCATGCTGCCGTTGACGCCGACGCAGCAGGGCCTGCTGTTTCATACGCTGAAAGCGCCGGAGTCCGGCGTCTATTACGAACAGGTCGCTTGCGCCTTCCACGTCGCGCTAGACGCGGCCGATTACCGGCGCGCGCTGGAAGCGGTGATCGCGCGCCACGGCGTGCTGCGAACCGGCTTTCTGTGGGACGGGCCGTCCAAGCCGGTGCAGGTGGTCTTCCGCGACGTCGAACTGCCGTGGGTGGAGGAGGACTGGCGGGCTTTCGATCCCGAGGAGCAGCGGCGGCGTCTCGCCGCTTACCGGGAGGCGGACCGGCGTCCGGGCTTTCACCTGAGCCGCGCGCCGCTGATGCGCTGCGCCTTGTTCCGCACCGGCGAAGAACGCTATGAGTTCGTGTGGAGCTATCACCATCTGCTGCTGGACGGCTGGTCGGTGCAGATCGTGCTGGGCGAAGCGCTCGCCTGCTACGACGCCTACCGGCGCGGGGCCGATCCGGCCTTGCCGCCGCCCCAGCCCTACAGCGCTTTTCTGCGCTGGCTGGACCAGCAGGACGGCGCGGCGGCCGAAGCCTTCTGGCGCGAGCGGCTGGGCGATGTGCGCGCGGCCACGCCCTTGCCGCTGGCGGAGGAGGCCGGCCCGGAACGCCCGTCCGGCCACGGCCTGCTGGAACGCGAGCTGGACCCGCGGACGAGCGAGGGCCTGCAGCGGCTGGCGCGCGCCTGCGAGCTGACGCAGAGCACGGTGATCCAGGCCGCCTGGGCCTTGCTGCTGGCGCGAGCGAGCGGCCGCGACGACGTGGTGTTCGGCACCACTGTGTCCGGCCGGCCGGCCGAGCTGCGCGGGGTCGAGCAGATGGTGGGGCTCTTCGTCAACGCGCTGCCGACGCGCGCGACCGTGGACGCCGCGCAGACGCTGGGCGACTGGCTCAGACAGCTGCATCGCCGGCATGTGGACGCCGAAGCCTACGCCTATACGCCGCTGCACGCGATTCCGGGCTGGAGCGGCGTGACTCCGGGCGCGCCCTTGTTCGAGAGCCTGGTGGTGTTCGAGAACTATCCGGCGCGCGCGGACGCGACGCGCTATCGGGAACGGCTGGGCGTTGGCGACGTCGAGGTGGTGGAGCAGACCAACTATCCGCTGACCGTGGTCGCGATTCCCGGCGAGCGTCTGCGCTTGCGCCTGCATTACGATCGCCAGCGCGTGTCGGAGGCGGCGGCGGAGCGGATCGTCGCGATGCTGGCGCGGCTGCTGGAGCAGTTCGAACGCGGCGGCGCCGCGCTGCGCATCGGCGAGGCGTCGCTGCTGGGCGCGGAGGCGGGCGGCGCGCTGGTCGCGGGCTGGAACGCGGCGGCCCGGCGCGCGGACGAGGCGGAGCGCCAGTGCCTGCATCGCCGTTTTGAGGCGCAGGCGCGCGCGCGGCCGGACGCCGTCGCGCTGCAATGCGAGGGCGAGGCGCTGACTTACGCCGAACTGGATCGCCGCGCCAACCGGCTGGCCTGGCGGCTGGACGCCGCCGGCGTGCGCGGCGACACGCCGGTTGCGCTGGCGTTCGGGCGCGGCGTGGACAGCATCGTCGCGATACTGGCGGTGTTGAAGGCGGGCGCCTTCTATGTGCCGCTCGATCTCGACCATCCGCCGGAACGTCTCGCCTGGATACTGGAGGATATCGGCGCCGGCGCGCTGATTTGCGGCGAGGAAGCGCGCGAGCGCTTCGGGGACTTCGGTGGGGTTCTGATCGGGATGGGAGATGCGGCGGAGTCCGGCGAGCGCGAAGACGCGCCGCCGCCGCGCGACACTTCGCCCGCCGACCTGTGCTACGTGATCTACACCTCGGGCTCGACCGGACAGCCCAAGGGCGTGTGCGTGGAGCACCGCAATGTGGACCATCTGTTCGCGGCGACGCGCCGGAGCTACGGCATCGGACCGTCGGACGTGTGGACCCTGTTCCATTCCTACGCCTTCGACTTCTCGGTATGGGAAATCTGGGGCGCCCTGCTGCACGGCGGGCGGCTGGAAATCGTGCCTTACCGCTGCTCGCGCACGCCGGAGGCGTTTCTCGCGCTGCTGGAGCGCGAGGGCGTCACGATGCTGAGCCAGACCCCCAGCGCCTTCAAGCAGCTGCTGCGCGCGCTGGGCGACGCGCGGCGGCCCTTGCCGGCCGGCTTGCGCCATGTGTTCTTCGGCGGCGAGGCGCTGATTCCCAGCCAGTTCGCCGCCTGCCTGGGCGAGGAGAGCGGCGTCGCGCTGGTCAATCTCTACGGCATCACCGAAACCACGGTGCACGTGACCGAGCGCGTGCTGGGCGCGGGCGACGCGCTCTCCTCGCGCAGCCCGGTGGGCCGGCCCTTGCCTGGCTACCGTATCTACCTGCTCGACGCCGCCGGGCATCCGGTGCCGCCGGGCGTGCCGGGCGAGATTTACGTGGGCGGGGAGGGCGTGGCGCGCGGTTATCACAAGCGTCCCGAGCTCGACCGCGAACGTTTCATCGCCGACCCCTTCCTGCCCGGCGAGCGGCTTTACCGCAGCGGGGACCTCGGGCGCTGGGACGCGGACGGCGAGCTGGACTATCTGGGCCGCATCGACGAGCAGGTCAAGATCCGCGGCTTCCGCATCGAACTGGGCGAGGTGGAGGCGGCGCTGGCCCGACACCCGGACGTCGCCGCCGCGGCGGTGATGGTGGACGAGGCGAGCATAGACGGCCACGCGCAGCTGGCGGGTTTCGCGGCGCCGCGCGAGGGCGCGTCGCTCTCTCCCGCCGCGCTGCGGGACTGGCTGACGCAGCGCCTGCCGCCGCACGCGATTCCGGCGCGCCTGATCGAGGTGGACGCGATCCCGCTGACCCCTAACGGCAAGCTCGATCGCCGCCGGCTGGCCGACGCGCTGGCGGCGGACGGCGACGCCGCGCGTCCGCACGTCGCGCCGCGCGATGCGGTGGAACAGGCGCTGGTCGGCGTGTTCGAATCCGTGCTCAAGCGCTCGCCGGTCGGCGTCACCGACAATTTCTTCGAGCTGGGCGGGGACTCCATCCTGAGCATCCAGATCCTGTCGGCCGCGCACAAGGTCGGCATCGACTTCACGCTGGACGAGCTGATGCGCTCGCTGACCATAGCAAGCCTGGCGCCGCGGGTCCGGCGCACGGATTCGCCGCCGCCGGCCGCGAGCGCGCCGCCGCCGCCGCTGGACGCCGCCTACGAGGACGCGTATCCGCTCAGCGCGATGCAGATGGCGATGCTGGCCAACGAGATGCGGCACGGCCAGGACTCCGCCTATCACAACGTCAACGATCAGCGGCTAGCCCTGCCCTTCGACGCGGCCGCGCTCGAGGCGGCGTTGCGCGGCGCCTTCGAACGCCATCCGGCGCTGCGCACCGCCTTCGATCTGGCCGCCGACGAGGAGCCGCTGCAGTACGTGCACCGCCAAGTGCCCTTGCCGCTGGCGGTCAGCGACTGGCGTGGCCTGGACGCGGCGCGGCAGGACGCGCGGATTCTGGATTGGCGAGAGGCCGAGCGGCGCCGGCGCTTCGACGTCGAGCATCCGCCGCTGATCCGCTTCGCCGTGCATCGCCTGAGCGAGGAGGAGATGCATATCGGCGTGACCAAGCACCACGCGATTCTGGACGGCTGGAGCTTCAACCTGCTGCTCTCCGAGCTGATCTCGGACTATTCGGCGCGGCTGGCCGGCCGGCCGCTGGCGCTGACGGCGCCGGCCAGCCGCTACCGCGACTTCGTCGAGCGCGAGCGCGAGGCGGCGCGTTCGGACGCGCTGCGCGACTGGTGGCGCGCGCGGCTGCAATCCTTGCCGGCCACGCGGCTGGCGCGGGAGCCGGACGGCGACGCGGCGCCGGCGGAGGTGCCGATTTCGGCCGCAGAGTCCGCCGGCCTGGAAGCGCTGGCCGCGCGCGCGGGCGCCTCGGTGAAAAGCGTGCTGCTGACGGCGCATCTGCTCGCCTTGTCGCGCATCTGCGGCAGGCCGGCGGTGACGAGCGGGGTGGTGTTCAACGGCCGCAGCGAGGGCGCGGACGGCGACCGGGCGCTGGGCCTGTTCCTGAACAGCCTGCCGCTCGGCTTCGACTTCCCGGCCGGCGCCTTCGACGCGGTCGCGCTGGTGCGCGCGGTGCAGGCGGCCGAGCTGGAGGTGTTCAGCCGCCGGCGCTATCCGCTGATCGAACTGCATCGGCAGGTGGGCACGGTGTTCGACGCGCTGTTCAACTTCACGCACTTCCGCGCGCTGGAGGACGCGGTGCGCGACATCGAGGTGTCCGACGGCTACGCGAGCGACACGACCAATGTGCCGCTGGTGGTGCAAAGCAGCTTCGACGGCCGGCAAGGCGTATTGCGGATCACCCTGGTGCCGTCGCGCGGACATTTCTCGACGGAGACCGTGCTCCGCTTCGTCGCGGAGTACGCGGCGGCCTTGCGCGCGCTGCTCGGGGAAACCACGGCGGGGGACGCGGCCGCCACGCCGGCGGCGGCCAAGGCGCCCGCCGCCGCGCGGCCCAGCGGCGCGGCGTTGCGACGCGAGCTGAGCGCCTTGTGGACGGCCGTGCTCAAGCGCGAACCGCCGTCGGAGGACAGCGATTTCAGCGCGCTGGGCGGAGATTCTTTACTGATGCTGCGGATCTGCTCCCGCGCCGGCCGGGCCTTTGGCCTGGACGCGGCGGTGGTGGCCCGTCTGTTGACGGCGCAGACCGTGGCCGAGCAGGCCCGGATCATCGAGACCGAGGGCGCGGACGCGGACGGCGTCCGGGTCGGCGCGCTCGTCGCGCTGTCCGCGCCGGGCGACGCGCCGCCGCTGTTCTTCGCGCCGGGCGCGGGCGGGCATGTGCCGTATCTGCGCGCGCTCGCGGCCGAGCTGTCCAAGGACTTCTCGGTATGGGGCATGGAGCTGCCCGGGTCCGGCGAGGCCGACGCGGGCGGCGTCGAAGCCATCGCGACGGCGCTGATCGCCGACATCCGGCGGGTGCGGCCTTACGGGCCTTATCGCCTGGGCGGCCATTCTTTCGGCGGCTGGGTCGCGCTTGAGATTGCGCGGCAACTGGCCGGCCAGGGCGAGGCGGTGGCTTGGGTCTCCATCGTGGACAGCCTGCCGCCGGGGTCGGCGGCGCGGCCGCACAAGCGGGACTGGCGGGACAGCCGCTGGATGGCGGAGATCGGCAACAGCTTCGCGCGTCTGGCCGACGCCAAGCGGCTATTCGACGCCGACGAATTCGACGCGCTGGACGATGCGCGGAGAGTGGAACGTTTGCGCGAGCGCTTGATAGCGGCGGGCGTGCTGCCGGAGGAGCTTGGCCTGCCCGAGTTCGCGGCGCGCGTGCGCGCCTTCATCGCGCATTCGCTGACGGATTACGCGCCGGCGACGCCTTATGCCGGCGCGCTGCATTTAATTGTGGCCGCGGACAGGGACGGCGAGGCGGATGCGCCCGACGCCGCCGCGCTCATCGACGGCTGGCGCGCGGCGGCGCCGGCCGCGGCGACGGCGCTGCGCCTGCCCGGCGATCACGTCGGCATCATGCGCCCCCCCTTCGTCAGCGGGCTGGCCGGCGCCTTGCGCGCCATGGAGGCCGCCGCGCGGCGGGCCGTTTCGGACATGGAAACCGAGGAAGAACAATGAACACCAGAGTCAAGGCATTCGCCGCCGTCGAGGCGGCGCTGGCGGAACCGGAGGCGGCGCTCGCCAACGGCGATTTCGAAACCGTGGAACAGTTGATGAGCGGCATCCGCGCGGCCAACCGGGCGCACGGCCTGTGGCTGCCGCAGGTGCCGCGCGCCGACGGCGGCCTGGGCCTGAACCTGCTTGAGCTGGTGGAGGTGGGCGAGCTGCTGGGCGCCTCGCCGCTGGGCCATTACGCGGTCAACTACCAGGCGCCCGACGCCGGCAATATCGACGTGTTGCTGGAGTACGCGACTCCCGCGCAGCGCCGGCGCTGGCTGGAGCCGCTATTGCGCGGCGAGCTGCGCAGCTGCTTCGCGGCGACGGAGCCGGAGTCCGCCGGATCGAATCCCTCCTCGCTGAAAACGACGGCGGTGTACAGGGACGGCGCCTGGCATCTGAACGGCCGCAAATGGTTCGCGTCCGGCGCCGACGGCGCGGGCTTCGCCATCGTGCTGGCCGTCACCGACGAGGCCGCGCCGCTGCACGCGCGCACCAGCACCTTCATCGTGCCCGCCGACGCGCCCGGCTTCCGCCACGTCCGCAATCTGCGGGTGATGGGGGACGAGGGCTGCGGCTGGGCCAGCCACGGCGAACTGGTGCTGGACGATTGCCGGGTGGGCGAGGACGCGATGCTGGGCAAGCCCGGCGAGGGCTTCGTCGTGCTGCAGGCCAGGCTCGCCACCGGGCGGCTGCACCATTGCGCGCGCTGGATAGGCGTGTGCGAGCGCGCCTTCGCCATCATGTGCCGGCGCGCCTGCCGCCGGGAACTGGCGGCGGGCGAGCTGCTGTCCTCGCGCCAGACGGTGCAGAACTGGATCGCCGAGAGCCGCGCGTCGATAGACGCCGCGCGCCTGCTGGTGACCCAGGCGGCCACGCGGCTGCAAAACCGCCACGAGCGCGCGCAGATCGACATCTCGATCGCGAAGTTCTTCGTGGCCGGCGTGACGCAGACCGTGCTCGATCACGCGCTGCAGGTGCAGGGCGCATTGGGCGTCAGCGGCGACACGATTCTCAATGTGCTGTGGCGGCACGAACGCGCGGGGCGGATTTACGACGGCCCGGACGAAGTGCACAAGAGCCTGGTGGCGCGCCATGCGCTGGCCGGCTTCCGGCGGGAGCTGGCATGAGCGCGCGGATCGCGGAGCGCGCGATGGCGGCGCTGGGCCGCCCCCGCGTCGGCGCGCGCGCGACGCGGGTGGGCGGCGGCCGGGCCAGCGAGGTGTTCCTGGTGCAGGGCGGCGACAGCGAGCTCATCGCCTACTGGCTGCCGGAGGGCGGCGCGCGCGAGGCGAGACGCCGCTACGCGCTGCTGGAGCGGCTGTCCGGCCAGTTCCGGCTGGCGCCCAGGCCGCTGGCGGTGGACGAGGACGGCGACGCCGCGCTGCTGCTGGTTGAAAAGCTGGACGGCGTCGCGCCGGCCGCCTGCGGAGCGCTCGGCCCCGACACCGTGCGCCGGCTCGCGGAAAACTTCATCGAGACGCTGGCGAGCCTGCATGCGCTGGAGGTCGCGCCGGCCGACCGGCCCCCCGACTATCTGCGCCGCATCCTAAGCGAATGGCGGCGGCGCTGGAACGCGGAGGAGGCGGGCGCGGCGGTCGACGCCGACTTCCGGGCGGTGGCCGACTGGCTGAGCGAGCGGATGCCGCAGACCGCGCCCGCCGCCTGGCTGCACAACGACTACAAGCTGGACAACATCCTCGTCGACCCGGGCGATCCGGCGCGGCTGGTGGGCGTCGTCGATTGGGAGCTGGCCGCGGTCGGCCATCCGCTGGCCGATCTCGGCGCCGCGCTCGCTTACTGGATAGAGGGCCGGGATTCGTCGCTGCTGCGGCTGGACGCGCCCGGGCCGAGCTGCGCGCCGGGCGCGCCGACGCGCGCGGCGCTGGTGGACCTGTACGCCACCGCCGCCGGACGCGAGGTGACGGAACCCGCCTACTGGTACGCCTACGGCCTGCTGCGGCTGGCGGTGATCACACAACAACTGGCGCTGCGGCGCCGCGACGAAGGGCAGCGCGTGCCGCGCGCCAAGCTGATCGTGCGCTGGCTGCTGGACCGCGCGGCGGAAGCCTGCGGCGGCGGCCGGCTGTGACGGCCGTCCGCGCGCCCTCCGATTCATCCCGATAAGGACATCCCATCATGAATACCGAAACTTCCACGACTGTATTCGACGTCATCGTGATCGGCGGCAGTCACGCCGGACAATCCGCCGCCTTGCAGATCGCGCGCGCGCGCCGCCGCGTGCTGGTGATCGACGCCGGCGCGCGCCGCAATCGCTTCGCCGCCCAATCCCACGGCGTGATCGGCCTGGACGGGCGCTCGCCCGACGCGATCGCCGCGGACGGCAAGGCGCAATTGCTGGCCTATCCCAACGCGCAATGGCGCGCGGACACCGTGGTCCGGGCCGAGAGCGGCGAGGCCGGCTACGCGTTGCGCTGCGCCTCCGGCCAAAGCTACGCGGCGCGCCAGCTGGTGCTGGCCTTCGGCGTGGTGGACGAATTGCCTGAGCTGGAGGGCCTGCGCGAGCGCTGGGGCGAAAGCGTGTTCCACTGCCCTTACTGCCACGGCTACGAACTGAAGCAGGGCCGCATCGGCGTGCTCGGCGGCGGTCCCTTGTCCTATCTGTCGGCGATGCTGATGCCGGAATGGGGCCCGACCGTCTTCCTGAGCGACGGCGGCTTCGAGCCGGACGCGGCGCAGCGCGAGGCGCTGGCGCAGCGGGGTGTCGACATCGTGCGCGAACGGATCGCGCGCATTGTCGAGCGCGCCACCGTCGAGCTGGCCGATGGCCGCCGGCTGGCCTTTGACGGGCTGTTCATGATGAACCGCTTCCGCCTGTCCAGCCCGGTGGCGGAGCAGCTGGGCTGCGTGATCGAGGAGGGGCCGCTGGGGCCTTATGTGCGGACCGACGACGCGATGGAGACATCGGCGCCGGGCGTATTCGCCTGCGGCGACATCACGCAGCGGGGCGGCACCGTGGCGCTGGCCATCGGCAACGGCGCGCTGGCGGGCATCGCCGCGCATCGCAAACTGGTGTTCGGATAAGCCGCGCGCGACGGCAGACTTCTTTCTCTTCATGACTGGAAAGCGATTCATGAGTTGGCAAAACCTATGTTTCTCCTGGCTGTTGCGCAGAACGGCCAAATCCCTGACCCGCAAGCCCGGCCTGACCGCCCAGGAAATGCGCGAGCGCAGCGCGAAATGGGCGCGCGGCGAAATCAAGCCGCCGCGCGGCTGGCGGGTGCGCAAGCTGGACGCGGAGGCGCTGCGCGGCGAGTGGATAGAGCCTGAAGCCTCCGCGCGGCGCGAGGCGAGCGGGCGGGTGATCCTGTATTTGCACGGCGGCGGCTATTGCTTCTGCTCGCCGCTGACGCACCGAGGCGTGGCCGCCGCGCTGGCGCGGGAGGCGGACGCGCGCGCGTTTTCGCTGGCTTACCGGCTGGCGCCGGAACATCCGTTCCCGGCCGCCGTCGACGACGCGCTGGCGGCGTATCGGGGGCTGTTGGACGAGGGCGTGGCGCCTGAGCGCATCGTGGTCGCCGGCGATTCCTCCGGCGGCGGGCTGGCGCTGGCGCTGCTGCTGTCGCTGCGCGACGCGGGCGCGCCGATGCCGGCCGGCGCGGTCTTGTTCTCGCCGTGGACGGATCTGGCGGCGACCGGGGCCTCGCTGGAAGCGAACGACGCGTCCGACGTGATGCTGAGCGCGGTGGCGGTGAGGAATTTCTCGCGCTACTACCTTGGCGACGCCGCCGCCGATCATCCCATCGCCTCGCCGCTCTACGGCGAGTACGCGGGCCTGCCGGACCTGTTCATCCAGGCCAGCGACAGCGAGGTGCTGCTGGACGACGCCGCGCGCGTGGCCAGCAAGGCGAGCGCGGCCGGCGTCGGCGTGGATTTCAAAGTGTGGCGGCGGCTGCCGCACGCCTGGGCCACCCTGACGCCGATGCTGCCGGAAGCGAGGGCGGCGATCAAAGAAGCCGGCGGCTTCATCCGCAAGGTGGCGCCGTGAACCGCGGCTGGGTGGACGCCGCGCCGGCCGGCCAAGCCGCGGCCTTGCGCCTGTTCTGCTTCCCTTACGCCGGCGGCAGCGCGGCGGTGTACCGCGGCTGGGCGGAGCGCTTGCCGGCCGCGGTCGATGTGCTGCCCATGCATCCGCCGGGGCGGGGGCGGCGCTTTCACGATCCGCTGCGCTACCGGCTGGATCAGCAGGCCGAGGAGGCGACGGACGCGATCGCGCCGCTGCTGGACCGGCCTTACGCCCTGTTCGGGCACAGCATGGGGGCGAGCCTGGCTTTCGAGGTGGCCCAGCGGGCGCGGGCGCGCGGCCTGCCGGCGCCCTGCTGCCTGATCGTGTCCGGGCGCGCCGCGCCGCATCTGCCGCCGAGAGAGCGGCCGATACACGGCTTGCCGGACGATGAGTTTCTGGACGAGGTGATGCGCATGAACGGCACGCCGGCGGAAGTGCTGGCCCATCCGGAACTGGTCCAGGTCATCCTGCCGGTGCTGCACGCCGATTTCGAGGCGATAGAGACTTACCGTCCCGCGCCGCGTCCCCCTTTGAGCTGCCGCATCGTCGCCCTGGGCGGCAGCGAAGAAGAGGGCGGCGTCGAGGCGGCCGCTTCCTGGCAGGGCTATGCCACCGGCGGTTTTCGCAGCGAGATCCTGCCCGGCGATCACTTCTTCCTGAACGGGAGGCCGGAAAGCCTGTTCGCGATACTGAAGGAGGAGCTTGGCCGCGCTGTGTGAGGGCCCGGCCCGCGGCGGCTTACAGGTTCTGGCCGACGCGCCACAGCACGCCGGAGGGATCGTGCAGGCAGAAGTCGCGCATGCCCCAGGGCTGGTCCACGAGCGGGCCTATCTTGGCTGGATAGCGCTCGGCGACGCCCTGGGCCAGCCATTGGCGGTGCCAGGCGTCGACATCGTCGACCAGCAAGTGCAAGACCAGGTTTTCCGCCAATTGCGGATGATAGAAGTCCTGCAGCAGGAAGCTGCACTGGCCATGGACGAAATAGCTGACGCCGTGGCTGTCCGACTTTTGCTCGAAGCCCAGATCGGCGTAAAAGCGCTGCGACAGCGCGTAGTCGCGGGCGGGCACGAAGGCTTTGATTTCAATGCTGCGCAATTGAGACACGGGGAAACTCCTTGCGGTGGTGGGGCGGAAAAAAACCGCTGCGGCAGGGCGCGCAGCGGTTGTCTCGTTTGGGGGCGGGAGCCGGCTTATTGCGCCGGCGCTTCGCCTTCCAGCATGGCGACGCCTTCCAGCCCGGAGCGGAAGACCGCCTGTTGCAGGGTGTCTATCGCCTTCTTGCGGAAGAACTGCTTGCGCGTCACCAACAGCACGCGGCGCTGCGGCGCCGGCGTCTTGAACGGCACCACCGACAATAAGGATTCGTCGGTGGGGCCTATCGAGGTGGACGGCATCACGGTGACGCCCATGCCGCTGGCCACCATGTGGCGGATGGTGTTGAGCGAGCTGCCCTGCAGATTGGCGGCCAGTGTGCCGCCGTGGCTCTGCCGGCTGGCCAGATCGCTGCAGGCCTGCAGCACCTGATCGCGGAAGCAATTGCCCTGGGTCAGCAGCAGGACGCTTTCGTCGGCCAGCTGATTGGCGGCGATGGCGCCCAGCTTTTCCCAGGGATGGCCCTTGGGCGTGGCGACGACGAAGGGCTCGTCGTACAGCGGGCTCGCCACGGTGCCGGCCTCGTCGAAGGGGTCGGCCACGATGATGGCGTCCACTTCGCCGCGCTTGAGCATTTCCGAAAGCCGGGAGGTGTAGTTCTCCTCCAGGATCAAGGGCATGTCCGGCGCCAGGATGCGCAAGGCCGGGATCAGCCGCGGCAGCAGATAGGGGCTGATGGTGAAAATCACCCCCAGCTTCAGCGGGCCCACCAATTCGTTCTGATGTTCGCCGGCCAGGCGTTTGACGGTTTCGGCCTCCTCCAGCACGCGTTGCGATTGCTCGATGATGCGTTCGCCGATCTCGGTGACGCTGACTTCCTGGCCGCCGCGCTCAAACAGCGTGACGCCCAGTTCGTCCTCCAGCTTCTTGATGGCGATGGACAGCGTCGGCTGGCTGACGAAGCAGCTTTGCGCGGCGCGGCCGAAGTGGCGCTCCCGCGCCACCGCGACGATATAGCGAAGTTCGGTCAGCGTCATGGCTCAGCGCTGGTGCTCCGGCAGCACGATATTGACTTCCAGCACTTCGAAGTCGTCCTGGCGCTCCACTTGCACCTTGATGTCGTCCAGATTGACCGCGACGTATTTGGAGATCACTTCCATCAATTCGCGCTGCAGCGCCGGCAGATAGTCGGGCGCGCTGCGGCCGTTGCGTTCGTGGGCCAGGATGATTTGCAGGCGTTCTCTGGCAATGGCCGCGGTTTTCTGGCGCTTGCCAAAGATCATTTCGATCAGGGACATGACTTAACCTCCAAAGAGGCGCTTCAGAATGCCCACTTTGGGGGCATCGAGGAAACGCATCGGGCGCTCTTCGCCCAGGAAACGGGCCACCACGTCGGAATAGGCGTCGGCGACGTCCGAGCCTTTCAGGTGGATGGCCGGGGTGCCGGAGTTGGAGGCTTGCAGAACGGTCTGCGACTCCGGAATCACGCCCAGCAGCGGCACGCGCAGAATCTCCTTCACATCGTCCACCGACAGCATTTCGCCCTTGTCGACGCGGCCGGCGGAGTAGCGGGTGATCAGCAGGTGTTCCTTGACCGGCTCGCGGCTTTCTTCCGCGCGCTTGGACTTGGAGGACAGAATGCCCAGGATGCGGTCGGAATCGCGCACCGAGGAGACTTCCGGATTGGTGACGATCAGCGCTTCGTCGGCGAAGTACAGCGCCATCAGCGCGCCTTTTTCAATGCCGGCCGGCGAGTCGCAGACGATGTATTCGAAGCCGGCTTCGGCCAGGTCGTTCAACACCTTCTCCACGCCGTCCAGCGTCAAGGCGTCTTTGTCGCGGGTTTGCGAGGCGGGGATGATGTAGAGGTTGTCGCAGTTCTTGTCCTTGATCAGCGCCTGGTTCAGGCTGGCTTCGCCGTTGACGACATTGATCAGGTCATAGACCACGCGGCGTTCGCAACCCATGATCAGGTCCAGGTTGCGCAAACCGACGTCGAAGTCGATGACGACGGTTTTGTGACCGCGCAACGCCAGGCCGGAGGAGAAGCTGGCACTGGTAGTGGTTTTACCGACGCCACCCTTGCCGGACGTCACAACGATGATTTTTGCCACAGTCGATCCCTTTGAATAATGGCTTGTTACTCGCCGAGCGCGGTCATGACCAGGCGCTCGTTCTCGAGATAGATTTGAGTTGGCTTGCCCAGAATGCTGTCGGGCAAGGCTTGTTCGATAGTTCGATAGACTCCGGCGATGGACACCAGTTCGGCCTCCATGCTGCGGGCGAAAATGCGGGCGCCGGCGTTGCCGCGCGCGCCGGCGAGAGCGCGGCCGCGCAAGGGCGCGTAGATATGGATATTGCCGTCGGCGATCACTTCCGCGCCGGCGCTGACCATGGCCAGCACGATCAGATCGCAGCCCTTGGCGTAGATTTGCTGGCCGGCGCGCACAGGACGGTCGACGATCATGGCGCCGGTGGCCGGAGCCGGTTCCGGCGCGGCGGGCTTGTCGGCGGGTTCCGGCGCGCTTTGCGCCGAGCGCGCCGGCGTGGCGCTGCTGGTGTAGGCCAGGCCGAACTGGCTGGCGACGCCGGCCAGCGCGGTGCTGGGGTGGCGCAGGGCCACCGCGCGGATGCCGCGGCGGCTGAGCATGGGCAGCAGGCGGCCGTAATCCAGCTCGGCCGGGGCGGGCAAGGCTTCCACGTCGAGGACGAAGGCTTCCGCCGGCGCGTCGTGGCCGGTGCCGAAACGCGCGTCCAGCGCCTGGCTCAGTTCGTCCAGGTCGTCGGTGCGCAGCAAGAGCGCCAGCAGATCCAGGCTGGCGGATTTTATGTCGAATGCGTTGGCCGCAGGGCTCATTGTACTTGGCTTCATGTAGATAGATTTATTCTATGGGGCGAGTGTACTGGGTTGCTGACAGGCTTTCAATGGCGTTGCTCGGCTTGGGGCCAAAAGGCCGAAATCGGCCGAGGCGGCGGGCTTGGACGCAGGCAAGTGTTGCAATTGAGGGAATCGTCGCGCGGAGAAGAAAGGAAGCGCGTTTCCGTAATGTCTTTGGAATGTTTGTGTTGCAAAAATTCATGAAAAATAGCGGTTTAGCCGCTTGTGCGTTGCAACATTTTCTTGACTCGAGAGAGTCGACCCGCCAGAATGGCAATTGTTGCGATGCAACATCAAGGGCGCAGGTTAAGTTCGCTGTCGTTGCTGAGCTGTCAATTTTGGATATTTTTTAGGAGTCGTCATGTTTACCACTACTCAAGAATTCTCCGCTCTCGGCCAGTCGCAGTTCGACAAGGCCGTGCGTTTCTCCTCCATCGTGCTGGCCGGCGCCGAGCGTCTGGCCGCGCTGCAACTGGACCTGTCGCGCAAGCTGTTGGCCGACAACGCCCAGGCGATCAAGGCGCTGAGCGAAGCCAAGGATCCCAAAGCCTTCGCCGAAGTGCAGAGCAGCCTGGCTCAGCCGTCCATCGATCAGGCTTTCTCCGTGGCGCGCAATGTCTACGACGCCGCGCTGACCACCCAGAATGAACTGGCCGCTTTTGTCGAAGAGCAGATCGCCGAAGGCAATCAGACCCTGCTGAGCAATCTGGACCGTCTGTCCAAGAACGCGCCGGCCGGCTCCGACGCCGCGGTGTCCGCTCTGAAAAGCCTGGTGAACACCTCCAACGCCGCTTTCGAAAGCGTGTCCAAGACCGCCAAGAAAGTGAGCGCGGAAATCGCCGAAGCCAGCGTGGAAGCCGCCACCAATTCGGCCAAGGCCGCCAGTGCCGCCGTCGCCCGCGGCAAGAAGGCGACCAGCGCCGCCTGATTCCGGCCTTGTCGTGAAAAAAAGCCCGCGTTCTCGCGGGCTTTTTAGTTTTTGGGGCTCAGAGGAGCTTGGGCGGCGAAGTCGTTCCATAATTGCCGCCAGGCCTGCTGGCAGCCGTCCGCCTGCACGATCAGCCCGGCCAGGCTGGCGGCGTAGTGTTCTTGCTCCCGCGGCGGTTCGGCGAAGTCCCGCCGCGCCGTCGGATTGTCCTCGGGCAGCTTGCGTTCCCGCAGATAGCGTTGCGACAGGCGCACCAGCTGTTCCCACAGCCGCCATTGCCCGCGCAGCCCGGTTTCCCAGTCCGGCGCGGTTTGCGTGGCCGGGCTGGGCGGCGTCTGCCGTCTCAGCATGAACAGCAGCGCTTCCCAGACCTGGCGGGTGTAGCGCGCGCTGCCCGTCGGGCCGCAGCGCAGCCAGGCGGCCGGCAGCGGCGCCAGCGCGTCCAGCAAGGCCAAGGCGTCGGCGGTCGGCGCGGGGTCGGCGCCCAGCAACAGCATGAAGCCGAAGTCCGAGCCCAGCGCCTGCCAGGCGCCGTCCAGCTCCAGCAACTGGACCTCGTGCTTGCGGCAGAGCCGCAGGCGGGGAGGCAGCGGAGCTTGATGCAGGGGGTCGATATTGATCCAGCAGCCGGAAGACAGGTAAAAGCCTTGCCAATCGCCAGGCAGCCAGGACGGCGGACCGCTCGCGCCGGCGGACGCGGGCAAACCCCGGCTGGCCAGGCGCTGCTGGAGCCAGTGGAGTTGCGGTGCTGAGCCTTGGGCGATATAGGTCACTATGGTTCCGGTTGGGCTGCCCGACGCCATGGCGACGACAGGCGGCGGGGCATGGGGCCATGTTCGGGGCATTGCGGTCCTGAACGCGGGCGGGCTCCCGGAAGCGGTTCACGATCCGCCGCGCGCCGGCGTACGGTCTTTGAGAACCCCTTCGAAGCGCCTATCTGCCGTATGCGCATTCCGCTTTTCAGCCGCAAGGCCTTGTTTTACTTTAGCCCGCGGGGCCGTCGCAGGTTCTAATGGAACGATACCTGCAATGCGGCGACGGGTAAAAGAATTATTTATGGTATTTAGTAACAATCACTTGCTTTTCTAACTGCGGGCGGCCGCGGTGTCCAAGCCTCAGCGATTGTAGCAAATAATGATGGCATATTGCGTTGCAATATCAGCGTTGGCGAATGTGCGGAGGCAAACGCCGGGCATGAAAAAACCGGCGACGCGCGCCGGTTGTCTTGGGATAAGCGCCGAGCGCTTATTTTTCGAAGTTGGCGATGCCGTCGACCAGTTCGGTCTTGGCGTCGTCCAGCGTGCCCCAGCCTTGCACTTTGACCCACTTGCCTTTTTCCAGGTCTTTGTAGTGTTCGAAGAAGTGCACCATCTGGTTGCGCAGCAGTTCCGGCAGGTCTTCCAGTTTCTGGATGGACTTGTACATCGGGCACAGTTTTTCCACCGGCACGGCCACCAGCTTGGCGTCAACGCCGGACTCGTCTTCCATCTTGATCAGGCCCAGCGCGCGACAGCGCACCACCACGCCCGGAGGCAGCGGGAAGGGGGTCACCACCAGCACGTCAACCGGATCGCCGTCGCCGGCGAGGGTTTGCGGCACGAAACCGTAGTTGGCCGGATACATCATGGAGGTGCCCATGAAGCGGTCAACCACCAGCGCGTTCCAGTCTTTGTCGAATTCGTACTTGATCGGGGCGGCGTTGGCGGAGATTTCGATGACGACGTTGAAGTCGCCCGGCATGTCTTTGCCCGGGCCGATGCTAGCGAGATCCATCAGGGAATCCTTGTTGAGCGTGTTGAACACAATGTTTCGATAAACCGCGCAATTATAGCAGTAGCTGCCGCGTCGCGTATCGGGCGGGTATAATCGCCGGCGATTGAGTGAGCGCGAGAAAGAGCGATTGATGCTGGACAAATGGATCGTCGAGTTCGACAAGGGGCTGCGCACCCTGTTTGCTTCCGCGCAAAGCCTGCGGCCGCATCCTGACGCGGCGCTGGACGAGGCGGAGCTGGCTGCGGAGGAGAAGCGGCACGCTTTGGGCCTGATGCGGGTGAACCATTGCGGCGAGGTGTGCGCCCAGGCTTTATACCAGGGGCAGGCGCTGACGGCGCGCACGCCGCAGGCGCGCGAAGCCTTGTGCCAAGCGGCGCAGGAGGAGGTGGAGCATCTGGCCTGGACCGAGCGGCGCATTCGCGAGCTGGGCGGCCGGCCCAGCGTGTTCAACCCGCTGTGGTACACCGGTTCGCTGGCGATAGGCGTGGCCGCCGGGGTGTTGGGCGATAAGTGGAATCTGGGCTTTCTGGAGGAAACCGAGCAACAGGTGGGCGCGCATCTGGACAGCCATCTGAAGCTGTTGCCGGAGGCGGACGCCAAGAGCCGCGCCATCGTCGAGCAGATGCGCGACGACGAATTGAAGCATGCGGACATGGCCCACGATCTGGGCGCGGCCCCATTGCCGGCTCCGGTCAAGGGGGCGATGAAGCTGTCCGCCAAGCTGATGACGGGAGCCAGTTATCGGCTTTGACGGATAAGAGCGGCTAACAAAAGTCGGTTTCACGGCCGAAGCAAGGCGCGCCGGCGCAAGGAAGTCGCCGCTCTAAACGAACAGGCCTGGATTCCAGGCCTGTTCGCATGGCGGAGCGGGCGTTTCAGTCGCGCCGGCGCTTGCGCCCCGGCAGGCTGGTGACGATGCCCAGACCGATGATGGCGACGCTGATCAGGCCGGTGAGCACTTCGCCCAGCTCTACGTGGAGCGCGGCGGCGAACATGATGGCGACCAGGGCGCCGATGGCCCAGAACGCGGAAGTCTCCAGGTATTTGAACTGGCCGATGATGTTGCGCTCCACCAGCAGAATGGTCATCGAACGCACGAACATCGCGCCTATGCCGAGCCCGGCGGCGATCAGCCAGAAATTATTGGTGATGGCGAAGGCGGCGATCACGCCGTCCATGGAGAAACTGGCGTCCAGCGTTTCCAGATAGACGAAGCCGATCAGGCCGTTCTTGGCCGCGGCGGTCTGAATGTCCATGCCGCCGAACAGCTGCTTGAACACATGTAGCGCCATGAACACCACATAGCCCCAGAAACAGCTGCTGAGAAACTCCATCTTCTGTCCGGCGGGAATGGCGGCGGCCACCAGCGCGATCAACAGGATGGCGATCATCGACTGCGCGTTTTCAACCGAGCCCAATCGGGCCAGCAGCGGCTCGACGGCCGGCAGCCAGTGTTCGTCCTTTTCCTTTTTGACGAAGTATTCCACCACCACCATCAGCAGGAAGGTGGCGCCGAAGCCCATGATCATCAGATGCGAGTCGTGCATGATCTGCTGGTAGCGCAGCGGTTCGCGGGTGGCGATGGAGAAGGCCTCGAGCAAGGGCGTGTCGCCGGCGACGGCGACGATGAGCAGCGGAAACAGGATGCGCATGCCGAACACGGCGACGGCGATGCCCACCGTCATGAAGAGTTTGCGCCACAAGGAGCTCATCGCCTGCAGCACGCTGGCGTTGACGACCGCGTTGTCGAAGGAAACGCTGGTTTCCAGAATCGCCAGCACCAGGGCGGTGACCAGGAAAGAGCTGGCCATGGCGGGGCCGCCCAGCTGGAAGCCGTACCAGCCGGCGGCGGCCAGCACGACGACGCTGAACAGCAGCGAGCCGGTGAAGTAGGAGAGCGTGGTGCGCATGAATGAATTCGCCTTGTTGTGCCGGACGAGCCAGGCCCGCCCGGCGCCGGCGTCGGGAGCGGCGCCGGCGGGTGATGACGTGGGATTATAATCGCGGCGGTTTTGAGGTCAACGCGCGCGGGCCAGGCAGCTCTGATAGCGGCCGTCCACGCGCTTGGCGAACCACTCGGTGGTCAGCTTGCGGGTGATCTTGGGGCTTTTTAGATCGATCTGCGGCAGTTGTTCGCGCGCCGCGGGCTTGCCGAAGCGCTGGTCCGCCAGCGCGTAGGTTTTGCGGTAGAGCTCGCTTTGGCCGAAGGCGGCGCTTTTTTCCAGTTTCAGGTCGCGCAGAATCTCACCCTGGCCCATGCCCAGTTTGCCGCCCTGGCTGATGACCGCGCTCTGGGTGGTGCTGGGGTAGACCTTGCCGTCCTTGTAGCTGAGCAGGTCGCCGTCCAGCGTCAGGTCCTTGCTGCTGAGTTTCTCCATCACGGCTTGGAAAGCCGCGTTGCGGCTGCTGTAGCGGCCGGCGTTGAAGTCGGCGAAGCGGTACAGCATCTGGCTGTAAGGCGCAGGGTATTGCAGCAGGATGGCCGCGCCGAAGTAGACGCCGCCGCGGCGGGTGAACACTTCCTGGCGCACGCTGCCGCTGCGCGGATAGGGATAGGGCCAGACTCTGACGTGGCCTTCGGCGAACTCGACGCTGACCTGCATCGGCCCGCCGGTGCGGATCGGGTTCTTCATGCTCATCGGCAGGCCCAGCTTGCTGGCCTCGCGCGCCATGTCTTCGAACAGATCGTTCATTTCCCTTTCGGTGCGGAGGCTGTCGATGCGCGCCTTATAGCTTTTGCCGTTGGGCGATGTCTTCATCAGCGCGGCTTTGACCACCGGCAGCGGGATCAGATAGCCGTGGGCCCGCTCGGCGATCTTGTCCCAGACGATGGCGGGCAGATTGGGCACGGTGGGATCGGCCTGCCAGCTGGACTCCTGTTCGATCACCGCCGCCAGCGCGCAGAAATTCTCCGCGGTGTAGGGGATCTTCAGGTGGGTGAAGGCAGAGAGCATGTCGTTGCTCCAGCCCTGGCGGTCGCGGATCTTGGCCGGCAGCAGGCGGTTGAGCAACAGGCGCCCGGCCTGCGGATCGTTGTAGGCGGGCCTGAGCGGCGGCGCGCTCACCGGCGGAGGCGAGGGCGGCGTTTCGACCGCCGGCGCAGGGGCCTCCGGCTCGGGGGGGACGGGCGCGACGACGACGGGAGCGGCGACCGGGGCCGGCGGACTGACGGTGGCGCAGGCGCTCAGCAGCGCGGGCAAAAGGGCAAACAGCAAACGGGACGGTTTCACGGTGCGCGGGACGGTGCGGAATCAAACCGTGAAGGTTAGGCTATCTTGCTGTCATCGGCAATCGCGCTCAGAGGTTCTGGTAACGATTCACGATTTGCTTGTAGGCGCCGCTTTTTTGTATCGCGCGCAAGCCCAGGTTGAACTCGTCCTTCAGGGGGGCGCTGCGGAAGGCCATCCGGTACACGGTGGGGGCGAACAGCCGGTGAATGTCCACCGGCGCGGTTTTTTCCTTGAACTGGGTGGCGAGCTTGTGGTTCATCCAGGCAAAGATGTTGCGGTCGGCCACCACCACGTCCACGGAGCCGCGGTACAGCAGCCGGTTTTGATCCACCTGATTGGCGGTTTCCGCGTAGTTGGGATTGCTTCGGGCCATGTCCTTGAAGGCTTCGCCCAGGTATTGCCTGGCCAGGGAAAAGGCCAGCACCCGATAGGCGCCCAACTCCTTGGCTTGGTGCAGCTGGATGCGGCGGCTGCTGAGGGTGATGGCCACATCCTCGTAGCTGATGTAGACGTCGGAATACTCGGCTTGCAATCCGGCCTGCTCGCCCACGGTGGCCACCGCGTCGATGTCCTTGTTCTTCAGCGCCATCGGCAGCCGGGGTTGGGAAAAGAAAACCGGTTCTATCCGGTAGCCGCGCTCTTGCAAGGCGGCGCGCACGATCTCCACTTCAAGCCCGCTCTTGCCGCCCTCCATCACATAGGGCTCCAGCGATTCGCCAAAGGCCACCTTGACGATCTTGGCGGCGTGGGCGTTGGCGGCAAGGGCCAGCAGCAAGCTGCCAAGTAACAGTAATCTCCCCATCGGCTTGCCTTCTCGACTTCCTCGCTTCGGGCCCGCGCAGTGGAAACCGTGCTGTCCGGGCGATAGGTTGCGCATCAGATAAGGAATGTATTTTGCGCGTACGCCGCCGGCGCTGACAAGCGCTCCGCCGCCGTGCGGCTCAGTCCGTCAGATAGGGCAGGGGATCGACCGCCGAAGAGCGGACGCGCAGTTCAAAGTGCAGCTTGACCCGGGTGGTGCCGGAACTGCCCATGGTGGCGATGGTGTCGCCGGCCTTGACCGCTTGCCCTTCCTTGACCAGCAAGGACTGATTGTGAGCATAGACGGTGAGGTGGGCATTGTCATGCTGGATGATCAATAGATTGCCGTAACTGCGGATGCCTTTGCCGGAGTAGGTGACCTTGCCGCCGGCCGCCGCGCGGATGGGGGCGCCCGCCTCGCCGGCGATGTCTATGCCCTTGCTGCCCTGGCCGTTGAACTTGGCGATGACGGGGCCCTTGGCCGGCCAGATCAGCTTGATATTGGCCGTCGGCCGAGGCGCGGGCTTGCTGGGCTCGGAGGCGGAAGGCTTGGCCGCGGGCCGGCTGGGCTGCGGACGGCCGGGCTTGGCGGAGGCTTGCGCGGAGCCGCCGGGGGGCGATACGCGCAGCAATTGCCCTGCATTGATGCTGCCCGGGTCTTTCAGCCCGTTCCAGCGCACCAGGTTCGCCACGCTGACCCGGTGGTTCTGGGCAATGCGAAACAGGGTGTCTCCCGGTTTGACGCGGTAAAAGCCGGCGGACTCCACCGCGGCGGGTTGCGAGGTGCTGGCGCAGGCGGCAAGCAGCAGGGACAGGGAGCTGGAAATAAGGCGGACGCGCAAGGACATGGCGCCGATTTTAGCATCGCAGCCCGCGGCTGCGCGGTTTCTGTGCGCAAACGCCGGCGGCTGGACTAAAAATCATGTTAAGGACTGTGACGGGCATGGGCATCGGGCGGAGGTGCGGGATGAAACTGGGGTGGGCGATAAGCGGCTTGTGGTGCATGGCGGCGTTGGCGGCGGAGCCGTCGACGCTCTCCGTCTACAGCGTGGAGTATCCGCCGCTGGTGTTGAAAGGAGAGGGCGGCAAATTGAGCGGCATCGCCGCGGAGGCGGTGGCCCAGGCGCTGCAATTGGCCGGCTTGAGTGTGCGCATGCCGGAGATCCCCTGGAAGCGCGCCCAAATGCAGGTGCAGCAAGACGCGGACAGTTGTCTGACGCCTTTTACCCGCTCCCCGGAGAGAGAGAAAATGTATCGCTGGGTGGGGCTGGTGATGGAAAGCAAGCAATCCTTGTTCATCAATACGCATCATCCCGTGGTCTTGAACTCGCTGGACGACGCCAAGGGCAAGCGCGTCGTGGTGCTGCTGGGCTCCTCGTTGGCGGAGTATCTGAAAAAAAACAATATAGGGTATTCGGTCAGACCTACGCCGGAGGAGGCCGAGCGCGAACTGGCGGCGGGCGTGGCGGACATCTGGGCGGTGCATGACGTGGTGGCCAACTACACCATCAAACAGGTGGGCACGCCGACGGACAGCATCCGCGAGGCCTTGCAGGTGCAAACCACCAGCATTTATCTGGCCTGCAGTCCGAAAATGTCGGATGCGACCGCGCTGAGGCTGAGCAGGGCGTTTCAGCAATTGCGCGAAAGCGGGAAGCTGGAAAAAATCATCGCCAAATATTTGAAGTGACGATAGTTGTCGTGCGGTATTTTATGGTGACAGTGTTGGTTCGTATTAATTTATCAAGGTTACAGTATCTTGGAAAAACGCATTGAACTGTCACTGATGGCTGTGAAATGGCTGGGCTAGAATGGTGCCAGTTTTGAGTCGCCGCGGATCCGGCGGCGCAATGGTGATTCTTTTGTCATCCCTGGACAAGGACAGTCATGAACCGAACCTACTTAGCCCACCTAGAAGCCACGCTGGCGCAGATTCGCGCCGACGGTTTTGAAAAGCCCGAGCGCGTGATCGCCACGCCGCAGCGCGCGGACATCGCCTTGAGCAACGGCAGCAATGTGCTGAATTTCTGCGCCAACAACTACCTGGGCCTGGCCGACGACCCGCGCCTGATCGAGGCGGCGAAGAAGGGCATGGACGACTTCGGCTACGGCTGCGCCTCGGTCCGCTTCATCTGCGGCACCCAGCAAGTGCACAAGGACCTGGAGCAGGCGATTTCCGGCTTTCTGGGCACCGACGACACCATTCTGTATTCCAGCTGCTTCGACGCCAACGGCGGCGTGTTCGAAACCCTGCTGGGCGAAGAAGACGCGGTGATTTCCGATGAGCTCAATCACGCGTCCATCATCGACGGCGTGCGCCTGTCCAAGGCCAAGCGCTTCCGTTACAAGAACAACGACATGGCCGATCTGGAGGCGCAGCTGGTCGCCGCCGAGCAGGCCGGCGCGCGCTTCAAGCTGATCGTCACCGACGGCGTGTTCTCCATGGACGGCATCATCGCCGATCTGAAAACCCTGTGCGAAGTGGCCGAACGCCACGGCGCGCTGGTGATGGTGGACGATTCCCACGCCGTCGGCTTCATCGGCGACAGCGGCGCCGGCACGCCGGAGCTGTGCGGCGTGGCCGATCGCATCGACATCTACACCGGCACCCTGGGCAAGGCCCTGGGCGGCGCGTCCGGCGGCTATGTGTCCGGCCGCAAAGCCGTCATCGATCTGCTGCGTCAGCGTTCGCGTCCGTATCTGTTCTCCAACACCCTGGCTCCGGCCATCGCCGCCGCCAGCCTGGAAGTGCTGAACATCCTCAAGGGCGGGGAAGGCGCGGAGCTCCGCGCCAAGGTGCGCCGCAACGCCGAAGTGTTCCGCCAGGAAATGAGCGCGGCCGGCTTCACCCTGGTGCCGGGCCAGCATCCCATCGTGCCGGTGATGCTGGGCGATGCGCGGCTGGCGGGCGAGATGGCGGCCAAGCTGTTGGAAGAGGGCGTGTACGTGATCGGCTTCTCCTTCCCGGTGGTGCCCAAGGGCAAGGCGCGCATCCGCACCCAGATGTCGGCGCGCCACAGCGAAGAACAGGTTAGGCTGGCGGTGGCGGCTTTCATCAAAGTGGGCCGCGAGCTCGGCGTGATCTGAGGCGTAGCGCCGCGCGCCCAAGAGGGCGCCGCGGCGGATAGGAACAGCAATGAAAGCATTATCCAAACTGAAGGCCGAGCGCGGCCTGTGGATGACCGATGTGGCCAAGCCGGAAATCGGCCACAACGATCTATTGATCCGTATTCGCAAGACCGCGATCTGCGGAACGGACATTCATATCTGGAACTGGGACGACTGGGCGCAAAAAACCATCCCGGTGCCGATGCACGTCGGCCATGAATACGTCGGCGTGATCGAGGACATCGGCTCGGAAGTGCAGGGCTTCAGCATTGGCCAGCGCGTGTCGGGCGAAGGACACATCACCTGTGGCCATTGCCGCAACTGTCGCGCCGGCCGCCGCCACCTGTGCCGCAACACCTTCGGCGTGGGCGTCAATCGCGAGGGCGCGTTCGCCGAGTATCTGGTGATTCCGGCCTTCAACGCCTTCCCGATTCCGGACGACATTTCCGACGATCTGGCGTCCATCTTCGACCCCTTCGGCAATGCGGTGCACACCGCGCTCAGCTTCAATCTGGTGGGCGAGGACGTGTTGATCACCGGCGCGGGTCCGATCGGCATCATGGCGGTGGCGATTGCGCGCCATGTCGGCGCGCGCCACGTGGTGATCACCGACGTCAACGAATACCGCTTGGAACTGGCGCGCAAAATGGGCGCGACCCGCGCGGTGAACGTGGCCAAGCAGGACCTCAAGCAAGTGATGGCCGAATTGCACATGAGCGAGGGCTTCGACGTCGGCCTGGAAATGTCCGGCAATCCGCAGGCCTTCCGTCAGATGCTGGACACCATGAACCACGGCGGCAAAGTGGCCTTGCTGGGGATTCCCCCGGCCGACACCGCCATCGACTGGAACCACGTCATCTTCAAGGGCCTGGAAATCAAGGGCATCTACGGCCGCGAAATGTTCGAGACCTGGTACAAGATGGTGGCCCTGATCCAGTCCGGTCTGGACATCACCCCCATCATCACCCACCACTTCCCGGTGGCGGAGTTCCAGCAGGGCTTTGACGCCATGTTGTCCGGCCAGAGCGGCAAGGTGATTCTGGACTGGAGTTGACGGCCGGAAAGGACTGGACGCATCAACCCTCTTCGCCGGCGAAGAGGGTTTTTCACATGGGACGCGGCTTGAGCCTGCTTTGAGATTGTTTGAGTCTTGAGGGGCGGGCGGCGAGAATGCGCTGACAAAAGGGATGGGGCGGAGGGCCGCTGGCCGGTCTTCGCGGCTTGGGCCGCGCCGCGCGCGGCGGTGCGTTCTGTTCCGATTGTTTGAGTGAGTTCAGAGCTTGCCCTCTCCGCATTGCGGAGAGGGCTTTTTTTATTTCGTCTTATTGTCCGGCGGGCGCCAGCAAGGGCGCATAACCCAGGCCGCGCAACTTCTCCATGGTTTCGTCGGCTTCGGCGCGGCTCTTGAACGGGCCGACCTGCACGCGGGTGACGGTGTGGGCCGGGATGCCGTGCTGTTTCAGCTCCTTCACCAGCTTTTCGGCGTTGCCGATGCTGGAGAACAGGCCCAGCTGGACTTGATAACCGATGGAGCTGCCGGCCGGCTTGGCCTTGACAGGGGCTTCCTTGACCGGCGCGACGGGCTTGTCCGCCGCGATGGCGGCGGCGGGCGGGGCGGCTTTGACGGCTTCGGCCGGCGCGGCTTTGGCGGCTGCCGTCTGCGGCGGAGCCGCTGCGGCGCTTGGCGCGGGAGGCGCTTTCGCCGCCGCGCGCTCGTGCGCCGGCGTCGGCGCGGCGGCATGGACCGGCGGGCGGTTGTTGACCACGGCCGGAGTCTTGTCCAGGTCCGGGCTGGCCGGGCTGGCTACGCTGGGCGCTTGCGGCGCGCCGGCGGGCTCCGTCGCGGGCGCGCTGCTTTCCGCCGTCGGCGCGCTGGCGGGCGCGGGCGCCGGCGGCGCTTCAGCTGGAGCGGAGGCGGGCTTGATGATCTTGCCGGAACTGGGGCTCTGGCTGCTGGCGGTCATTTCCACCTTGGGTTTGTTGAAACTGTCGGTCAGCGGAATGGCGGCCAGCGCCACGGCGACCAGGCCGCCGGCGATCAGCAAACGCTTTTTCAGTTTGCTGTTGAGTTCGGCCTCGCCGCCGGTCTTGTCGGGGTCTTGTTGATTTTGTTCGCGCATGGTCCGTGAGACTTGAGAAATGTGCAGCACATGGTTGAAAACACTGCTAAAATATCGGGTTCGTCAAAATTGGGTAACCCGAGTGGCTGCATAATACTCAAGTTTAGCCACTTGTCTTGATGTTTGGGAGAATTTATATGGCAATTGAACGCACCTTGTCCATCGTTAAGCCGGACGCCGTTGGTAAAAACGTCATCGGCAAAATCTACGATCGTTTCGAATCCGCCGGCCTGAAAATCGTGGCCGCCAAGATGAAGCAACTGTCCCGCGCCGAAGCCGAAGGCTTCTACGCCGTGCACAAAGAACGTCCGTTCTTCAAGGACCTGGTTGACTTCATGGTGTCCGGCCCGGTGATGATCCAGGCGCTGGAAGGCGAGAACGCCGTGCTGAAAAACCGCGAACTGATGGGCGCGACCGATCCGAAGAAGGCTGAAGCCGGCACCATCCGCGCCGATTTCGCCGACTCCATCGACGCCAACGCCGTTCATGGTTCCGACAGCGCGGAAAACGCCGCGATCGAAGTGGCTTATTTCTTTGCTGCATCCGAGATCAGCGCCCGCTAATCTCTAAAGAGTACTCCGTTGTTTGCGGAGCCCGTCGTCATGGACGGGCTCCGTCTAAAAGGCGGTCGTCCACACCGCCTTTGCTTTATCCCGAGGAATGCATGAAAACCAACCTGCTCGACTTCAATCTGGACCAGCTGACCCGGCATTTCGCCGAAATGGGCGAGAAACCGTTTCGCGCCAAGCAAGTGATGCGCTGGATGCACCAGATGGCGGAAGCCGACTTCGACGCGATGACCGATCTGGCCAAGAGCCTGCGCGCCAAGCTGCATGAGCGCGCCGAAGTGAAGGTCCCCTCGCTGATGACCGGGCAGGCGTCCAGTGATGGCACCCGCAAGTGGCTGCTCGACGTAGGCACCGGCAACGGCGTCGAAACCGTCTTCATCCCCGAGGATGAACGCGGCACCTTGTGCGTGTCATCCCAGGTAGGCTGTGCGCTGGAGTGCACTTTCTGCTCCACCGGCCGCCAAGGCTTCAACCGCAATCTGTCCACCGCGGAAATCATCGGTCAGCTGTGGTGGGCCAACAAGGCGATGGGCGTCACGCCCAAGAACGAACGAGTGGTGTCCAATGTGGTGATGATGGGCATGGGCGAGCCGCTGGCCAACTTCGACAATGTGGTCAGCGCGATGCAGATCATGCTGGACGACCATGGCTACGGCCTGTCCCGCAGACGCGTGACCCTGTCCACTTCCGGCCTGGTGCCGCAGATGGACAGATTGCGCGAAGAATGCCCGGTGGCGCTGGCGGTGTCGCTGCACGCGCCCAATGACGCCATTCGCGACGTGATTGTGCCTATAAACAAGAAATACCCGCTGGCGCAGCTGATGGCGGCCTGTCAGCGCTATCTGGAAAAGGCGCCGCGCGACTTCATCACTTTCGAGTACGTGATGCTTGACGGTGTCAACGATAGGCCGGAACATGCTCGCCAACTGCTGGAACTGGTGCGGGACGTGCCGTGCAAGTTCAATCTGATACCGTTCAATCCATTCCCGAACTCGGGTTACGAGCGTTCCAGCAATAATGCGATTCGAGCGTTCCGCGAAATTCTGCAGGAGCGCGGTTACGTGGTGACGGTGCGGAAAACGCGCGGCGACGACATCGACGCCGCCTGTGGCCAGCTGGCCGGCCAGGTGATGGACAAAACCCGCCGTCAAGCCAAATGGATGCAGCTCGTAGAGGACAATAAGCAATGACGATACGGCAAATGGGGTTGATGGCCTGCTTATGGATGGCTGTGAGTTCAACCGCATTTGCCGCCGATCCCGAAACGTCGCGCGAGCTGGCGACGATACGCAGCCAGCTGGCGATCGAATACGCCAAGATCGGCAACTACAAAGTGGCGCTGGAAACGGCGGATCTGGCCGTCGCCGCGGACCCGGCCTATGTCCCGGCCTATGTGTCCCGCGCCTATGTTTTGACCCAGCTGCGCGAAGAAGGGCCCGCCGAAGCCAATTACCGCAAAGCCCTGCAACTGGATCCAAACAACCCGGAAGCGAACAATAATTACGGTTTGTTTCTGTGCGACCGAAACCGGCTGCAGGATTCTTTGTCCTATTTTCAGAAAGCGCTGGCCAACCCGCTGTATGATTCGCCTCAGACGGCTTATTTGAACCTGGGGCATTGCAGCGCCAAGGCCGGCAATCAAGAGCAGGCCAATGATTACTTGCTGGCGGCGCTGCGCGCCGCGCCCAATTTCGCGCCCGCGTTGCGGGAATTAGCACAGTTGCATCTTGGGCTGGGTAATGCCAAATTGGCTGCTTTCTATTTCGAACGGATGGGAAAGGGCGCGGCGCTGCAAGCCGACGACCTGTGGCTTGGCGTGCAGATCGGGCGCAAAAGCGGCAACAGGGCGTTGGAGAGCGAATGTTCCGTCGCGCTCAAGAACCGCTATCCGGATTCCAAAGAAACACAACTGCTGTTGAGTGGAAGCTGAGGATGGAGCAACAATTCGAACAACAGGGACAACCGACGGGTTCCAGCGTCGGCGCCCGGCTGAAAGCCGCCCGAGAGGCGGCAGGCATGGGCTTGGGGGAAGTCGCGGATAGGCTGAAACTGTCGATGCGGCAGCTGGAGGCGATAGAACGCGACGATTTCACAATCTTGCCGGGCGCGACCTTCGTGCGCGGCTTTGTCCGTAATTACGCCCGCTTTTTGCAGATTGACCCCGAACCGTTGATGCATGCGCTGGACAGGCAGTTTCCTTCCGCGGTCAACGACGTGGCCAATCTGGTGCGCGACGGCGCGCACGAGGCGCCCGGGCATTCCGGCGAGACGCCTGCGTCGGACGAGGGCGGATCTTCCGGCAAATGGATCGTAGGCTTGCTGGCGGTGGCGGCGCTGGGCGGCGGCGTGGCGTGGCTGGCCAGCAGCCGTGGCGGCGAAGGCCGGGCGGCCGCGGACGCGTCCGCAGCCATGGCGACCGAACTGTCTTCGGCGCCGACGGGCGAGGCTTCCGTTCCCGCCGCCTTCGTCGCGGAGACGCCCGCCTCGGCGCCGGCTGTCACTCCTGCGCCCGCTCCGGCCTCCGCGCCGCAGCCGGTCAAGGCGGCGAGCGTGGCCAGCGCCCCGGTCCTGTCTGCGCCGCCGCTCGCCAAACCGCAGGCCAGCGCCGCCGTGGCGGCGGCGGCCAGCGGCAAGCTGGTGTTGACGGTCAAGGAGGCGGAAGCCTGGGTGTCGGTGGTGGACGCCACCGGCAAGAAGCTGGTGTTCCAGACCTTGCAGCCGGGCAGCACCCAGGAAGCGGTCGGCACGCCGCCGTTCAAACTGGTGATCGGCAACGCCTCGCAAGTGGCGGTGAATTTCAATGGCCAAGCGGTGGACCTCACGGACAAGATCCGCGGCACCACGGCAAAGCTGGAACTCAAGTAATTCAAGGTAGCGAATGGATAGCGTGAACATCGCGCGACGCCCCACCCTGCAGGCTAGGGTGGGGCATGTCATTGTAGGATCGGACGCTCCGGTGGTGGTGCAGTCCATGACCAACACCGACACCGCGGACGCGGCGGCCACGGTGCGGCAAGTGCTGGAGCTGGCGGAAGCCGGCTCGGAGCTGGTGCGCATCACCGTCAACTCGCCGGAGGCGGCGGCCAAGGTGGCGGAAATCCGCCAACGGCTGGACGATGCCGGCTGTGCCGTTCCCTTGGTCGGCGATTTCCATTTCAACGGCGATCGCCTGCTGAAGGAATATCCCGATTGCGCGCGCGCGCTGGCCAAATACCGGATCAATCCGGGCAATGTGGGCAAGGGCGCCAAGGGCGACGACAAATTCGCCTTCATGATCCGCACCGCCATCGAATACGGCAAGCCGGTGCGCATCGGCGTCAACTGGGGCAGCCTGGATCAGGCTTTGCTGGCCAGGATGATGGACGCCAACAACCGCGTCGCCCAGCCGCTGCCCTTGGAGCGGCTGATGCGCGAAGCCTTGATCGTGTCCGCGCTGGAGTCCGCCGACAAGGCGATGGAACTGGGGCTGCCGGCCGAGCAGATCCTGCTGTCCTGCAAAGTCAGCAATGTGCAGGACCTGATCACCGTGTACCGCGATCTGGGCAGCCGCTGCGATTTCCCGCTGCACCTGGGCCTGACCGAGGCCGGCATGGGCTCCAAGGGCATCGTCGCCTCCAGCGCCGCGTTGGCGATCTTGCTGCAGCAAGGCATAGGCGACACCATCCGCATCTCGCTGACGCCGCAGCCGGGCGAGGCGCGCACCAAGGAAGTGGTGGTGGCGCAGGAGTTGCTGCAGACCATGGGCCTGCGCAGCTTTACCCCGCTGGTGACCGCTTGTCCGGGCTGCGGCCGCACCACCAGCACCTTCTTCCAGGAGCTGGCGGATCAGATTCAGACGTATCTGCGCACGCAGATGCCGGTATGGCGTTTGCAATACCCGGGCGTGGAAGACATGAAGGTGGCGGTGATGGGCTGCGTGGTCAACGGCCCGGGGGAGAGCAAGCTGGCCGATATCGGCATCTCGCTGCCCGGCACCGGCGAAGTGCCGGTGGCGCCGGTTTACGTCGACGGTCAAAAGGATGTTACCCTCAAGGGCGACAACATCGCCTCCGAGTTCACGGCCTTGGTTGATCGCTATGTGCAAAGCCGTTACGGCGAAGGCGGCGCCAAGCGCCGCGAGGGCGGGAGCCGCACCATTCCGATTCGTCCGGTAGGCGTTTGAGCGCGTTTGGCGCAATGACCGGGCACTGATTCAAGCGATACACAAGAAAACAAGCAATGGCTCAAAAATATCAAGCGGTCAAAGGCATGAATGACGTGCTGCCGGCCGAGTCCTATCAGTGGGAGTTCTTTGAAGGCAAGCTGCGCGAACTGCTGGCCGACTACGGCTATCAGAATATCCGCACCCCCATCGTCGAAACCACGCCGCTGTTCGTCCGCGCCATCGGCGAAGTCACCGACGTGGTGGAGAAGGAGATGTACACCTTCATCGACAGCCTGAACGGCGACAGCCTGACGCTGCGGCCCGAAGGCACCGCCGGCACCCTGCGCGCGGTGGTCGAGCACAACCTTCTGTACAATGCCACCCAGAAACTGTGGTACATGGGGCCGATGTTCCGCCATGAGCGTCCGCAGAAGGGCCGTTATCGTCAGTTCCACCAGATGGGCGTGGAAGCGCTGGGCTTCGCCGGTCCGGATATCGACGCCGAAATCATCGCGATGACTGCCGATCTGTGGCGTCGCCTGGGCCTGTCCCAGTATGTGCGCCTGGAAATCAATTCTCTGGGCAACCAGGAAGAACGCGCCGCGCACCGTCAGGCGCTGATCGCCTATCTGGAACGGCATGTGGACATCCTGGACGAAGACGGCAAGCGCCGGATGTACAGCAATCCGCTGCGGGTGCTGGACACCAAGAACCCGGCGCTGCAGCAGATGGCCGACGAAGCGCCCAAGCTGTCCGACTACCTGGGCGAGGCGTCCCGCGCGCATTACGAAGGCTGGAAGGCGATGATCCGCGAGCTGGGCGTCGACTTCGTGGAGAATCCGCGTCTGGTGCGCGGGCTCGACTACTACAACCAGTCGGTGTTCGAATGGGTGACCAGCGAGCTGGGCGCCCAAGGCACGATTTGCGCCGGCGGCCGCTATGACGGCCTGATCGAGCAACTGGGCGGCAAGCCCGCGGCCGGCATCGGCTTCGGCATGGGCCTGGAGCGCGTGGTGCTGCTATTGCAGGACAAGCAGCTCTTGCCGGCGCAACGCAGCGTCGACGTCTACCTGGTGAACCAGGGCGAGGGCGCGGGGCTGTACGCGATGAAGCTGGCGCAGACTTTGCGCGCCGCCGGTCTGTCGGTGGTGCAGCACTTGGGCGAAGGCAGCTTCAAGTCGCAAATGAAAAAAGCCGACGGCTGCGGCGCGCAGTTCGCCGTCATCGTCGGCGAAGATGAAATAAAAACGGGTCAGGCGGTGATCAAGGCGCTGCGCGCCGAGATGGACCAACACACTGTGGCGGCGGAAGCGGTGGCCGCCACGCTGATCTCACTGAAAGCTTAAGGGAGAGGGGCGCAATGGCGTTCGACTTGCAGGAACAGGAACAGATTGATTCGATCAAGGCCTTCTGGCAGCAGTGGGGCAAGCTGATCGCCGGCGTGCTGGCGGCGTCCGCCATTGCCTATCTGGGCTTCAAAGGCTACCGCTATTACCAGGAGCAGCAGGCGCAGAAAGCCGCGGCCGCTTACGAGAACATCGACGCGGCGGTGGCGTCCAAGGACATCGCCAAGCTGAAGTCCGCGGTGACGCTGTTGCAGAACGACTTCGGCTCTTCGGCCTACGCCACCCGCGGTTCGCTGATTCTGGCCAAGGCCGCCTTCGACAAGAACGAGCTCGCGCTGGCCAAGAGCCAGCTGGAATGGGTGTTGGCCAATAGCAAGGACGAATCGGTAAGCGCCATCGCCCGACTGCGTCTGGCCTCCCTGTTGCTGGACCAGAAAACCTACGATGCGGCGATCGCCGAACTGAACAAGGCGCATCCGGCCGGCTTCGACGCGCTGTTCCTGGATTTGAAGGGCGACGTGCTGGTCGCCAAGGGCGACGCCGCCGCCGCGCGCGACGCCTATAAATCCGCTTTGGCCAAACTGGTGGGCGATTCCCCGAATCGCCAGTTCATCCAGACCAAACTCGACGCGCTGGGAGGCTGATCGCATGCGCCGCCAATTGTTGCTGACCGCTGTGCTGTCCTCCTCCTTGCTGGCCGGCTGCGCCAGCTGGTTTGAAAGCAATACCCAGTTCAAGCCCACCCCGCTCGTCGCGATCAAGCCCTTGCAAGGGCTGGAGGTCAAATGGACGGCGGGACAGGCCGCGCCGGCCGCCGGCTTCCTGCCGGTCTACGCCAACGGCCTGGTGGTGAGCGCCGACGCCGACGGCCGCGTGCGCAGCATCGACGCCCTCAGCGGCCGCGTCAGCGCGGACGTGGATCTGAAGCGCAAGCTGAGCGCCGGCGTCGCCGTGGCCGGCGACATGGTGCTGGTGGGCACCCAGGACGCCAAGTTGCTGGCGGTGGAACGCGCCAGCGGCAAAGTGCTGTGGCAGCAGCCGCTGACCAGCCTGATGCTGGAGGCGCCGCAAGTGGCCGGCGATATGGTGCTGGTGCGCACCAACGACGCGCGCCTGACCGGCTTTTCCCTGAGCGAAGGCGGCAAGCAGCTGTGGTCCAGCGGCAATGTGCTGCCGCAGCTGACTGTGCGCAACAACGGCTCGATGCAGGCGGTGGGCAAGGAGGCGGTGATGGTGGGGCAGGCCGGTGGCCGCCTGGACATCGTCAACCCGCAAACCGGCAACGCTTTGTGGCAGGGCGCGGTGGCCAACCCTCGCGGCGCCACCGAACTGGAACGGATGACCGACGTGACTTCGCGGCCGGTCTTCGACGCCGGTCAGGTGTGTGCGGTCGCCTATCAGGGGCGCGTGGCCTGCTTCGAAGCGCGTTCCGGCAATCTGTTGTGGGCGCGCGAAATCTCGTCCAGCCGCGGCCTAGCCGTGGACGGCCGCAATGTCTACGTCAGCGCGGAAGACGGTTCGGTCTGGGCGTTTGATCGCGGCACCGGCCGCAATATTTGGAAAACCGACGACCTGAAATATCGGGACGTCACCGGCCCCGCTCTGTTGGGCCGCTTTGTGCTGGTGGGAGATGGCGAAGGTTACGCCCATCTGCTATCCAATGAGAGCGGCAGCATCGTGGGCCGAGTCAAGGTCGGGCCCGCCCTGACCAATCAACCGGTGTCGCTGGGTTCGTCCGCCTTGATGCAAGGCAAGGACGGCCGTCTGGCGATGCTGACTTTGGGATAATAAAGCAGTACTCATGAAACCTACCGTAGCTCTGGTCGGCCGCCCCAATGTGGGCAAGTCGACCTTATTCAACCGGCTGACCCGCAGCCGCGACGCCCTGGTCGCCGACCAGCCCGGCCTGACGCGCGATCGCCACTATGGCCATGGCCGCGTGGGCGAAAAGCCGTATCTTGTGGTCGATACCGGCGGTTTCGAGCCGGTGGTGGACGAAGGCATTCTATTCGAAATGGCCAAGCAGACGCTGCAGGCCGTGGACGAAGCCGATGCCGTGGTGTTCCTGGTGGACGGCCGCAACGGCCTGACGCCGCAAGACAAAATCATCGCCAACCGTCTGCGCCAGCTGCAGCGTCCGGTCTTCCTCGCCGTCAACAAGGCGGAAGGCATGCGGCACGCCATCGCCGGTGCCGAGTTCCACGAACTCGCGCTGGGCGAGCCGCTGGTGATCTCCGCCGCCCATGGCGACGGCGTGCGCGAATTGATGGAACTGGTGCTGGCGGACTTCCCGGAAGAAGTGGAAGAAGAAGCCTCGCGCCATCCCAAGTTCGCGGTGATCGGCCGGCCCAACGTCGGCAAGTCCACCCTGGTCAACGCCATCCTGGGCGAGGAGCGCGTCATCGCCTTCGACCAGGCCGGCACCACTCGCGACAGCATATATATTGATTTTGAGCGAGATGGCCATACCTACACCATCATTGACACCGCGGGCGTGCGTCGCCGGGCCAAGGTCAGCGAGATGCTTGAGAAGTTCTCGGTGATCAAGACCATGAAGGCGATCGAAGACGCCAACGTGGCGGTGCTGGTGCTGGACGCTCAACTGGACATTTCCGAGCAAGACGCCACCATCGCGGGTTTCGCGTTGGAAGCGGGCCGGGCGCTGGTGGTGGCGGTGAACAAGTGGGACAACCTGGACGGGGAGCAAAAGGAAACGGTGCGCCGCGAGATCGCGCGCAAGCTGAACTTCCTGGATTTTGCAAAGTTCCATTACATCTCCGCCATTGAAGGCCGCGGCGTGGCAGACTTGTTCAAGTCCATCGACGAGGCCTACCGGGCGGCCATGGCCAAGTTGGCCACGCCCAAGCTGACCCGGGTGCTGCAAGTGGCGCTGGAGCGCCAGCAGCCGCCGCGCTCCGGTTTGATCCGCCCGAAAATGCGCTATGCGCACCAAGGCGGCCAGAACCCGCCCATCATCGTGGTGCACGGCAATGCGCTGGATGCGGTGCCGAACAGCTATACCCGCTATCTGGAACATACCTTCCGGAAAGTGTTCAAGCTGCAGGGCACGCCGCTGCGCGTACAGTACAAGTCTTCGGAGAATCCGTTCGACACCGACGACGGCAAGGAGAAGTCCCGAGCCAAGCCCAAGCCGATGTCCAAGATGCGCGGACGCGAAAAAGAAGTGCGTTACGGCAAGAGCGGCAAGGGCAGCAGCAGTAAAAAATAGTACGCCGGGATGTTTTCTGCTAATAATAAGCAGACAACCGGGCTGTAAGGTTCAGTTAATACAACAATCAACGATTCGGAGAATAACGAATGAGCTCTAAAGGGCAAATGTTACAAGACCCGTTCCTGAACATCCTGCGTAAGGAACATGTGCCGGTGTCCATCTACCTGGTCAACGGTATTAAACTTCAGGGTCAGGTAGAATCCTTTGACCAGTACGTGGTGCTGTTGAAAAACACGGTGACTCAGATGGTGTACAAACACGCCATTTCCACCGTCGTGCCCGCCCGTCCGGTCAATCTTCCCCATGAACACCCGGTGCAAAAGCAGGAGCAGCAAGACGCCTAAAGCGTTGCTGTGCTTGTGACCGGGCCGATCGGCCGCGCCAAACCGGCGCGGCTTGTCGGCCTTTTATCTTTTGCGCCCCAACTATGGTTTCCGAATAGTGTTTGATCGTCCCGACTTAGGCGACCAGGCGGTTCTGGTCTGCCTGGATTTTGGAGATGCCGATTACCAGGAAAACATCGCCGAGTGCGCCGAGCTGGTCAAGAGCGCCGGCGTAGAGGTGATGGGCGTGGTGCAGGGCAAGCGGCAGCGCCCGGACGCCGCGCTGTTCGCGGGCAAGGGCAAGGTCGAGGAAATCGGCCTGCTGGTGCGCGCCACCGATGCCAATGTAGTGATATTCAACCATGCTTTGGCGCCTGGCCAGGAGCGTAATCTGGAGCGGGCGCTGCAGTGTCGCGTCATCGACCGCAACAGCCTGATCCTGGACATCTTCGCCCAGCGCGCGCGCAGTCACGAAGGCAAGCTGCAAGTCGAACTGGCCCAGCTGTCGCATATGTCCACCCGCCTGGTGCGGGGCTGGACCCACTTGGAGCGCCAGAAGGGCGGCATAGGCTTGCGCGGCCCCGGCGAAACCCAGCTCGAAACCGACCGCCGGCTGCTCGGCATCCGCGTCAAGGCGCTGAAAGAGCGGCTGGCCCAGGTGCAAAAGCAGCGCAATACGCAGCGCAAGGGGCGCGGCCGGGCCGGCATCGCCTCGGTGTCCATCGTCGGTTACACCAACGCGGGCAAGTCCACCTTGTTCAATGCGCTGACCAAGGCGCGCATCTACGCGGCGGACCAATTGTTCGCCACGCTGGACACTACCAGCCGCAAGCTGTTCCTCAATCACCAGACATCCATCGTGATTTCGGATACTGTGGGCTTTATCCGCGATCTGCCGCACACCCTGGTGGCGGCGTTCCGCGCCACACTGGAGGAAACCGTGCGCGCGGATCTCCTGCTGCACGTGGTGGATGGCTCCAGCGATATGCGCGATGTGCAGATCGAGGAGGTCAACAAGGTGTTGGCCGAGATCGGCGCGGACGGCATTCCGCAGCTGCTGGTCTGGAACAAATGCGATCTGCGCGAGATGGAGCCGGAGATCGAGCGCGACGCGGCGGGCCTTCCTGTTTCGGTGCGGGTTTCGGCCCTGACCGGGGCCGGCCTGGAACTCTTGCGCGCGGCGATTGCCGAATGCGTGCATCCTTCCCAAAACAACCATAAAGACTATTACGAGCATGTCGCAGAATGACCCTAACCGAGGCCGCCGAGGCAATGAAGGGCCGCCGGACCTCGATGAAGTATTCCGCAACCTAAATCAGAAGCTGTCGCGGCTGCTGGGCGCCAAAGGCAGCGGCGCCGGCGGCAGTCCCGCGTCCGGCGTCAAACCGCCGTTCAAGGGCGGCGCCATCGCCGTGGTGGGCGTATTGGCGGCCTTGTGGCTGGCCAGCGGTTTCTACGTGGTGGACGCGCGCGAGCAAGGCGTGGTGCTGCGCCTGGGCAGCTTCAACCGGGTGACCGAGCCGGGCCTGCAATGGCACGCGCCGTTCCCGATTGAAAAGGTGGAGATCGTCAACCTGACCGAAGTGCGCAGCGTGGAAGTGGGCTACCGCAACACCGCCCAGACGCGAGTGGCGGAAGAGTCGCTGATGCTGACTTCGGACCAGAACATCATCGACGTCCAATTGTCGGTGCAATACGACATCAAGGACGCGCGCGCCTTCCTGTTCAATAACGCCTCGCGCGAGCGGGACGCCAAGGACATCGTCAAGCAGGCGACCGAAACCGCGATTCGCGAAGTGGTGGGCCGCAACAAGGTCGACTTCGTGTTGAACGAAGGGCGGACGCAGATCGCGGTGGAAACCCAGAAACTGATTCAGGAAGTGCTGGATCGTTATTCGCTGGGCGTGCGCATCGCCAAGGTCAACATCAACGCGGTGCAGCCGCCCGAGCAAGTGCTGGCGGCCTTCGACGACGCGGTGAAGGCCGGTCAGGACAAGGACAAGCTGCGCAACGAAGGCCTGGCTTACGCCAACGAGGTGCTGCCCAAGGCCCAGGGTCTGGCCGCGCGCCTGCAGCAGGAGGCCGAAGCCTACGAGCAGAAAGTCGTTTCCCGCGCGGAAGGCGACGCTTCGCGCTTCAAGCAAGTGTTGTCTGAATACAACAAAGCGCCCAAGGTCATGCGCGATCGTCTGTATCTGGACATGATGCAGCAGATCATGAGCAGCACCACCAAGGTGGTGGTGGACCAGAAGGGCGGCAACAATCTCTTGTACCTGCCTTTGGACAAGCTGATCCAGCAGAGCAATCCGGGCGCTTCCGGCGCGGCGGCGCCCGCCGCCAGCGCGGTTCCGCAGCAGACGGAGCCGGCTGCGCCGGCCGCTCAGGCCGGCAATGCCAAAGGGGGGCGGGACGTGACCCGCGGGCGTGATTTTTTTGGGGCGGAGCGATAAGCAATGGATAGACTGATTCCGACTGTAGTTGCCATAGCCGGTGTGCTATTTGTTGCCAGCCTGTCGCTGTTCACCGTGGATCAGCGCCAATACGCGCTGGTTTTCCAGTTTGGCGAAGTGGTGCGCATCATTAAGGAGCCGGGCATTCAGTTCAAGGTGCCGCTGCTGCAGAACGTGCGTTACTTCGACCGCCGCGTGCAGACCATCGACGCCGAGGCGCCGGAACTGTTCAACACCCGCGAGAAAAAGAACGTGTTGGTGGACAGCTTCGTCAAATGGCGCGTGGTGGACGTTGAGCAGTTTTACAAGAGCGTGGGTTCCGAGGCCGCCGCTGTGGCGCGTTTGAAACAGACCATCAATGACGGGTTGCGCGCGGAATTCGGCCAAAAGATGGTTGCCGACGTCATTTCCGGTAAGCGCGATCAGGTGATGGATACGGTTCGCAAGCGCGCGGACGCGGATGCGCGTAAAATAGGCGTACAAATTCTCGACGTGCGCTTAAAACGAGTCGATTTTCCGGATAAAATAAGCAGTTCGGTCTTCGATCGCATGCAGTCCGAGCGCCGCACCGTCGCCAGCCAGTTGCGCAGCGAGGGCGCCGCGGACGCGGAACGCATCCGCGCCGAAGCGGACAAGCAGCGCGAAGTGGTGCTGGCCGAAGCGTATCGTCAGGCTCAGGAGCTGAAGGGCAAGGGCGACGCGAAGGCGGCGGCGATTTACGCCGAGGCTTACGGCAAGAACCCGGACTTCTACGCTTTCTGGCGCAGCATGGACGCGTACAAGGAGTCGTTCAAGAACAAGAGCGACGTCCTGGTGCTGGAGCCGAGCAGCGAGTTCTTCAAGTACTTCAAGAACCCGCAGTCGGGAGCGGCCAAGGCCAAGTAAGCGGCCAAGGCTGGCGGAAGACGCCGCGCAAGACAATCGAGTATGGAACACTGGCCGGGGCGACCTGGCCAGTTTGCTGATAACAAGGCGGGACGCTTCCCGCCTTTTATTCTGTTGAAAAGAATCATGCGTAATTGGCTGTTACCGGAATACATCGCGGATATTCTGCCCGCCACCGCGCGCCAGGTGGAGTCCGCCAAGGCGGCGATGCTGGAAGGCTTTCGCGTGGCGGGCTACGAGTTGGTGCTGCCGCCGCTGATCGAGTACATCGATTCGCTGGTCAGCGAGGAAGACGCTTCGCTCGAGCTCAAGACCTTCAAGCTGGACGATCAGTTGTCCGGCCGGCAAATGGGCTTGCGCGCCGACATCACGCCCCAAGTGTCGCGCATAGACGCGCACTTGCTCGGCGAGCGCACCGGCGTGACCCGGCTATGCTACGCCGGCAGCGTGGTGCATACCCGGCCGGACGGCCTGGCCGGCTCCCGCGAGCCGCTGCAAGTTGGGGCGGAGCTGTACGGCTACGCCGGCATCGAGGCCGACCTGGAAATCATTGAGTTGATGCTGGGCGCCTTGGAGCGCGCCGGCGTGTCCGGTCTGCGGCTGGACATCGGCCATATGGCGATTTATCGCGGCATCGCTTCCGCCGCCGGTTTGTCGGCGGAGGCCAGCCGGGCGTTGTTCGCCAAGCTGCAGAGCAAGGACGTGGCCAGCATCCGCGAGTTGGTCCGCGATGTGGCCGAACCGTACCGCAGCGCTTTTCTGGCTTTGCCGGAGCTCTATGGTCCGATCGAGGAGCTGGACCGGGCGCGTTCCCGTCTGCCGTCCTTGCCCGAGGTGGAGCTGGGCCTGATGCAGCTGTCCGCTGTGGCCAAGGCGCTGGAGGGCAGGGTGGCCCTGAGCTTCGACCTGACCGAACTGCGCGGCACGCAGTATCACAACGGCCTGCTGTTCGCCGCCTATGCTGAGGGCTGGGCCGAAGAGCTGGCGCGCGGCGGCCGCTACGACAATGTGGGTCGTCGTTTCGGCCGCGCCCGGCCGGCCACCGGCTTCAGCCTGGATTTGCGCGACCTGATCCGCATCCTGCCGGAGCAAGGCTCGGTCAGGGGCATCCGCCTGGCCGCCAGGCACTGGCCGCAGGCGCGGGCTGAAGTGGCCCGTCTGCGCGCAGCGGGCGAAATGGTGGTGATTGATTATCTGGGCGAGTCCGCCCAGGCCTTGAATTGCGATCGCGAGCTGACTTCGGACGGCTCGGATTGGCATGTGGTTTCATTTAACTGATTTTTGAATCTGACTGAAGAAGAGGTTTTTTCCAATGTCCAAGAACGTTGTCGTGATCGGTACCCAGTGGGGTGATGAAGGCAAGGGCAAGATCGTTGACTGGCTGACCGACCACGCGCGTGCCGTGGTTCGCTTCCAGGGCGGCCACAACGCGGGCCACACTCTGGTGGTGGGCGGCAAGAAAACCGTGCTGCGCCTGATTCCGTCCGGCATTCTGCGTGACGATGTCGAGTGCTTCATCGGCAATGGCGTGGTGTTGTCTCCGGAAGCCTTGCTCAAAGAGATCGACGAGCTGGAAACTGCCGGCGTGAATGTCGCCGCCCGCCTGAAGATTTCCGAAGGCTGCCCGCTGATCCTGCCTTACCACGTCGCTCTGGACCAGGCGCGTGAAGCCGCCAAGGGCGCAGGCAAGATCGGCACCACCGGCCGCGGCATCGGCCCCTGCTATGAAGACAAGGTGGCGCGCCGCGCCTTGAAGGTGATCGACCTGTTCGATACCGCCCGCTTTGCCGAGAAGCTGAAGGAAAACGTCGAATACTACAACTTCATGCTGACCCAGCTGTTCCAGGCCGAGCCGGTGAGTTTCGACGTCATTCTGGCCGATACCCTGAAACTGGCCGAGCGCATCAAGCCCATGGTGGCCGATGTGTCCCGCACCCTGTACGACATGAACCAGGCGGGCATTCCGCTGCTGTTCGAAGGCGCGCAAGGCACGCTGCTGGACATCGACCACGGCACTTATCCGTACGTGACGTCGTCCAACTGCGTGGCCGGCGCCGCGGCGCCGGGCGCCGGCGTGGCTCCGCAAATGCTCAACTACGTGCTGGGCATCGTTAAGGGCTACACCACCCGCGTGGGCTCCGGTCCGTTCCCGACCGAGCAGGAAAACGAGATCGGCATGTTCCTGGCCAAGCGCGGCAACGAGTTCGGCTCGGTGACCGGCCGTCCGCGTCGCTGTGGCTGGTTCGACGCCGCCGCGCTCAAGCGCTCTATCCAGATCAACGGCGTGTCCGGTCTGTGCGTGACCAAGCTGGACGTGATGGACGGTCTGGAAGAGATCAAGCTGTGCGTGGGCTACACCCTGGACGGCGAGAAAGTGGACATCCTGCCGTTTGGTTCCGACGCGGTCAGCCAGTGCGTGCCGGTTTATGAAACCATGCCGGGCTGGACCGAAAGCACGTTCGGCGCCAAGCGCTGGGAAGACCTGCCGGCCAACGCTCAGGCTTATCTGACCCGCATCGCCGAAGTGTGCGGCGCGCCGGTGGACATTATCTCCACGGGTCCGGACCGCGAAGAAACCATCGTGATGCGTCATCCTTTCGGTCTGTAAGCCCGATTCGACCCATCGACGGAAACCCGCCTGCCAGGCGGGTTTTTTCATGCCCGCGGCGGGCGTAGACTGTTGGATTCTGGTTTCCGAAGGCAATATAAATGCAGCCATTGAATGTCGCCTTGGTGGGCTACGGCTACGCCGGCAAGACTTTTCACGCGCCCTTGATCGCCGCGGTGCCCGAGTTGCGGCTGGCGGCCGTGGTCAGCAGCCGGCCGGACGCGGTGCGGGCCGATTGGCCGCAAGTGCCGGTGTTGGCCGATTTGGAGCGGGCTCTGGCCGATCCGGCTATCGATATGCTCGTTATCGCCAGTCCCAACCAACTGCATTATCCGCAGGCACGCGCGAGCTTGACGGCCGGCAAGCACGTGGTGGTGGACAAGCCGTTCACGTTGACGCAGGCGGAGGCGAGGGAGTTGTGCCTGATGGCGGAGCGGCCGGGCGGCCCGCTGTTGTCGGTATTCCACAATCGGCGCTGGGACGCGGACTTTCTGGCGCTCAAGGCCTTGCTGGCCAGCGGCGAGTTGGGGCCGCTCAGCCATTTTGAGTCCCACTTCGATCGTTACCGGCCGCAGGTGCGCGCGCGCTGGCGCGAACAGGACCAGCCGGGCGCGGGGCTGTGGTACGACCTGGGGCCGCATCTGCTGGATCAGGTTCTGCAGTTGCTGGGCTGGCCGCAGACGATTTATGCGAGCTTGTCCAAACAAAGGGTCGGCGCGCAGGCGACGGATTACTTTCACGTTCAGCTGGGATATGGGGAGTGTCAGGCGGTCTTGCATGCCTCTTGCCTGGTTAGCGGCGGCGCTCCGCGCTTTAGTCTGCACGGCGGGCTCGCCAGCTACGTCAAGTTTGGTCTGGACGGCCAGGAGGAGTGCTTGAAGCGGGGCGGCCGCCCCGGCGAGGCGGGCTGGGGCGCGGACCTTGCGCCCGGCGTCTTGTACCGTCAGCGGGACGATGAAGCCCTCAGTGAAACTCGGCCGTCCCCTTCGGGCGATTATCGAGATTATTACCGGGCGGTGGCGCTTGCCGCGCGGGGCTTGGGCGCTAACCCGGTGACGGCGCGGGAGGCGTGTCAGGTGATGGCCTTGCTGGAGTTGGGGGAGAGGAGCGCGCGGGCGGGACGGCGTCTGTTTTGCCTGCCGGAGGCTTGAGCGAGTCCGCTTCACCTTTCGACATCATTTGCGCGGCCCGGGTCCGTCGTTCCGGCGGCGGCGGGTGCTACACTGCTGTTTCCATTTCCAGAAGTTTGATCGTCATGCAGCTCAAGCTTGCCGCCGGCATGGTGACCCCGTTGATCGTGGCCACCGCCTTGTTCATGGAGAACATGGATGCCACCGTGATTTCCACCTCTTTGCCGGAGATCGCGCGCGATCTATTGGTGGATCCAATTGGCTTGAAATTGGCGCTGACGTCTTATCTGGTCAGTCTGGCCGTGTTCATTCCTATCAGCGGTTGGATGGCGGACCGTTTCGGCTCGCGGCGTATTTTTCGCGCCGCCATCGCCGTTTTCGTCGCGGGTTCCGTATTGTGCGCGCTCAGCAATACATTGGGCGGCTTTGTGTTGGCGCGCTTTGTGCAGGGCATAGGCGGAGCGATGATGGTGCCGGTGGGGCGCTTGGTGATTCTGCGCACCACCGTGAAAGCGGACTTGGTGCGGGCGCTAAGCTATCTGACGGTGCCCGCCTTGCTGGGGCCGGTGATTGGACCGCCCTTGGGCGGTTTCATCAGCACCTATCTGCATTGGCGCTGGATATTCTTGATCAATATCCCGATCGGTGTGCTCGGCTGGGTGTTGGCAAGGCGTCATATCGAAGACTTGAAAGACGAACACGTGCCGCCGCTGGACTGGCTGGGCTTTGCCCTGAGCGGCGTGGGTCTGTCCTTGCTGATGCTTGGCCTGGCCTCCGAGGGCAAGCATTTGGTCTCGGCGCAATGGTCCGTCGTGCTGGCGGCGACAGGCGTGGGCTTGCTGTGGCTTTATCTGCTGCATTACCGTCGCACAGCTCATCCCTTGCTGGATTTGTCCTTGCTGCGGCTGTCGACTTTTCATGCCGGCGTGGTGGGAGGTTTCGTGTTCCGCGTCGGCATTGGCGCCACGCCTTTTTTGCTGCCGCTGATGCTGCAATTGGGTCTGGGCCTTAATCCCTTTGTCTCCGGCTTGTTGACCTGTTCCACTGCGGTGGGCGCCATCTTCATGAAGACCTTGGTGATGCGCATCTTGCGGCGCTACGGTTTTCGCCGGGTCTTGATGGCCAATAGCGTGCTCGCGGGTCTTTCCATCGCCGCGTACGCGTTGTTCTACGAGGCGCCGAGCTATGTCTGGATGTTGCTGGTCTTCGTGCTGGGCGGCTGTCTTCGCTCCTTGCAGTTCACCAGCCTGAACGCGATCTCTTTTGCCGAGGTCGAGCCGGCCGGTATGAGTCATGCCACCAGTCTTTCCGGGGTGGCGCAGCAACTGGCGGCGGGTTTGGGGGTGACGGTGGGGGCCTTCGTCGTGCAGGGGGTGAGTCTGTTGCAGGGACATGCGCGCTTGACCGTGGTCGACTTCGCATGGGCTTTCGCCATCATGGGCGCCTTGACCATGTTGTCCAGCCTGATGTTCGCCTCGCTGGATCCGCGCGCTGGCGAAGAGATGGCTTCGCGCTGAGAAGGGGAGGAAATGCAAAACCCCCGTTGATCATAAATCAACGGGGGTTTATTGGTGCCCAAGAGAAGACTCGAACTTCCACACCCTTGCGGGCGCTAGGACCTGAACCTAGTGCGTCTACCAATTCCGCCACCTGGGCATAAAACTTAAATTGTTTTGCTGCTCGACTACGATATAAACATCATCGGAGCCGTTGAAACTGTTGGTGCCCAAGAGAAGACTCGAACTTCCACACCCTTGCGGGCGCTAGGACCTGAACCTAGTGCGTCTACCAATTCCGCG
>NZ_JAUCGS010000007.1:0-3061 GCF_059916605.1 Chromobacterium sp. CCUG 30098 | reverse complement strand
GAGAAGACTCGAACTTCCACACCCTTGCGGGCGCTAGGACCTGAACCTAGTGCGTCTACCAATTCCGCCACCTGGGCTTCGCTTTGCTGTATTATTTCGCTGCATCTCTGCAACGAGATGCGAATTATAGACATATTCTTGAGGGTGTCAATGGCTAGAACACAAAAAAAACAAAAGACCCTGTCCCTCCGCGAACAGGACCCCTTCCTGGAACGGGAAAAACTTAAATATTCCAATCCCTTGCCGAGCCGAGAGTTCGTTTTAAAAATTCTGGCCGAGCAGGGGGTGCCGCTGTTTCCTGACGAATTAGCGCGCATGTTGTCGATTGCGCGGGCCGAATCTATTTATTTCGAGCGTCGATTGCGGGCAATGGAACGTGACGGCGAAATCATCATCAATCGCAAAGGCGCTGTTTGCGTTGCCCAAAAGCTGGATCTGATCAAGTGCAAAGTATCTGGTCATCGCGATGGCTACGGTTTTGCCATCCCGGATGAAGGCGAAGGCCAGGGCGGCGATATTTTCCTGCCTGAGCGGGAAATGAAAAAAGCGATGCATGGCGATCGGGTGATGGTCCGTCCGTCCGGCGTCGATCGTCGAGGCCGCCAGGAAGGCAAGATTGTTGAGGTGCTGGACCATGTGGTGACGCGGCTGGTTGGCCGCATCAACCGGGTCCGGGGCGTGTGGGTGGTGACGGCGGAGGACCGTCGCATCAATCACGACATACTGATTGAGCCGGGCGGCGAGGCGGGGGCCAAGGACGGTCAGGTGGTGATGGTGGAAATCCTCCAGCACCCGGACGCCTATCGTCAGCCTGTCGGCCAGGTGGTGGAAGTGCTGGGCAACTATGCCGACCCCGGCATGGAGATCGAGATCGCGCTGCGCAAGCACGACCTGCCTCACCAATTCCCGGAGGCGGTGCTGGCTCAGGCCAAGGCGACGCCGAAGAAGGTTCGCAAGAAAGACTGGACCAAGGATCGCGTCGACCTGCGCGATTTGCCCCTGGTGACGATAGACGGCGAAACCGCGCGCGACTTCGATGACGCCGTGTATGCGGAGAAGCAGGGCAAGGGCTTCCGCCTGGTGGTGGCGATTGCCGACGTCAGCTTCTATGTGGAGCCGGGCGATGCTTTGGATCAGGAGGCGCTCAATCGAGGCACTTCGGTCTACTTCCCGCGCCGGGTCATTCCCATGCTGCCGGAAGCCTTGTCCAACGGCATCTGCTCTTTGAACCCGGATGTGGAGCGTATGTGCATGGTCTGCGATATGCAGATCAACGCCAAGGGCGTGGTCAAGCGCTACCAGTTCTATCCGGCGGTGATGCTGTCCAAGGCCAGGCTGACCTATACCCAGGTTTGGGACTGGATCCAGAAAGGCAGCGACAGCCCGCTGTTGCCGCAGATCCAAACCCTGTATTCCTTGTTCAAAGTGCTGCTGGCCGCGCGTAGTCAGCGCGGGGCGATCGAGTTCGACTCGGTGGAGACTCAGATGATCTTCAACGATGCGGGCAAGATCGAGCGCATTGTGCCAGTGGTGCGCAACGATGCCCATCGCCTGATTGAGGAATGCATGCTGGCGGCCAACGTCTGCGCGGCAGATTTTCTGGAGCAGAACGGGCACAAGGCTTTGTATCGGGTGCATGAAGGCCCGACCGAGGAGAAACTGGAGAATCTGCGCAACTACCTGCGCCTGGTCGGCTTGAGTCTGGGCGGCGGGGAAAAGCCCACGGCCAAGGACTACGCCAAACTGGCGGAACAGATTCATGGGCGGCCCGATGCGCCGGTGTTGCAGACCATGTTGCTGCGTTCCATGCAGCAAGCAGTTTATACCCCGGACAATAACGGTCACTTCGGCTTGGCTTACGAGGCTTACGCGCACTTCACTTCGCCGATTCGCCGTTACCCGGACTTGTTGGTGCACCGTTCGATCAAGGCGGTGCTCAAAGGCGGCAAATACAAGCCGGGCAAATGGGCGCAATTGGGCGTGCACTGCTCTATGACCGAGCGCCGGGCGGACGACGCCAGCCGCGATGTCGAGTCCTGGCTGAAAACCTACTATATGCGGGACAAGGTAGGCGAGATCTTCAAGGGCAAGATCTGCGCGGTGACCAGCTTCGGCGTATTCGTCTTGCTGGATGAGGTGTATGTCGAAGGCCTGGTGCATATCTCCGAACTGGGCAAGGACTACTTCCACTTCAAAAAGGACGTCCAGGCGATTGTCGGAGAGAAGAGCGGCATGCAATACCGCTTGGGCGATACGCTGACCGTGAAGGTGATGAGCGCCAATCTGGAAAGCGCTCAAGTCGACTTCGCGCTGGTCAAGGAAGGCGACCTGCAAACCGCCAGGCCAGTGCCCGCGCGCAGCGCCGGCGCGCGCCAGGGCGGTTCGCGCCGGGCTGCCGAGCCTAAGCCTGTAGAGGCAAAGCCGCCGGCATTGCCAGCGGCGCCCAAGGGGCGAAGCAGAGGGGGGGCTCAATCGCCGGTGTCGAAGCCTGCGGTCAACAAGTCTGTGGCGAGTCCGTCCGCCGCGAGCAATCCGGCGGAGAGCAAGCCGGTAGCGAGCAAGCCAGTAGCGAGCAAGCCAGTAGCGAGCAAGCCAGTAGCGAGCAAGCCAGCAGCGAGCAAGCCAGCAGCAAGCAAACCGGCGGCTCCCAAAACTGTTAGTGCTGCGCCTGCGGCGGCCAAGCCGGCGCCTACGGCAGCGACGCCTGCGTCCGAGGCTGCCACGCCTCCAGCGGGTCAATCGCTTGCCGGCAAGTCGCCGGTGGGCGAGGCGTCCCCCGCCCCGCGTCAACGCAGGCCGGCGGCGCGCAGGAGTAATAGCAAGCGCCGTAGCGAGGACTGACCTCTCCGGAGCGTTTCTATATAAAAAGGTATAGCAAGCCATGACGGGCCGGCGTTTCGCCGGCCCGTTTTTCATGGTTCGGCGGGGTAGGGAAGACGTGTCGGCAAATACCCCTTTAGGATATTGCTTGCCGCATCAAGGGTTTGGCCTGCGGGGTCCGCTTTTGTTGAGGTTTTTCTCGCAAAAGGTGTTGACGGGTTTAGGGGCCTGACGTATAGTT
>NZ_JAUCGS010000006.1:34023-316021 GCF_059916605.1 Chromobacterium sp. CCUG 30098 | reverse complement strand
GGGGCATTGCGGGAGGAAAGGTGGAAAAGGTCATCACGGTCTCCATGTCAGCTTTGGAAACCTGCCCAGGCGAGGCTAGGACAGGCACGTGACAAGGTGGCAAGACCGGTTCATTCCACAAAGACCGGCAGTCCAGAGGACTCCCTGCCACGGCCCATCCCGAATGGGTACGGCGTGGCAGCAGACGTAACGACGCCAAAGCGGAGCGTTGTGTCTGCGGTGGAATGATTAATAGGCTTGCCAGCCCTGCGCCGTGTGATTGGACACGACGCGGGACCAAGCCTAAACAGGCTGGCGAAGACCGTCAAGGGAGGACGCCGGCAGGAAACAGCGCTCGCGGGATAGCCGCAGGCCGGATCAGGGAGGGAGGTGTATGGATTGATCAATCCGCTGCATAAGCTCGGGACTGGCCTGCTTGCTGCACATGATGTAGCGCTTAAGCCCCTCGGGCATGTCCTTGAATGTCAATATCGTCAATTTTGTTGAATCGATTTCTTTTTTCTGCAGCAGAAATTTGTAATCCTCGACATCGATCAGCATATAGTCGGCACGCTGAGAGACGATCATTTGAGCCAGTTCGCCCGGTGTTACCGTCGAATCCATCACGGCGGCGGCGGCATGATCAATCATCGCATCCAATTCTGTGCCGTAAGACACGCCGGAAACTTTGCCAAGCTTGAATTCATGGCTGGCGAACAGCGCTTTTAACGTACCCAATTTCTGGATGTTTTTCGCGGATTTGATGTTCGCCAATATCAGGTGCGGCTTGTCTTGGTGAATGGCCGAGGAAAACAAGGCAAAGGCCTCGCGCTCAGGGGTTTTATACCAGCCTGGGGAGCAAATCAATTTCTTATTGGCTTGAATATTACTGAGAATGCGTTTGGCAGGCACTTCCTCAAACTCCGCCGGCACGGCCGCGCGGTGTAAAATTTCAATGGTCCGCTCCAATAAAAAACCGGCCGGTTTTCCATTTTGGCTATAGCTGTAGGGCGGTTTGTCCCGATACTGCAGGGATAGAAGCTGCTCCGCCAAGCAGCTTGGCGCGCCTCCCAGCAATAAGAGGGTAAAGAGCAGCCGCTTAGCCACGAGTCCTCCAGAGGCATTCCGTAATGCAAGCGAGCATGACGCCTTGTGTCGTTTGAGCATGGGGGGCATAAGAACGTGGGCCGTTAAGCGGGATGGGCAGCGCCTTTGTCACAGGGCTTAAGGTCGAATCTTGTGAAGATAAAGATTTAAAACCGCTGTGATGGATCCACTATAGGATTATTTTGACCTGATGGCGGATTGGCGCCGGAGCCGGGGCGCAAAAAACCCGCCGATTCGCACCGGCGGGTTTGGTCTGCGGCAACGTCGCTTACAGCGCGGCCAGCGCGGCGTCGTAGTTCGGCTCTTCGCCGATCTCGGCCACCAGCTCGCTATGCAGCACCTTGTTGTCCTTGTCCAGCACCACCACCGCGCGGGCGGTCAGGCCGGCCAGCGGGCCGGAGGCCAGCTTGACGCCGTAGTCGGCGGCGAACTGCGGGTTGCGGAAGGTGGACAGGGTCACCACATTGTCGATGCCCTCGGCGCCGCAGAAGCGCTTCTGCGCAAACGGCAGGTCGGCGGAAACGCAGAGCACCACGGTGTCGGCCAGCTTGGCCGCGCGTTCGTTGAACTTGCGCACCGACATCGCGCAGGTCGGCGTGTCCACGCTCGGGAAAATGTTCAGCACCTTGTTCTTGCCGGCGTAGTTGTCCAGTTTGACTTCGGCCAGGTCGGCGGAGGTCAGGGTCAGGGCCGGGGCTTGCTGGCCCTTGGCCGGCAGCGCGCCAGCCACTTCAACCGGATTGCCGCGCAGAGTAACGGTAGCCATGTGGGAATTCCTCATTTGGTTTCAGGGGGTGAATGCCTCCTAGTGTGCGGCAGCTTGGCTGAAATTCAACCCCTCCCAAAGTAGGGCCAAGCCGGTATTCAGACCCCGGGCCGGCTGCGCAGCCGCTCGGCACGGCCGCGCAACCACTCCAGCGTCAGCAGCATCAGCACCGAAAACCCGATCAACAGCGTGGCCGCCGCGGCGATGGCGGGGCTGAGGTTTTCGCGTATGCCGCCGAACATCGCCCGCGGCAGCGTCGCCTGGCCCGGCCCGGCGACGAACAGCGTCACCACCACCTCGTCGAAGGAGGTGCCGAAGGCGAACAGCGCGCCGGAAATCACCCCCGGCGCGATCAGCGGCAGCGTCACCTTGAAGAACACCCGCAGCGGCGACGCGCCCAGGCTGGCGGCGGCCCGCACCAGATTGCGGTTGAAGCCCTGCAGCGTGGCGCTGACGGTGATCACCACAAAGGGCACGCCCAGCGCCGCGTGCAGCAGCACCAGCGTCAGATAGCTGTTGTCCATGCCAAGGGGCGCGAAGAACAGATAGCCGGCCACGCCGACGATCACCACTGGCACCACCATGGGCGAGATCAACACCGCCATCAGCAGGCCCTTGCCGGGAAACTCGGCGCGGGTCAGACCGACGGCGGCCAGCGTGCCCAGCGTCATCGCCAGCACGGTGGCCAGCGGCGCGACGATCAGGCTGTTCTGCAAGGCGCGCATCCACTCCGCCGAGGAGAAGAACTCCTGATACCAGCGCAGGGAAAAGCCGCTGAGCGGATAAACCAGGAAGGCGCTGGCGTTGAAAGACAGCGGGATGATCACCAGCACCGGCAGCACCAGGAACAGCAGCGTCAGGCCACCCAGCAGGCGGTGCAGGTAAAACCACAGCCGTTCTTCCGGCAAGGTGTGATGGCTTGGCATCGGTTTGGCTCTCCAGTATCGGTTGGGTCCAGGCGGCGGTTCAGCCCAGCCGCAGCCGTTCGCTGCCCACCAGCCGGTGGTAGACCGCGTACAGCAGCAAGGTGGCCGCCAACAGCAGGCCGCCCAGCGCGGTGGCCATGCCCCAGTTGATGGTGGTGTTGGTGTAGAAGGCGACGAAATAGCTGACCATCTGGTCGTTGGGGCTGCCCAGCAAGGCCGGGGTGATGTAATAGCCTATGGACAGGATGAACACCAGCAGGCAGCCGGCGCCCACCCCGGCCACGGTCTGCGGCGCGTACACCCGCCAGAAGCCGGCGAAGGGGTGGCAGCCCAGCGAGATCGCCGCGCGCAGATAGCTGGGAGAGATGCTCTTCATCACGCTGTAGATGGGCAGAATCATGAAGGGCAGCAGGATGTGCACCATGGCGATGTAGACGCCGACGCGGTTGAACACCAGCTGCAACGGCTGCTCGATCAGGCCCAGGCTCAGCAAAGCGGCGTTGATCAGGCCGCCGGACTGCAGCAGCACGATCCAGGCGGCCACCCGCACCAGCACCGAGGTCCAGAACGGCAGCAGCACCATGATCATCAGCAGATTGCTGCGGCGCGTGGGCAGGCTGGCCAAGAGATAGGCCAGCGGATAGGCCAGCAGCAGGCACAGCGCGGTCACCACCAGGCTCATCCAGAACGTGCGGGCGAACACGCTCAGGTAAATGCCCTGATCCGGCATCGCGCGGCTGAGTTCGCCCAGGTCGTCGATGCGGTGATCCAGCGCCGCCAGCAGATAATACGGCGTGTAGGCGGACTGGTTGCGGCGTATCGCCAGCCAGTAGGCCGGGTCGCCCCAGCGTTCGTCCAGCTCGGTCAGCGCCTGCTTGAACGAGGCCGGCGCCGGCTCCAGCGGCAAGGCGCGCGAGGTCTTGCCCAGCAGGCTGCGGTAGCCGGGCACCTCCATATTCAGCCGCTTGCCCAGATCGCCCAGCGTCTGGCGCTCGCCGGCCAGCCGCACATCGTCGGCCAGCGCGCGGTAAGCCGCCTCCGGCGGCAGCGATTTGCCGTCCCAGGCCGCCAGCGCCCGCACCGTGCGCGGCAGCGAACCCGCCACTTCCGGGTTGTCCACGCTGCGCAACAGCAGCGCGCCGATGGGCACGATGAAAGTCAGCAGCAAGAACAGCAGCAGCGGCGACACCAGCGCCAGCGACTTGAGCTTGCCCAGCCGCTCCGCCCGGGCCAGCCGCGCCTTCAGAGGCCGCTCGTCCGGCGCGGACGCGCGGGAATGGGATACCGTGGAAGCCGTCATGGCCTTACTCCGTTATGGCCGCCGAAAGGCGGCCTCCGCTAAATGAAGGATGAGCGCCCTACTTCGCCGCCCAGGCGTTGAAACGCTGCTCCAGGTTCTCCGCGTGGTCGGCCCAGAACTCCAGATTGATCTTCAGCGCGTCCTTGATGTTCTGCGGTGCGGTGGGCAAATCCGGCAGCTCGTTCTTGTCCAGCAGCGGAATCGCCCGCTTGTTGCTGGGACCGTAGGCGATGTTCTGCGAATAAACCTTCTGGTTTTCCGGCTTGCTGGCGAAGGCGATGAACTGGTAAGCCTGTTCGCGCTTGGGCGTGCCCTTGGGAATCGACCAGTAATCGAAGTCGTAGAGATTGCCGTTCCACACCACTTTCAGGTTCTTGCCCTCCTTGCGCGCCACCGCGATGCGGCCGTTGAAGGCGGAGCTCATCACCACATCGCCGGAGGCCAGGTATTGCGGCGGCTGCGCGCCGGCCTCCCACCACTGCAGATAGGGCTTGATCTGGTCCAGCTTCTTGAAGGCGCGGTCCACGCCGGCCGGCGTGCCCAGCGCCGGATAGACGTCCTTGGCGGCCACGCCGTCGGCCAGCAGCGCAATCTCCAGCGTGCCCTTGGCGCCCTTGCGCAGGCCGCGCTTGCCGGGGAATTTCTTCAGGTCCCAGAAATCCTTCCAGCCGGCCGGCGCGGTCTTCAGCTTGTCGGCGTTGTAGGCCAGCGCGGTGGACCAGACGAAGATGCCGATGCCGCAGGGCTGGGCCGCGCCGGGCACGAAGTCGGCCTTATTGCCGATGCGCGCGTAATCCAGCCGCTCCAGCAGACCTTCGTCGCAACCGCGCACCAGTTCCGGCGACTCCACTTCCAACACGTCCCAGGACACGCTCTTGGTGTCCACCATGGCCTTGAGCTTGGCCATTTCGCCGTTGTATTCGCCGCTGACCAGCTTGAGCCCGCTGCTCTTCTGGAAGGGCGCGTAATAGGCCTTGGCCTGGGCGTCCTTGTTGGCACCGCCGTAGGAAATCACCGTCAAATCCTTGGCCGAAGCCGCGCCAGCCAAAGCCAGCGCGGCGCCCAGCAGCATGCATTTTTGTTTAAACGCCATCCTCATTCTCCTTGTTGACTGCATCGTGACGCCGGCCAGGCCGGCGCGGCTTTCAAAACCGACCATCAACGCAGGGCCCAGGCATTGAAGCGCTGCTCCAGGCTTTCGCCGTGATCGGCCCAAAAGTTGGAATCCACCCGTACCGCGCTTTGCAGATTTGCCGGCGCGGTGGGCAGTTCGAGTTGTCGCGCCGGCGCCAACAACGCCATCGCCTGGCGATTGATCGGGCCATAGGCCATCTGTCGCGAATACGCCGCCTGGGCTTCCGGCCGGCTGGCGAAAGCGATGAAACGCCTTGCCGCCGCGCCCTGTTGCGCGCCCTTGGGGATGGCCCAGTAGACAAAGTCATACAGGCTGCCGTCCCAAACTATCTTCAGATTCCGGCCCTCTTGCTGGGCCGAGGCGATGCGGCCGTTGTAGGCCGAGCTCATCGCCACATCGCCGGAGGCCAGGTATTGCGGCGGCTGCGCGCCGGCCTCCCACCACTGGATATAAGGTTTGAGCTGGGCCAGCTTCTTGAAGGCGCGCTCCACGCCGGCCGGCGTGGCCAGCAGGCGATACACGTCCTTGGCGGCAACGCCGTCGGCCAGCAGAGCGATCTCCAAGGTGTATTTGGCGCTCTTGCGCATGCCGCGCTTACCGGGATAACGCTTCACATCCCAAAAATCGGCCCAGCCGCGCGGCGCGGTCTTCAGCTTGTCCGCGCTGTAAGCCAGCACATTGGACCAGACGAAGAGGCCGATGCCGCAGGGTTGCAGCGCGCCATCAATCACCTCTGCGCGCGCGCCGGCCAGCGCCGGGTCCAGCTTTTCGAACAAGCCTTCGTCGCAGCCCCGCGCCAGTTCCGGCGCTTCCACCTCCAGCACGTCCCAGGACACGCTCCGCGCCGCCACCATCGCCTTGACCTTGGCCATTTCGCCGTTGTATTCGCCGGCCAGCACCTTGATGCCGGTGGCGCGCTGGAAGGGCTGGTAATAGGCCTGAGCCTGGGCGGCCTGGTTGGCGCCGCCGAATGACACGATGGTCAGCGCCTGCGCCTGACTGGCCGCCAGCGCGGCGCAAGCCAGAAGCAAGGATTTACCGTGTATCGCCATGATCCCTACCTCCTTTATGTCAACGCCGCTTGCCCGCTGGCCGGGCCGCGGCAGCCGCCCGTCCCGGTCAAAGTTTGTAGCCGGGATCGAGCCGGTCCAGCAGGCGCAGCAGCGCCGCCCAGGCCAGGTCGACGAACATATCGTCCTTCAGCTCCCGCTCGCCCACCTCGCGCTCCGGCGCGTTGAACTGGCGCTCGGTCCGCCGGCAAACCGCCACGGACGGCAGGCGCAAGGCTCCGGCCGCCTGCGCGCTCAGCTGGATGTCGCAGGCCTTCTCCAGGTAGTACATGCGCAGGAAAGCCTGCTTGACCGTCTCCCCCACGGCCAGCAAGCCGTGGTTGCGCAGGATCAGCACCGGCTTGTCGCCCAGATCCCGCACCAGGCGCGCCTGCTCGTTGAGGTCCAGGGCGATGCCTTCGTAATCGTGGTACGCCGCCTTCCCGTAGAACTCCATCGACATCTGGTTCACCGGCAACAAGCCCTCCGCCAGCGCCGCCACCGCGCAGCCGGCCCGGGTATGGGTGTGCAGCACGCACTGGGCATCCGGTCTTGCCGAGTGGATGGCGCTGTGGATGACGAAGCCGGCCGGATTGACCAGGGCGTCGTTCTCGTCCAGCGCCCGGCCGTCGAGACCGATCTTGACCAGGCTGGACGCGGTGATTTCGTCGAACATCAGCCCGTAGGGGTTGATCAGGAAATGGTGTTCCGGCCCTGGCAAGCGCACCGAGATATGCGTCGAGATCAGATCGCTCATGCGAAAGTGCGCGATCAGCCGATAACAGGCCGCCAGTTCTCGACGTAGTTGCCGCTCCCCTTCCGACTCCACTGGCTGGGCGGCTTGCTGCGGGGCAGGGCTGAGCTTTGCTGAGCGTTCCATCATGACCTCGGTGTGTTGTGCATCCGCCCCCATCCGGGGGGCCAACTGGCGACGCCGGCGGGCGCCGCGGCAACCGCGCTTACTTGGACTTGGCCACCCAGGCGTTGAAGCGCTGCTCGAGCTCCTCGCTCCTGTCCACCCAAAACGCCGTATCCTCGCTCAGCGCCACCGCGAGATTCCGCGGCGAGGTCGGCAGATCCCGGCTCCTTGTCGCGTCCAGCATCTGGATCGCCTTGCGGTGGGTGACGCCGTAATCGATGGTGTCGGCATAGACTTTCTGATTGGCCGGCTGCGTGGCGAAGCGGATGAACTTCAGCGCGTCGTCCTTGCGCGGGCTGCCCTTGGGAATCGCCCAGTAGTCGTAGTTGTAAACCGAGCCGTTCCAGACCGCCTTCAGGTTCTTGCCTTCCTTCCTCGCTTCGGAAATGCGGCCGTTGTAGGCCGAGCTCATCACCACATCGCCCGAAACCAGAAATTGCGGCGGCTGGGAGCCGGCTTCCCACCACTGGATGTTCGGCCTGAGCTGGTCCAGCTTGCGGAAGGCCCGATCGACGCCCGCCGGCGTGGCCAGCACCTTGTAAACGTCCTTCGGGGCGACGCCGTCCGCCATCAGCGCGAACTCCAGATTGTCCTGCGCGCCCTTGCGCAGACCGCGCTTGCCCGGGAAGGTCTTCACGTCCCAGAAATCCTTCCAGCCAGCCGGCGCCGTTTTCAGCTTGTCGGCGTTGTAGGCCAGGACGATGGACCAGACGTTCATGCCTATCCCGCAGCTTTGCACCGCGCCGGCGAGAAAATCCGCGGGCTTGCCGATCTTGCTGTAATCCAGCTTTTCGAACAGGCCTTCGTCGCAGCCGCGCGCCAGCGCCGCCGGCTCGACTTCGACCACGTCCCACGACACGCTGCGGCTATCCACCATGGCCTTGATCTTGGCCATCTCGCCGTTGTATTCCGCCCCGATCACCTTGATGCCGGTCTCCCGCTGGAAGGGGCGGTAATACGCCTTGTCCTGAGCGGACTTTCCCGCGCCGCCGAACGAGATCACGGTCAGAGCGGCCGCCATGGCTTGGCCCGCGAAAGCCATACCCAGGGCCGTGACGGCCAGCTTGATGCTTGCAGACATTCCAGGTCCTCCTGTGCAAAGGGAGCGGCGTCGCGCCTTGCTATTCGTGAACCAGCGGATCGAGCGCGCGCACATGCTCCACCTGCCAGCCCAGCGGCACCACGTCGCCGACGGCGAGCGTGGCGTCCAGTTCGGCGATGGCTTGTTTGACGAAGAAGTTGGGCTTGCCGCACACCTCCATGCGCACGCGCACGTGGTCGCCCAGGTAGATGAATTCGGCCACCCGGCCGGAGAAGCGGTTGTCGCAGCGCTCGCTATGGCCGTTGAGCAGGATGCGTTCGGGGCGGATGGACAGCGACACCGGGCTGCCGGCCTCGCCCACCTTCACCGCCAGCGCCGTCACCCTTTCGCCGCGCTCCAGTTCCACCAGGCAGCGCTCGCCGTCCCGGCTCAGCAGGGTGCCTGGCAAGCGGTTGTTCTCGCCGATGAAGTTGGCGACGAAGGCGTTGTCCGGCCGCTCGTAGAGCTGGGCCGGCGCGTCGATCTGCTGGATTTCGCCCTGATGGAACACCGCCACCCGGTCCGACATGGTCAGCGCCTCACCCTGATCGTGGGTGACGTAGACCACGGTGACGCCCAGCCGCTGATGCAGATGCTTGATCTCCATCTGCATGTGTTCGCGCAATTGCTTGTCCAGCGCGCCCAGCGGTTCGTCCATCAGCACCAGCTGCGGCTCGAACACCAGCGCGCGCGCCAGCGCCACCCGCTGCTGCTGGCCGCCCGACATCTGGCCCGGATAGCGGCCGGCGAAGGCGTCCAGCTGCACCATGGCCAGGGCCCGCTTCACCTTGTCCTGGATGTCCGCCTTGGACACCCCGCGCACCGACAGCGGGAAGGCCAGGTTTTCCGCCACCGTCATGTGCGGGAACAAGGCGTAGTTCTGGAACACCATGCCGATGTTGCGCTTGTGCGGCGGCACCCGGTTGAGGGAGCGGCCGGCCAGCTGAATCTCGCCGCCGGTGGGGGTTTCGAAACCGGCCAGCATCATCAGGCTGGTGGTCTTGCCGGAGCCGGACGGCCCCAGCAGGGTGAGGAATTCGCCGCGGCGGATGTCCAGGTTCAGGTTTTTGACGATGAGGTTTTCGCCGTCATAGCTTTTCTGGACGTTGAGGAAGCGGACAAGCACATCGCTGGCTGCGGACATGGCGGCGACACCTGAAAGTGAATGCGTACGCCAACCATGCTAGGGAGCGCGGCGCACGCCCGCCATCGGCGGGCGGCGGATTTTGCCGTCGGGATAAACGGCGCGCGCTGTAGGGAAATTCTTAGTGCGCCGCAGCAGCCAAGCGCGTTAAAACAGCTGATGCTCGATCGCGTAGCGCACCAAATCCGCCAGCGACTGCGCGCGCAGCTTCTGCATCAGCCTGACCTTGTGGGTGCTGACGGTTTTGGCGCTGATCGCCAGCAGCTGCGCCACCTCGTTGACGTTGGCCCCCTGCGCCAGGCGCTGGAACACCTGGAACTCGCGCTCGGACAACTGGGCGTGCGGCGGCCTCTCGTCGCTGAGATTGACTTCGAACACCAGCCGGTCCGCCAGTTGCGGGTCGATGTAGCGGCCGCCGCCGGCCACTTTGCGGATCGCGGTCAGCAGCAGCGCCGGATCGCTGTCCTTGGTGGCGTAGCCGGCGGCGCCGGCCTTGAGCGCGCGCGCCGCCATCTGCACCTCGTCGTGCATGGACAGCACCAGGATGGCCGGCGGCTGCGCCAGCGCCCGCAAGCGCGGGATCACGTCCAGGCCGCTCAGGCCCGGCATGGAAATATCCAGCAGCAGCACATCGCAGGCGGCGGCGCGCAAGGCGTCGAACACCGCGGCGCCGTGGGCGGCTTCGCCGACCACTTGCAAATCGTCGGCCAGGCCGATCAACTGCTTGATGCCTTCGCGCACGATGGTGTGGTCTTCCGCCACAATCACTCGAATCATGTCTTCTCCTCCCCTTCATCCGGCCGCAAGGGCAGCCGGGCCGTCAAACTGCAGCCTTGCCCCGGCGCGCTGGCCACTTCCAGGCCGCCGCCGAACATCAGCAGGCGCTCGCGCATGCCCACCAGGCCGTAGGAGCTGCCCGCCTCCCCCGGCCGCCGCTCAAAGCCTTTGCCGTCGTCGATAATGCTCAGCACCAGCTCTCCCGGCAAGGCCTGCAAGTGCAGCGTCACCGTGTGGGCCTCGGCGTGGCGCATCACATTGGTCAGCGCCTCCTGCAATACCCGGAACAGGCCCACCGCCTTGGCGTCGTCCAGGCGCAGCGGCGTGTCCGGCACCAGCACCAGACAGGGTATGCCGCTGCGGGCCTCGAAGCGGCGCGCCTGCCATTCCACCGCCGAGGCCAGGCCCGCGTCCAGGATGGGCGGCCGCAGCGCGGTGGCCACGTCGCGGACCAGGGCGAAGGTCTGGGCGATCAGCTTCTTGATGCTGGCCAGCCGCTCCGCCGCCGCGCCCTCCGGCCGCCCCAGGCTCAGTTCCAGCATCGAGGTTTCCAGCTTGAGCACGGTCAGCACCTGGCCCAGCTCGTCGTGCACCTCGCGCGCGATATGGGCTTTTTCCTCCTCGCGCACCGTTTCGAGGTGGGCGGCCAGATCGCGCAGCATGGCGCGCGACGCGCTCAGCTCCAGTTCATTGCGCTTGCCGGCGCTGATATCCCACAGGATGCCATCCCACACCATGCCCGTCGCGCCGTGGCGGCGGGCGCTGGCGCGCAGATCGGCCCAGCGCTCCGCGCCGTCCCGGGTCAGAATCCGGCCCTGCCAACTCCAATCGCGCTGCTCGCGCCAGGCGGCTTGCCAGCTGTCGCGCAGCGCCGCGGCGTCCTCAGGGTGCGCCAGCGCTTGCAAGCCCTCCGGCCGCGCCAGCAAGTCCGCGGCCGGGTAGCCGGTCAGCGCCAGGCTGGCCTCGCTGACGAAGGCCAGCCGCGGGTCTTCCGCCGCGTCGGCGCGCTCCAGCCGGAACACCAGGCCCGGCACATTGCCGGCAATGCCCTTGAAACGCGCCTCGCTCTCCCGCAGGGCGGCGCGCGCCTGCCGCTTTTCGGTGACGTCGTGCATAAAGGCCACCAGGTAGTCGGCGCCGCCGAAGCGCAGAAAACTGAGCGAGACGTCCAGCGGCAGGCTGCCGCCGTCGGCGCGCAGGCTATCGGTTTCAAACTGCAGCAGGCCCCGGCTCCGCGCCCGGCCCCACAAGTCCAGCCAGCCGTCCATGTCCAAGCCCGGCTGGAAGCGAGACAGCGGCTGCCCCACCGCCTCCGCCTCCGCGCATCCCAGCATCGCCAGCGCGGCCTGATTGGCGTAACGCAGCCGGCCTTCCCAGTTCAGCCACAGAATGCCCACCGTGCTGTGATCCACCGAGAACTGCGTCAGCCGCAAGGCCTCGGCGCCGGCTTCCCGCTGGGCCAGCGCCTGCCGCGCCGCCGCCAGCGCTTGCCGCGACTGCCGCTGCTGCCGGCCCTGCCACAGCAGCGCGCCGGCCAAGAGCAGGATGAGCAGCAGCGATACCTGGCTCAGCCTGCGCCAAAACGGCAGGCTGTCGGCCAGCGGCGTCGGCTCCGCCTGCACCCAGCGCGTGTAGAGATGGCCGCGCTGCGAGGCCGGCAGCGCGCTCAAGGCCCGGTCCAGCAGCATCGCCAGCTGCGGCCAGTCCTGCCGCGACGCCACCCGCAGCAGCCGAGTGGCGCCGCTGTCGCCCACCGCGCGCAAGTGCGAGAATTCCGGCTCGCGCAGCAGCTGGTTCAGCTGCGCCTCGTCCACCACCGCATAATCCGCCCGCTGCTGCTGCACCTGCTGCAGCGCGTTGCGGTCCGAGCCGGCAGGCAAGCGCCGCAAGGCCGGATAATTGACGGTCAGAAAGGCCGCCGCCGCGCCCGGTTCGAGCACCGCCACCCGCGCGCTGTCCGGCAGTTGTTCCAGTTCCAGCGCCGCCGCCGGCTCGCCGCGCCCGACCAGTTTGTAGGGGATGCGCAGGAAGGGGCCGGAAAACAGCCAGTAACGCAAGCCGGCCGGGGTTTGTTCCAGGCCGGGCGCGACATCCACCCGCCCCGCCCGCGCCGCCGCGCTCAACTGCGTCTTGTTCGGATAGAAGGTCCAGGCCAGTTTGAGGCCCAATTCGGCGGCCAGCCGGTTCATCAGTTCCACATGCGCGCCGCTCAGCGCCTGCCGGCGCGCGTCCAGCACCGCGTACGGCGCTTGCGGCACCACGCCCACCCGCAGCACCGGGTGCCGGCTCAGCCAGTCCCGCTCCGCCGCCGACAGGCTCAGCGCCCAGCTCGCCGGCGCCAGCCATAGCGCCGCCCATCCCGCCATCCACAATAAGGCTCTCAATGCGTCTCTCCGGCGCGCCGGACGGCGCGCATGCCACCATACTGTGGCAGCGCGGCGACGCTGTCTAAAAAATCAAACACAAAGCGGGAAAGTCTGTGGCAAGCGGCGCAGGCGACGGGCCTGGCGGGACGGCGACGGGAGGATTGAGAACGCGGGCAGACGCGGCGACGGCCCGGAGAATGGTCCCAGGCTTCGAAAATGCGCCGCCGCCGGCCGGAAAACGCGAATTGCTCTGCATCGCCGGCGGCGACATCAGTATACTGTGACGCTATTCGAAAAATTGTCGAAAATACTAAGCAGAGGCCGACAAGGGCACGCCACCGAGGTTACAGGCATGGATATTGGATTACGCGTCAAACAAGTGCGCGAGCACTTCGCGCTGTCTCAACGCGAGCTGGCGAAACGGGCCGGCATGGCCAACGCCACCATCTCGCTGATAGAACAGAACCGGGTCAGCCCGTCCATCAGTTCGCTATTGAAGCTGATTCAGGGTTTCCCCATGACGCTGACCGAATTCCTGACCTTTGGCGAACCGCCGCCCAGCGACCCTTACACCTTCCGCCGCGAACAACAACCAGATCTGGGCCGCGACGGCCTGAAGCTGCTGATCATCGGCGCGTCCAATCCCAATCGCCAGATGCGCATGCTACGCGAGCTGTATTCGCCGGGCGCGGACACCGGCAAGGAAATGATCACCCATCCCGAGGGCGAGGAGTGCGGCGTAGTGGTGCGCGGCAGCGTGGAGCTGACCGTGGACGGCCACATCAGCATCCTCTCCGCCGGGGACGGCTATTACTTCCCCAGCACCCTGCCGCACAAATTCCGCAATATCGGGCCGGACGAGGCGGAGATCATCAGCGCCAACACCCCGGCCAACTTCTGATAATCCGTTTACGATCCGCTGCGCGTCGAGGACGCCTTACACGGTGAGTACCGCTTCGAAATGCTCATCTACCGTATGACCATTCCGCTGTCTCGGCCGCTTTCGCCTTGTATCGCCTTGGCTCGCGAGATCGTAAACCGGTTCTAAGAGCCGCTCACAAAACCTCGCAGAGAACCTGAGCCAAGGCGCGCCGACGTAGGCAGTACAAGTCGTACGACAAGGAGGCGCAACGCAGGGTCAGGGGTTTTGTTAGCGGGTCTAAGGCCGGGTCAGGCCCATCCCCGCCAAAGCCTGCCGTCCCAGCCGCTGCGGCAGCAGGCTGCCGGCCACCATGCCGACAATGCTGAAGCCCAGGCCCACCAGTTGCGGCGGCCAGAACGGATCCGCCGGGCCGAACCAGTCCAGCGCCAGCCAGCTGCCCAGGCCCAGCGCAATGGCCAGCAAGGCGCCCTGCGGCGTGGAACGCTTCCAGAACAGGCCGGCGAACAGCGGCGCCACCGCCGACACCAGCGTCACCTTGTAGGCGTTGCCCACCATCTCGTAGATGGTGGCGTCGGACAAGAGCGCGAACACCGTGGTGACGATGGCCAGGCCCACCACGGTCAGCCGCATCGCCAGCAGGAACTGGCGGTCCGACATCACCGGGATGAAACGGCTGAGCACGTTCTCGGTAAAGGTCACCGACGGCGCCAGCAAGGTGCCGGACGCGGTGGACATGATGGCGGACAGCAGCGCGCCGAAGAACATCACCTGCGCGAACAGCGGCGTGCGCTCCAGGATCAGGCTGGGCAGAATCATCTGCGCGTCCTGCTGCATCCAGCGGCTCACCATGGTCGGATCGATCAGCGTGGCGGCGAAGCCGATGAAGATGGGCAGCATGCAGAAGGTCAGATACAGGCCGCCGCCGACGATGGACGCGCGCGCGGCGACGTTCTCGTTCTTGGCCGACATCACCCGCTGGAAGATATCCTGCTGCGGAATGGAGCCCAACATCATGGTCAGCAAGGCGCCGACGAAGCCGACCACGTCCTTGGGCGCCATGCTGGGAATCATGGTGAACTTGTCCTGCGCCGCCGCGTGCTGCAACACCTTGACCGGGCCGCCGGCCATGTCGCCGATCAACCAGGTCAGATAAAGCAGGCCGGCGACGATCACCGTCATCTGGAAAAAGTCGGTCAGCGCCACCGACCACATGCCACCGAACAGCGTGTACACCAGCACGATGCCCGCGCCCAGCAACATGCCGGCGTTGGCGCTGATCGCGCCCTGGGACAGCACGTTGAACACCACGCCCAGCGCGGTCAGCTGCGCCGCCACCCAGCCCAGGTAGGAGGCGATGATGCACAGCGACACGAACAGCTCCACATTGCGGCCGAAGCGCTGCTTGTAGAAATCGCCTATGGTCAGCAGATTGAGCCGGTACAGCGGCCGCGCGAACAACAGGCCCACCAGCACCAGGCACATCGAGGAGCCGAACGGGTCTTCGACGATGCCGGCGAAGCCCTTGTCGATGAAGGTGGCCGGAATGCCCAGCACCGCCTCCGAGCCGAACCAGGTGGCGAACACCATGGCGGTGACGATGGGAAACGGCAGGCTGCGGCCGGCCACGGCGAAATCGCGGGCGTTGCGCACCCGGGTGGCGGCGTAGAGGCCGATGCCCACGGACAGCAGCAGATAGACGACGACGAAGCCAATCAACATGGGAAGGATATTCCTCTTCTTCTGGCGGCGCGCGCACGCGCCAAAACGGCGGCCCAAAAGCAAGAGGCCGGCGGGGGTGCCTGACACCCCGCCAGCCTCTCTCAATTCCTGAAAACCCTGATATCTTGCCTTTGCCATCAAGGGTTTGGGGGGCGATGATAACGCAGCTTTTTCCCGCTGTGTACCCATCGCCGGGCAGTTTTTTCACACCCGCCCCAATTTGCCCGAATGTCATTACCGGCGCGCCGCCGCCCGCCGGTATTTTCCGCCGCCCGCCCGTCGGCCAAGCCGGATTTCCGCGCCCGTTTTCAGCGGGCCGGACGGCCGGCGCTCAGTCCCCCCAGTCCTCGATGAACAGCGCCTCTTGCTCCACCTTGCACTGCTTCTCCTGCATCTCCATCGCCAGGCCGTGCAGCAAGGGCGGCAGGCCGCCGCCCATCAGGCGCGCCAGCTGCGCCTGCTCCGCCTCGCTCAAGGGCTGGGCGCCGTTGGCCAGGGTCAGTTGCTCCGGCTGCATCCGCCACGGCGACCACGGCCGTCCGGCCTGCTCCGCCACCTGGCCGGCGGCCATGGCGACGGCGATGCCGGACGGGGCCAGGTCGCAGGCGATCTGCACCGGCACCCGCAGCAGGGTCAATAAATGGCGCACCGCCTCGCGCCAGCGCTGATGCGGCTGGCCCGGCACCCAGATGGTCAGCACCGGCAGCGCCTGCTGGCTCAGCGTCTGAAACACGCTGAGATTCTCCACGATGCGCACGCTGCGGATCGCGCCCTCCACCGCGCTCACGCTCATCAAGGCCTCCGGCCCCAGGGCCACGCCTTGTTGCAGCAAGGCGGCGGACAGCAGGCACTGCTGCCCGGCCCACAGGCCCAGCGGCCCGGACAGGAAGACGTGCGGGGTGTGACGGGCGATGCCGCAGGCTTCCAGATCGATGCCGAATTCCGCCAGCCATTGCCGGTCCGCCGCGCCGAAGGCTTTGCTGCGCCCCAGCGCGCGCTGCGAAAACTGGCGCTCGGTGCCCCAGCAGCCGTCCAGCAGCCATTGGTCCAGCGCCTGGGCCAGCTTCAGCCGGCGCTCCAGCGTGGAGGATTGCAGATGCGGGCTCAGGCTTTCCGCCAAGCCCAACAGCAGCGGATGGCGCGGCTGCCAGCCGCGCCACAGCTCCACCACCTCGGTCTGGGGCCGCGCGTCGGCCATGCCCAGCAAATGGCGCAGGCCGTACATGTCCAGCCATTGCACCCAGAACGGTTCCAGCTGACTGAGGCGCAGGCCGGTTTCGGCGTGCAGCTCCACCTCGCACCAGCCGGCCTCCAAGAGCCGGCGCAGCAGGTTTGCCGCCAGGGCGTGACTGTCCGCCAGCGCGAGCAGGCTGCTCCAGCGCATGCGATTGCGGCGCGATTTGAGCCAGCCGTCCACCAGTTCCTGCTCCTCCTGGCTCAGCAACAGCGGCTGCGGCGCGGCCTGCGGCGTCAGCAGCAGATTATGGCCGCGCGCGCCCAGCGGGGTGCGGCGAACGGAATCGGGATCGATCTGGGACAGCCAATGCGACATAGCGGGCGACTCGGTGAAAAGGCGGATGAGGAATAGACCATTTTTCCGCCAGAAATTCAATGCCGCGCCGCGTATCGGGAGCCGGCCCTCAAGCCGCTTGCCAGGCGATCACCCGGTCCCGGCCGCCGGCCTTGGCCTGGTACAAGGCCTGATCCGCCCGGTGAAAAGCCTGCTGCAGCCCGCCGTTCCCCACTTGGCAAACGCCGGCGCTGACCGTCACCTGGCCATGGGAAAAAGGCGCGGCGCGCACCTGCTGGCGGAAACACTCCAGCCGCGCCTGCCCCGCCGCGTCGCTGCGCGCCGCCAGCAGCACGCCGAACTCCTCGCCGCCGATGCGGCCGTAAATCTGATCGTGGAAGGTCTCGGCCAGCAAGGCGCTGACATCGCGTATCGTCTGATCCCCCACCGCGTGGCCGTGGGTGTCGTTGATGCACTTGAACAGATCGATATCGATGATGGCCAGATAGAAGGCGATGTCCTCGTGCCCCAGCGCGTATTCCGCCTGTTGCAAAAAGGAGCGCCGGTTGGGCAGGCTGCTCAGCGAATCGTAAAAGGCCTGCCGCCGCAGCTTGTTCAGCAGCAGGTGGTTGCTGCGCAGGGTTTGCACCACCTGCACATGCACCAAGACCATGCCGCCGATGATGAGGGCCAGAAAGCCGAAGCCGTAAATCGTCTGTTCGCCGCCCAAACACAGAAACACCCGCGCCGGGTCGAACACCAGCAGCAGCAGCCCCCAGAAGCTCAAGGTGTGCCATACGCTGGACATGCTGATCGACATCACCAGCGCGGACACGCCCAGCGTCGGCAACAACAGGAATTCGCCGTAGCCGCCGGCATCCAGCGCGCGCTTCATCGCCAGGCAATAGCCAATGGCGAACAAGACCTGCCACAACAGCAGGGAACGGCCGCGCCGCGCCCAGATCTGCAGCAGGATCAGTCCGCCCAGACCCAGGCCCACCGCCAGAAACAGCCACCCCGGCACCATGCCGCCGTACAGGCGGCGCACCAGCAGAAAGCCCAGCGCGGCCAACACCCCCACCCCCTGAAAGCCCAGGCTGCGCCATTGGAAGGCGTCGATCAGATAAGCGTCGAAATCTTGTTCCAGCGGCCGCACCGGCGCAGGTATCGTCATCGCATCATGCTCCCGCCCACACGCGTCTGACATCGCGTCTTGCTGTGGTATAGGCGCCTGGACCGCCCCCATGCAATCCTCTCCGGGGCCGGCTGGCCCCCCGCTCTCCCGGAGGCTATAATCGCCGCCTTCGACACCGCGCGGCTCCGGCCGCGCGCTTTGCTTTTTGTCTTCCATGGATTGGCCCGCACCCGATGTCCGCAGTCTGTCGCCGGCAGGACGCCATTGTCCTGCGCCCGATGCAAGTTCAAGATTTTCCCGCCGTGCTGCAAGTTCAGCAACACTGCTATCCGCCGTCGCTGATCGAGAGCCGGGACGCGCTGGCCTCGCGCCACCGCCTGTCGCCGGACACCTGTTGGGTGGCGGAGCGTCCCGGCCAGCTGCTGGGCTATGTGTTCGCCCATCCCTGGACCGCCGGCCGGCCGCCCAGCCTCAACCGCCCGCTGGAGAGGCTGCCGGACGCAGTGGACACCCTGTTCATCCACGATCTGGCGCTGCATCCGGACGCGCGCGGCCACGGCCTGGGGCCGCGGCTGGTGCAAACCGTGCTGGGCCAGGGCCGGCGGCGCGGGCTGCGCCAGGCGCGGCTGGTGGCGGTTCAGGGCGCCGCGCGCTATTGGAAACGCTTTGGCTATCAGCCCTGCGCGCGCGACGATTACACCCGCCGGGCTTACGGCGAAGACGCGGTCGGCATGCGGCGCTCCTTGTGAACGCAGGGTGAACGCGGGCCGCGTCGGCGCGCCAAAACGCCTATGCTGCAAGGAAGATTTGGCCAGCCCCATGGCCAAGCTATGATAGAATCGCGCGCAACGTATTCAATTCCTTATGAAAATACTCATAGTCGCCCTTTGCGCGGCATGGCTCGCCGCCCCGGCCCTGGCCGGCCGTTTGCTGCCGATGGAACTGAAGGCCGGCACGGTCCGCGCCGCTAACGACGCCACCATCGAGTTCGTCAAGAAAGACCGCTCCTTGCTGGAAAGTCTGCTCGGCATCTTCATCCGCTCCGAGCGCCAATTCCCGTTGGCGCCCGGTCTGCGCATCTTCGACGAGAACAACCGCTTCCTGCTGCGCGGCCAACTGGACAATCTGGAAGGCCGGCCGGTGGGGGTCACCTTCAATATGCAAGGCCAGATCAACCGGATCTGGGTGCTGCGCCCCGAGGAAGTGGACTTGCTGAAGCAAAGGGAAGCCGAAGCGGCCGCCCAGCCGTCCCAATAAACTCAGCCGCTCGCGGCGCGCTTGTCGGGTCCGGCCCGGCGGCGAACTGAAACACGCTGGAATCTAGCTGCAATGAAAAAGGTATACATCAAGACGTTCGGCTGCCAAATGAACGAGTACGACTCGGACAAAATGGCCGACGTGCTGTCCGACTCCGAAGGCATGATCAAGACGGACAAGCCGGAAGAAGCCGACATCATCCTGTTCAACACCTGTAGCGTGCGCGAAAAGGCGCAGGAAAAAGTGTTTTCGGACTTGGGCCGCATCCGTCCGCTGAAAGAGGCCAAGCCCGATCTGATCATCGGCGTCGGCGGCTGCGTGGCGTCGCAGGAAGGCGAAACCATCGTCAAGCGCGCGCCTTACGTCGACGTGGTGTTCGGCCCGCAAACCCTGCACCGACTGCCGGACCTGATCAAATCGCGCCAATCCAGCGGCAACTCCCAGGTGGATATCTCCTTCCCGGAAATCGAGAAGTTCGACCACATCCCGCCGGCCAAGGTGGAGGGCGGCGCGGCTTACGTGTCCATCATGGAAGGCTGTTCCAAGTATTGCTCCTTCTGCGTGGTGCCCTACACCCGCGGCGAGGAAGTCAGCCGCCCCTTCGACGACGTGCTGACCGAAATCGCCGGTCTGGCCGTCCAGGGCGTCAAGGAAATCACCCTGCTGGGCCAGAACGTCAACGCCTATCGCGGCATGATGGCCGACGGCGAAATCGCCGACTTCGCGCTGCTGCTGGAATACGTGCACGAAGTGCCGGGCGTGGAGCGCATCCGCTTCACCACCAGCCACCCGCGCGAGTTCAGCCAGCGCATCATCGATTGCTACGGCAAGCTGCCCAAGCTGGTGTCCCATCTGCACCTGCCGGTGCAAAGCGGAGCCGACCGCGTGCTGGCCGCGATGAAACGCGGCTACACCGGCCTGGAGTACAAATCCATCATCCGCAAGCTGCGCGCGCTGCGGCCGGATCTGTGTCTGTCGTCCGATTTCATCGTCGGCTTCCCCGGCGAGACCGAGGCCGACTTCGAACAGACGCTGAAGCTGGTCAAGGACATGGAAGTCGACTTCAGCTATGTGTTCATCTACAGCCCGCGTCCGGGCACGCCGGCGTCCAATCTGCCGGACGACACCCCGCACGCGGAAAAAGTGCGCCGGCTGGAAGCCCTGAACGAGGTGATCGAGGCCAAGGGCTTCGCCATCAACCAGGCGATGGTGGGCACGGTGCAGCGCGTGCTGGTGGAAAGCGTGTCCAAGAAGGACGCCGCCATGCTGGCGGCGCGCACCGCCAACAACCGCGTGGTCAACTTCGCCGGCCACCCGCGCCTGCTCAATCAGATGATTGATCTGCGCATCACCGAAGCCCGCCCCCACTCGCTGGTGGGCGAGGCGCTGATCGCGGAAACCGCCTGAGCATGACGCCCGTCCGCCATTTTTTCGCGCCGGCCGCCGCGGGCCGGCGTATGCTTGGCGCTTTCCCTTCACGCTGATGCCGCCATGTTCATTGTTTCGCTAAGCTACATCGCCCCGCTGTCCGACATCGACGCGCAGCTGGAAGCACACGTCGCCTGGCTGCAGCAGGGCTACGCCGCCGGCCTGCTGCTGGCCTCCGGCCGCAAGACGCCGCGCACCGGCGGCGTGATCCTGGCGCGCGGCGAACGCGCCGAGCTGGAAGCGCTGCTGGCACGCGACCCCTTCGCCGTCGCCGGCCTCGCCCGCTACGAAATCACCGAGTTCCACGCCAGCATGAGCGCGCCGGAACTGGATTGTCTGCGGAACATTTAATGAGCGCCGCAGCCCTAACCCTTGTCCATCGGCCGTCCCGCCCCGCGGCGGGCCGCCGACAACGACCCAGACTACGAGCCGCATGACTACATCGCACGCCGAACCCCTGAGCTTCAACCCTGTCGACAATGAACGGCTGGCCCGCCTGTGCGGCCCGCTGGACGAAAACCTGAAACAGATAGAAACCGGCCTGGACGTGACGGTGCAGCGCCGCGGCGAAAGTTTCCGCGTCCAGGGCGAACAGGCCAAGACCGCGGTGGAGGCGCTGACCCGGCTCTATCTGCTGGCGGAAAAACAGGAGCTGTCGATAGACGACGTGCAACTGTGCCTGGTGGAACTGCGCCGCCACGCGCCCCACGGCGCCGCGGCAGCGACCGACGACGAAGACGCGCCGGTGCTGGTGACCCGCCGCGGCGATCTGCGCGGCCGCACGCCGCGCCAGAGCCGCTACATCAAGGCCATCCAGCAACACGACATCACCTTCGGCATCGGCCCGGCCGGCACCGGCAAGACCTATCTGGCGGTGGGCTGCGCGGTGGACGCGATGGAGCGCGACGCGGTCAAGCGCATCGTGCTGGTGCGCCCGGCGGTGGAGGCCGGCGAGAAGCTGGGCTTCCTGCCCGGCGACCTGGCGCAGAAAGTGGACCCGTATCTGCGGCCGCTGTACGACGCGCTGTACGATCTGATGGGTTTCGACCGCGTGACCCGGCTGTTCGAGAAGAACCTGATCGAGATCGCGCCGCTGGCCTATATGCGCGGTCGCACGCTGAACAACGCCTTCATCATTCTGGACGAGGCGCAGAACACCACGCCGGAGCAGATGAAAATGTTCCTGACCCGCATCGGCTTCGGCTCCAAGGCGGTGATCACCGGCGACGTGACCCAGATCGATCTGGCCCGCCATCAGAAAAGCGGCCTGGTCGAAGTGGAACGCATCCTGGACAAGGTCCGCGGCATCCATTTCCACCATTTCCAGAGCGACGACGTGGTGCGCCACCCGCTGGTGCAGAAAATCGTCGACGCCTACGACCAATACCAAAGCAAGCAAGATGAAAAGAGCCAAGCGTAACCCGCTGCTGGCGCGGCTGGCCGCGCGCCTGGAACTGAGCCTGGACGTGCGCAGTCAAACCGCCGCGCTGCCGCGGCCCGCCGATCTGCGCCGCTGGAGCCAGGCGGCGCTGCAAGCCGGCGTCAAACAGGCCCAGGTCAGCATCCTGATCGTGGATGCCGACGAAGGCCGCCAAATGAACCATGACTACCGCGGCAAGGACTACGCCACCAATGTGCTGAGCTTCGCCCTCAACGAGGGCGAGCCGGTGCCCGGCCTGCCCTTGATCGGCGATCTGGTGCTGTGCGCGCCGGTGGTGGAAAAAGAGGCGGCCGAGCAAAACAAGCCGCTGCAAGCGCATTACGCCCACCTGTTGGTGCACGGCATGCTGCACCTGCAAGGCTTTGACCACGAACAAGACGACGAAGCCGAAACCATGGAGGCGCTTGAAACCGTCATCATGCAGAGGCTAGGATATCCCGACCCTTATCGAGAGGAGCAGTTCTAAGAAATGGAAGACCCCAGTAAACCGCGGCCGACTTGGCTGGAACGCCTGTCCACCATGTTGCTGCGCGAGCCGGAAGATCGCGAAGAGTTGATCGAGCTCTTGCACAACGCCTTCGAGCGCAATCTGCTGGACGCGGAAGCGCTCGGCATGATCGAGGGCGTGCTGGAAGTCAGCGAGCTGACCGTGCGCGACGTGATGATTCCGCGCAGCCAGATGAACGTGATCAGCTGCGACGACCCGATCACCCGCTTCCTGCCGATGGTGATCGACTCCGGACACTCGCGTTTTCCGGTGATAGGCGACAGCAAGGACGACGTGCTGGGCATTCTGTTGGCCAAGGAACTGTTGCGCTATTTCCACGCGCCGGCCAGCTTCGACTTGAAGGCGGTGCTGCGCCCGGCGGTGTTCGTGCCGGAGTCCAAGCCGCTGAACGTGCTGCTGCGCGATTTCCGCGCCACCCACAATCACATGGCGGTGGTGGTGGACGAATACGGCGGCGTGTCCGGCCTGGTGACCATCGAGGACGTGATCGAGCAGATCGTCGGCGACATCGAGGACGAATACGACACCGAGGACGACGAGGAAGACATCCTGCCGGTGCGCGGCCATCAGCGCTACCGGGTCAAGGCGCTGACCGAGATCGAGGACTTCAATCATTACTTTGAAACCGATTTCGAAGACGACGACGTCGACACCGTCGGCGGCCTGGTGATCTCGCTGACCGGCCACCTGCCCAAGCGCGGCGAGGCGGTGGAAGCCGCCGGCCTGCGCTTCACCGTGCTGCGCGCCGACAACCGCCGCGTCGACACCCTGCTGGTGGAGCGGATTCAGGCCGGGGAAACCAGCGAGGTCTGAGAAGCGGCGCGCCTTCCGCTTCGCGGCGGAGGCCTGGCTTGAGCACGGCTGAGAAACGCCCATGCGCCGCCTGCGCATTGCGCTTTCCCAGCCGTTCCGGCCTTGTCTCGCCCACGCTCGCAAGAGCGTGAACAGACGCTGAACGCCGCTGCCGGAAGCCGGCGGCCGGATTGGGCTTGGAGCCCGCGCCGCCCGCTCCTAAGATGAAGATCAGCTATTTGACAATCCGTCGGCCGGCTTTTGCCGGCCGGCTTCGCCTGATGCCTACCATGCGCACTTTACTGGTCCTGCTGGCAGCCGCCTTGGCTGGCAGCCTCACACTGTTCGCCTTCGCCCCCTATCGGCTATTCTGGATCATGCCGCTGTCTTTGGCGGCGCTGGCCGACCTGACTCAACGCCACCCGCAGCGCGCGTTCTGGATCGGCTATGTCTGGGGTCTGGCCGCCTACACCAGCAACTTCAACTGGATCTACAACAGCCTGCACGACGTGGCCGGCCTGCCGGCCTGGATCGCCCTGCCGCTGGTGCTCTTGCTGCCGGCCTATCTGGCGCTCTACCCGGGCCTCGCGATGTGGCTGAGCGCCCGCGTCACCGCCAAGCCGTGGCAGCGCTGGCTGCTGGCCTTCCCGGCGCTGTGGGAACTGGGGGAATGGCTGCGCGGCTGGGTGCTGACCGGCTTCCCCTGGGCCGCCGCCGGCTACTCGCAGATCACGGAAAGCCCGCTGGCCGGCTATACGCCGCTGGGCGGCTCCCACCTGGTCACCTACCTGGTGGCGCTGTCCGCCGGCGCGCTGGCCTTGATGGTCCACAGCGGCTGGAAGATGCGCGCCGGCCTGCTGGTCGCCGCGCTGGCGGTGTGGGGCAACGGTTTCTGGCTCAAGAGCGTGGAATGGACCCAGCCGCAGGGCAAGCCGATCAGCGTGGCGCTGGCCCAGGGCAATATCGCTCAGGAACTGAAATGGTCGCCGGAAAACCTGGAAGAATCGCTGCGCGTGTATTACCAGCAAGTGGCCACCACCCGCGCCGACCTGATGCTGCTGCCGGAAACCGCGCTGCCGCTCTTCCTCGACGACCTGCCGTCCGGCTATCTGAGCATGATGGAAGGCCAGGCCCAACGCGCCGGCATGGCGCTGGCCACCGGCGTGCCACGCCGCACCAACGACGGCCGCGGTTATTTGAACGCGGTGGTGGCGCTGACCACGCCGGGCCGGCCCTTCTTCGCCAAAGACCATCTGGTGCCCTTTGGCGAGTTCATCCCGGTGCCCGGCCTGATCGGCTGGATCTACCAGTTCATGAATATGCCGATGTCCGGCTTCAGCAGCGGCGGCGCCAATCAGCCGCCGCTGGCGCTGGCCGGCGAGAAGATCGCCTTCAACGTCTGCTACGAGGACAGCTTCGGCGAAGAGCTGACAGGCCCGGCCTCCCAGGCCAGCATCATGGCCAACGTCAGCAATCTGGCCTGGTTCGGCAAGAGCGTGGCGATGAGCCAGCACCTGCAGCTGTCCCAGGCCCGCGCGATGGAAAACGGCCGCTACATGCTGCGCGCCACCAATAACGGCATGACCGCCATCATCCGCCCGGACGGCGAAATCGCCGCGGTGGCCGCGCCCTACACCCGCCAGGTGCTGCAGGGCTTCGCCCAGGGCCGCCAGGGGCTGACGCCCTATATGCGCCACGGCAATATGCCGGTCTTGATAGGCTGCGCGGCGCTGCTGCTGCTGGCCATGCTGCTGGGCCGCAAACACCGGCCCTGAGCCTTGTAGCCCTCACACCGCAAACGCGCGATGTTTCCACACAGGAACATCGCGCGTTTTGACATTCGGCCCCGGATTCCCGATCATCATTCGCCGGCGACGCGAAACCGGTCCCGTACCGGACACACACCAAGAAACGACGCGCCGCCTCTACAAGGGAAACACCATGAACGAGAGAAAACTGGAAGCCGGGATCGTCACCAACTTTTCCGAGCGCATGAGCTACGGCGGCTATCTATGCCTGGACGAGCTGCTGGCCTGTCAGAAACCGCTGTCCAACCCGCCGCATCACGACGAGTTGCTGTTCGTGATCCAGCATCAGACATCGGAATTGTGGATGAAGCTGATGCTGCACGAGCTGCAGGCCGCGGTGCGCTTCGTCCAGCAGGACACGCTGGGCCCCAGCTTCAAATGCCTGGCGCGGGTCAAGCAGATCCAGCGTCTGCTGTTCGAGCAATGGGCGGTGCTGGAAACGCTGACGCCGTCGGAGTACATGGAATTCCGCGACGTGCTGGGCAATTCCTCCGGCTTCCAGTCGCATCAATACCGCTCCATCGAATTCCTGCTGGGCAACAAGAACCAGGCGATGCTGAACGTGTTCGCCCATGAAGCGGACAAACACGCTTCGCTGAAGGCCATCCTGGACGCGCCCAGCCTGTACGACGAATTCCTGCGCCATCTGGCGCGGCGCGGCCTGCCGGTGCCGGCCTCCAGCCTGGAACGCGACTGGTCGCAGCCCTATCAGCGCAACCCGGAACTGATCCCGCTGTTCAAATTGATCTACGATCAGCCCCAGCAGCACTGGGAAGCCTATGAGATGGCGGAAAAACTGGTGGACGTGGAGGAATACTTCCACCTGTGGCGCTTCCGGCACATGAAGACGGTGGAGCGGGTGATCGGCTTCAAGCAGGGCACCGGCGGCTCCAGCGGCGTGCGCTTCCTCAAGCAGGCGCTGGAGCTGACCTTCTTCCCGGAACTGCTGGACGTGCGCACCGAGATCGGCCGCTAAGAACCTGCTTACGATCGGCTGCGCGTCGCGACGCGTTGCACGGTGAGCACCGCTTCGAAACGCTCATGCAGTAAACCCGCATTCGGCTTTCTCAGCGGTTTTCACCTTGTCTCGCTCGCGCCCGCGAGATTTCGAATCGGCTCTAAGGCCACCTAGCGCGCCGCCGGCTCAACAGCGGAAGCGCGACACCAGCCCGCGCAGATTGCCGGCCAGCTGGTTCATGTCCGCCAGCGCCGCCGAAGCGGTGGACGCCGCCTGCGCGTTCTTGCTGGAGCTCATTGCGATCTGTTCGACGTACTGGGCGATGTCCTGGCTGGCGGTGCCCTGCTCCTTCAGCGCGTGGGAAATATCGTTGACCACGCCCAGCACCCCGCCGGCGCTCTGACGGATCTCGCCCACCGCCTCGCCGCCCTGCTCGGCCAGTTCCAGGCCGTTCTTGGCGCGCCGCACCGCCTCTTCCATCGAACCGTGAGACTGGGTGGAGCTTTGCTGGATCTCGGCGATCATGCCGGCGATCTCCTCGGTGGCCTGGGCGGTGCGTTCGGACAGCTTGCGCACCTCGTCCGCCACCACGGCGAAGCCGCGGCCCTGCTCGCCGGCGCGCGCCGCCTCGATCGCCGCGTTCAACGCCAGAAGATTGGTCTGATCGGCGATGTCCTTGATCACCTGCATGATGCCGGAGATCACTTGCGCCTTGTCCACCAGCTCGTTGATGGTGCCGGCGGCCAGTTCCACCGACTCATTGATGCGGCGCATTTCCGCCACCGCGCGCGAAATCACCTCGCTGCCCTGCTGCGACGATTCGCCGGATTGCTCGGACAGATTGCGGGCGTCCTGAGCGCGGTCGGAAATATGGTTGATGCTGACGGTCAGTTCTTCGATCGACGCCGCCATCGAGGTGGCCGCCTCGCTTTGCTTCTCCGAACCGTTGGCCACTTCGCTGGCGTGGCTGCTGACGTCGGCGCTCATCTCCGACACCCGGCTGGCCGCGGCGGCGATGTCGCCCACCAGCTGCCGCAACTGCCCCTGCATGCCGGCCACATTGGCCAGCAGGCTGTCGCGGTCGCCGGCTTTCACCGGCACGTCCATATCCAGCTGTCCGGCGGCGATGCGTTTGACGATGTCCACGGTGACCGCCGGCTCGCCGCCCAGCTGGCCCAGCACGCTGCGCATGATGTAACCGCCGAGACCGGCCAGCAGCAGCAGGATCACGCCGACTTCCAGCGCCAGGTTGAACAGCGATTTGTGATAGGCGGCCGCCACATCGTCCAGATAGATGCCGGTGCCCAGCACCCAGCCCCAGCCGGGCGAGGTCATCAAATAGGAGATCTTGGGCTGCGGCGCGTCGAAGCCCGGCTTGTCCCAGACATAAGCGGCATAACCCTTGCCGCCGCCGGCGCTCAGCGCCTGGTCGAACAACTGGCCCATGTCCTGGCCGCTGCCCTCCTTGACCCCGTGCAGATTCTTGCCGATCAAGGCCGGCTTCACGCCGTGGGCGACATAGGTCAGGCCCTTGTCGAAGGCGAAGAAATATTCGCGCTCGTCGTAACGCATGCTGCTCAGCGCCGCCGCCGCCAGTTGCTTGGCCTGCGGCTCGCTCATCTTGCCGTCCGCCGCCATCTTCTCGTAGGACGTCACCAAGGCCGCCGCCGATTCCACCAGATTGCGCGTCTTGTCCTTGCGGTCCAGCAACATGGTGTCCCGCTCGCGCATCACCGACAACACGCCTATCGCCGTCACCAGCAGGGCCATCGCCACCAAAAGCAGCAGCAAACGGCCGCGCAGGCTCATTGTTGTTTTGTTCATTTCCATCTCCCCACACCTTGTTAGCTTATTCTAGACAGCGCTGATCGCTCTTTTTATGCGATTAATCCCAGTTTGATACATTTCGATGAAAAATATCAACAGCATAAAAAAAACCCGGATCGCTCCGGGTTTCAACTGAACGCGAGCACGCGTCCAGAGTCGTCATTCCATCCTTACTTCATCGTCGGCATCACGAATTCGGCGGTCATCTTGGCCGGCCAGCGGCTGGTCACCGTCTTCATCCGGGTATAGAAGCGCACGCCTTCCGGGCCGTGCATATGATGGTCGCCGAACAGCGAGGCTTTCCAGCCGCCAAAGCTGTGGAAGGCCATCGGCACCGGGATCGGCACATTGATGCCCACCATGCCCACCTGGATGCGGTGGCTGAATTCGCGCGCGGCGCCGCCGGAACGGGTGAAGATGCTGGTGCCGTTGGCGAAGGGATGGGCGTTGATCAGGCTGACCGCGCTGTCGAAGTCCGGCACCCGCACCACCGCCAGCACCGGCCCGAAGATTTCCTCCTTGTAGATGGTCATCTCCGGCGTCACATGGTCGAACAGGCAGCCGCCCAGGAAAAACCCGTCCTCGTGGCCGGGATGGCGGTAGCCGCGGCCGTCCACCACCAGCTGCGCGCCTTCGGCCACGCCCTGATCGACATAGCCCGTCACCTTGTCCAAGTGCTGGCGCGTCACCAGCGGCCCCATTTCCGCCGCCGCGTCGTCGCCCACGCCTATCTTCAGACTGCGCGCGCGCTCGGCCAGCCGCTCCACCAGCGCGTCGCCGATGTCGCCCACCGCCAGCACCACCGAGATCGCCATGCAACGCTCGCCGGCCGAGCCGTAAGCGGCCCCGATCAAAGCCTCCACCGCGCCGTCCAGATCCGCGTCCGGCATCACCACCAGGTGGTTCTTGGCGCCGCCCAGCGCCTGCACCCGCTTGCCGTGGCGCGCGCCGGTTTCGTAGATGTACTGGGCAATCGGCGTGGAGCCGACGAAGCTGAGCGCGGCGATGTCGGGATGGGCGAGCAAGGCGTCCACCGCCTGCTTGTCGCCGTGCACCACGCTGAACACGCCGGCCGGCAGGCCGGCCTGCTGCAACAGATCGGCCAGCAGCAGCGCGGCGGACGGGTCGCGCTCGGACGGCTTGAGAATGAAGCAGTTGCCGCAGGCCAAGGCCACCGGGAACATCCACAGCGGCACCATGGCCGGGAAGTTGAACGGGGTGATGCCGGCCACCACGCCCAGCGGCTGACGCATGGAATGGCTGTCGATGCCGCCGCCCACCTGTTCGGTGAACTCGCCCTTCAGCAACTGCGGAATGCCGCAGGCGAACTCCACCACTTCCAGGCCGCGGGCGACTTCGCCGATGGCGTCGGACACCACCTTGCCGTGCTCGCTGGAAATCAGCGCCGCCAAGCGCTGCTGGTTCTGCTCCAGCAGCTCCTTGAACTTGAACATCACCCGCGCCCGCTTCAGCGGCGAGGTTTCCGCCCAGGCCGGAAAGGCCTTGCGCGCCGCCGCCACCGCGGCCTGCACCTCGTCCGGGCTCGCCAGCGGCACGCGGGCGGCGACGCTGCCCAGCGCCGGGTTGTAGACATCTCCAAAGCGGCCGCTCCGGCCTTCGCAGCGTTCGCCGCCGATGTAATGAGGAATGGTTTGCATCTTATGTTCCGATTCGAATGAGTTGAGTATTCGGCGCCGCGCTTACTCGCAGGCGCGCAAGGCGGAGGCGATGGTGTCGAACAGCCGGTCGATCTCGTACTTTTCGATGATCAAGGGCGGCGACACCGCCAGGATGTCGCCGGTAAAGCGCACCAGCACGCCTTGTTCCCAGCACTTGAGGAAGACGTCGAAACCGCGCTGCCCGGCCGCGCCGGGGCGGCTGTCCATTTCGATGCCAGCCACCAGGCCCAGGTTGCGGATGTCCTTGACGTAGGGCTGGCCGCGCAAGGCGTGCGCGCGCTCCTCGAAATAAGCGGACAGCCCGGCGGCGCGCTCGAACAACTGCTCCTCGCGGTACAGGTCCAGCGAGGCGATCGCCGCGGCGCAGGCCAGCGGATGGGCGGAATAGGTGTAGCCGTGGGGGAACTCGATCATGCGCTCGCCGGCGGCGGCCATGAAGGCGTCGTGGATCTCCGGCTTCACCAACAGCGCGCCCATAGGCACCACGCCGTTGGTCAGGCCCTTGGCGCAGGTGATGATGTCCGGCAGCACGCCGAACTTGTTGGCCGCCCAATCCGCGCCCAGGCGGCCGAAGCCGGTGATCACCTCGTCGAAGATCAGCAGGATGCCGTAGCGGTCGCAGATTTCGCGCAGGCGCCGCAAATAGCCCTTGGGCGGGATCAGCACGCCGGTGGAGCCGGCCATCGGCTCGACGATGACGGCGGCGATGGTGGACGGGTCGTGCAGGGTCAGGATGCGCGCTTCCAGTTCGTCGGCGAATTCGGCGCCGTGCTCCGGCTCGCCGCGGCTGAAGGCGTTGCGCGCCAGATCATGGGTGCTGCGCAAATGGTCCACCGCCGGCAGGGACACCGGAAAGTGTTTGCGGTTGCCGGCCATGCCGCCCACCGAGACGCCGCCGAAGTTGACGCCGTGATAGCCGCGCTCGCGGCCGATCAGCTTGACGCGGGCGGCGTCGCCGCGCACGCGGTGATAGGCCACCGCCATCTTCAGCGCGGTGTCCACCGCCTCCGAGCCGGAGCCGACGAAGAAGGCCTTGCTCAAGCCCTTGGGCGCCATCGCCACCAGCTTGTCGGCGGCCTCGAAGGCCTTGGGGTGCGCCATCTGGAACGGCGGCGCGTAATCCAGCGTCGCCACCTGGCGCTGCACCGCCTCGACGATGGGCTTGCGGTTGTGGCCGGCGGTCACGCACCACAGGCCGGCGCTGCCGTCCAGGATCTGGCGGCCTTGGTCGTCGGTGTAATACATGCCATCGGCGCTCACCAGCATGCGCGGAGCGCTCTTGAACTGGCGGTTGGCGGTGAAGGGCATCCAGAACGCGTCCATCTGCGGCTGATTCATCGTTGTCTCCCCTGGCTCTCGGCCGAATGATGACAACTAATCTAGCGGCTGCACCAATACAATTACAGGTACAGTTTGCGCGGATTTGCCCAATCCCGTACCGGCCAAATCGCCAATACAGTCCAAGACCATGAAAAAACCCGGCCGCAGCCGGGTTTCCTGTGTCGCGCCAATCGACTCAGAGCCTGTTTACGATCTCGCGAGCTAAGGCGAGACAAGGCGGAAACGAGCGAAAAAGCGGAATGTACTCGTGGTACATGAGCATTTTGAGCTCGGTTTCAACGCCCATGTCTATCCATCCCGCCGACGCGCAGCAGATCGTAAACAGGTTCTCAGACGCGGAAGCTGGAGAACAGCTGGCGCATGTCCTTGGCCGCCTGCGACAAATCGTTCAAGGTGTCGTGCACGGTCTGCAGGGCACCGTCGCTGTCGACGATGCGGCCGTTGATCTGCTCGGTGCTCTGCGCGATCAAGGTGGTGGCCTTGTGCTGCTCGCTGGTGGACAAGGTGATCTCGTTCATCTTGGCCATCACTTCCTGCATCGCCTGCTGGATCTGCTCGATGCGCTGCACCGCGCTGTCGGTCAGTTCCACGCCGTCGTCCACCGAGCTGACGGTGCGCTGCATATTGGTCACCGCCTGGCTGGTTTCCTCGCGGATGGTGCTGACCATGCTGGAAATCTCCACCGTGGCCTGGCCGGTGCGCTCGGCCAGTTTGCGCACTTCGTCCGCCACCACCGCGAAGCCGCGGCCCATTTCGCCGGCGCGCGCCGCTTCGATCGCCGCGTTCAAGGCCAAGAGGTTGGTCTGATCGGCGATGTCCTTGATCACATTGGTGATGCCGCTGATTTGCTGCGAGCGTTGATCCAGCGACACCAACATGCCGGACAAGCCCTTCACCGCCTCCACCGTGCTGTTCATTTCGCGGGAGATGCGCTGCATTTCGTCGGCGCTTTCGCTGGACACGGTGCCGGTGTGGTTGACCAGCGAATCCGCCTCGCGCGCGGCGTCGGCGATATGGGAGATGCTGACGGTGATTTCCTCCAGCGTCGCGGCGTTGGAGCTGGACACGTCGGAAATCTGCCGGGAATCGCGCGCCACCTGATCCACCGTGGTGGCCACGCTCTGCACGCCGTTGGTGACGTTTTCCGCCTCGGTGCGCACCGCCACGAACATGCTTTGCAAGCGATGGATGAAGCTGTTGAACGCGGTCGCGGTTTCGGCGATCTCATCCTGGCCCTGCACCTCGATGCGGCGGGTCAAATCGCCCTCGCCCTTGGAGATCTCCAGCATCGCGTTGCGCAAGCGGCCCAGGCCGGCCAACATCTTGCTCAGCATCACGCTGGCCACCGGGATCAGCACCACCACGCACAGCGCGCCCAGGCCCACCACGGTCAGCAGCAGTTTTTCCAGCGGCTCGCTGACCACGGACTTGTCTATCATCACGCCCAGCAGCCAGTTGGTGCCCTCCACCGGGTCCACCTGCACCAGCTTGGTTTCGCCGTTGACTTCGATCTCCTCCATCGCGCTGCTGGTGGACAACTGCACCAGCTTCTCGCCGGTCAGCGCCGGCACTTTCTCCGCCAGAGGCTTCAGCGTCAGCGTGGTGTCCGGATGGGCGATCACCTTGCCGGCCTTGTCCACCAGGAAGGCGTAGCCGTTGCCGCGCAGCTTGGCGGACAGCACGGTTTTGACCAAGTCGTCGATGAAGATGTCGCCGCCCACCACCGCTTTCAGCGTGGAGCCGTCGAACACCGGCGACACGAAGGTCACCACCAGTTTCTTGGTGTCGAAATCGACATAGGGATCGGACACCCCCGGCTTGCCGCTGGCCTGCGCCTGCTGATACCAGGGCCGCGCCACCGGGTCGTAGCCCGCCGGCTGCGGCTTGAAGTCGGAACGGATCATCTTGTGATCGGCGGTGCCGATATAGGTCATGTCGTAGCCGCCGGCCTGGCTCAGGCGCGCCAGCATCGGCATGGGCTCGGGCGTGCCCACCACCGGGTTGCCGGCGATCACCACCTTGACCTTGCTGCCGTACCAGTCCTTGACCAGGTTGGCGTAGCCGCGCGAGGTGCTGGACAACTCGTTATCCACGCCCTGGACAATCTCGTTGCGCATCTGGGTGTAGACCAGGGTCGTAATGATGGCGCCCAGCAGAACCAGCAGCACCGCAATGAATACAATCAACTTTACACGCAAAGAGCGCATTTCCGTCCTCCATCCCCAATTCGACTTGGCTTGCCGCGATTGCTTGTCAATTCACGACAAAGCGCTGTTATGATCATTCTCGATGCCGGTAGGCTCTGTTCTTGTCTTAGCCGTTTCGCCTGCAAAGCTCAACAAAAAACATACAGATTGGCGGCTGCAACATGCCATCCGGCTTATGACGAGATATTTATCACAAGCTGTTCTCAACGGACAGGCCCAATATCAATGATGCTCAATTAACGCGCAATGGCCAGCCTGAATCTTATGCCCGCGGAAGGCATTACCCTGGTGGAAAATATAGTCAATTCAGCTATTTCCGCCATTCAATGCGGTCAGTGGCGCAAAGGCGCAAAAATCCCATCTATTCGCAGAATGGCCGGGGAGCTGGGCGTCAGTCCCTTCACCGTGGTCGAGGCCTACGATAGGCTGGTGACCTTGGGCTATCTGGCGGCGCGGCCCGGCTCCGGCTTTTACGTGGAGGGAAGGCGGGAAAGCCGGCCGCCCGATCTGCCCGCCGCGCCGCGCGTCTGGCCGGTGGACGAATACTGGCTGCTGCGCAAGATTTACCAGCAGGACGCCAACACCCTGTTCGCGGGCTGCGGCTGGCTGCCCTCGCACTGGTACGACGCCGAGGCCCAGCAAAAAGCGCTGCGGCAGCTGGCCCGCGACGCCGTCGCCGCGCCCGGCTACGGCGACCCCAAGGGCTTTCTGCCCTTGCGCGAGCATTTGGCGGACCGGCTGGCCGAACGCGGCATCCCCGCCCGAGCCGACGACATCGCGCTGACCCAGGGCGCCAGCCGCGCGCTGGACATGGCCGCCTGCGCGCTGCTGCAGGCCGGGGACACCGTGCTGGTGGACGATCCCGGCTATTGCAATCTGCTGTCCTGCCTGGCGTTTCGCGAGTTCAAGCTGGTGCCGGTGCCCTGGACCGAGCACGGGCCCGACTTGGAACAACTGCGCGCGCTGCTGCTCCAGCATCGGCCGCGCGCCTTCTTCACCAATCCCTGGCTGCAAAACCCCACCGGCGCCAGCTACTCGCCGTCGGTCGCCCACCAGGTGCTGCGCCTGGCCGAGGAGCACGATTTCCTGATCGTGGAGGACAATGTGTCCGCGGACTTCGCCGGCGGCCGCCAACCCGCGCTGGCGGCGCTGGACGGCCTCAAACGCGTGCTCTACATCGACAGCTTCTCCAAATCGCTATCGCCGGGACTGCGCGTCGGCTACCTGTGCGGCCCGTCCGATCTGCTCGAACGCATCGTCCATTACAAGATGATGTCCGGGCTGACCTCGCCGGAATTGAACGAGAGGCTGGCGCTGGAACTGGTGTCCGAGGGCCGCTACCGCCGCCAACTGGAACGGCTGCGCGCGCGCTTGTCCGAGGCTCAGGCCCAATGCCAGCAGCTGTTTCTGGAACACGGCTGGCAGTTGTTCGCGCGGCCGTCCAACGGCCTGTTCCTGCTGGCGCGCCCGCCTGGGGAGCTGGACGCCAGACGCTTGGCCGAGCAGGCTCAGCAACACAAAATCCTGCTCGCGCCCGGCCATCTGTTCCGCGCCTACGGCATGCCCTCGGATTGGCTGCGCTTCAACGTCGCTTTCAGCCAGGATCGTAGGCTGTGGGATTTTCTGAGTTGCCCGCCGCAGTGATACCATGCCCTGACCACAGCTTAGCGGAGCCCTCCATGCAACTTGTCGAAATGTTCGTCCATCCGTTGAAATCCTGTCGTGGCCTGTCCTACAGCCGCGCCTTCGCCGGCAAGCAGGGCTTGCTGCACGACCGCGAATGGCTGCTGGCCGGCGACAACGGCCGCTTCTTCACCGCCCGCTCCCACTCGCAGCTGGTGCGCGTGGAGGTGGACCTGATTCCCGGCGGCGCCCTGTTCAAATTTCCGGGCAAGGCGCCGGTGCTGGCGATGAGTACCCAATACCAGCAAGAAGCGCCGGCTACGGTATGGAAGGACAACTTCGCCGCCTATCACGGCGACGCCGCCGTCGATCTCTGGTTCAGCGAGGTGCTGGGCGAGCCCTGCCAGTTGCTATGGCTGGGCATGCGCTCCAATCGCCGGCTGAAGGACAGCGAGCACGCGATGTCCTTCGCCGACGGCTACCCCTATCTGCTGGTGAACCAGGCCTCGCTGGACGCGCTCAACGACGAGCTGGACCAGCCGGTATCGCTGCGCCACTTCCGCCCCAATCTGGTGGTCCGCGGCGATTACGCCTGGGAAGAGGACGATTGGAAGGTGGTCCAGATCGGCGAGGTGGTGTTCGACGTCGCCAAGCCCTGCTCGCGCTGCGTGCTGACCACCGTGGATCCGGATACCGGGATCAAATCGCCGGAACAGCAGCCGCTGCGCACCCTGGTCAGCATTCGCACCTTGCCGGAAGGCGTCTGCTTCGGCGTCAACCTGGTGCCGCGCAATGAAGGCTTGCTGGAATTGGGCGCCGAGTTCAGCGTGCTGGAAACCCGCTACGAGTTCTGATTTTCCGACGCCGCTCCGCCGGCGTTTTTACCGCTTTATGCTGAATAGATTAATGAATCTGCAAGACCTACTCGATCAAATCCACGGCGAAGTCCTCGCCTATTACGGCCAGGGCCGCGTCGCCGATTACATCCCGGCGCTGGCCGAAGTGCCGCCCCGCCAGTTCGGCATGGCCGTCACCACTCTGGACGGCCGGCACTACCGCTGCGGAGACGCCGCCGTCCCCTTCTCCATCCAGAGCATTTCCAAGTCCTTCATGCTGGCGCTGACGCTGGAGGCGGACGGCGACGCCCTGTGGAGCCATGTCGGCAAGGAGCCGTCCGGCAACCCGTTCAACTCGCTGGTGCAGCTGGAGTACGAGGACGGCGTGCCGCGCAATCCCTTCATCAACGCAGGCGCCCTCGTGGTGACCGACCGCGCCGTCAGCCATTTTGAAGACGCCCACGGCACGCTGCTGGCCCGCCTGCGGCAGGAGTCCGGCAACGCCACCTTGTGCGGCAACGCCCGCGTCGCCGAATCCGAACGCGCCCACGGCCACCGCAACGCGGCGCTGGCCCACTTCATGAAAAGCTACGACAACCTCGACAACGAAGTGGAGACCGTGCTGCAGCAATACTTCAACAGCTGCAGCATCGCGATGAACTGCGTGGAACTGGCCAATGCCGGGCTCTTTCTCGCCAACCACGGCATTACCCGCGACGGCCGGCAATCGCTGAGCCGCAGCCAGGCCAAGCAGATCAACGCGGTGATGCTGACCTGCGGCACTTACGACGCCGCCGGCGAATTCGCCTACCGCGTGGGCCTGCCGGTGAAAAGCGGGGTCGGCGGCGGCATGCTCGCCATCATTCCCGGCAAGATGAGCATCGCCGTATGGAGCCCGGAACTGGACGGCAAGGGCAACTCGGTGCTGGGCCTGGAAGCGCTGGATCGCTTCACCACGCGTACCGGCTTATCGATTTTTTAAGCGCGCGCCTTTATAAAAGCCCACAAAGAAAAACCCGCTCGAGGCGGGTCTTTTCTTTTACGGCAATGAAAAAAGCCAGGCTTGCGCCTGGCTTTTTCCTCAACTTCGTCGATTACTCGGCGGAGTTGTCTTCAACCGCTACGGCATCTTCCGGACGGTCCACCAGCTCTACCAGAGCCATCGGGGCGTTGTCGCCCTTGCGGAAACCGTACTTCAGGATACGCACATAGCCGCCGTTGCGGGCGGAGAAGCGCGGGCCGAGCACGTCGAAGAGTTTAACCACGATATCGCGGTCACGAGTGCGGTCAAACGCCAGACGACGGTTGGCGAGAGACGGCTTTTTGCCGAGCGTGATCAACGGCTCGGCCACACGACGCAGTTCCTTGGCTTTCGGCAGCGTGGTCACGATCACTTCGTGCTTCAGCAGCGAGTTGGCCATGTTACGCAGCATCGCCAGACGATGGCTGGTCGTGCGGTTCAGTTTACGATTACTGTAACGATGACGCATTGTTAATGTCCTTTTATCTCAAACCTTACGGCTTTTCGAGGCCAGCAGGCGGCCAGTTCTCGAGTTTCATCCCGAGAGTCAGGCCTTTGGAAGCGAGAACTTCCTTGATCTCGTTCAGCGACTTGCGGCCGAGGTTCGGAGTCTTCAGAAGCTCGGTTTCAGTACGCTGGATCAGATCGCCGATGTAATAAATGTTCTCAGCTTTCAGGCAGTTGGCCGAACGAACCGTCAGTTCAAGATCGTCTACCGGACGCAGCAGGATCGGATCGATCGGCGGCGCCTTTTCAACGACTTCTTCAACCGCTGTGCCTTGGAGATCGGCAAAGATCGACAGTTGATCCATCAGAATACGGGCAGCGTTGCGCACTGCCTGTTCCGGCTCGATTACGCCGTTGGTCTCGATATCGAGCACCAGGCGGTCAAGGTCGGTACGCTGCTCAACACGGGCGCTTTCCACAGCAAAGCTCACGCGGCGAACCGGCGAGAAGGAAGCGTCCAGTTGAATGGTACCGATGGAACGGTTGTCTTCATGATTGGATCGAACCGACACCGGCTGATAGCCGCGGCCTTTTTCGATCTTGATCTCCATGTCGATCTTACCGCCAGAGGAGATGTGACAAATCACGTGGTCCGGATTGATCACTTCCACATCGTGCGGCAGTTCGATATCGCCAGCCAAGACAGCGCCTTCGCCGTCCTTTTTCAAGGACAGAACGACACTGTCACGACCATGCAGCTTAAGCACTACGCCCTTGAGGTTGAGGAGGATGTCAACGACATCCTCGCGCACGCCATCAAGTGCGGAATACTCATGCAAAACGCCAGCGATAGTCACTTCGGTCGGAGCATAGCCCGGCATCGACGACAGCAGAATCCGGCGCAGCGAGTTACCCAGAGTATGAGCGTAGCCGCGCTCGAACGGCTCCATCGACACACGAGCGTGAGTGGCGGAAACCGGCTGAACGTCGATAAGACGAGGTTTCAGAAATTCCGAAGCGCTGTTTTGCATAGTCATTCCCTAAGAGCTAGCGATTACTTGGAGTAGAATTCCACAACGAGTTGTTCGTTGATATCGCTAGACAGTTCGGAACGTTCCGGAGCGGATTTGAAAGTGCCTTCCATTTTCTTGGAGTCAACCAGGACCCAAGACGGGAAACCACCCTGCTCGGCCAGAGCCAGACCTTCTACGATACGGGCCTGTTTCTTGGCTTTTTCACGGACGGACACTACGTCACCGGCTTTAACCTGGTAGGACGGAATGTTCACAACCTGGCCGTTCACAACGATAGCCTTGTGGCTAACCAGCTGGCGCGCTTCGGCGCGAGTGGAGCCAAAGCCCATGCGATATACAACGTTGTCCAGGCGGGCCTCGAGCAGCTTCAGCAGGTTTTCACCCGTGGAGCCTTTGCGACGCACAGCTTCCGCAAAGTAATTGCGGAACTGACGCTCGAGTACACCGTAAATACGACGGATTTTCTGCTTTTCACGCAGTTGCACACCGTAGTCAGACAGGCGGCTCTTACGAGCGCCATGCTGGCCCGGAGGGCTATCCAGTTTGCACTTGGAATCCAGTGCACGACGTGCGCTCTTCAGGAAAAGGTCGGTGCCTTCACGACGAGCGAGTTTGCACTTAGGGCCGATATAACGTGCCATGTTCTCACACTCTCCGAATTAGATACGACGTTTTTTGGGCGGACGGCAACCGTTGTGCGGTACCGGCGTCACGTCGGAGATGCTGGTGATCTTGAAACCCAGCGCGTTGAGTGCGCGAACAGCGGATTCACGACCCGGACCCGGGCCCTTGATACGAACTTCGAGGTTCTTCACACCGTATTCTTGGGCAACTTTACCAGCGTGCTCTGCTGCTACTTGAGCAGCAAAGGGTGTACTCTTGCGCGAGCCCTTGAAACCAGCGCCGCCAGAGGTAGCCCAAGACAATGCATTGCCTTGACGGTCGGTGATCGTGATGATGGTGTTGTTGAACGAAGCGTGCACGTGCACGATACCTTCGCTAACAGACTTGCGCACTTTCTTGCGTACACGAACTGCTGTGTTTGCTTTAGCCATTATCTGTTGTTCCTATTGATTACTTCTTGCCGGCGATCGCCTTACGCGGTCCCTTGCGGGTACGAGCGTTAGTGCGAGTGCGCTGACCGCGGCACGGCAGGCCACGACGATGGCGGAAGCCGCGATAGCAGCCCATGTCCATCAGACGCTTGATGCTCATGGTGACTTCGCGGCGCAGATCACCTTCAACGGTGAACTTGGCGACTTCGTCACGCAGAGTTTCCATCTCGGCGTCCGTCAGATCCTTCACTTTCGTGGAAGGGTTCACGCTGGCAGCAGCACAAATCTGCTGGGCGCGAGTCTGACCGATGCCAAAAATTGCCTGCAGGCCGATAACGGCATGCGCATGATTGGGGATGTTTACCCCTGCAATACGGGCCATACTCTTTCCTTAAGCCTTAAGACCTTGAAAAGTTTGCGATTGTAACACGCAAATCCAGGTCTAACAAATGTTAGCCTTGTTTTTGCTTGTGACGCGGATCCGTGCAAATCACGCGAACTACGCGATTGCGACGAATGATTTTGCAGTTGCGGCAAATCTTCTTTACCGAAGGCTGTACTCGCATGTCAGTTCCTTTCAATCCTCTAAAAGAGCAAGTGCGTTATTTCGCACGGAACACTATCCGGGACAGGCAGGACCGCGGGGGGATTCCCCTCGCCCCAAACCGCCGTCAGATTGGATGCGAATGCCTTCGCAATCGCATCCCGTCTGAAGTGCCCGGTTACCACGTGTCCATTCACAAGCAAAACTCCGAAGCGAACTTCGGAATTTCGCACTGCATCTGGATGGTGTCTTCCTTAGCCAATAACCCAGCGTGAGCTCAAGTTGTCAGCGCGTGAGCGCGTTGCCTTTGAAGTTGGCCTTCTTCAGCAAGCTCTCGTACTGATGCGACAGCACGTAAGACTGTACCTGCGCCATGAAATCCATGGTAACCACCACGATGATCAGCAGCGAGGTGCCGCCGAAGTAGAACGGTACGTTCCACTTCAAGATCAGGAATTCCGGCAGCAAGCAGACCAGTGTGATGTAGATCGCACCAATCAGCGTCAGCCGCAGAATGATCTTCTCGATGTATCGGGAAGTCTGCTCACCTGGACGAATACCCGGGATGAAGGCACCGCTCTTCTTCAAGTTGTCAGCCGTTTCCTTCGGGTTGAATACCAACGCCGTGTAGAAATAGCAGAAGAAGACGATGGCCGCCGCATACAGCAGCACGTAGATCGGCTGACCGGGATGCAGTTTGTCTGCAATGCCCTTCAACCAGCCCATGTGCTCGCCCTGGCCAAACCAACCGAGAACGGTGGCCGGGAACAGGATGATGCTGGACGCGAAAATCGGCGGAATCACCCCCGCCATGTTGAGCTTGAGCGGCAGATGCGTGCTCTGGCCCTGCATGACGCGATTGCCCACCTGCCGCTTGGCGTAGTTCACCAGGACTTTGCGTTGGCCGCGCTCGGCGTACACCACCACATAAGTCACTACGATCACTCCGACAAACAACACGACGGCAAACAGGATGGGCAAAGAACCCTGACTGGTCAGAGTCAAGGTCTTGCCGATCGCAGCCGGAACGCCTGCGGCGATACCCGCGCAGATGATCAACGAAATACCGTTGCCAATTCCGCGCTCGGTGATCTGCTCGCCCAGCCACATGAGGAACATGGTGCCGGTTACCAGCGATACGACTGTCGTCAGGTAGAACTCCCACTGCGGAGTCACCACCAGGTTAGGCTGCTTGTACAGCATCACCGCAATGCCGAAACTTTGGAAAGTCGCGAGCAAAACGGTGGCGTAACGTGTGTACTGGGTTATCTTACGACGTCCCGCATCGCCCTCCTTCTTCAGCTGCTTGAGGCTCGGAAGAACCTCGGAGGCAAGCTGAAGAATGATGGAGGCGGAGATGTACGGCATGATGCCGATGGCAAACACCGTAAACCTCGAGAGGGCGCCGCCCGAGAACATGTTGAACATGTCGAGCAGGCCCGTCTGCGATGAGTGGAACAACTTCGCTAGCTCGGCAGGGTTGATACCCGGAACCGGAATGTGGGCACCGATGCGATAAACGATCAGGGCACCAATCAGGAACCAGATTCGACGCTTGAGATCACCAAACTTATTGGCATTTGCCACTAGAGAAGTATTCGCCACAGATTATTGCCTTATTCTACGCTGCCGCCGGCAGCTTCGATGGCGGCGCGAGCGCCGGCAGTTACGCCAACGCCGCGCAGTTTTACTGCGCGCTCAATCTTGCCGGACAGCACCACCTTGGCGGAAGTCACCTGGATGGAAGCCAGACCAGCTTGCTTGAGAGAGAGCAGGTCGATTTCATCAACCGGCAGCAGGTTCAGTTCAGACAGGCGAATCTCGGCAACCTTGCCTGCGTTCAGCGACTTGAAGCCGCGCTTCGGCAGACGACGTTGCAGCGGCATTTGACCGCCTTCGAAACCAACCTTGTGGAAACCACCTGCACGGCTCTTCTGACCTTTGTGACCGCGGCCACAAGTCTTGCCCAGGCCGCTGCCGATGCCACGGCCTACACGGCGCTTGGCATGCTTGGCGCCGGCACCCGGCTGTACAGTGTTCAGCAGCATCGCTTAGCCCTCGAATTTCAACAAGTAGCTGATCTTGTTGATCATGCCACGGTTTTCAGGGGTATCGAGCACTTCAACAGTCTGGCGAATCTTCTTCAGACCCAGACCACGGGCGCAAGCCTTGTGAGACTCCAGGCGACCGATCAGGCTCTTTACCAGAGTGACCTTTACAGTCTTGGCGTTACTCATGGCTCACCCCCAGGATGTCCTCGACGCTCAGGCCACGCTTGGAGGCGATTTGCGCCGGGGTGTTGATGTTGCTCAGACCATCCAGAGTTGCACGCACCACGTTGTACGGGTTGGTGGAACCATGAATTTTCGCCGAGACGTTATGAACACCCATAGCATCAAAGATAGCGCGCATCGGGCCGCCGGCTTTCACACCGGTACCTTCTTTAGCGGGCTGGATGAATACAGTAGTAGCGCCGTGCTTGCCAACCACAGTGTGGTGGAAAGTGCCGTTTTTCAACGGAACCTTAACCATGTTGTGGCGAGCTTGTTCCATTGCCTTTTGTACGGCAACCGGAACTTCCTTGGAACGGCCCTTACCCATGCCGATTCCGCCATCGCCATCACCAACCACGGTCAAGGCGGAGAAAGCCATGATACGGCCGCCTTTAACCACTTTGGTGACGCGGTTGACGCTGATCATTTTCTCGACCAGACCGTCGCCACGATCTTCCGTTTCGTGTTTAGCCATTCTTCACTCCGAATTAGAATACGAGACCGTGTTCGCGAGCGGCGTCAGCCAGCGCTTTCATACGACCGTGGTATTTGAAACCAGAGCGGTCGAAAGCAACTTTCTCGATGCCAGCAGCTTTTGCTTTTTCAGCAATGCGCTTGCCGATCACGGCTGCAGTTGCCACGTTGCCGCCATTTTTGAGATCAGCGCGCACGTCGGCTTCCAGCGAAGAAGCGCTGGCCAGTACTTTGCTGCCGGTCTCATCAACGATCTGGGCATAAATGTGGCTATTGGTGCGATACACAGTGAGACGCACCATCTTGAGCTCCGCGATCCGGGCACGGGTTTTACGTGCGCGGCGGAGTCGAGCTTGTTTCTTGTCCATATCAGTGCCTCAGTTACTTCTTCTTGGTTTCTTTCAGAACCACAACCTCATCAGCGTAACGAACGCCCTTGCCTTTGTACGGCTCAGGAGCGCGGTAAGCGCGGATTTCGGCAGCCACCTGGCCAACGCGCTGTTTGTCAGCGCCTTTGATCAGGATCTCGGTCTGACTCGGGGTCTCAGCTTTAACGCCTTCAGGCATTTGATGAGCCACCGGGTGGGAGAAACCCAGAGACAGGTTCAGGGTGTCGCCTTGAGCCTGGGCACGATAGCCCACGCCTACCAGCTGCAGCTTCTTCTCGAAGCCTTTGGACACGCCGGTCACCATATTGTTCAGCAGCGCGCGCAGGGTGCCGGACATGGCACGAGCGAATTTGCTGTCGTTCTTGGCGGCGAATGTCAGTTGGCCGTTGTCCAGCTTGACATCTACCTCTTCGCACAGAGCGGTGCTCAGGGAGCCCAGGGCGCCCTTAACAGTCACTTCTGCAGCGCCGAACTTCACTTCGACGCCAGCCGGGATGACTACGGGATTCTTAGCTACGCGAGACATTTGACCCCCTTAAGCCACGACGCACAGCAACTCGCCGCCGATGCCGGCCGCGCGCGCTTTGCGATCAGTCATAACGCCTTTGGAGGTGGACAGGATAGCCACGCCCAAGCCATTCATGACTTTCGGGATTTCGGTGGAGCCCTTGTACACACGCAGGCCAGGGCGGGAGACGCGGTCAATGCGCTCAATCACCGGACGGCCAGCATAGTACTTGAGCTGGATATCGAGAACAGGCTTCTTCTCTTCGCCGGCAACGGCGAAGTCTTCGATGTAGCCTTCTTCTTTCAACACCTGCGCCAGCGCAATTTTCAGCTTGGAAGACGGCATGGAAACTGCCACCTTGGAAGCCATTTGGCCGTTGCGGATGCGGGTCAACATATCGGAAATAGGATCGTGCATGCTCATTTATGTGTCTCCTATTACCAGCTGGCCTTCACAACCCCCGGAATCTCGCCCTTCAGAGCGATTTCACGGAGTTTGTTACGACCCAGACCGAATTTGCGGAATACGCCACGCGGACGACCGGTGATGGCGCAGCGACGACGCTGGCGAACCGGGGAAGCATTGCGCGGCAGCTGCTGCAGTTGCAGGCGAGCTGCAAAGCGCTCTTCTTCCGAGAGGCTTTGATTGTTGATAGTCGCGATAAGGGCTTCGCGCTTGGCAGCAAATTTTGCAGCCAGCTTGACACGCTTCTCTTCGCGCTGAATCAGTGCAAGTTTTGCCATGTGCTTAACCCTTGAACGGGAACTTGAACGCGGCCAGCAAAGCGCGGGCCTCTTCGTCAGTCTTCGCGGTGGTGGTAACAGTAATGTTCATACCACGCAGAGCATCGATCTTGTCGTACTCGATTTCCGGGAAGATGATCTGTTCTTTAACGCCCATGTTGTAGTTGCCGCGGCCGTCGAAAGACTTGGCGGAAACACCACGGAAGTCGCGAACGCGCGGCAGCGCGATCGTCACCAGGCGGTCCAGGAACTCGTACATGCGTTCGCGACGCAGAGTTACCTTGCAACCTACCGGGTAGTGATCGCGAATCTTGAAGCCTGCGATGGATTTGCGAGCGGTGGTGACAACCGGCTTCTGGCCGGCGATCTTTTCCAAGTCGCCCACGGCGAAATCCATTACCTTTTTATCGGCAACAGCTTCGCCCACACCCATGTTCACAGTGATCTTCTCAATGCGCGGGACTTGCATGATCGACTTGTAGCCGAACTGTTTCATCAGTTCAGGCACTACGGTGTCTTTGTAGAAATCGTAGAGACGTGCCATGTTTTGTTCCTTACGCGCCAATGACTTCGCCGTTGGACTTGAACACGCGTACCTTGCGGCCGTCTTCAAGAACCTTGAAGCCTACGCGGTCAGCCTTTTGGCTTGCCGGATTGAAAATGGCGACGTTCGATGCGTCAACAGGCATGGTCTTTTCAACGATGCCGCCGGCCACGCCACGCACCGGATTCGGCTTCTGGTGTTTCTTGGCGACATTCACGCCTTCAACAACCAGTTTCTCGTCCAGAACGCGCAGAACGGTGCCGCGCTTACCTTTGTCTTTGCCGGTGATTACTACGACTTCATCACCCTTGCGAATTTTGCGCATGCGATCTCCTTACAGTACTTCAGGAGCCAGCGAAACGATCTTCATGAAGCGCTCGGTACGCAGTTCACGCGTAACAGGCCCGAAGATACGAGTGCCGATAGGCTCAAGCTTGTTGTTGAGCAGGACGGCGGCATTGCCGTCGAACTTGATCAACGAGCCATCCGGACGACGCACGCCTTTGGCAGTGCGAACCACAACCGCGTTGTAAACGTCGCCTTTTTTGACGCGTCCGCGCGGAGCAGCATCCTTGATGGTCACCTTGATGATGTCGCCTACGCTTGCATAGCGACGCTTGGAACCGCCCAATACCTTGATGCACATAACGTGACGCGCACCTGTATTGTCAGCGACCTCAAGCATGGTCTGCATTTGAATCATGTGATGATTACCTTTCTAATCCAACTTTATCCGTCACTCTCACCTGCCGGTTTCTCGCATAAGAGCAAGACCAAACAGACGAAACGCCACAGAAACTGTGGCGTATCCAACGGCCAGTTTTGGACCCCGTAAGGGCGGAACTCCTACTCGATAGGAGTAGGAAGATGGCCATTATACAGGGAGCTTTCGCCCCCTGCAAGTCTTTACACCTGGCGGGATTTCTCTACCAGGGCAGTTACCACCCACGTCTTGGTCTTCGAGAGCGGACGGGACTCGCTGATAACAACGATATCGCCGGCCTTGAACTCGTTGTTCTCGTCGTGCGCGTGGAACTTCTTAGAACGACGGATAATTTTGCCGTAGATCGGGTGCTTTACTTTGCGCTCGACCAGTACGGTCACGGTCTTATCCATCTTGTCGCTGACTACGGTACCGGTCAGCGTACGTACCACTTTGGTTTCGCTCATCTTAAACTGCCTTTTCTTTCAGAACGGTGCGCACGCGAGCGATGTCGCGACGTACTTTCTTCAGTTCAGAGGTCTTGGCGAGTTGCTGAGTGGCGTGCTGCATACGCAGAGCAAACTGGGCCTTCAAGAGGCTAAGCAGTTCCGCCTTCAGCTCGTCAACAGTTTTGGCTTTCAGTTCGGACGCTTTCATTACTGACCTACCTGTCTAGTTACAAACACAGTGGCGATCGGCAACTTGGCTGCGGCCAGACGGAAAGCTTCACGAGCGAGTTCCTCGGAAACACCATCCATTTCATACAGCATCTTGCCAGGCTGGATTTCGGCCACGTAGTACTCCGGAGAGCCTTTACCCCCGCCCATACGAACTTCAGCAGGCTTGGAGGTGATCGGCTTGTCCGGGAAGATGCGGATCCAGATGCGGCCGCCACGTTTGATGTGACGGGTCATCGCGCGACGCGCAGCTTCGATCTGGCGCGCGGTCAGACGACCACGACCAACCGCCTTCAGACCGAAATCACCAAAGCTCACTTTGTTGCCACGAGTAGCGATACCCGTGTTGCGGCCTTTATGCTGTTTACGGTACTTGAGTCTAGTTGGCTGCAGCATTTCGAGCACCCTTTCTCGATTTCTTCTCGGTCGCTACCGGAGCCGGCTGAACTTGACCCGGCTTGAGCTCGCCCTTGTATACCCATACCTTGATGCCGATGATCCCGTAGGTGGTCTTGGCTTCGGAGGTTGCGTAGTCTACGTCTGCGCGCAGGGTATGCAGCGGCACGCGGCCTTCGCGGTACCATTCGCTACGAGCGATGTCGATACCGTTCAGACGGCCGGAGCTCATGATCTTGATGCCTTGAGCACCCATGCGCATTGCGTTTTGCATAGCGCGTTTCATGGCGCGACGGAACATCACGCGCTTCTCCAGCTGGGAAGCGATGCCGTCGGCGATGATTTGAGCGTCCAGTTCCGGCTTGCGAACTTCTTCGATGTTCACATGCACAGGAACGCCCAGGCGCTTTTGCAGTTCTTGCTTGAGCAGCTCGATGTCTTCGCCTTTTTTACCGATCACAACACCCGGACGGGCGCTGTGGATGGTGATGCGGGCGGACTTAGCCGGGCGCTCGATGGTCACACGGCCAACCGAAGCGTGACCCAGACGCTTTTTCAGGAATTCGCGAACTTCGATATCCTGCTTCAGCATTTCCGGGAAGTTCTGCGAATTCGCGAACCACTTGGAAGACCAGTTTTTGTTAACGGCAAGACGGAATCCCGTCGGATGAATCTTCTGACCCATTTCTTACCCCTTAATTGCCAACGGTCAACGAGATGTGGCAGGTCTGCTTTTCGATGCGATTACCACGACCCTTAGCACGGGCAGTGAAACGCTTCAGACTAGCGCCTTTGTCAACAAAGATGCCGGTGACACGCAGGGTGTCAATGTCGGCGCCTTCGTTGTGCTCGGCGTTAGCGATGGCAGATTCCAGCACTTTCTTGATGATTACCGCGCCCTTCTTCGGGGAGAAGGCCAAGATATTCAGAGCCTGATCAACGGACTTGCCGCGGATCAGATCGGCCACCAGGCGGCATTTTTGTGCCGACAGGCGAACGCTTTTCAGATTTGCAGATACTCTCATCGCTTCACCTTATCTCTTCTTCGCCTTCTTATCGGCCGCGTGGCCTTTGAAGGTACGAGTCAGGGAGAATTCGCCCAGTTTATGGCCGACCATGTTTTCGGAAACATAAACAGGCACATGGGTGCGACCGTTGTGCACAGCGATGGTCAGACCAATGAAATCCGGCAGGATGGTCGAACGACGGGACCAAGTCTTGATCGGACGCTTGTCGCTGGTTGCCCGCACCGCATCTACTTTTTTCAGCAGATGCAGATCAACGAACGGGCCTTTTTTCTGCGAACGTGCCATTGTCAATTACCCTTTTTTGGAATAGCGACGGCGTACGATCATATTGTCGGTACGCTTGTTGCGACGGGTACGGAAGCCCTTAGTCGGAGTGCCCCACGGGCTAACCGGCACGCGGCCTTCGCCAGTACGGCCTTCACCACCACCATGCGGGTGGTCAACCGGGTTCATGGCAACGCCACGAACGGTCGGACGGATACCGCGCCAGCGAGTAGCGCCAGCCTTGCCCAGCTTGCGCAGGGAGTGCTCTTCGTTACCCACTTCACCAACAGTCGCTCGGCAATCAACGTGCACCAGGCGAATTTCGCCCGAACGCAGACGCAACTGAGCGTAAGCGCCTTCGCGAGCCAGCAGCATCGCGGATGCGCCAGCGGAACGAACCATCTGGGCGCCCTTGCCAGGCTGCATTTCCACGCAGTGGATAGTGGTACCCACCGGGATATTGCGGATCGGCAGAGCGTTACCGGCCTTGATCGGAGCTTCCGCGCCGGACAACAGCTCGGCGCCGGCCTTCACACCGCGCGGGGCGATGATGTAGCGACGCTCGCCATCGGCGTAGCACAGGAGGGCGATGTGGGCGGTGCGGTTCGGATCGTATTCGATGCGTTCCACTTTCGCCGGGATGCCATCCTTGTTGCGACGGAAGTCGATGATGCGGTAGTGCTTCTTATGGCCACCGCCACGATGACGCGTGGTGATGTGACCATTGTGGTTACGGCCACCGGTGGAAGATTTCTTTTCCAACAGGGCGGCGTGCGGAGCACCTTTGTGCAGGTCAGGGTTTACTACCTTGACAACGGCACGGCGGCCCGCGGAAGTCGGTTTTACCTTAACGATAGGCATGCTCTATCTCCTTACTCCGCTGCGGCCGGGGTAGCGGTCAGATCAATTTCTTGACCTTCCACCAGGCTAACGTAGGCCTTTTTCCAGTCACTGCGACGACCGATGGAACGGCCAAAGCGCTTAACCTTGCCCTTGACATTGACAGTGGAAACACCTTCAACTTTTACATTGAACAGCATTTCAACAGCAGCCTTGATTTCCGGCTTGGTCGCATCTTTAGCAACGCGGAACGCCATTTGCTGGTTCTTCTCAGCAATCATGGTGCTCTTTTCGGAAACGATGGGAGCAAGAATTACTTGCAACAGACGTTCTTGATTCATGCCCACTGCTCCTCAAGTTGCTTCACAGCGTCGCGAGTGATCACGGTCTTCTTGAAGCGCAACAGGCTGTACGGGTCAGCTTGAACCGCTTCGATAACCAGCACGTTCGTCAGGTTACGCGAAGAGAGATAGAGGTTTTCGCTCAGCTCGCTAGTGATGAACAAAGCTTGCTCCAGGCCCATGGGCTGAACGGCGCCAACGAATTCTTTGGTCTTCGGGCTTTCAACGTTCAGTTCGTCAACCACGATCAGACGCTCGTCGCGGACCAGCTGCGACAGAATCGCGGCCATGCCTGCACGGAACATCTTGCGGTTAACTTTCTGGGTGAAGTTCTCGTCCGGCTTGTTCGGGAAGGCACGGCCACCACCACGACGGTTCGGGGTGGAAGTCATACCGGCACGAGCGTTACCAGTACCTTTCTGACGGAAAGGCTTCTTGGTCGAGTGCTTCACTTCAGCACGGGTCAGCTGGGCGCGGTTGGCGCTACGAGCATTCGCCAGGAATGCGGTAACGACCTGGTGCACCAGAGCTTCGTTGTACTCGCGGCCGAACAAAGAGTCGGACACTTGCAGGCTGCCAACAGCCTTGCCTTGGGTATTGATTACATTCAATTCCATCACGCACCTGCCTTCACGCTAGGACGAACGACAACGTCACCGTTCTTGGCGCCAGGAACAGCACCTTTAACCAGAATCAGTTGACGCTCGGCATCGACACGAACGATTTCCAGGCACTGCACGGTGCTCTTGACGTTACCGTATTGGCCCGCCATGCGCTTACCCGGGAAAACGCGGCCCGGATCTTGCGCCTGACCGATGGAACCCGGCGTGTTATGCGAACGCGAGTTACCATGGGAAGCACGGTTGGAAGAGAAGTTGTGACGCTTGATCACGCCGGAGAAGCCTTTACCTTTGGAGGTGCCGGTTACATCAACCAGTTGACCAACGGTGAAGATCTCAACAGCGATGGCATCGCCCTGCTTGAAGTTGGACAGATCGGAGGCGGTCAGCGGAAACTCGACCAGACCCAGACCTGCTTCAACGCCAGCCTTGGCGAAGTGGCCCGCGGCAGCCTTAACAACACGGCTGGCCTTTTTGGAGCCATAGGTAACCTGCACGGCATTGTAGCCGTCGGTTTCAGCAGTTTTGATTTGCGTGACGCGGTTAGCGGACATGTCCAGCACAGTTACCGGGATGGTTGCGCCATCTTCGGCAAAAATGCGGGTCATGCCGACTTTGCGACCGACAAGACCTAAACTCATGTTTATTTCCTTTTTCAGGCGCCGATTACGATTGACCGGCATAAAAAACACGACAGAAAAAACAAAAACGGACTCGCCAAAATGGCGAGTCCGCTAATGTATCACAGAAAATTCAAGAATCGCAAGAACTTAGCTCGCAAACCCTTGAACTTAAGCGATTACTGCAGCTTGATTTCCACATCAACACCGGCCGGCAGGTCGAGCTTCATCAGAGCGTCGACGGTCTTGTCGGTCGGATCCACGATGTCCATCAGACGCAGGTGAGTGCGGATTTCCAGCTGGTCCCGGGAAGTCTTGTTCACGTGCGGGGAACGCAGAACGTTGAAACGCTCGATTTTGGTCGGCAGCGGAACCGGGCCCTTAACAACGGCGCCGGTGCGCTTGGCGGTTTCAACGATTTCCTGAGCAGAGCGATCGATCAGGTTGTAATCGAAAGCTTTCAGGCGGATGCGGATTTTCTGGCTAGACATTAGATTCTCCGATCCTTAAGCGATGATCTTGGCAACAACGCCGGCGCCGACGGTACGACCGCCTTCGCGGATGGCGAAACGCAGACCATCTTCCATGGCGATCGGAGCGATCAGCTCAACCGTGATCTCCACGTTGTCGCCCGGCATTACCATTTCCACGCCTTCCGACAGGGTAACGGCGCCCGTTACGTCGGTGGTGCGGAAGTAGAACTGCGGACGGTAGTTCGCGAAGAACGGGGTGTGACGGCCACCTTCGTCTTTGCTCAGTACGTATACCGAAGCCTGGAACTTGGTGTGCGGGGTGATGGAACCCGGCTTGGCCAGTACCTGACCACGCTCAACGTCTTCACGCTTGGTGCCGCGCAGCAGCACGCCCACGTTGTCGCCGGCTTGACCTTGGTCCAGCAGCTTGCGGAACATTTCCACGCCGGTGCAAGTGGTCTTCGCGGTAGCCTTCAGACCCACGATTTCCAGTTCTTCGCCGACTTTAACAATGCCGCGCTCCACGCGACCGGTTACCACGGTGCCGCGGCCGGAGATCGAGAACACGTCTTCGATCGGCAGCAGGAACGGCTTGTCGATGGCGCGTTCCGGAGTCGGGATGTAGGAATCCAGAGCAGCAGCCAGCTTGAAGATGGCCGGTTCGCCGTATTCGGACTGGTCGCCTTCCAGCGCCAGACGAGCGGAGCCGATCACCACCGGGGTGTCGTCGCCCGGGAAGTCGTAGGAAGACAGCAGATCGCGAACTTCCATTTCAACCAGTTCCAGCAGCTCAGCGTCGTCCACCAGGTCGGCCTTGTTCAGGAACACGATGATGTACGGAACGCCAACCTGACGGGACAGCAGGATGTGTTCGCGGGTTTGCGGCATCGGACCGTCAGCGGCCGAGCACACCAGGATAGCGCCGTCCATCTGGGCAGCACCGGTAATCATGTTCTTAACGTAGTCGGCGTGACCCGGGCAGTCTACGTGAGCGTAGTGACGGGACTCGGTTTCGTATTCTACGTGAGCGGTATTAATGGTAATACCACGAGCCTTCTCTTCCGGCGCGCTGTCGATCTGGGAGTAGTCTTTGGCTTCGCCGCCGAACTTCTTGGACAGAATGGTGGTGATAGCAGCGGTCAGAGTGGTTTTACCATGGTCCACGTGACCGATGGTGCCTACGTTTACGTGCGGTTTGGTCCGCTCAAACTTTTCTTTTGCCATTTTGCAAAAATCCTTAATTAAAGAACATTAGATCGGGACTGACCGGACCTTTCGGCCCGGCCAGCCTCAGCGCGCATTACTTGCGAGCGGCCATTACGGCGTCGGCAACATGCTTCGGAGCTTCGGAGTAGTGCTTGAACTCCATGGAGTAAGTCGCACGACCCTGGGTAGCGGAACGCAGGTCGGTGGAGTAACCGAACATCTCGGCCAGCGGTACTTCGGCCTTGATCTTCTTGCCACCCAAACCATCGTCGTCCATACCCTGAACGATGCCGCGACGACGGTTCAAGTCGCCCATCACATCGCCCATGTACTCTTCCGGAGTTTCCACTTCCACCGCCATCATCGGCTCGAGGATGCACGGACCGGCGCGGCGCATGGCTTCTTTGAATGCCAGGGAGCCCGCCAGTTCGAACGCGATCTGCGAGGAGTCGACGTCGTGGTAGGAACCGAAGGTCAGACGCACGGTAACGTCAACCACCGGGAAGCCGGCGAGAATACCGCTGGACAGGGTGTTCTGAATACCCTTGTCCACGGACGGAATGAATTCACGCGGAATCACGCCACCCTTGATCTCGTCGACAAACTTGTAGCCATTGCCTTCGCCGGACGGCTCCAGGGTAATGACTGCATGGCCGTACTGACCCTTACCACCGGACTGCTTGACGTGCTTGCCGTCAACGTCGGTAACGACTTTGGTAATGGTTTCGCGGTAAGCCACTTGCGGAGCGCCAACGTTGGCTTCAACGCCAAATTCACGCCGCATGCGGTCAACCAGAATTTCCAGGTGCAGTTCGCCCATACCGGAAATAATGGTCTGGCCGGATTCTTCGTCGGTACGCACGCGGAACGACGGGTCTTCCTTGGCCAGGCGGTTCAGGGCAACGCCCATCTTCTCCTGGTCGGCCTTGGTCTTCGGCTCAACGGCAACGTGAATCACCGGCTCCGGGAACTCCATGCGCTCCAGGATGATTTCGGCGTTCAGATCGCACAGGGTTTCGCCGGTGGTCACTTCTTTCAGGCCAATGGCGGCGGCGATGTCGCCGGCACGCACTTCTTCCAGCTCGATACGGTCGTTCGCCATCATCTGCACGATACGGCCGATACGCTCTTTCTTGCCCTTGATGGAGTTCAGCACGGTATCACCGGACTTCACCACACCGGAGTAGACGCGGAAGAAGGTCAGCTGACCAACGTACGGGTCGTTCATCAGCTTGAACGCCAGAGCCGAGAACGGCTCGTCGTCGGAAGCGTGACGCTCGGCCGGCTTGCCGTCGGTTTCACCCGCGATGGCCGGAATGTCGATCGGTGCCGGCAGCAGTTCAATCACGGCATCCAGCATGCGCTGAACACCCTTGTTCTTGAACGCGGAGCCGCACAGCATCGGCTGAATTTCGCAACGCAGGGTACGCTCGCGCAGGCCGGCGATGATTTCTTCCTCGGTCAGCGTTTCGCCGCCCAAGTACTTGTCCATCATCTCGTCGCTGACTTCAGCAGCGGCTTCGACCATTTTCTCGCGCCATTCTTCGGCCACGGAAACCAGATCGGCCGGGATGTCGCCGTATTCGAATTTCATGCCCTGGGACGCTTCATCCCAGATGATGGCCTTCATCTTCAACAGATCGACCACGCCGGTGAAACCATCTTCAGCGCCGATAGGCACAACGATGGGCACCGGATTGCCGCGCAGGCGAGTCTTCACCTGTTCAACCGCACGGAAGAAGTTGGCGCCTTGACGGTCCATCTTGTTCACGAAGGCGATACGCGGAACTTTGTACTTGTTAGCCTGACGCCATACGGTTTCAGACTGGGGCTGAACGCCGCCCACCGCGCAGTACACCATCACCGCGCCGTCCAGTACACGCATGGAACGCTCTACCTCAATGGTAAAGTCCACGTGTCCCGGGGTGTCGATGATGTTGAAGCGGTGCTCGGGGAACTGCATCCCCATACCTTTCCAGAAGGTGGTCACAGCAGCGGAGGTGATGGTAATGCCACGCTCCTGCTCCTGCTCCATCCAGTCAGTGGTGGCAGCGCCGTCATGAACCTCGCCCAGCTTGTGGTTCACACCGGTGTAAAACAGAATACGCTCGGTAGTGGTCGTCTTACCGGCGTCAATGTGAGCGGAGATACCGATGTTACGGTAACGCTCAATGGGGGTTTTCCTTGCCACGATCTACACCTTAAATAGTGGGTCTGCTTAGAAGCGGAAGTGCGAGAAGGCCTTGTTGGCTTCTGCCATACGGTGCACTTCGTCACGCTTCTTCATCGCGCCGCCACGGCCTTCGGCCGCGTCGAGCAACTCACCAGCCAGGCGCAGGTCCATGGACTTTTCGCCGCGCTTGCGCGCAGCGTCGCGCAGCCAACGCATGGCCAGAGCCATACGACGCGACGGACGTACTTCAACAGGAACTTGATAGTTGGCACCGCCTACACGGCGGCTTTTTACTTCAACAACCGGCTTGGCGTTGGCCAGAGCGGTGTTGAATACTTCCAGGGCATTCTTGCCGGATTTCTTTTCGATCTGTTCCAGAGCACCGTAGATGATGCGTTCTGCAACGGATTTCTTGCCATCGATCATGACTACGTTCATGAACTTGGACAGGTCCTGGGAACCGAACTTCGGATCCGGCAGGATTTCGCGCTTGGGGACTTCTCTGCGACGTGGCATGTTACTTCCTTAGATTATTCAGTTGAGCTTTGGCTCATGACTACCCAATGGAGCAGTCACTTACTAGACGACCCTGAGTGTTGATCAGGCCGCCTTGAGTGCAACCCAATTACTTGGGACGCTTGGCGCCGTACTTGGAACGAGCCTGTTTACGGTCTTTAACACCTGCGGTGTCGAGGGAGCCGCGAACGGTGTGGTAGCGAACACCCGGCAAGTCTTTTACACGACCGCCGCGGAGCAGCACTACGGAGTGTTCCTGCAGGTTGTGGCCTTCACCACCAATGTAGGAAATCACTTCGAAACCGTTGGTCAGACGAACCTTGCACACTTTACGCAGAGCCGAGTTCGGCTTCTTCGGAGTGGTGGTGTAGACACGGGTGCACACGCCACGCTTCTGCGGGCAGGCTTCCAGCGCAGGCACCTTGCTCTTCGCCTTGATGGCGACGCGGCCTTTGCGAACGAGTTGGTTAATGGTTGGCATTACTATCAGTTCCTAGTTGAAGCTCTCCAGCGGCAACACGCCGCCAGAAAGGACGGAGGATTATATTTTAGTCAACGTCCTACCGTCAATGAAAACAACGCCGCCCCATCACCTTAACCGTTGATAGGGCAGCGTTTTTTCAACACTTTGCGTCAGGGCCTTCCGAGGCGGGCAATTCCGCCCCTTTCCGGCCAGGACGACTAAGCGTTATTCGTTGCTGTCGAGCGCGTCGGCCGGGGCGATGTCGAAGAACTGAGCTTCGGCCGCTTCCAGCGTATGCTGCGTCGAACCGCGACGGGTGCGGTGGTAAGCCAGGCCGGTACCCGCCGGGATCAGACGACCGACGATCACGTTTTCCTTCAGGCCGCGCAAGTCGTCCTTCTTGCCCATGATCGCCGCTTCGGTCAGCACGCGGGTGGTTTCCTGGAAGGAAGCCGCGGAGATGAAGGAGTCGGTGGACAAGGACGCCTTGGTGATACCCAGCAGCACGTTTTCGTACTGCGCAGGCTCACGGCCTTCCGCCAGCATCTTGTCGTTCATTTCCAGCGCGTCGGCGCGTTCCACCTGCTCGCCCTGGATGAACTCGGTGTCGCCGCTGTCGGAGATGATCACGCGACGCAGCATCTGGCGAATGATCACCTCGATGTGCTTGTCGTTGATCTTCACGCCCTGCAGACGATACACCTCCTGCACCTCTTGAACGATGTAGCGGGCCAAGGCCTCGATACCCTGCAGACGCAGAATGTCGTGCGGATCCACCGGACCGTCGACGATGGATTCGCCGCGGTTCACCACCTGACCGTCGTGCACCAGCACGTGCTTGTCTTTCGGGATCAGGTTTTCGTAACCATTGCCTTCCAGATCGGTGATGATCAGGCGCTGCTTGCCCTTGGTGTCCTTGCCGAAGGAGATCGTACCGGTCACTTCCGCCAGCATGCCGGCGTCTTTCGGCGAACGCGCTTCAAACAGCTCGGCCACACGCGGCAGACCACCGGTAATATCGCGGGTCTTGGACGATTCTTGCGGGATGCGGGCCAGCACTTCGCCCTTGCCCACTTCCTGACCGTCGCGCACCGTGATAATGGCGCCCACCTGGAAGGTGATCGATACCGAGGCTTCGGAACCGGCCAGCTTCACTTCGTTGCCGTTGTCGTCCAGCAGCTTCACCAGAGGACGCAGCATCTTGGACTGAGAACCGGCGCGGCGCTTCGGATCGATCACCACCAGCGTCGACAGACCCGTCACTTCGTCGGTCTGCTTGGCTACGGTGTTGCCCTCTTCCACGTTTTCGAACTTCACGCGGCCCGCGTACTCGGTGATGATCGGACGGGTGTGCGGGTCCCAAGTGGCCAACACCGCGCCCGCCTTGATCACCAGACCGTCGGTGACCATCAGGGTCGCGCCGTACGGCACTTTGTGACGCTCGCGCTCACGGCCCATATCGTCGTGGATCACCACTTCGCCGGAGCGGGTGATGACGATCAGCTCGCCCTTGGTGTTCGCCACATAGCGCATCTGACTGGAGAAGCGCACGGTGCCGTTGGACTTGCCCTCCACCTGGCTGGCGGCCGCGTTTCGCGACGCCGCGCCACCGATGTGGAAGGTACGCATGGTCAGCTGGGTGCCCGGTTCGCCAATGGACTGGGCGGCGATCACGCCGATGGCTTCGCCGGCGTTGACGCGCTTGCCGCGCGCCAGGTCGCGACCATAGCACTTGGCGCACAGGCCGTAGCGGGTGTCGCAAGTGATGGCGGTACGCACCTTCACTTCGTCGATGCCCAGGCTGTCCACCACGTCCACCAGATGCTCGTCCAGCAGGGTGCCGGCTTCGATCACGGTCTCGCCGGTGGACGGATCCACCAGGTCGATCGCGGCCACGCGGCCCAGGATGCGGTCGCGCAGCGGTTCGATCACGTCGCCGCCTTGCAGCACGGCCTTCATGGTGAAGCCGTTGCTGGTGCCGCAATCGTCCTCGATCACCACCAAGTCCTGGGTCACGTCGACCAGACGACGCGTCAGGTAACCGGAGTTCGCGGTCTTCAAGGCGGTATCCGCCAGACCCTTACGCGCACCGTGAGTGGAAATAAAGTACTGCAGTACGGTCAGGCCTTCGCGGAAGTTCGCAGTAATCGGCGTCTCGATAATCGAGCCGTCCGGCTTGGCCATCAGACCCCGCATGCCGGCCAGCTGCTTGATCTGAGCGGCGGAACCCCGCGCGCCCGAGTCGGCCATCATGTAAATGGAGTTGAAGGATTCCTGATCGACTTCCTTGCCTTCGCGGTCCAGCACCTTCTGCTTGGACAGCTCGTCCATCATCGCCTTGGCGATCTTGTCGCCGGTGCGGCCCCAGATGTCCACTACCTTGTTGTAGCGTTCGCCCTGGGTCACCAGACCTTGACGGTACTGCTCTTCGATCTCTTTGACTTCCTTCTGCGCGTCGGCGAGCAGGTCGACCTTCTTGGCCGGGATCTGCATATCGTCCACGCAAATGGAGATGCCGCCGCGAGTGGAGTAGGCGAAACCGGTGTACATCAACTGGTCGGCGAAGATCACGGTATCGCGGATGCCGCAACGGCGGAACGATACGTTGATCAGCTTGGAGATTTCCTTCTTCTTCAGCGCCTTGTTGATGTGCTCGAACGGCAGGCCTTTCGGCAGGATGTCGGACAGAATGGCGCGGCCCACGGTGGTGTCGTAACGCTTGATCACCGGCTGGAACTCGCCCTGCTCGTCTTTTTCCCACTCGCGCAGACGCACGGTGATGCGCGTCGCCAGTTCAACCTGACGGGTTTCGTAGGCGCGATGCACTTCCTTGGTATCCGCGAACACCATGCCTTCGCCCTTGCCGTTCACCTTATCGCGGGTCATGTAGTACAGACCCAACACGATATCCTGCGACGGCACGATGATCGGGTCGCCGTTGGCCGGGGACAGCACGTTGTTGGTGGCCAGCATCAGGGTGCGGGCTTCCATCTGCGCTTCCAGCGACAGCGGCACGTGAACAGCCATCTGGTCACCGTCGAAGTCGGCGTTGAACGCCGCGCAAACCAGCGGGTGCAGCTGGATGGCCTTGCCTTCGATCAGCACCGGCTCGAACGCCTGAATACCCAGGCGGTGCAGCGTCGGCGCGCGGTTCAGCAGCACCGGATGCTCGCGGATCACGTCTTCCAGGATGTCCCAGACTTCCGGCACTTCCTGCTCTACCAGCTTCTTGGCCGCCTTGATGGTGGAGGCCAGACCCATCACTTCCAGCTTGTGGAAGATGAAGGGCTTGAACAGTTCCAGCGCCATTTTCTTAGGCAGGCCGCACTGATGCAGACGCAGGGTCGGGCCCACGGTAATCACGGAACGACCGGAGTAGTCCACGCGCTTACCCAGCAAGTTCTGACGGAAACGACCGCCCTTGCCCTTGATCATGTCGGCCAGCGACTTCAGCGGACGCTTGTTGGCGCCGGTCATCGCCTTGCCGCGACGGCCGTTGTCCAGCAGCGAGTCAACCGATTCCTGCAGCATGCGCTTCTCGTTGCGCACGATGATGTCCGGCGCGCGCAGTTCCAGCAGGCGCTTCAGACGGTTGTTACGGTTGATCACGCGGCGGTACAGATCGTTCAGATCGGAAGTAGCGAAGCGACCGCCGTCCAGCGGCACCAGCGGACGCAGTTCCGGCGGCAGCACCGGCAGCACTTCCAGGATCATCCATTCCGGCTTCATGCCGGAACGTTGGAAGGCCTCCAGCACTTTCAGGCGCTTGGAGATCTTCTTGATCTTGGTGTCGGAGCTGGTGGCCTTGAGTTCGGCGCGCAGGGTCTCGATCTCGCTGTCCAGGTTCAGCTTCTTCAGCAATTCCTTGACCGCTTCGGCGCCCATCATGGCGACGAACTCTTCACCGTACTGGTCTTCCTTGTCCAGGAAGTCCTCTTCGGTCAGCAGCTGACGGTATTGCAGCGGGGTCATGCCCGGATCGGTCACCACGAACGCTTCGAAGTACAGCACGCGTTCGATGTCGCGCAGCGTCATGTCCAGCACCATGCCCAGACGCGACGGCAGCGACTTCAGGAACCAGATGTGCGCGGTCGGGCTGGCCAGCTCGATGTGGCCCATGCGTTCGCGACGCACCTTGGACAAGGTGACTTCCACGCCGCACTTCTCGCAGATCACGCCGCGATGCTTCAGGCGCTTGTACTTGCCGCACAAGCACTCATAGTCCTTCACCGGTCCGAAGATGCGCGCGCAGAACAGGCCGTCGCGTTCCGGTTTGAAGGTACGATAGTTGATGGTTTCAGGCTTTTTTACTTCACCATAAGACCAGGAACGGATCTTGTCAGGCGAGGCGATGCCGATCTTAATCGCATCAAACTCTTCTTCTTGCGTAACTTGCTTAAAGAGGTCGAGCAGAGCTTTCATTGCGTCTCCAGTCAGGGGACAGGCGCGGCGGCTTGCCGCGCCCATTCAACCCAATCAATAACGTTCCAGGTCCATGTCGAGGCCGAGCGAACGGATTTCCTTCACCAGCACGTTGAAGGATTCCGGCATGCCGGCATCGATCTTGTGCTCGCCCTTGACGATGTTCTCGTACACCTTGGTACGACCGGTCACATCGTCCGACTTCACGGTCAGCATTTCCTGCAGGGTGTAGGCGGCGCCGTAAGCTTCCAGCGCCCAAACCTCCATCTCACCGAAACGCTGGCCGCCGAACTGGGCCTTACCGCCCAGCGGCTGCTGAGTCACCAGCGAGTACGGGCCGGTGGAGCGCGCGTGCATCTTGTCGTCGACCAGGTGATGCAGCTTCAGATAGTGCATCACGCCCACGGTGACCTTGCGGTCGAAGGCTTCGCCGGAGCGGCCGTCGTACAGGGTCATCTGGGTCTTGGACTCATTAAAGCCCATTTTCTCGGTCAGCGGGTCCGCATCCGGGTAGGCCAGATCCAGCATGTGCTTGATCTCGGTCTCCTTGGCGCCGTCGAACACCGGCGTCGCGAACGGCATGCCCTTGCGCAGATTGTCCGCCAGGGCCAGCACTTCGTCGTCGCTCAGCGAGGCGATGTCCTCGACCTTGCCCGCTTCGTTGTAGATGCGCTCCAGATAGCCGCGCACCAAGGAAGCGTTCTGCTGATCCTTGATCATGCGGTCGATGCGCTCGCCGATGCCCTTGGCGGCCCAACCCAGATGCACTTCCAGGATCTGACCGATGTTCATACGCGACGGTACGCCCAGCGGGTTCAGCACGATGTCGACCGGACGGCCGTCGCCCATGTAAGGCATGTCTTCGATCGGCAAGATGCGCGATACCACGCCCTTGTTGCCGTGACGGCCGGCCATCTTGTCGCCGGCCTGCAGGCGGCGCTTAACGGCCAGGTAAACCTTAACCATCTTCTGCACGCCCGGCGGCAGCTCGTCGCCCTGGGTCAGCTTGCGCTTCTTGTCTTCGAACTTGAGGTCGAATTCTTCGCGCTTCTGCGCCAGGCTTTCCTTGATCAGTTCCAGCTGCTTGGCGATGTCTTCATCGGCCATGCGGATGTCGAACCAGTCGTGCTTGGACGGCAGATCGGCCAGGTATTCCTGATCGATCACAGTGCCTTTCACCAGACGCTTCGGACCGCCGTTGGCCACTTTGCCCACGATCAGACGCTCGATACGGCTGAAGGCGTCGTTGTCGAAAATACGCAGTTGGTCGTTCAGGTCCAGGCGATAGCGCTTCAGTTCCGAATCGATGATGGACTGGGCGCGCTTGTCGCGCTCAATGCCTTCGCGGGTGAACACCTGAACGTCGATCACGGTGCCCACGGTGCCGGTCGGCACGCGCAGCGAGGTGTCCTTCACGTCGGAAGCCTTCTCGCCGAAGATCGCGCGCAGCAGCTTCTCTTCCGGGGTCAGCTGGGTTTCGCCCTTAGGCGTCACCTTGCCCACCAGCACATCGCCGGCTTCGACTTCGGCGCCGATGTACACGATGCCGGATTCATCCAGACGGCCGGCCATGCGCTCGGACAGGTTCGGGATGTCGCGGGTGATTTCCTCGGGGCCCAGCTTGGTGTCGCGGGCAACCACGGACAGTTCTTCGATATGGATCGAGGTGTAGCGGTCTTCGGCGACCAGCTTCTCCGAGATCAGGATCGAGTCCTCGTAGTTGTAACCGTTCCACGGCATGAAGGCGATGGTCATGTTCTGACCCAGCGCCAGCTCGCCCAGATCGGTGGAGGCGCCGTCGGCCACCACGTCGCCACGGGCGATGTGGTCGCCCACTTTCACCACCGGACGCTGGTTGATGTTGGTGTTCTGGTTGGAGCGGGTGAACTTGGTCAGGTTGTAGATGTCCACGCCCACTTCGCCGGCAACGGCTTCTTCGTCGTTGACGCGAACCACCACGCGGGTCGCGTCGACATAGTCGACCACGCCGCCGCGACGCGCCACCACGGTGGTGCCGGAGTCAACCGCCACCGAGCGCTCGATACCGGTGCCCACCAGGGCTTTTTCCGGACGCAGGCAAGGCACGGCCTGGCGCTGCATGTTGGCGCCCATCAATGCGCGGTTGGCGTCATCGTGTTCCAGGAACGGAATCAGCGAAGCGGCGACGGACACCACCTGACCGGTGGCCACGTCCATGTACTGTACGCGGTCCGGAGTCGCCAGAATGGTTTCGCCCTTCTCGCGGCAGGTCACCAGCTCGTCGATCAGCGCGCCTTCTTCGCTCAACTCGGCGTTGGCCTGAGCAATCACGTAGCGGCCTTCTTCGATCGCGGACAGGTAGTCGATCTCGTTGGTGACCTTGCTGTCCACTACCTTGCGGTACGGGGTTTCCAGGAAGCCGAACTCATTGGTGCGCGCATAGACGGACAAGGAGTTGATCAGACCGATGTTCGGGCCTTCCGGCGTTTCGATCGGGCACACGCGGCCGTAGTGGGTCGGGTGTACGTCGCGCACTTCGAAACCGGCGCGTTCGCGGGTCAGACCGCCCGGGCCAAGAGCCGATACGCGGCGCTTGTGGGTGATTTCCGACAGCGGGTTAGTCTGGTCCATGAACTGGGACAGCTGCGAGGAGCCGAAGAACTCCTTGATCGCGGCGGACACCGGCTTGGCGTTGATCAGGTCGTGCGGCATCAGGTTGTCGGATTCCGCCTGATTCAGGCGTTCCTTGACCGCGCGCTCCACGCGTACCAGGCCGGCGCGGAACTGGTTTTCGGCCAGTTCGCCCACCGAACGCACGCGACGGTTACCCAGGTGATCGATATCGTCCACTTCGCCGCGGCCATTGCGCAGCTCGGTCAGGATGGCGATCACGGACACGATGTCTTCAGTCGACAGCGTGCCTTCCATCACATCGCGACGCTCGGCGAACTTCTCGCCGATCAGCACCTTGAACCACTCAGGGGTCTTGTCGTCGAATTTGTACTGGTAGGTGCGCGAGCTGAACTTCATGCGGCCCACGCGCGACAGATCGTAGGTTTCTTCGCTGAAGAACAGACGCTGGAACAGCGCTTCCACCGCGTCTTCCGTCGGCGGTTCGCCCGGACGCATCATGCGGTAGATGGCCACGCGGGCCTGCAGCTGGTCCTGGATGTCGTCGGCGCGCAGCGTCTGGGAGATGTAGGAGCCCTGATCCAGATCGTTGGTGAACAACACTTCCACCTGCTGGATATCGGCCAGCGCCAGCTTGGCCAGCACTTCCTCGGTCACTTCGTCGTTGGCGCGCGAAATCAGCTCGCCGGTGTCGGCGTTGGCGACGTTGTGCGCCAGCACCTTGCCCAGCAGCGCGTCGGCCGGCACTTCGATGCGGTCCAGCTCAGCGGTCTGGATGTCGCGGATGTGCTTGGCGGTAATACGCTTGTCCTTGGCCACGATCAGCTTGCCGTCGGCGGCAACGATGTCGAACTTGGCCACTTCGCCCTTCAGACGATCCGGAACCACGCGCATGAACACGCCGCTCTTGGTCAGGTAGAAGGTGTCGAAGCTGTAGAACTCGGACAGGATTTCTTCGTTGGTGTAACCCAGCGCCTTCAGCAGGATGGTCACCGGCATCTTGCGGCGACGGTCGATACGGAAGTACAGCAGGTCTTTCGGGTCAAACTCGAAGTCCAGCCAGGAACCGCGGTAAGGAATCACGCGGGCGGAGAACAACAGTTTGCCGGAGGAATGAGTCTTGCCGCGGTCGTGCTCGAAGAACACGCCCGGGGAACGATGCAACTGAGAAACGATGACGCGCTCGGTGCCGTTGATGATGAACGAACCATTGGTCGTCATCAGCGGGATTTCGCCCATGTACACTTCGTTCTCGCGCACTTCCTTCACCACCGGCTTGGAAGACTCTTTGTCGAAGATGGTCAGACGGATGCGCGCGCGCAACGGAGCGGCGTAGGTAATGCCGCGCAGCTGGCACTCCTGCACGTCGAACGGCGGCTCGCCCAAGACGTAATGAGCGAAGTCCAGACGCGCATAGCCATTATGGCTGATGATCGGATAGATCGATTTGAACGCAGCCTGAAGGCCCACATCCCTACGCTGGTCAAGCGGCACACCCAACTGGAGAAATTCGGTGTAGGAATCAATCTGGGTCGCCAACAGGAATGGGACATCGAGAACACTGGCACGCTTCGCAAAACTTTTACGAATACGCTTCTTCTCAGTAAACGAATAACTCATAGAGTCTCCATCGAGGTGGGGTGGCGCAAGCAAGAAACCAAAAGTCAGCAGCCACGCTCAATAATTGCTGGCTTTTACCTTCTTCGTTTCGGCCAACTACAAGCGCAATAAGGCTGGCGGATTTCTCCGCCAGCCTCACCCTCTTTTTTCAAAGAAGATTATTTGATTTCAGCCTTAGCACCGGCTTCGGTCAGCTGTTTCAGGATGTCGTCGGCTTCAGCCTTCGCCACGCCTTCTTTCAGGGCTTTCGGAGCGCCGTCAACCAGGTCTTTGGCTTCTTTCAGGCCCAGACCGGTGATTGCGCGCACAACCTTGATCACGCCAACCTTGTTGTCGCCAGCGCCAGTCAGGATAACGTCAAACTCGGTTTTTTCTTCAGCGGCAGCAGCGCCGGCGCCAGCCGGGCCAGCAACAGCAACAGCAGCGGCGGAAACGCCGAACTTCTCTTCGAACGCCTTAACCAGGTCGTTCAGTTCCATCACGGTCAGACCAGCAACGGCCTCGAGGATGTCTTCTTTGGTGATTGCCATGTGAAAATCTCCTGAATTCTATAAGAATCAAATAAGTTAAGCGGCTTCGGCTTGCTTCTTGTCGGACAGGGCGGCCAGCGCGCGGGCGAAGCCAGCGACCGGAGCCTGCATAACGTAGAGAAGCTTGGACAGCAGTTCTTCGCGGCTCGGGATGGACGCGAGCTCAGCAACCTGAGCGGCATTCAGCACCTGGCCATCGTAGGAACCTGCTTTGACGATGATTTTGTCGTCAGCCTTGGCATATTGATGCAGCACCTTGGCAGCAGCTACCGGGTCGGTGGAAACAGCGTAAACCAGCGGGCCGACCATTTGGTCAGCCAGACCGGCAAACGGAGTGCCTTCCACAGCACGGCGAACCAGCGTGTTCTTCAGAACGCGCAGGTATACGCCATTCTCGCGCGCCTGAGCGCGGAGTTTGGTCATGCTGCTTACCTCGATGCCCCGATATTCAGCGATAACGAGGGTCTGAGCGTCTGCCAGCGTGGCAGATACTTCAGCTACGACCGCCTTTTTATCTTCGATATTGAGACTCAAGGTCTACCTCCTAGACTGAAATGAAGCGAAAGGATTTTCGCTTCGCTTTGCAGCGGCGACCTACATCAGGAGACATCATAAAGAACTGGTGCTCATGGGCGGAATTGAACCGCCGACCTCTCCCTTACCAAGGGAGTGCTCTACCCCTGAGCTACATGAGCTTGAACTTTGTTCAGAAGCCTGTTTCGGGTACACCATCTGCGTAGGGTGCGGACTTCCATACCGGCAAATCTGTGATTAAGCCTTGCGGCGCCTACGGTCTTTGACAACCTGGCAAGCGAACTTGCCAGCCCAAAGCCTTGGCGAGGCGGCGAACCGCCCCGCCAAACTCAAACAGCGATTAAGCGCTGATCGAGTTGGTATCTACACGAGCGCCGACACCCATGGTGCTGGATACGGCGATCTTTTTCAGATACACGCCCTTGGAAGCTGCCGGCTTGGCTTTCACCAGGGCATCAACCAGAGCGGAGAAGTTTTCACGCAGGGCTTCGGCTTCGAAAGAAGCACGGCCGATGGTGGCGTGAACGATACCGGCCTTGTCGGTACGGTACTGAACCTGACCGGCCTTGGCGTTTTTCACGGCCTCGGCTACGTTCGGGGTCACGGTGCCCACCTTCGGGTTCGGCATCAGGCCGCGCGGGCCCAGGATCTGACCCAGCTGACCCACAACGCGCATGGCGTCCGGGGAGGCGATCACGATGTCGAAGTCCAGATTGCCGGCTTTAACCTGCTCGGCCAGATCGTCGAAACCAACGACTTCCGCGCCAGCGGCTTTAGCGGCTTCAGCGTTCGCGCCTTGAGCGAACACGGCAACACGTACGGACTTGCCGGTACCGCGCGGCAGAACCACGGAACCACGAACCACTTGGTCGGATTTACGCGGATCCACGCCCAGATTCACGGCCACGTCGATGGACTCATCGAATTTGGCGGTAGCGGCGGCTTTCACCAGGGAGATCGCTTCGTCGATAGCGTACAGCTTGTTGCGATCAACGCCAGCCTTCAGAGCTTGCAAGCGCTTGGAAACCTTAGCCATTACACGCCCTCCACTTCCAGACCCATCGAACGGGCGGAGCCGGCGATGGTGCGAACAGCGGCGTCCAGATCAGCAGCGGTCAGATCCGGCTGCTTGGTCTTGGCGATTTCTTCCAGCTGAGCGCGAGTCACTTTACCCACCTTGTCGGTATTGGCCTTGGCCGAACCGGACTTGATGCCAGCAGCCTTCTTCAGAAGGATGGTGGCCGGCGGGGTCTTCATCACGAAGGTGAAGGACTTGTCCGCGAATGCGGTAATCACTACGGGAATCGGCAGACCCGGCTCAACGCCTTGGGTCGCGGCGTTGAACGCCTTGCAGAATTCCATGATGTTCAGACCACGCTGACCCAGGGCCGGACCGATCGGCGGCGACGGGTTGGCTTTGCCAGCGGGCACTTGCAGCTTGATATAGCCGACAATTTTCTTTGCCACGATTAAACTCCTAGTTTGGGTATAGCGCGAGCGTCAACTCGCTTCCCGACGAAAGCGCAACAGTATACACGCTTAAAAAAAGCTTGCCAAGAGGCAGACTTACAACTTCTCAACCTGACTGAATTCGAGCTCAACCGGGGTGTCGCGGCCAAAAATCTGTACCGACACGCGCAGCTTGTTGCGCTCGTAGTTCACTTCGTCGACCGAACCGTTGAAGTCGTTGAACGGGCCGTCGATGACGCGCACCTTCTCGCCCACTTCGAACAGCACCTTCGGCTTCGGCTTTTCCACGCCCTCTTGCATCTGCTGCATGATGGCCTCGACTTCCTTCTTGGAAATCGGCGCCGGGCGGTTGGCGGTACCGCCAACAAAACCGGTCACTTTCGGCGTGCTCTTGACCAGATGCCAGGTATCGTCAGTCATTTCCATCTCGACCAACACATAGCCCGGGAAAAACTTGCGCTCGGTAATGGAGCGACGGCCATTCTTGACGTCGACAACCTCTTCCACCGGCACCAGGATTTGACCAAATTGATCGGCGACATGAGAACGCTCGATGCGCTCGCGCAACGCCTTTTGCACGCTTTTTTCAAAGCCAGAATAAGCGTGAACCACATACCAGCGCATTGCCATTATTTACCTCGACCGAGAATCACATCATAAAACAACCAGGACAGACTGGAGTCCACCAACCACATGAACAAGGCCAGCACCAGCACGAAAACAAACACCATGCCGGTCATCTGCATCGCCTCTTTGCGAGTGGGCCACACCACCTTGCGAGCCTCAACCAGAGACTCGTTGGCGTAAGTGACGAAACTCTTGCCCGGCTGCGACAGCCAAACCGCCCCAACCGCCAGAATCACGCCGGCCACAAACGAAAGCGCGCGCAAAATACCCTGGTCCGCCGGAATCATGTAAAAGCCGACGATACCGGCCGCCACCAGCAAACCAGCCAACGCCAGCTTGATTTTATCTTGCATTTCCATGTCGATATCTTCTCTTGCGCGTATGCGACAAAAGACCAACCGGCGCACAAGCGCCGGCTGGTCTTAATTGGCAGGCCAGGAGGGTCTCGAACCCCCAACCCTCGGTTTTGGAGACCGATACTCTACCAATTGAGCTACTGGCCTTTAAACCTGATTAAGCGATGATCTTAGCCACCACACCGGCGCCGACGGTACGACCGCCTTCGCGGATGGCGAAACGCAGACCATCTTCCATGGCGATCGGAGCGATCAGCTCAACCGTGATCTCCACGTTGTCGCCCGGCATTACCATTTCCACGCCTTCCGACAGGGTAACGGCGCCCGTTACGTCGGTGGTGCGGAAGTAGAACTGCGGACGGTAGTTCGCGAAGAACGGGGTGTGACGGCCACCTTCGTCTTTGCTCAGTACGTATACCGAAGCCTGGAACTTGGTGTGCGGGGTGATGGAACCCGGCTTGGCCAGTACCTGACCACGCTCAACGTCTTCACGCTTGGTGCCGCGCAGCAGCACGCCCACGTTGTCGCCGGCTTGACCTTGGTCCAGCAGCTTGCGGAACATTTCCACGCCGGTGCAAGTGGTCTTCGCGGTAGCCTTCAGACCCACGATTTCCAGTTCTTCGCCGACTTTAACAATGCCGCGCTCCACGCGACCGGTTACCACGGTGCCGCGGCCGGAGATCGAGAACACGTCTTCGATCGGCAGCAGGAACGGCTTGTCGATGGCGCGTTCCGGAGTCGGGATGTAGGAATCCAGAGCAGCAGCCAGCTTGAAGATGGCCGGTTCGCCGTATTCGGACTGGTCGCCTTCCAGCGCCAGACGAGCGGAGCCGATCACCACCGGGGTGTCGTCGCCCGGGAAGTCGTAGGAAGACAGCAGATCGCGAACTTCCATTTCAACCAGTTCCAGCAGCTCAGCGTCGTCCACCAGGTCGGCCTTGTTCAGGAACACGATGATGTACGGAACGCCAACCTGACGGGACAGCAGGATGTGTTCGCGGGTTTGCGGCATCGGACCGTCAGCGGCCGAGCACACCAGGATAGCGCCGTCCATCTGGGCAGCACCGGTAATCATGTTCTTAACGTAGTCGGCGTGACCCGGGCAGTCTACGTGAGCGTAGTGACGGGACTCGGTTTCGTATTCTACGTGAGCGGTATTAATGGTAATACCGCGAGCCTTCTCTTCCGGCGCGCTGTCGATCTGGGAGTAGTCCTTGGCTTCGCCACCGAACTTCTTCGACAGAATAGTGGTGATCGCAGCGGTCAGAGTGGTTTTACCATGGTCCACGTGACCGATGGTGCCGACGTTTACGTGCGGTTTAGTCCGCTCGAACTTTTCCTTAGCCATGGCAAAATTTCCTGGATACGAAACAACACAAAGTAAATGGTGGTGCCCATGGGCAGAATTGAACTGCCGACCTCTCCCTTACCAAGGGAGTGCTCTACCCCTGAGCTACATGGGCCCTTTAAAACAGGCTACACGCTTGGAGCGGGTGAAGGGAATCGAACCCTCGTCGTAAGCTTGGAAGGCTTCTGCTCTACCATTGAGCTACACCCGCCTGCAACAACAACCTCGAGCGACTTTCATCGCACACGCCAAGACGCTAAATTCTGGTGGAGGGAGAAGGATTCGAACCTTCGAAGGCAGAGCCGTCAGATTTACAGTCTGATCCCTTTGACCGCTCGGGAATCCCTCCTGAAAGAGACCCGAATATTATAGATAGCCCCGATGGCCGTCAACCGGTTTTTGCATTTTTTTCTAATTATTTTGCCCGCAAAAGCAAAGCGCCCCGGCAAGCCCGGGGCGCTTCCAATAAATTCAAAAACTTAGCGCGTCACGCCTGGCCGGATATCCGCAGATACTTCTGATGCAAGACCTCTTGAGTCTCCTCGTGAGACGGATCCAGAGGGATGCAATCGACCGGACAGACCTGCTGGCATTGCGGCTCGTCGTAGTGGCCGACGCACTGGGTGCACAGATTGGGGTCGATTTGATAGATTTCCTCGCCTTGGGAAATCGCGTTATTGGGGCACTCCGGCTCACAGACGTCGCAGTTGATGCATTCGTCGGTAATCATCAAAGACATAGTAAATTCCTCAAGTATTCCACAACATGAATTTTGTCACCCGACAGTCGGGCTCGCAAGTTCGCCCCGTTATATATTTATGAGACTGGCTGCAGGCAAACCGCTCAGGCCGGCTCCGCCGCCCGGCGCAGCAAACCGTAATGCACCTGGCCGGCCTTGGCCCGCTTCAGCACCTCCCAGCCCGGCAGCTCTTCGGGCCAACGGCGGCTTTCGATATACGCCAGGCCGTCCTCACTCATCACCTGAGCCAGCAAAGGCAAAACCTGCGTCAGCAAATCGGTGTCGAACGGCGGGTCGACGAAGACGACGTCGAAACGATCGCGGCAGCCCTTCAGATAGGCCAGGGCATCGAACTGCGCCACATCGATGCTCGCGGCGGACAATAACTGCCGGTTGGCTTTCAAGGACTCGGCGACCACGCGGGATTTCTCCACCATCACCACGCGCCGCGCCTCGCGCGAAGCCGCCTCAAAGCCCAGAGCCCCGCTTCCGGCGAAAAGATCCAGGCAGGATTTGCCGTACAGCTGCTGGCCCAACCAGTTAAACAAAGTCTCCCGCACACGGTCCGGCGTTGGCCGTAAACCCTGAGCGTCGGGAAACGGCAATAGCCGGCGCCGATACTCGCCACCGATGATTCTGACCGTGTTACGCGACTGACTCATAATTCCAAGCTCAAAAAACAAGGGGCTGAGTGTAACCCGATCCGAGCCGTCGCGCCTCATTGTCGCGCAAACCGGTCGCCATCTGTCGCCGCTCACGCCACAAAAAGCCGTCTATTCCTTATATATAGATTTCAACGATGCGGCGCCTCCGTCTCCCGCCGCGCAGCAACAATTGGGTAAGCACCTCCATTTGAGGATACAATTTAGCCATTTACCGAATTCCGCCGGCCTTTACGCATGTTTAGCTTCTTCAAAAGAAAAACCCAATCCGAGCCCACGCCTCCGGCAACCGCCCCAGCGGAGCCGATGGCCGATATCCAGCCCGCCGCGCTGCCCGATGCGGACGCGCCAGCCACCCAGTCCGAAACGCGGACGCCCGAGCCGCAGCAAGCGCAGCCCGAGCCGACGCCCCCGACGCCCGCCCCCATCGCACCGGCTTCGCCGCCGGCGGCCGAGCCGCTTGAAGCCGAGCCGCTCTCGCTGAAGAAAATGAGCTGGGCCGAACGCCTGAAGACCGGCTTGTCCAAAACCCGCGACAAGCTGGGCAAATCCCTGGCCGGCCTGTTTGGCGGCGGCAAGATAGACGAGGAGCTGTACGAAGAGCTGGAAACCGTGCTGCTCACCGCCGACATGGGGGTGGACGCCACCCTGCACCTGCTTGGCGACGTGCGCGAGCGCGTTTCGCTGAAAGGACTGAAAGACGCCTCGGAACTGAAAGACGCGTTGAAGGATTCGCTCGGCGACCTGATCTCGCCGCTGGAAAAGCCGCTGGACGTCAGCGGCAAGAAACCTTTCGTCATCATGATGGCCGGCGTCAACGGCGCCGGCAAGACCACGTCGATAGGCAAGCTGGCCAAGTACTATCAGAGCCAGGGCAAGAGCGTGCTGCTCGCCGCCGGCGACACCTTCCGCGCCGCCGCGCGCGAACAGCTGATGGCCTGGGGCGAACGCAACAACGTCACCGTGATCGCCCAGCAAGGCGGCGACTCCGCCGCCGTCTGCTATGACGCGATCCAGGCCGCGGTCGCCCGCGGCATCGACATCGTGCTGGCCGACACCGCCGGCCGCCTGCCCACCCAGTTGCACCTGATGGAGGAAATCAAGAAGGTGAAGCGGGTGATCCAGAAAGCCTTGCCCGACGCGCCGCATGAAATCATCCTGGTGCTGGACGCCAATATCGGCCAGAACGCCATCACCCAGGTCAAGACCTTCGACGACGCCCTCGGCCTGACCGGGCTGATTCTGAGCAAGCTGGACGGCACGGCCAAGGGCGGCGTGATCGCGGCCATCGCCAAGCAACGTCCGGTTCCGCTGCGTTTTGTCGGCGTGGGCGAAAGCATAGACGACCTGCGGCCGTTCAAGGCCAAGGACTACATCGACGCGCTGTTCGACTGAACGCATCAGCCATTGCAAGCTCTCACTCTTGCCGTCACCAGCTAACGCGGGAACAGAATAATGATCCAGTTCGACCAGGTCACCAAGCGCTACCCAGGTGGCAATGAAGCCCTGAAAAACCTGTCTTTCAACATTGACACCGGCGAGATGGTCTTCCTCGCCGGCCATTCCGGCGCCGGCAAGTCCACCTTGCTCAAGCTGATCGCCGGCATAGAGCGCGCCACCGCGGGCGGCGTCGTCGTCAACGGCCAGAACCTGTCCAAGCTGCGCTCCAGCCAGATCCCCTATGTGCGCCAGCACATCGGCCTGGTGTTTCAGGACCACAAGATCCTGTTCGACCGCAGCGTGTTCGACAATGTGATGCTGCCGCTGGACATCATCGGCTTCGATCGCCGCGACGCCGCCAAGCGCGTGCGCGCCGCGCTGGACAAAGTAGGCCTGCTCGGCAAGGAAAAGAGCATGCCTATCCGCCTGTCAGGCGGCGAGCAGCAGCGCCTGTGCATCGCCCGCGCCGTGGTGCACCGCCCCAGCATCCTGCTGGCCGACGAACCTTCCGCCAACCTGGACCGCGCCTATGCGCTGGACATCATGGAATTGTTCAAATCCTTCCACCAAGTGGGCGTCACCGTATTGATCTCCGCTCACGACGAGACCCTGATGGAAGACTACGGCCGCCGAATCATTCGCCTGCGGGAAGGACAATTTGCCGCATGAAACATTATCTCTATCTGAACTGGCAAAGCGCCAAACTCGCGCTGATCAAGATTCTGCGGCAACCTTTCGGCAGCCTGCTGACCTTGCTGATGCTGTCGCTGGCGCTGGCCTTGCCGCTCTCGCTTTATCTGGCCGTCAGCAGCGTGCAAGACTGGGTGGGCCGGCTGAGCGCCACGCCGCAAGTCACCCTGTTCATGGAGCAGTCATCGGAAGAGGCGGACCTGGCCGCGGTGACCTCCACGCTGACGCATCATCCCAAAATCAAGAGCTACAGCTTCGTCAGCAAGAGCAAGGCGCTGGCCGATATGGAAAAGCGCAACGGCCTGCCGGGCCTGGCCGACGGTCTGGACAGTAATCCGCTGCCGGACGCCTTCGTGGTCACGCCGAAGGCGCTGGAGCCGCGTGAGCTGGAGATGCTGCAAAAAGAGCTCTCCGGCCTGCCCATGGTGGAACAGGCGCAATTCGACGCGGACTGGGCCAAGCGTTTGTACGGCATGGTGGAAATGGGCAAGCATCTAACCTGGTTCATGGCCATCGCCCTGGGCCTGGCGCTGGTGCTGGTGACCAATAACGCGATCCGGATGCAAATCCTGGCGCGCCAGGACGAAATCGAGGTGTCCAAATTGATAGGCGCGCCGGACAGTTTCATCCGCCGCCCCTTCATGTACCACGCGATGTGGCAAGGCATCCTGGCCGGCTTGGCCGCCTGGGCGCTGACCGGTTGGCTGACCTCGGTGGCCAATCCGGCGATTCGCGAATTCGCCCAGTTGTACGGCGAACGGGTGGAACTGCGCAATCTGAACCCGATCGAACTGGCAGTCGCCGTCGCCGTCTCCGCCCTGCTGGCGATGCTGGGCGCCCGCCTCGCCTCCGACCATCATCTGCGCAAGATAGAACCCAAATGAAACGCGGCCGCTTACACGCGCATGTAAGCGGCGCAACAACTGTTAATCAGAGCAAACGGCGTCGGCGCACCGGCTGCGCTACTATCGAGACGATAGAAAAAATCATTGACGCTGGAACCTTTCATTGCTAGCACTCTCCATATACGAGTGCTAACATATCACTACCCAAGGAGGTAGTTATACAGATGACCACAACATTTGCTTTGCCCGTCCCGTCCACCAGCGGCAGCCTGGAGCAATACATCCAAGCTGTGAACAGCGTACCCATGCTGACGCCTGAGCAGGAAAACGAGCTTGCAACGCGCTTCCAGGAGCAAAACGACCTGGAGGCCGCGCGCCAGCTGGTGCTCTCGCACCTGCGCGTGGTGGTGTCGATTTCCCGCGGCTACTCCGGTTACGGCCTGCCGCAAGCCGACTTGATTCAGGAAGGCAATATCGGCCTGATGAAAGCCGTCAAACGCTTCGAGCCCGATCGCGGCGTGCGCCTGTTTTCCTTTGCCGTGCACTGGATCAAGGCCGAGATTCACGAATTCATCCTGCGCAACTGGCGCCTGGTGCGCATCGCCACCACCAAGCCTCAGCGCAAGCTGTTCTTCAACCTGCGCAGCATGAAGAGCAGTTTCTCCGCGCTGTCGGAAAACGAGGCCCGCCAAATCGCTGCCGATCTGGGCGTCAAGCCGGAAGAAGTCCGCGAGATGGAAACCCGCATGAGCGGTCAGGACATCGCCTTGCTGGCGGACGACAACGACGACGACGGCTACGCGCCGATCGACTGGCTGGCCGATCATCACAATGAGCCCACCCGCGAGATGGAGCGCCGCGCGTTCGATCATCTGCAGACCGAAGGCCTGCAACAGGCTTTGGCCACGCTGGACCCGCGCAGCCGCCGCATCGTTGAAGCGCGCTGGCTGGCCGACGACAGCGGCTCCACGCTGCACGAGCTGGCCGCCGAATTCGGCGTGTCCGCCGAGCGCATCCGCCAGATTGAAGCCAAGGCTTTGGGCAAAATGAAGACCGCCCTCAGCCAAGGCGTGGTGATAGAAGGCTAAGCGTCTTCCGCTCAATAAAAAACCACAGGCCTCAGCCTGTGGTTTTTTTGTGTCCCGAGCACTAGAAAGCGCTTACTCCAACATGGTCTGGTACTTCGCCGGCAGCTTGGCATAGGCCTCGCGGGCCACCGCGCGCAGAGGCTCCCATTCCGCCCTGTCATCGTCCAGCGTACCCAGAAACACGCCGGCGTAAGTGGGGAACGATGCCAGCGTCGTCCGCAAGGTCTGCTCCGCCTGAACCTGCCTCCCCGCCAAGATTTCCAACTGCGCGCGCTTCAGCATCACTTCCGGATAAGGACGGAACGCGGTCAGCCGGTTCTCCAGCGTCAGCTTGCGCTCAAGTTGCTCCGGCCCTACTTTCAAGTAGTCGTCCACGGTGTAAAGCGCATGGTAGGCGAACAGCGGCTTGGTGTCCGCGATCTCGATCAGACGCTCCATCCGCGTTGCATCGCGCTTGGCGTCATTGGTCGGCGTATACAAGCCCACCAGCTCCCAGAACATCGACAGACTGCTGATCGACAGCCAACCCACCCAGACCAGCGCCGCGAACAGCGGCAGACGCAGCGGCCAAGCCAATTGCCTATCGCCGCGCGGCGCCATTGCGGCGAAGATCACCAGCATTGCCAGGAAGTAGTAATACCACAGCGGATACTCCAACATGCTGTGCGTCAGCGTCACCGCCAGGCAGCCCAAAGCCAACACCCCTTCCAGAGTGGCGCGCCGGCCAAAGAACGGCCACAGCGCCCAGGCAAAACCGCCGACGATCAATAAGGTGGCCACGCCGCCCATCTCGGCCAGCAATTGCAGCACCAGATTATGGGAGTTGGTGAACAAACCGCTATTGAAACCGGATGCGGCGAATTGCGGCAGCGGCTGCAAACGCACGCTCTCCGAGGCAAACTGCGACCAACCCACACCCGTCAGCGGATGTGACAGGAAGCTCAACCATGCTTTGTGCATTTCGGCGAAACGCCGCGAACCCATATCGTCGCCATTGGCCGCCAGACGGGCCAGGCCGGAAGTGTTCTGCAAGTTTTCATGCGTCAGCCAGGAAATCAGCTGATTGAACCAAGGCAGGGCGAACTGCATCGCCAATACCACCAGGCAGGACAACCACATCGCCCACAACATCCGGCGCGACTCCGCGCTGCCGATGCGCCAATGCCAAAGCGCGGCCAGACCGGACAAGGCCAGCAGGTACAATAGAATCGTTCGCGAACCCGCCCAGCCCAACATCAAGGCCAGGCCGAGCACCAGTATCGCCAAGCCCCAACGCGGCAGCCGGCCGGCAGCGTACAAATACACGCCGGCCACTACCGACCACATCAAATAATGCGCGTATTGATTGCGCTGGCCGATGTGGCCAAAAATATTGCTGGTGGGATGCGAGCCATCGTAAAACAAGCCCAGCTCCGCGGCGTAACCGGTCAACTGAGCCACGCCTATCGCCGCCTGCACCAAGCCGCCCACAATCAAGGCCCAGGCCAACCAGACCGCGAACGGCCGCTCCCCCATTTCCTCGCGCAAGGACACGGTGACAGCCGCGAGCAAGCCCGCAGCCAGCCAGGCCAAGGCGGTGGCGTAATTCATCCCGGGGAACAAGGCCTCCACCCAGAACGGCTGCCCGGCCCACAGCAGGCCCATGGCCAGACACCACCAGGCGCTGCGCGGCATGTAGCGGAATAACAATCCGCTAGGCAACAAGAAAACCGCCGCCGCCAGCAGCAGCCAGACCACATTGATTTCGCCAAACCACTGCGGCAGCGGCACATAGTGGATGCGCGAGGCGAAAGGGAGGATGGCGATGAGGCATAGGGCCAGCATCGCCAATCGGGAGGTCGTATTTTGTAATGTCATCCCACTAGCAACATTTTGCAAAGTAAAGCGTGAAGCATACCTGATGGCGCAATAAGCTCAAGCGCCCTTCTATCAAAAAAGCGTCTTTCTGGTGACGGGCTCCACAACTGTCATCACCGCGGCATTCCGAGCTTGGTCGGAGTAGACAGCGAATCTTCCGTAAGCAGCTGCTGCATTCATGACCATGGATTGCAACGGCATAAGTTCTTTTTCAGAGCGATAAGCAAACATCAAGGCCAGCCGTGCGGAGTAGTCTGGGTAATTTGCAATCGCAATACGTAGGGTCTCTCTAGCTTGCTCTGGCTGTCGGTTTAATGCTTGTAACATACTCAGTTTCACCAAAACGGCAGGATATGGACGATAGTTGGCGATTCGTTCAAAAAAAGCTAATTTTATAGACAGACCCTCTCTTGAAGGCTCAAGGTAGTTTGCCATAGCCATATCTACATCCCATGACCAAAGTGGATAATTCGCAACCGAACCTAGCTCTTTAATCGCCTTTACCCTTAGAGTGCGATCTACTGGAGGCGAGCTATAACGCACCAACTTAGAATATACAAACACTCCAGAAAAAACATATGAAAAGCACAAAAAAATTATTATTAAACAATATATCGAAAGCAAGCGACTTTTAATAGAAAAGGTATAATGACCCACTGACGACAGAGAGGCTGCCACACAAAGCATCAACAAAAATGACAAGTACCACAAAGGATATTCAAACATGCTATGAATCATTAAAACCAAAACAACTCCGACCAAGAGAAAACCCTCAACAGACTGCTTACCCTTTACAAAAAACCCAAGCATCGACACCACGCCACCAATCAGTACAATCAATGTACCAACAACTCCAGATTCGGCTAAAAGCTGAAAGAAAATATTGTGGCTATGGGTGAACAAATAGCTTTCCGGCACTTTGGCAAAACCCGAAAAAACCTCCATTCTTGTGGAGGCTGCCGCAAATCCTCCAAAACCAACTCCGAACCATGGATGGCTCTTAAATATATCCCATGCCTTACTCCACTCTACTCTTCTACGGGCACCAAACCCAGCATCCAATATTCTCTCTGAGCCACTCACAGCCGCAATATTCAAACCAATTTTATTTAAAAACCAAATAATCTCATGATTAAAAAACTGCGTAAGCGACAACAGAATAACAAAACATGAAATGGCGATAGCCATGCGCTGAACTTCAACTTTTCCGCTTGAACGACGCAACCAAAACCAAACAAGAAAAATCAAGCCAACAGCATACCCCAAAGGCAAGCGAGAGCCAGTCCATGCAATCATTAGCACCAATGAAAAAAGACTAAATACAAATAAACACTTACCCAGCTTTTTAATCGAGAACAAATAACAAGCTGAAAGACTTCCCCACACCAAAAATTCAGCATACAAGTTACGCTGACCAATATTCCCCATCACATTGCCTGTTGGATTACCCGCATCAAACAAAACAAATCCATACATTTTTGGCGCAAGACCAAGCAACTGCAACCAACCAAGCATGCATTGTAAAAGCGCAGCCAGCAACAACCAAGTTGCCAGCAAAACAATTCCTCCTTTAAGATCTATCGAAGCATAAAATGGAATAAACAGCATTACAGCCGAAAGCAAAATTAATACAAGCCCGAATGGAAGACCATCCATTTCATACTGCAGCAAGCAATAAATCGCAAGCAGCATCGTTGTCACAAAGGCGAAAGAAACCCTTCCCTCCGCCCGATCAAACAACGCGAACAGCAAAGCCAGGCCTACGAAAACCAAAGCCAGTGCACTCGACACCCAATCCGGCAAAGGATAAAACCGTGCAAAATTAAATAACGGCAGGACAATCGCCAAAGAAATCAAATGAAAGAAAACACCAGCTCGATTTGCAACCATAGGAATCCGCAAATAATAAAGGGCTCCGAATGGAGCCCTGAAGCTTATAAACACATTTTACCTGCAGTTTGCCGGCAAATACTGAGCCGGAATCGCGTTACCACCCGCAGAGCATGTCCAAGTGACGGAACCACTGGCCAACGAACCAGTCAGGAGAAATTGATTAGCACTGCCGGTTACGCTTCCTCCTACCGTTGAAGCGTTCAGCGTCACAGTCAGCACTCCATTTGTGCCACTCAATGCATAGGCAACACTATTAACATACTTTGTGGTAGGCGAAGTAAAAGCAACGCCGGCAGCACCAGAGTTGCTAGTTGGCATTGATCCGTTCGAGATCGCCATTTCAGAAATGGCAGTTTTGGCCGCAGCCGCTGCAGACAAGCCCTCTGTCACCTTGGCTCGGACGGTATAGTCCTGATACGCTGGAATGGCAATGGCGGCAAGGATACCAATAATCGCCACAACGATCATCAGCTCAATCAGAGTAAAACCCTGTTGCGAACTCTTTCTCATGGAACTCTCTCCTAAAATGACTTTAACGACAAATTGACGGCAAATACTGAAGATTCTGCCCTTGACCCGAGCAAGTCCACTGCACCGCGCCACTGCTTGCTACACTAGGAGTAAACACTACGCTCAAACTAGGAACCGAACTTGCTTGGAACGTCGCAGTAATGATGCTCACTCCGCCTGCGATGGTTACCTGAACATCACTGACATAGTTACCAGAAAGCATGCTAGGCATCCCTGCACTGGCATTATTGGCCGGCCAAACGTTGTTTGCCAGATAAGATTCACTGACCGTGGTCTTGGCGTGATCAATAAAGTTCAAGCCTTCAGATACTTTGGAGCGAATCACGTAATCCTGATAGGCAGGTATCGCAATGGCGGCGAGAATGCCGATAATCGCAACTACAATCATCAACTCAATCAGAGTAAAACCTGCGGCGACACTCCTCATGACCAGTAGACCCCATTGTCTGGCTTGTCCCGATGTACCAGCAGAAAGCATGCCAGCATATGTGGAGCCATCATTATCCCTTTTGCACACGTTTAGTGCCCTCCTCATAAAGGAACTATGTGACGTTTTTCGTCATATTCAACCCTTAAAATCTGCTGTGATAGCATGCAGTCCTTGCCCCCTTGGAACTATTTATGAACAGCAACCAAGACTGGCTGCAACGCAGCTTCAACACCGTCTGGCACCCCTGCACCCAGATGAAGCGCCACGAGGCTTTGCCCATCGTGCCCATCGCCAGCGCCGACGGCGTCTGGCTGAGCGACTTCGACGGCAAGCGCTATCTGGACGGGGTCAGCTCCTGGTGGGTCAATCTGTTTGGCCATGGCCAGCCTCGGATCAAGCAGGCGATCAAGGATCAGCTGGACAAGCTCGAGCACGTGATGTTGGCAGGCTTTACGCATCAGCCCGTGGTGGAGCTGTCGGAACGTCTGGCCAAGCTCAGCGGCCTGGCCCACGTGTTCTATGGCTCCGACGGCGCCAGCGCCACGGAAATTGCGCTCAAGATGAGCTTCCACTATTGGCGCAACCAGGGGCAAGCGGACAAAACACGTTTCATCAGTCTGGAAAACAGTTACCACGGCGAAACCGTCGGCGCCCTGGCCGTGACCGACGTTCCCTTGTTTTCCAACACCTATGCAGGCTTGCTGAAGCCGGGCCTGCGCGCGCCGTCTCCGGACGCCCGCCGCGCGCAGCCCGGAGAAAGCGCGGCCGATGCCGCGCTCAGAGCGATCCAGGCGCTGGAAAGCCTGCTGGCCAAACACGCGGGGGAAGTGGCCGCCGTCATCGTGGAGCCCTTGGTTCAAGGCGCGGCCGGGATGGCGATGTACGATCCGCTGTATCTGAGCGAGCTGCGCCGGCTGTGCGACCAATATCAGGTGCACTTGATCGCCGATGAAATCGCCGTCGGCTTTGGCCGGACTGGCAGTCTGTTCGCCTATCAGCAAGCCGACATCACGCCGGACTTTCTCTGCCTGTCCAAAGGCATTACCGGCGGCTTCCTGCCGCTCTCCTGCGTGTTGACCAGCGGTCCGATCTACCAGGCCTTCTATCACGACGACGTCACCCGGGGTTTTTTGCATTCGCACAGCTATACCGGCAATGCGCTGGCCTGCGCCGCGGCCCTGGCGGTGCTGGATATCTTTGCGGAGGAAGATGTTCTGGCAGTCAACGCCGCCAAGGCCCAGCGCTTCAACGCGCAGATGGCGGGCTTGCGGGCACGGCCGGATGTCAGGGATTTCCGTCACTGCGGCATGATCTGGGCCTTCGAGGTCGACACCACTCGAGCCGATTTCGCCCAGGCCTGCTTTGCCGCGATGCTGCGCCGCGGATGCCTGCTGCGTCCGATCGGCAACACCGTTTACTTCATGCCGCCCTACTCGATCACCGACGAGGAAATGGCCTTCCTGATCACCGCCACCGAAGCCACGCTGGAGGAACTGGCGCGCGCATCCAACACCGCCGACGGCCAAAGCATCGCTTTGCCGTGATCCTCCTTGCCATGGCGGGGTGAGTGCCCATAGCATGCGATTTGGCAAGATTTACATTGTGAATCGCCTTGCATGCCGCCGCTCATCCTGCCAGAACAAACTATGGATCCTCTGCTGATAGATACTCAACCGGATAGTGTGGCGGCATGGCTGGAGCGGCTGCCCTTCACCGACCTGCCCGAATGCGGACGCTTATTGAGCCAGTCCCTGCAAAACCTGTCCCGGGTTCCGCTGGACAGCCATTTGCGCCACAAGCTGCTGAAGCTGTATCTAAAAGCGGTGGACCGCTATTACCCGCTGCTGGAAAACGAGATTCGGCAGCACGACAGCCTGGGCACGCCAAAAGTGCGACAGCTGGCCTTGCTCAGCGTCGAGCTGTTTGCAATGATTTTCATCACTTTCAAACAGACGCTGCACGATCGCCTTGCCAAGCGCAGCCTGCTGGATCGCGAACATCCGAAAATCGAGCTGATGGCCTACACCATGATGGCGGCGCGCCAGTTGCTAAGCATCAGCCAGCAATGTTATAGCCCGATCACGCCGGACTTCTGGTATGACTGCCACCAGCTGCATATCTTCGCCAGCAGCCGCGGCTGGCAGGACAAGGGTCTGGCCAACGACGACTCCATCCAGACCATTTATCTGCAAATTCTGCTGATGGGACTGACGCCCAGCAATCGTCTCGCCCCCACCGAGCAGGCCTTGTCGCGGCAGTTGATCTTCGACCTGGCCGCCAAGGCCCGGCTGATCCCGGTGGAAGCCTTGACTCAGCCGGTGCACGGCTATCTGGTGGACCAACAGATCGATTCCCCGCCGCGCTTTCTGCCGATTTCCGCAAGCAAATTGGGCCCCGGCTGCTTTCTGCTGGATCTGGAGCCGCTGCGCGACATTCTGGAGAAAAGCCGCGAAGCGCTGCAAAAGGCGCAGAACAATCGCCAGCAAGGCCTGATGATAGACGAGTTGCAGCTCTTGTCCCTTTTGGTGGAGGAGTGGCATCAGCCCAAACGCCGCCGCCACCCGCGGCTCAAGACCCAAACCATTATTGAAATCGTCGCCGCGCTGCCGGGCATCTGGTTCCATCGCAACGATCTGAGCTGGCAGTTACCCGGCATCGCCGCGGAAGAGGACACGCCGCGCCAACGCCCGCCGCCGCCGCCCTGCTTGCTGGCTATTTCCAACCAGAGCGACAACGGCCTGCTGCTGCACGGCCAACCGCGCGATCAATCTTTGCGCGCCGGCGAGTTGCTGCTGGTCACGCCGCCCAATCAGCCGGAAAACGCCAAGCTGGGCATCGCTCGCTGGGTCGCGCTGCGCGCGGACGGGCGGGAGATCGAATGCGGCGTGGAGTTCATCGGCGGGCCGCCCCGGCCCGCGCTGGCCGTGCCCAGCATTACCCATCCCGGCGACAGCTTTCAGTTCGTCTTGCTGCTGGCCACGCCTGCCGGCGCGCCCAAACTGCTGTTGATGGCGGGACGCCCGTATAGCCAGTTGCGCGAATTCCGCCTGCACGACGGCGAACGGGAAAGCCTGATCCGGGTGTCGCGTCTGCACGCGCAGACTCCGCTGTTCCAGATCATGGAATACCGCGACAGCGAGCATTTCTGATCCAGATCAAGCTTTTATCGTGCCGCCTGGCCGGCCGGATGCCGCGGTCCGGATCAAAGCCCTTGTAATCAACGGGCTGGCGCCATCGCTTGGTCGCCGGCGGACGCCCTCACCGCTGGAGACGGTCCGCCCCCCGCTTTTTCGGGTACACTCCCCCGCATCTATCGTTTTCGACTTATGGAGTTTTGGATGCGCTCGGTTATTCACGCCGCAGACCGGATTGTGGTCAAGGTGGGTTCCAGTCTCGTCACCAATGACGGCAAGGGCCTGGACAGGGCGGCGCTTGATCGCTGGGCCGCGGAGATCGCCGAGCTGAAGCGGCGCGGCAAGCAGGTGGTGCTGGTTTCCAGCGGCGCGATCGCCGAGGGCTGCCAACGCTTGGGCTGGACCGTACGCCCCAAGGGCGTGCACGAATTGCAGGCCGCGGCGGCGGTCGGCCAGATGGGCCTGTGCCAGGCCTACGAAACCGCCTTCCGCGGCTTTGGCCTGCAAACCGCGCAAATCCTGCTGACCCACGAGGACCTGGCCGACCGCACCCGTTACCTGAACGCCCGCTCCACGCTGACCAGCCTGTTGAACCTGAACGCGGTGCCCATCATCAACGAGAACGACACCGTGGTCACCGACGAAATCCGCTTCGGCGACAACGACACCCTGGGCGCGCTGGTGACCAATCTGATCGAGGCCGACGCGCTGATCATTCTCACCGATCAGCAAGGCCTGTACAGCGCTGACCCGCGCAAACACCCGGACGCGGAATTCATCCACGAAGCCGTCGCCGGCGAAGCCCGGCTGGAAGAGATGGCCGGCGGCGCCGGCTCCAGCGTGGGCACCGGCGGCATGATCACCAAGATTCTCGCCGCCAAGCGCGCGGCGCGCAGCGGCGCGGCCACCGTGATCGCCTGCGGCCGCGAGCATCAAGTGCTGTCGCGCCTGGCGGACGGCGAAGGCATCGGCACCCAGTTGCTGCCGCCCACCAGCCGCATGGCGGCGCGCAAGCAATGGCTGGCGGATCATCTGAAGCTGTCCGGCCGTCTGGTGCTGGACGCCGGCGCGGCGCTGGCGGTGCGGGAACGCGGCACCAGCCTGCTGCCTATCGGCGTTTGCGCAGTGGAAGGCGATTTCCTCCGCGGCGAGGCAGTGGCCTGCGTCGATCAGGAAGGCAAGGAAGTGGCGCGCGGCCTGGTCAACTACAGCTCCAGCGAAGCGCGCACCATCATGCAAAAACCCACCCGCGAGATCGAAGCCGCGCTCGGCTATATGATCGAACCGGAACTGATCCATCGCGACAATATGGTCGCGCTGTGACGGAGGCGGAGGCGCCGCGGCGCCTTCGCTCCGCTTCCCTTTTTACCCTCCCATTCTTTGAACTTAAGGATTCACGCGTATGAAAAAGCTGGCCCTTTCGGCGCTTCTGGCTCTGACTTGGGGCTCGGCAATGGCCGAGGACGTACTCCATATCTACAACTGGAACAACGCCTTGTCCGCAGACACCGCCAAGCGTTTCGAACAATCGTGCAAATGCAGGCTGGTGCAGGACTATTACGGGGACAACGAGGAAATGCTGGCCAAGCTGGCCGCCGGCGCCAAAGGCTACGACATGGTGTTTCCCACCGCCTTCGCCGTCAGCACGCTGATCAAGCAGGGCAAGACCCAGCCGCTGAACAAGGCGCTGCTGCCCAACTGGAAAAACCTCAATGCCGGCTATCTGAACTTGAACGCGCCGTTCGACGCCGGCAACAAGGTGGCCGCGCCCACCGTGGTGTCGCTGACCTTGCTAGGCTACAACGAAACCCAGTTGCAAAAAGCCGGCGTGCTGCCGCAGGCCAACAGCTGGGCGCTGATCTTCGATCCCGCGGTGCTGGCCAAGATCAAGGGCAGGGTCACCGTGCTGGATTCTCAGCGCGAACTGATGTCCGCCGCCCTGCTCTATCTGGGCAAGGACGCCAACTCCGTCCAGCCAGCAGACTGGAAGGCCGCGGCCGGCGTGATCCGCAAAGCCAAGCCCTATTGGGCCGCCTTCAACAACCAGAGCTATATCAAAGAGCTGACCGTCGGCAATATCTGGGTGGCACACGGCTATTCCAACGATCTGTTCCAGGCGCAGCAGGACGCGCAGCACGCCAAACGCCCGTTCAAGCTGGCTTACCAGCCGCAGAAAGAAGGCAATATCCTGGCGGTGGACAATATGGTGGTGTTGAAGGACGCCCCGCGTCCGGACCTGGCGCACCGCTTCATCAATTTCATGCTGGACGGCAAGAACGCCGCCGAGATTTCCAACCAGATCGGCGCAACCAATCCGGTCAAGGCGGCCGAGGCCTTCTTCAAACCGCAGATCAAGGCCAATCCGGTGATCATGCTGGAGCCGGCCAAGGGCAAATACGTGGCGCTGAAAGATCTGGACGTGAAATCCCGCCGCGATCTGAACCGCTTGTGGTCGCAAATCAAGATCGGCCGCTGAGCCGCCCCGCGCCCCGCGCTTCAAAGAAAAATCCCGGTCATGGACCGGGATTTTTTTCATTCGTCGGAGGCCTGCTCGCCTTTGCGCATCTCCACCGCCTTCATGATCACATAGGCCAGCATCGCGCACAGGAAGAACAACAACATCACCCAGGCAATCGAGCGCAGGGTGTCGATGAAAGTATTGAACAGCTCCAGCAACCAGCGTTCGCCGGTCAGCTCCATCACCGTGCTGCCCTTGCCCGCCGCCGGCGGCAGATACTTCTCCAGCGCCCACTGCCGCACGCCGCCGGACACGCCGGTGACCACGATGGCGAAGAAAATGTACTTGCGCCAGGCATCGGTCAAATCCCGTCCCAGGACTCGCGCCAGAATCTTGTTGACCGCCGGATCGAAAAAGCGCGCGGTGAAAATCGAAGTGGCGATCGCCACCGCCAAGGTCAGGCCGAACAAAGCGTAGAACATAATCATCCCCCGCCGCAGCGGAATGCGTGAAAGCAGGCATTGTACGCCCGCGCGGCGGCGGCGGCGATCAAGGGATGGCCATGCTGCTGCGCGCAAGCGACAGCGCCGGCCGGCGCGTCAATCCCGCAACGGCAGCCCAAAGTGCTGATAGGCCAACGCCGTCGCCATCCGGCCGCGCGGAGTGCGCTGCAGATAGCCTTGCTGAATCAGGAAGGGCTCAATCACATCTTCTATGGTGTCGGTGGATTCGCCGATGGCGGCCGCGACGTTGTCCAGCCCCACCGGCCCGCCGGAGAACTTCTCCAGAATGGCCTGCAGCAGTTTGCGGTCCATGACGTCCAGGCCGGCCGGGTCCACGTCCAGCATCGCCAGCGCGGCGTCCGCCACCTGGGCGCTGACCACCCCGTCGGCCCGGACCTCGGCGTAATCCCGCACCCGGCGCAGCAGCCGGTTGGCGATGCGCGGCGTGCCGCGGCTGCGGCGCGCCACTTCGAACGCGCCGTCGTCGGCCAGCTTGACGTTCAACAAGCCGGCAGAACGGCTGACGATGCGGGTCAGTTCCTCCGCGTTGTAGAACTCCAGCCGCGCGACGATGCCGAAACGGTCGCGCAGCGGATTGGTCAGCATGCCGGCGCGGGTGGTGGCCCCCACCAGGGTGAACGGCGGCAGATCGATCTTGACCGAACGCGCCGCCGGCCCCTCGCCTATCATGATGTCGATCTGATAATCCTCCAGCGCCGGATAGAGGATTTCCTCCACCACCGGGCTCAGCCGGTGGATCTCGTCGATGAACAGCACATCGTGCGGCTCCAGATTGGTCAGCAAGGCGGCCAGATCGCCCGCCCGCTCCAGCACCGGCCCCGAGGTCTGGCGCAAATTCACCCCCATTTCGCGGGCGACGATGTGCGCCAGCGTGGTCTTGCCCAGGCCGGGCGGGCCGAACAGCAGCACGTGGTCCAGCGCTTCGTTGCGGCGCTTGGCCGCTTCGATGAAGATTTCCAGCTGTTCGCGCGCCTTCTTCTGGCCGACGTACTCGTCCAGCTGCTTGGGCCGCAAGGCGCGCTCCAGCGCCTCCTCCTGGCTGGACAGGCTTTGCTGGGTGACGATGCGCGGCTCGGGCGCGCCGCCGTACAGGTTGTCGGTTTCAATCATGGTGTCAGCCGCCGGCCAAAAAAACGAATGCCCAATCTTACCACCGCGCTATAATCGCCGCTGGCCCGCCCATCATCGCGGGCCAACGCAACGTCTTCAGGGCGGGGTGCAATTCCCCACCGGCGGTATGATCGCAAGATCGAGCCCGCGAGCGCTTCCGCTTCCCGGCGGAAGGTCAGCAGATCTGGTGATAGGCCAGAGCCGACGGTAATAGTCCGGATGAGAGAAGACGACATGGCCGCCTGCCGCGCTACGCGCGGCCGCGGCGTGTTCGCTGCGCGCTAGTGCGCGCGGGTTGGCTTGCGCCGGCCCTTTTCACGCCCTGGAACCTGTTTCTCAAACGACCCGAGGACCGTTTCCATGAGTATCGCCACACACCCCGACATCTTGTCCCAACGCGTAGAGGCGGCGCTGAACGCCTTGCGCCGCGGCCTGCCAGTCATCGTTCCCGATGATCACGACCGCGAGAACGAGGCCGACCTGATCCTGGCCGCCGACGCGCTGAGCGAGGCCGAAATGGCGCGTCTGATCCGCGATTGCAGCGGCATCGTCTGCCTGTGCCTGACCGCCGAGCACGCCGCCCGGCTGCAATTGCCGCCGATGACGCAACGCAACGGCAGCCGCTACGGCACCGCCTTCACCGTCAGCATAGAAGCCGCCCAGGGCGTGTCCACCGGCGTATCCGCCGCCGACCGGGTGCGCACCATCCAGGCCGCCGTCCACCCGCAGGCGCAGGCGGGCGACGTGGTCAGCCCCGGCCATGTCTTCCCGCTGGTGGCCGCCGCCGGCGGCGTGCTGAGCCGCCGAGGCCATACCGAGGCCGCGGTGGAACTGGCGCGCCTGGCCGGCTTCCAGCCCGCCGGCGTGCTCTGCGAGCTGATGAACCCCGATGGCAGCATGATGCGCGGCGCGCAAATCGCAGACTACGCTCAAACGCACGCGCTGCCCGTTCTGAGCGTGGCTGAACTGGCTGAATGGATTTCCCGCCAGAACTTAGCCGCCGCTCCGCTGTCTGCTTGATCTTTGCCCTTAGCCGCGGGCCTGCGCCCGCGGCGTCGACGCCGACCCCATCATGCTTCGTTTCGTTTCATTCCGCAGCCTGTTGCTGGCCAGCTTTCTGATCGTCGCCGTCGTGCCCTCGGCCGTGCTGATCCAGCTGCGCAACGAGCTGGGACACGCCGCCTCCACACTGCGCTCGCATCAGGAGCAAGCCAAGGAATGGCTGGACGCCAACCGCGTGTCGCGCGAGCAATCCATTCAATTCGAACGCGCCACCCGCCAGGCTCAAATCCTGAAAGACCGCGCACTGGCCAAAACCGCCGCCGGCGCCTGGCAGGAGATCGAGCTGGCGCAACGCAAATTGCAACGCGGCGACGACGACGAGTTGACGCTCAGCGCCCGGGCCATTCTGGCGATCCAGCCGCAACTCCAGGCCCTGCCGGCGCGCGCCGGCGCGCAACGCGACCGCTTGTTCCGCCAGCTGGACCTGCACCTGACCGCGCAAGGCCAATTGATCAACCGCCAACTGGAACAAAGCCAGCGCCAATGGCAGGACTCGATCACGGAAATGCGCCGCACCGCCGACCGCCTGGCCTGGCTGTCGCTGGCCTCCGCGCTGGCGCTGGCGCTGGCGATGACCTTGTTGATCAGCTGGCCGCTGCGCAAGCTGCAAGCCAAGATCGCGCGGATGAGCGACGGCGCGCGGCTGCAGGACTGGCGCCAGTCCGGCCCCGCCGACCTGCAGCGTCTGGCGCGCGAGCTGGCCCAGCTAGACCGCCGGCTGGCGGCGCTGGAAGAACAGAAAGGCCGTTTCTTCCGCCAAGCGTCCCATGAGCTGAAAACGCCGCTGGCCGCCATCCACGAAGCCGCCGCGCTGCTGCGCGAAGAAGTGATAGGACAGCTGTCCGCGCAGCAGCAGGAGATCGTCGCTATCCTGCAAAACAATGCGCAAACCCTGCGTCAGCGCGTGGAAGCCTTATTGCGCTATGATGCCGGCCAATGGCTGTCCGAGACGCTGACCGTGGAAACCTTCGACCTGCCGGCGCTGATTGCGGAGCGGCTGCAGGCCAGCCGTCCGCTATTGCAGGCCAAACGCCTGGCCGCCGACGTCCTGGGCGACGCGGACCGGGTCAACGGCGACCGCTCCAAAGTGGAAACCATTTTGGACAATCTATTGATCAACGCCATCCGCCACAGCCCCGCCGGCAGCGCCTTGAGCCTGCGCCACGGCCGCGACGCCGGCGGCGTCTGGCTGGAAATCCGCGATCAAGGCCCCGGAGTGTCGGACGCCTATCGGGAAAAAATTTTCGAACCGTTCTGGAGCGGCTCGCCGCCGCCGGGCGAACTGCCCGGCACCGGGCTGGGCCTGGCGATGGCGCGCGGCTTCGCCCAATTGATGCGCGGCGAACTGACGCTGGAATCCAAACCTCAGGCCGGCGCCTGCTTCCGCCTGCAGTGGCCGGAACCGGAGAACAAAACATGAAGACATCTCGCTTTTGGGCTCTCAACGCGCGCCGGCTGCTTTGGCTGTGCGGCCTGCTGGCCCTGAGCGCCTGCGCTCATCAAGGCCAGCCGGTCGCCGTGCCCGCCGCGCCCATCATCCGTTGCCCGGACGCCAACCAGATCCTGCTGCTGCTGAGCCAGACGCGGGAAATCCAGGCGCTGAGCCTGGCCGGACGGGAAAGCTGCGGCAGCGCCCGCTTGCTGACTCTGCTGCAACAGGCGCAGACGGCGGAGAACCGCGCCGATGTTCAAAAACTGCAGGCCCAATTGGAAAGTCTGCTCGCCAAAACCGATAATCTGGACCCGGCCAGCCAGGGTCTTGCGCGGCTGCCGCTTCAACAGCTGCAGGAAAGACGCAAGCTGGCGGAAGCGCTGGAACGACAGCAGGCGCAGAACCGCGATCTGCAAAAACGCTACGACGACTTGAACGGCAAGCTCAACGCCTTGCGCGAAGTCGAGCGCGAACTCCAGCTGAAACCCAGCAAAACCAAAGGAGGCCAACCATGAGCGCCATCGCCCGCATCGTCTTGGTGGACGACGATCCCGATTTGTTGCGCTTGCTCGGCCTTCGCCTCGGCGCCGCCGGCTACGAGGTCGAAGCGCTGGACAGCGCCGAAGCGGCCTTGAACGCGCTGGCGGCCCGCCGCGCCGACTTGCTGCTGACGGACTGGCGCCTGCCCGGCATGGATGGTCTGGAACTGTTTGAGCAAGTCCGCCAGCGCTATCCCGCGATGCCGGTGATTCTCCTGACCGCCCACGGCACGGTGCCGGACGCCGTGGAAGCGGTCAGCCGCGGCGTGTTCGGCTATCTGGTCAAACCCTTCGACGGCAAGGCGCTGCTGGACAAGGTGGCCCAAGGGCTATCGCTGGCGGGCCCCGGACGCGCGGTCGATCAGGCCGCGGCCGGCTGGCGCTCCGGCCTGGTCAGCCGCAGCCCGGCGATGGAGGAACTGCTGGCCGAGGCCCGCATGGTCGCCGCCACCGGCGCCAGCGTGCTCTTGCGCGGCGAAAGCGGCACCGGCAAGGAAGTGCTGGCCAAGGCCATCCACCTGGCCAGCCCGCGCGCCGGCCAGCCCTTCATCGCGGTCAACTGCGGGGCGATTCCGGACAATCTGCTGGAAAGCGAGTTGTTCGGCCATGAAAAAGGCTCGTTCACCGGCGCCAACGCGCGCCAGACCGGCCTGATCCAACAGGCGGACGGTGGCACCCTGTTCCTGGACGAGATCGGCGATATGCCGCCGCCGCTGCAGGTCAAACTGCTGCGCGTGCTGCAAGAGCGCGAGGTGCGTCCGGTCGGCGCGACGCGGGCGACCCCGGTGGATATCCGTCTGGTGTCGGCCACGCATCGCGAGCTGGAAGCGCTGATTCAGGAAGGCAGCTTCCGAGAGGACCTGTTCTACCGCCTGAACGTGGTGTCTCTGCGCCTGCCGCCGCTGGCGGAACGCCGCGAAGACATTCCTCTGCTGGCCGCGCATTTCCTGGAAAAAATCGCCACCCGCTATCAAAAGGCCGTCAGCGGTTTCGCCGCCGACGCGCTGGAATACCTGAGCGCGGCGCCCTGGCCGGGCAATATCCGACAATTGGCCAATGTGGTTGAACAATGTTGCGTGCTGACCACCGGCTCTCTGGTAACGCTGGCGCAAGTACAGAAAGCCGTCGCCAGTGAAGAAAGCGCGATTCCGACGCTGGCGGAAGCCAAGCGGCAATTCGAACGCGACTATCTGGAACGCCTGTTGCGGCTGACCGGCGGCAATGTCAGCGACGCCGCGCGCCTGGCGGACCGCAACCGCACCGAGTTTTACCGCTTGCTGCAAAAACACGAACTGACGCCGGCCGCCTTCAAGCTGGAATAAGCGCGGCGACGCGATCGGCGTGACGGAAACGGAGCGCCTCTACGCCTGTCGCCGATCGGCGACAGGCAAAATCCCAAGCAAATCAAAGCCCTGCCCATCTCCACCGACATTCTGTCGCCTAACGGCGACAGAATGGCCGCTTCCTGCAAGCGAACTCAAGCCAAAAAAAGCACAAGGCTTTGAAAAATAAGAAAAAACCAAAGCTGGCACGCCTTTTGCCATAGGGAAAGCGCAAATGATCGAAGCGCGGCAGACTCAAGCGCAAGCGATGTGACTCACTCTCTCGAAAAGGTTAATCCCATGAAGAAATCCACTCTTGCCATTGCTCTGATGACTTCCCTGTTCGCCGGCGCCAGCTGGGCGGCTCAAGACGCCAGCGCTCCGGCTGAACAAGCTCAACGCGCCACCGCCGCCAAGGGCGACGCCAGCGCCCCGGCCGAACACGCTCAACGCGCCACCGCCGCCAAGGCTGACGCCAGCGCCCCGGCCGAACAAGCTCAACGCGCCACCGCCGCCAAAGGCGACGCCAGCGCCCCGGCCGAACAAGCTCAACGCGCCACCGCCGCCAAGGCTGACGCCAGCGCCCCGGCTGAACAAGCTCAACGCGCCACCGCCGCCAAGACTGACGCCAGCGCACCGGCTGAACAAGCTCAACGCGCCACCGCCGCCAAGGGCGACGCCAGCGCACCGGCTGAACAAGCTCAACGCGCCACCGCCGCCAAGGGCGACGCCAGCGCCCCGGCCGAACAAGCTCAACGCGCCACCGCCGCCAAAGGCGACGCCAGCGCGGCTGAAGCCCTGATCGCCGAAGCCGCGCCGAGCGCCGCCGCCGGCCTGAATCAGGCGGTGCAGGAAGCTGTGACCAAAGCCGCAGCCCAGGTTGGCGCCAATATCCAGACCAGCGTGAAGGCGGGCGAAGTCACCCTGAGCGGCACCGCGCCCAGCGAAGAAGCGCTGCGCCGCGTAGCCGAAGAAGCCTCCCGCGTGCCGGGCGTGACCGCGGTTCGCACCAACGTCACCCTCAAAGCCGCAGGCTAAACCCCTCTAGTTCGTCGGCGCGCTGCCCGTCTGGCTCGCTTGCCCTGAGTACAGCAGCGCCGACCCTCGCTTTACCCGGAGTCGTCCCAAGGAACGCACGCAAGTGTGCCCGCCTCCATTCGCCGCCCTTCTGGGCGGCCTTTTTTATTCGCGGGCGCTATCGTTTTCCGCCGGCCCACACCGCTGCAGCGGCTTCGTCCCTGCTCATATAGCGGTTGATCAGACGCAGCATGGTGCCGTCGCGGTTCATGCCGTCAACCAACTGGCGCCAGGCTCTGGCTTCGCTGTCGGGGAAAGCCCGCTTGGTCAACACTAGGCTGCGCGGGCTGGGCGCGTCGTCCTTCTCCCAGTCCGCCACTTTCACCCTGTCTTCCAAACCGTGTTGTCTGATTTTCTGCCGATACACCATGGGCGTGGAGAAAATGCCCGCAACGCGACGCTGGTCCAGCATGCGGAACAGGACATCCTCCTCCGCCACTTCCACCAAACGGCGCTGCACGCCCAATTGCAAGACCAAGGGATCGAAATAACGGCTGGTGCTGTAACTGCGCACGATGGCCCAGCGGCTGGACGGAGCATCCTGGATGAAGGACTCCATCGAGCGGATGGAGTCGGGCACGTCTATCGATAAAATCGCGTACTGACGCAGCTGGATGTAGTTGAAAAACCAATAGATTTTGCTGCGTTCCGGGGTCTCGATCGCGGAACCGGTCATATCCAGCGAGCCGGCCTCCAGTTCCTGCCAGATGCGAGCCCGCGGCATCACCACGAACTCGAACTCGCAACCGCTGCGCCGCCGCAATTCCTCCGCCACGTCTCGATCCAAGCCGCGGCCGGCGCTGTAGAACTGGCCGATCTCGTAAAAAGCGAAACGGATCGGCCGCTGCGGACACGACACGCCGCCATGAGCGCCGCCGGCCCAGCAGGCCGCCAGCAACAGACATGCTCGCGCCAGTCCTGTTTTCACGGTGGGTACGCCTCCCGGCCATGCCGGATTCATCGCCATGCCCAGCGCACGGCACTCCCCACTATAGGCAAAGCGCCGCCGGCTTTAAGAGCCGGCTCGCGTTTTCAGAACTTCATCAGGCTCTTCAAGGCGAGACGCACGCCCTCGCTCACCGTCACCTCGGCCGGCAGGCCCTTGGTGGCGGCCGCGGCCTCCTTCTCGTTGTAACCCAAGGCCAGCAAGGCATTGACGATGTCGCCCTTCTCATCCGGCGTGGCGGCGAAAGCCAGGCCCCCCGGCGCGGTCAGCGTGCTGCCGGTGGCCAATTTGCCGCGCAGCTCCAGCACCAGACGCTCGGCGGTCTTCTTGCCTATGCCCGGCACCGCGGACAAGCGCTTGATGTCTTCGCTGGCCACCGCCACCGCCAGTTCATCGGTGGTCATGCCGGACAGGATGGCCAGGGCGATCTTGGCGCCGATGCCGGTCACCTTGACCAGTTGCCGGAAGGTCTGTCTATCCTCCTTGCTGGCGAAGCCGAACAGCAGATGGGCGTCTTCCCGCACCACCAGATGGGTGAACAGCGTGGTTTTCTGACCCAAGGCCGGCAATTGATAAAAAGTGGTCATCGGCACATCGACTTCATAGCCGACCCCGTTGACGTCCAACACCACTTGCGGGGGCAGTTTTTCGATGAGATTGCCGCTCAGGCGTCCAATCATGTTCCGGTTCTTTCTTCAAGCGATTACAGGCGCGTCGGCTAGACCAGCCGGCCGCCGCGAATTTTCAGGCCGCTCTGCGCCAGCTGGCCCAAGGCGCCGGCGCTGAGATTGGCGTGCGCCAAGGCCACCGCCAGCGCGTCGGCGGCGTCGGCCTGGGGCGTGCCGGACAAATTAAGCATCCGCACCACCATGTGCTGCACCTGCTCCTTGGCGGCCTTGCCGTGACCGGCGACGGACTGCTTGACCTGCAGCGCGGTATATTCCGCCACCGGCAGGTCCCGCAACACCAGCGCGCTGATGCAGGCGCCGCGCGCCTGACCCAGCATCAGCGTGGCCGCCGGATTGACGTTGACGAACACTTGCTCGATCGCCGCCGCCTGTGGTTGGTAGGTATCGATCACGCCGAACAGGCCATCGACGATCACGCGGATGCGATCGCTCAAAGGCGCGCCCGGCGGCGTGCGGATGCAGCCGGAGGCCACGTAATGGCGTTGCTGGCCGACCAGATCGATCACCCCGAAGCCGGTGATGCGGCTGCCGGGGTCGATGCCGAGGATGCGGCGCGCGCCGGGAAGAAGCTGAGCCGACATCGCCTCAGCCCGGGACGGCGCGCAATTGCGCATCCAACTGCCGCAATTGCTGCGGCGTGCCCACATTGTGCCAGACGCCGTTGAAATACTCGCCGCTGGCCCGTCCGGCCGCAATCGCGGCGTCGTAAAACGGGCGCATCGGCGCGAAGCGGCCTGCGGAAAGGCCGGCGAACATGCGGGTATCGTAAAGGCCGATGCTGGAGAAGGTCAGCTTGCGCTCGCCGTCGGCGCGCAGGCCGCCGTCCGGCTCCAAGGCAAAATCCCCGCCCGCGTGGAAAGCCGGATTGTCCGTCATCACCAGGTGCATGCCCGGTTCCTCAAGCCCCTCCAGCGCGTCCAGCCGCGGCAGCAGGCTTGCGTAGTCGTAATCGGTATAAATGTCCGCCGCCACGCACAGAAAAGCGCGCTCCCGTCCCGCCCGCAAGCTGGGCAAGGCCTTGGCGATGCCGCCTGCGGTTTCCAAGGGCTCGCCCTCGGCGGAATAGGCGATGCGCGCGCCAAAGCGGCCGCCGTCTCCCAGCACCTGTTCTATCTGCGCGCCCAGCCAGGCGTGATTGATCACGATGTCGGCGAAACCGGCCGCCACCAGGCGCTCGATCTGCCAGACGATCAGGGGCTTGCCACCCACCTCCAGCAAGGGCTTGGGCGCATGGTCGGTCAGCGGCCGCATCCGCTCGCCGCGACCGGCCGCCAGAATCATGGCTATCGGCATGCTCATCCCTTGTAGCTCAAGGCCGGGTAGGTCGATTGCAGCTCGTCATCGGTCTGGTCCTTGCCCACCAACTGCAGCAACAGCTGATAGAGCGGCGCCAGTTCCTGGTAACGGCGGGTGGTCCGTTTCAGATACTTGATGAAACGCGGAATCTCGGCGCGGTACTTGTCCTTGCCGTCGCGATGGAACAGACGCGCGAAGATGCCGGCCACTTTCAGGTGGCGCTGCACGCCCATCCATTCGAAATCACGATAGAAGACGTCGAATTCGGCCGGCACCGGCAGGCCGGCGGCGCGCGCCTTTTCCCAGTAGCGGATCGCGATATCGAGCACGAAGGGCTCGTCCCACTCGATGAAGGCATCGCGCAGCAGGCTGACGATGTCGTAGCTGACCGGGCCGTACACCGCATCCTGAAAATCCAATACCCCGGGCTTGCCCGGCGTCAGCATCAGGTTGCGCACGATGAAATCCCTGTGCACGAACACCTTGGACTGGGCCAGCAACACCGGCAGCAAGGCCTTGACCCCGGCGTCCCACAGCTGGCGTTGCGCGAAATCCAGCGGCCGGCCCAATTCCTTGGCGCAGAACCACTCCGGAAACAGGTTCAACTCGCGCGTCAGCAGCGCTTCGTCGTATTCCGGCAACACTCCCGGCTGACTGGCGGACTGGATCTCCACCAGGGTGTCCAGCGCCTCCAGCAATAGATGGCGCCGCACCTGTTCGCGCCCATCATGCTCCAAAGCGGCCAGATAGGTGACCCGGCCCAGGTCCTCCAGCAGCAGCAGGCCCTGCTCTCTATCCCGCGCCAGCAGCTTGGGAACATTGACCATGGCGAAAACGTCGCGCACTTGCACATAGGCGTCGGTGCTCATTTTTTCCGGCGGCGCGTCCATCACGATGCAACTCGCGCCGTCCGGCCAGGTCGCACGGAAGTAGCGCCGGAAGTCGGCATCCGCGGCGGCGAATTCGAGCCCGATGTCCTGTCCCGGGTACAAATCCGCCAGCCATTTTTTGATGAGTTCCTGTCTATGCATGTCGCTTCGTCTTGGTGCTGATAGAATTGGCTGATTTTATACTGCCCCGCCGCCCCTTAGATATGGCTTTGTGCATGCCCAGAATCAAACCCAATCCGCTGGCCCTGGCGCTGGCGGCCGCGTTCTCACTGCAGCCGGCGCTGGCGCTGGCCGATGAAGACGCCCCTATCGCCCTGCCCACCCCGCCCAAGGCCGAAGGCCAGACCCACGTCACCGCCGACGATATGGACGGCGAGATGAATGTGGAGCTGAAAGCCCGCGGCAATGTGGTGGTCACCCGCGACGACCAGAAACTGGAGTCCGACTGGCTGGACTATTACCAGAACAAGGACCGGGTCAAGGCCGGCGACCGCTTCAAGATGACGCGCGGCGTCGACGTGGTCACCGGCACTACGCTGGATTACAACGTCGCCAACTACAGCGGCACCGGCATGAACCCGGTGTTCGCCATGGGCAAGCCGGCGCCCGCCGCCAAGGGCGCGCCGGCCGCCACCCGTCCGATGAGCACGGTGCCGATGCGCGGCGACGGCCAGCAAGTGGATTTCCGCGGCCAGAACGAGTACCGGGTCTACAACAGCCGCATCAATAGCTGCGAACCCGGCGACGACTCCTGGTATCTGAACTCCTCGCTGCTGGACCTCGACTACAACAACGGCGTCGGCGTCGCCCGCAACGCGCGGCTGAATTTCTACGGCGTGCCCATCCTGTACACCCCGTGGATGGACTTCCCGCTCAACGGCAACCGCAAGAGCGGCTTCCTGCCGCCCACTTTCAAGACCGGCACCAACGGCACCGAAGTCGCGCTGCCCTATTACTGGAATATCGCGCCCAACTACGACGCGACCATCACCCCGCATTTCAACGACAAGCACGGCACCATGCTGGGCGCGGAATTCCGCTATCTGCAGCCCAATTACGCCGGCTCGATCTACACCGAGCAATTGCCCAAGGACAAGGTCACCGACAAGAACCGCTACGCCTGGTATGCGACGCATAACCAGACGCTGGCGCCGGGTCTGACCTTCGGCTACAACGCCAACTACGTCTCCGACCCCAACTACTTCAAGGATTTCGGCGACCGTCTCAGCATCGCCGCCAACGTCAACCTGGTGCGCGAAGCCTGGCTCAGTTACGGCTTCGGCTGGCAAGGCGGCTCGGCCAACGCCACTTTGCGCGCGCAGCGCTACCAGACTCTGCTGGAAAAGCCGACGTCAGGGGACATTCCCTATGCGCGGCTGCCGCAACTGACTTTCACGGCCAACCAGCAATTGTCGCAGGGCTTCAGCGCCAATCTGCAAAGCGAACTGACCCGCTTCTCCCATCCGACTCTGCAAACCGGCGACCGCCTGGTCGCCTACCCCAGCCTGACGTGGAGTCTGGACAAGAGTTGGGGCTTTCTGCGTCCCAAGCTTGGCCTGCACCTGACCGAATATAATCTGGACGCGCTGCCCGGCCAGCAGAGCCGTTCGGTGTCGCGCAGCCTGCCTATTTTCAGCACCGACGCCGGCCTCTATTTCGACCGCGATACCGAGTTTCTGGGCCAGGATCATCTGCTGACGCTGGAGCCGCGCCTGTTCTACGTCAATATTCCAACCCGCAATCAGAACAACCTTCCCAACTTCGACACTTCGCTAAACGATTTCAACTTTGCGCAGCTGTTCACCGAGAATCGTTTCTCCGGCTCCGACCGTGTCAACGGCGCAAATCAGCTGACCACGGCGCTGACCAGCCGCCTGATCAGCCAGGAAAACGGCCTGGAGCGGCTACGGCTGACCGTGGGCAAGCGCTATTATTTCAACCAGGACGACATCCAGTTGGATGGAGTGCCGAAACAACGCACCGTCAGCGGCTCCAATCTGCTGCTGGGCGCCAGCGGCGATCTGGCCCAGGGCTGGCGCTTGGACAGCTCCTATGAATGGAACGAGGCGCTGAAAACCACCGAACGCTACAATGCCCAGCTGCGCTACAACCCGGCGCCCGGCAAGGTGCTCAGCGCCCGTTACCGCTACGGCCGCTACGAGCAGTTGGACAACTCCACCTTGTACGGCCCCTTGCGCCAGGTCGATATCGGCGCTCAATGGCCTATCGCCAAGAAATGGTATGCGCTGGGCCGCTACAACTATTCGCTGGCCGACCGCAAGCCGCTGGAACAACTGGCCGGATTCGAGTACAACGACGGTTGCTGGTCGGCGCGCCTGGTCGGTCAGCGCTATGTCAGCGACCTGATCACCACCAAGAACGCCATTTATTTCCAGCTGGAATTCAAGGGCCTTGGCGGCTTCGGCAACAATCCGCTCAACACGCTGAAGCTGGCGATTCCCGGCTATAGCAAGACTAACGATTTATAAGCGATGATCATGAAACAGACTCTGCTCGCCCTGCTGCTGGCCGGCGCCCTGCAAGGCGCCGTCGCCGCTCCCGCCGCCCCGGTCAAAGAAGTGGACCGCATCGTCGCGGTGGTCAACAAGAACGTGATCACCTGGCTGGATCTGCAATCCCGCGTCGACGAAGCCATCAAACAGCTGCAAGCGCAGAAAGTGACGCCGCCGGCGCGCGCCGTGCTGGAAAAACAGATGCTGGAACAGATAATTACCGAGGAGGTTCAGCTGCAGTACGCCGCCAGCGGCGGCCTGCGCATCGACGACGCCGCGGTGGATCAGGCGGTGGCCAATCTGGCCAAGCAGAACAAGATGGACGTGGCCGGCCTGAAAGCCCAGCTGGCCAAGGAAGGCCTGGCCTTCGACAAGCTGCGCGCCGAAGTGCGCAAGGAACTGACCATCGCGCGCCTGCGCGACAGCGAAGTCGCCGCCAAGGTCAACGTCAACGAGACCGAAGTCGATCAGGTGCTGAAAAGCGCGCAGAGCGGCAACCGCGCCGAATACCACCTGGCCAGCATCCTGATCAACGTGCCGGAACGCGCCGACGCCAAGCAGATCGACGCGCTGTCGAAGAAGGCCGAGAAAGCGCTGACGGATCTGGAGTCCGGCCAAGCCTTCGCCAAGGTATCGGCCAGCTACTCCGACGCCCCCAATGCACTGAAAGGCGGAGACATGGGCTGGCGCAGCGCGGTGTCGCTGCCGGTTGAGTTCGTGCAGATGCTGGAACAGCTGAAAACCGGCCAGCACACCAATGTGATCCGCACCCAGCAAGGCTTCTTCATCTTCCAATTGCAGGACAAACGCGACAGCGGCGCGCCGATGATGGTGGAGCAATACCATGTGCGCCACATCCTGATCCGCACCAACGAGGCGGTGTCGGCCAACGACGCCAAAACCCGCATCGAACAGGTGCGCGACCGCATCCAGCGCGGCGCCAAGTTCGCCGACATGGCCAAGCTCTACTCCGAAGACGGCAGCAACGCCAAGGGCGGCGATCTGGGCTGGGTCAATCTGGGCGATCTGGTGCCGGATTTTGAGAGCGCGATGACGCAACTGCCTATCGGCCAATTGTCGCCGGCGGTGCGCACGCCCTTCGGCTGGCATTTGATCCTGGTGGAAGGCAAGCGCAATCAAGACGTGTCCGGCGACCGCGAGCGGCTGGCGGTCAAACAACAGATCCGCTCCCGCAAGATCGAACAGGCGTACGCCGACTGGGTGCGCCAACTGCGCGACTCCGCCTTCGTCGAAGAACGGCTGGACGAGAAGTAAGATGAGCGTCCCCGTATTGGCCGTCACCACCGGAGAACCAGCCGGCGTGGGGCCGGATCTGGCGCTGCGGCTGACGGAGGCCGGCGTCGGCGCGCGCTGCGTGCTGATCGGCGACAAGACCTTGCTGGCCGCGCGCGCGCGGCAGCTGGGCCTCTCGCTCGCGCTGCGCGATTACGCGCCGGACACGCCCGCGCCGGCACAGGGACTGGAAGTTTGCCATGTGCCGCTGGCGGTTCCGGCCGCTCCCGGCCGGCTGGACCCGGCCAACGCCGGCTATGTGCTGGCGATGCTGGACCGCGCCATCGACGGCTGCCTTAGCGGCGAGTTCGCCGCCATGGTGACCGCGCCGGTGCACAAGGGCGTCATCAACGACGGCGGCGTCGCCTTCTCCGGCCACACCGAATACCTGGCCGAACGCACGCACACGCCCAAGGTGGTGATGATGTTGGCCGGCGGCGGCATGCGCGTGGCGCTGGCCACCACCCATCTGCCGCTGCGGGACGTCGCCGACGCCATCACCGCGGACAGCCTGGAGCAGGTCATCCGCATCCTGCACGGGGATCTGTGCGCCAAGTTCGGCATCGCCGCGCCGCGCGTGCTGGTGGCGGGCCTGAATCCGCACGCGGGCGAAGGCGGCCATCTGGGGCGCGAGGAAATCGAGGTCATCGAACCGCTGCTGGCGCGGCTGCGCGGCGAGGGCATGGACCTGATCGGCCCCTTGCCGGCCGACACCCTGTTCAACCCCGACAAGCTGCGGCGCTGCGACGCGGTGCTGGCGATGTATCACGATCAAGGCTTGCCGGTGCTCAAACACGCCAGCTTCGGCGCCGGCATCAACATCACCCTGGGCCTGCCCATCGTCCGCACCTCGGTCGACCACGGCACCGCGCTGGATCTGGCCGGCAGCGGTCAGGCCCACCCGGGCAGTCTGTTCGAGGCCGTGCAGCTGGCGGCGCAACTGGCCGCCTCCGCCGCGAACTGACTCAGCGGACGATCACCTCGTCCGGCAACTCGTTGACGCTGGGCCCGCCTCGGAGCGGCGCATGCTCGATCAACAAAGCGTGTATCCGCCACAAGCCGGCCTCCAGGCCGGCCACTCGCTTGCCTTCCGCCATCGCGCGTCCGACTTCGGCGCAAATCTCCTCCCAGGCCCGCGACGGCACCCGCCGGTCTATGCCGCGATCGGCGACGATTTCAATGCGGCGCTCCGCCAGCAACACATACACCAGCACGCCGGTGTTCTCCTCGGTGTCCCATACCCTCAGCAGGCCGAACCACTCCAGCGCCCGTTCTCGAGCGCTCATGCCGCGCCAGGCATCGCGCCAATCCAGCGCCGACTCCACCACAAAGCGCAGCTGACCGGCGTGTTCGCGTTCCGAAGCCGCGATGCCTTGCTGCAAACGCGCCAGTTCCGCGGCGGGAAAACGCCGTCGCGCCAAGTAGCCGGTGCTGGCCAGATGACGCAGCACTCTATGCCATGATTTCCACATCACCAATCTCCCGAAGCGCCGCCGCCGCCAAATCCCCCGCCGCCGCCGGACCAGCCGCCTCCGCGGCCGCCGCTGCTTCCGCCGCGCCAACTCCCGCCGCCTCCGCCGCCGAACGACAAGCCGTGGGCGCCGATCACCAGGCACAGGAGCGCCGCCACCGCCCCGGCCAGCAAGGCGAACACGACGCCTGCGCCCAGCAGCAAGGCCGCGGCGACGCCCAGGCCGCCCATGATGAGGCTGCCGATCAAGCGTCCGAACAGGCGGCTGACGACGCCGGCGCCGAACAAGACCGCGAACGCCAGCGCCGGCCAACTGTCTTCCCAGCCCTGCTGCTGAGTCCGCGTCGGCGGGGGCAGCTTTTCGCCGTCGATCAGACCTTCCAGTTGCGACGCCGCCGCTTGAATGCCCTGAAAGCGCAAACCCTGCTTGAACAGAGGCCTCAGCGTGTCCTGCAGAATGCGCTTGGCGTAGATGTCGGGAATCGCGCCCTCCAGGCCGCGGCCCACCAACAACTGGGTCTTGTGCTGATCCGCCACGATCAGCAGCAGCACGCCGTCGTCCACCCCCTTGCGCCCCAGCTTCCAGGCGTCCATCACCCGGGTGCCGTAGTCAAAAGGCGTTTCCGGCTCCACCGACGGCACGATCAAGACCGCCAGCTGACTGCCTTTGCGCTGATGAAAGCTCAGCAATTGCCGTTCCAATTGCCCGCGCTCGTCCGCCGATAAAAAACCGGCCAGATCCACCACCGGCGAACTGGGCGGCGGCACCGCCAGTTCCGCCCGCGCCAGCTGCGCGCACAGCAGCAACGCGATGCCCAAGCAACGCCATAGCGCCCTCATCTTATTTGCTCGCCTCCGGCTCGCCGAAGTTGACCTGCGGCGCGGTGGAAATGGCCTTCTCGTTCTCCACGGTGAAATTCGGCCGGGTCTTCAGGCTGAACATCATCGCGGTCAGATTATTGGGAAAGGTCCGCACCGTGCTGTTGTACGCCTGCACCGAATCGATATAACGCTTGCGCGCCAAGGCGATGCGGTTCTCGGTGCCCTCCAGCTGCGCCTGCAGATCGCGGAAGGATTGATCCGCCTTCAGCTGCGGATAGTTTTCCGACACCACCAGCAAGCGGGACAAGGCCGAGCCCAGCTGATTCTGCGCCGAGGCGAAATCATTGAGCTTTTTCTCGTCCGTCGCCATCGACGCATCCATCTGGATGCTGCCCACCCGCGCCCGCGCGGCGGTGACTTGGGTCAGCACCTCTTTTTCATGCTTGGCGTAGCCTTGCACCGTCTTGACCAGATTGGGAATCAGATCCGCGCGCCGCTGGTATTGATTGATCACCTCGGACCAGGCCGCGTTGGCCGCCTCGTCCTGAGTCTGCATCGCGTTGTAACCGCAGCCGCTCAGCGACGCCGCCAATAACAAAGCCATCGCCCACTTCTTCCACATCATCCTGTTCTCCATTCCCGTCGTGGCCGCGCCATCCCGATCAGCGCAACGCGTTCGAGCTTCAGTTTACCCATAAAAAGCATAAAACCAGCAGTTTTCGCCCCGCCTATGGAATAGCGCGCACCATTCCCTCCCCTGCGCGGCCAGACCGGCAAGACCGGCGCGCTCCGCCCCCGGCCCGCCTTGCCCAACAATATACAATTCGCGCCAATATCTTGAAGTAAAGAGGGAAATCCCTAGTGAATACGGGTTTTTCGCAACGCAACAATTGGGCTACACTGGTGGACGTTTTTCCAATAATGACAGCTGCACGGACAATGACCACCACCACCCAAGCCCGTGTGCGGGAGATCCCGTACAACTACACCTCGTATTCCGACCGCGAAATCTTCATCCGCCTGCTGGGCGCGCCGATGTGGAAGCTGCTGGAAGAACTGCGCGCCGAACGCAAGACCGGCCGCTCCGCCCGCATGCTGTTCGAGGTCTTGGGCGATATCTGGGTGGTGGACCGCAACCCCTATCTGGTCGACGACCTGCTGGACAATCCCAAGCGGCTGGCCGCCTTGGTGGACGCGATGCGCCACCGGCTGGCCGAAGTGGAAAAACGCCGCGAAGGCAACGACAAGGTGGGCAAGATGCTGACGGCGGCCCGAGCCGCCGTCGAGCGCTTCGCCGAACAGTTCGAGGATACCCGCGAACTGCGCGCCAAGATTCTGAAGAAGCTGTCCCGGCTCACCCGCCGCGACAATATCCAGTTCGACGGTCTGTCCCGCGTCGCCCACGTCACCGACGCCACCGACTGGCGCGTCGAATACCCCTTCGTGGTGCTCAGCCCGGACGGCGAGGCCGAAATCGCGCCGCTGGTGCGCGCCTGTATCGAGCTGGGCCTGACCATCATTCCGCGCGGCGGCGGCACCGGCTACACCGGCGGCGCGGTGCCGCTGGACCGCATGAGCGCGGTGATCAACACCGAGAAGCTGGACCACCATCTCGGCGTCGAACAGGTGGAACTGCCCGGCCTGGACGGCCCCCGCGCCACCATACAATGCGGCGCCGGCGTGGTCACCGCCCGCGTCGCCGAGGCCGCGGCGGCGGCCGGCCTGGTGTTCGCGGTGGACCCCACCTCGGCCGAGGCCTCCTGTATCGGCGGCAATATCGCGATGAACGCCGGCGGCAAGAAGGCGGTGCTGTGGGGCACCACGCTGGACAACCTCGCCAGCTGGAAAATGGTGGACGCCGACGGCCAATGGCAGTTCATCGAACGCCTGGGCCACAACTACGGCAAGATCCACGACGTCGACGTCGCCCGCTTCCGCGTCAGCCAACTCAAGGACGATGGCCAGACCGTGGTGTCCAGCCGTCAGCTGGACATCCCCGGCAGCGCCTTCCGCAAAGTGGGCCTGGGCAAGGACGTCACCGACAAATTCCTGGCCGGCCTGCCCGGCGTGCAGAAGGAAGGCTGCGACGGCATCATCACCAGCGCCCGCTTCGTGCTGCACCGCATGCCCAAGCACATCCGCACCGTCTGTCTGGAATTCTTCGGCACCGTGGCCGAGGCCACGCCGGCCATCGTCGAAATCACCGACCTGTTCAAACCCGGCGGCGCCGGCCTCGCCGCCGGCGTGCAGCTGGCCGGCCTAGAACACCTGGACTGGCGCTATGTGCGCGCGGTGTCCTATGTGACCAAGGCCAAGAGCAAGGGCCGGCCCAAGATGGTGCTGATCGCCGATCTGGTGTCGGACCACGAGGACGCGGCGGCGGAAGCCGCCAGCCAGGTGGTGCGGCTGGCCAATGCGCGTCACGGCGAAGGCTTCATCGCCATCACCCCGGAAACGCGCAAGCGCTTCTGGCTGGACCGCAGCCGCACCGCCGCCATCGCCAAACACACCAACGCCTTCAAGATCAACGAAGACGTGGTGATCCCGCTGCCGCGGCTGGGCGATTACAGCGACGGCATCGAACGCATCAATATCGAACTGTCGATCCAGAACAAGCTGCGCCTGCTCGACACCCTGACCGAATATTTCCACGGCCGGCTGCCGGTGGACAAGCTGGACACCAATCTGCCGTCGGAAGAACTGATCGGCGACCGCCGCGCCTCGGCGCTGTCCCAGCTCGCCATCACCCGCGACCGCTGGCAATGGCTGTTGGAACACCTTGACCGTCCCTTTCACGAATACCGCGAACGCTGGCCGCACGCGCCGCTGGAAGACGCCGCGGCGACGCCGGCCTCGGTGTTTCACGCGCTGCGCGATATGGTCGTGCGCGTCAGCTGGAAGCGCGAGATGCAGGCCGAGCTGGAGCAGCTGTTCTCCGGCAACACCGACGGCCCCATCCTAGCCGCCATCCGCGCCATCCAGCAAAAAGTGCTGCGCAGCCGCGTCTTCGTCGCGCTGCACATGCACGCCGGCGACGGCAACGTCCACACCAACCTGCCGGTCAACTCCGACGATTACGAGATGCTGCAGACCGCGCACAAGGCGGTGGAGCGCATCATGGCGCTGGCGCGCGCGCTGGGCGGCGTGATCTCCGGCGAGCACGGCATCGGCATCACCAAGCTGGAATTCCTCAGCGAAGAAGAAATCGCCCCCTTCCGCGCCTACAAGCAGCAAGTGGACCCCAACGGCCACTTCAACCGCGGCAAGCTGCTGCCCGGCGCCGACCTGGCCATGGCCTATACGCCGTCGTTCTCCTTGCTGGGCGCGGAGTCGCTGATCCTGGAACAATCCGACATCGGCGCGATCAGCGATTCGATCAAGGACTGCCTGCGCTGCGGCAAGTGCAAACCGGTGTGCTCCACCCATGTGCCGCGCGCCAATCTGCTGTACTCGCCGCGCAACAAAATCCTCGGCGTCGGCCTGCTGACCGAGGCCTTCCTCTACGAAGAGCAGACCCGCCGCGGCGTCAGCCTCAAGCATTTCGAGGAATTGTCCGATGTCGCCGACCATTGCACGGTCTGCCACCGCTGCGTCAAACCCTGCCCGGTCAAGATCGACTTCGGCGATGTTTCGGTGGCGATGCGCAACTTCCTGCGCAAGACCGGCAACAAGAGCTTCAACCCCGGCACCGCCGTCGGCATGGCCTTTCTCACCGCCAAGGACCCGGCCACCATCAAGGCCTTGCGCACCGGCCTGGTCGGCGTCGCCTACAAGGCGCAGCGGCTGGGCAACGCGGTGGGCAAGCGCCTGGGACTGATAGGCTCCCAGACCCGGCAGCCGCCGGCCACCGTCGGCAAGGCCCCGGTCAAGGAGCAGGTGATCCACTTCATCAACAAGCCCATGCCCGGCGGCCTGCCCAAGAAAACCGCGCGCGCGCTGCTGGACGTGGAAGACGCCAGCATCGTGCCCATCATCCGCAACCCCAAGCTGTCGGAAGACGCGGAAGCGGTGTTCTACTTCCCCGGCTGCGGCTCGGAGCGCCTGTTCAGCCAGGTCGGCCTCGCCACCCAGGCCATGCTGTGGCATGTCGGCGCGCAGACCGTGCTGCCGCCCGGCTATCTGTGCTGCGGCTATCCGCAGACCAGCGCCGGCTATCAGGACAAGGGCGACGCCATCACCACCGAGAACCGGGTGCTGTTCCACCGCGTGGCCACCACGCTGAACTATCTGGACATCAAGACCGTGGTGGTCAGCTGCGGCACCTGCTACGACCAATTGTCGCAATACCGCTTCGAAGACATCTTCCCCGGCTGCCGCATCATCGACATCCATGAATACCTGATGGAGAAAGGCGTCAAGCTGGACGGCGTAGGCGGCCAGCAATACCTGTATCACGACCCCTGCCACACGCCGATGAAGGCCTATCAGCCGATGAAGGTGGTCAACGAGCTCTTGGGCGGCGGCGTGGCACTGTCGGACCGCTGCTGCGGCGAATCCGGCACCTTCGCCGCCAGCCGGCCGGACATCGCCACCCAGGTGCGCTCGCGCAAGGAAGAGGAAATCAACAAGAACCTGCAAGCGCTGACCGGCGGCGCCAAGCCGGCGCAGCCGGTGAAGATCCTGACCTCCTGCCCGTCCTGCCTGCAAGGCTTGTCGCGCTACGGCCCGGACACCGGCACCGAGGCCGACTACATCGTGGTGGAAATCGCCAAGCATGTGCTGGGGCCGAACTGGTTGAAACAGTATGTGGACCAGGCGCGCGATGGCGGCATTGAGCGCGTGCTTCTATAAGGTTGGAGAACAACCCATGGGCAACAAAGCGCTCATCGTCATCGACGTGCAATACGGTCAGATCGAAGGCCAGCCCCGCGCCGGCCGCGCCGACGCCGTGCTGGCCAATCTCAACCGCGCTATCGCGCTGGCGCGCCGCCAAGACATGCCGGTGATTTTCATCCAGCACGACAGCGGCCCCGGCAGCGATCTGGCGCGCGACAGCGAGGCCTGGCAGCTGCATCCGGCGCTGGCGCGGCTGGACGGCGACGCCGTGGTGCACAAACGCTTCAGCGACAGCTTCCAGCGCACCACGCTGACCGAGCTGCTGCGCGGCGGCGATGTCGACGAGCTGTGGCTGGCCGGTTCCGCCACCGAGTTCTGCGTGGACAGCACGCTGCGCTCGGCGATGTCGCAGGAATACGCCGTCACCCTGATCGCCGACGCCCACACCTGCAAACCGCGGCCGCGGCTGAACGCGGAACAGGTGATCGATCACTTCAACTGGGTCTGGTCCAATCTGGACGAAACACCCAAGCCCCTACGCGTGCGCAACATCGCCGAACTGGAAAGCGGCGCGGCCTAAACAAAAACCGCCGGGCACGCCCGGCGGTTTTTCTTTGCGGCTTCCGTTTTACTTCAACGGCGACGCGGCCGAGGCCTTGGCGGCCGCCTTCTTCTTGGCCGCGGCGGCGTCCTGACGGACTTCGCTGGTGGTCTTCAGCAAAGTGCCCTGAGCGTCGTCGCCGTCCAAGGACCAGCTGAACACCCCGCCCAGCTGCTGTTGACGCACGTAATCCAACTTGGTGCGGATGGTGGCGGGGTCGTCGTAGCTCCAGAACTCGTTGCCGTCGTAAGTCCACAGCTGCTTGCTGACCGGATGCACGAACTGCTTGGCCGAACGCGTCTTCAGCACCTTGTAATCCTCGATGCCGGCTTCGTAAGTGCCTTTGCCCGCGCCGGTGGCCACCTGGTACAGACCATCGGCCTTGGGCCCGGCCGCCACGCCGGCCCAGCCGCGGCCATAGAACGGGATGCCCACGTTCAGCTTGGCCTTGGGCACGCCGCCCTTGACCAGGGTCTGGATCGAGTCGTCGACGTTGTAGTAGACGCGGTCGCCGGTCACCGGAGCCGCCGGATCGCGGAACAGATTGGACTGGAAGTTGGTCGGCCCCTTGGCGTCCCAGCCGCCATTGAAGTCGTAAGTCATCACATTGATCCAGTCCATATAGGCCGCGTACTTGGCCGGCTCGGTCTGGCGGATCTTGTCGACGCCGGAGCCAATCGCCGCGGTCAGGTAGTAGCGGCGCTTGTTCTGCGCGGTCAGCGCGTCCAGCTGGCTGCGGAATTCCGCCATCAGCAAGGTGAAGTTCTGCTTATCGTTGGGATCCACGCTATTGGTCGGCAGACCGCCGCCGCCCGGGTATTCCCAATCGATGTCGATGCCGTCGAACACGCCCTTGGCCGCGCCGGCGCCGCCGGCGTTCTCGCCCACCGGCAGATTGCCTTTCAGGTACAGATCGATGCAGGATGCGACCATGGTCTTGCGGCCGGCGTCGGTGGCGGCGAATTTGCCGAAATTCTTCGACCAGGTCCAGCCGCCCAGCGAAATCAGCACTTTCAGCGAAGGATTCGCCAGCTTCAGCTTGCGCAGCTGATTGAAGTTGCCGCGCAGCGGATCGCTCCAGGCATCTGCCTTGCCGTCCACCGACTCATTGGCGCCGAAGGATTTCTGGTAATCGGCCCAAGCGTCGCCGCCGTCGCCGTTGCCGTTCTCTGCACGGGTCACCATGCCGCACTTGCCGTCGGCGTAGACGTTGCCGAAGGCGTAGTTCAGGAAGGTCAGCTTCTTGTCGCCGCCGGCGTCCACCAGATTGCGCAGCTTGTAATTGCGGCCGTAAATGCTCCATTGCGCAAAATAAGAGCCGACATGACGGCCCACGGTCGGCGTCGGTTCCGGCGGCACGCCGGTGCCCGGTCCGGGGCCGGGATCGCCGCCGCCCGGCGTGCATTCGCCGGCAGGCCGCTCTTCCCACGGCCCCCATTGATCCGCGCCCGGCTGATTGTTCTGCGTCCACCACTTGGCGCGCCAGGTCTTGTTGGCGTACAAGGCGTAATCGCCGCCGTTATAGGTCTGCGCATTGCTCCACGCACTGCAGGCCGGCGCGGCGAACGCCGCCGCGCTGCTCAACAACAAGCCAGCCCCCCCAAACAGCGCCGACAACGTCAACGAAAGTTTCGACATTCGGACCTCCTCAATTCTGTCAGTGATCACGGCAGCGTCATGCTGTCCCCGCTGCAGCACCGCAAGCCGGCGTTTTAGTTCGGACATGTGGTATTACAGTGGTATCAGATTCGAGCAATCACTCCACCGCTGCCAACCCAAATTTCACCAACCTGTCCTTAATAACAGTTAAAACAGGTCAAAAGGATTGTCTTACGCCGACAAGGGCGCAGCTGTGGCTCAAAAATGCGGGAAAGTTCAGGTTTACGCGAATTTAGGCGAATTTATCGCGCAAATAGCCAAGAAAAGGAGATAAACAGCGCACTTGGCGATGTCTATTTCTTCAGTGAGAAAGCCGCTTAAGCACAGGAGAAATGCCTGTTGGCAATTTGAGACAAAACTTCACAGCAAAAGCATGGGCTTCACAAAACCATGCCACTACAAAACCATTACGTTTTCAATCGCAAGCCAAACGCATGCCGCAACCGGCCAGAAACGCAAGGAGGAGGCCTTGGCCTCCCCCCGATACCCTGCCTGTAGCCGCAGAATCAAGCCGCTTTTTTCACCTGCGCTTTTTTGTGGTGATGCTTCTTAACGTGCTTCTTGGCGGCCTGGGCTTTCTGCGCGGCCGGAGCGGAAGCCGCTTTCTTGGCGTGCTTCTTGTGATGGTGTTTCTTGGCGTGATGCTTCTTGGCGTGCGCCGGAGCGGCGGCTTTGGCGGCCGGGCCGGAGGCGTCGGCGGCGAAGGCGGCGGCGGAAGTCAGGCCGATTACGGAAGCCAGGATCAGTGCGGTGATCTTTTTCATGATGTTTCTCCAAGTCTGCGACTTATCGGTTGTCAGGGCACCGTCCTGGTGCGTCCTTGAATTCATCATATGCAAGCCGCCTCGCCGCAGTCTGTGAGGCCTGTGTTAAATCATGTAACCGATCGTACAAGGCCTCAGCGCCGCGCCTCTCCAAGCGAGCGGAGTCAAATCTTCTCAGACCGGCGCCGGCTCCTTGGCCGCCACCCGCGTCACCAGGATCTGATCGATCTTGTGATTGTCGATGTCCACCACTTCGAACTTGTAGCCCGCGTATTGCACGCAATCGGTGCGGCGTGGAATCTTGCGCAGCATATACATCATGAAGCCGGCCACGGTTTCGTAGTTCTGATCGTCCGGCAATTCGTCGATCTCCAACACCCGCAGCACATCTTCCACCGGGGTGATGCCGTCCACCAACCAGGAATTCTCGTCGCGTTTGACGATTTGCTCCTCCTGTCCCTGGCCCACCAGATCGCCCATCACCGTGGACATCACGTCATTGAGCGTGATCAGGCCGACAACAAAAGCGTATTCGTTCAAGATCACAGCGAAGTCCTCGCGCGTGCCCTTGAATTGATCCAGCGACTCCGACAAGGTCAAGGAGTCCGGAATCAGCAGCACCGTCTTCAACAAGCCGGGCTCCTTCAAGGAGATCGCCCGGCCGGCCAGCACCCGGCGCAGCAAATCCTTGGAATCGACGTAGCCGACCACATTGTCGATGCCGTTGTCGCAGACCAGGAACTTGGAATGCGGCTGCTCGGCCACCTTGGACTTGATGCTGTCCTCCGCTTCGTCCAGCGTGAAATAGATGATGCTCTCCCGCGGCGTCATCGACGACGGCACCAGCCGGCTTTCCAGCTCGAACACGTTCTCAATCACCTGATGTTCCTGCCGGTGCAGCACGCCGGCTTCCGCGCCGGCATCCATCATCGCCGAGATGTCGTCGCTGGTGATCTCGTCGCGCGGGCTGGTCGGCATGCCCACCAGCCGCAGCAGCAGGCCGGACAATTCATTGAACAGCCACACCAGCGGCTTGAACAGCAACACCATGAACAGCATGGGCCGCACAATGCGCACCGCCACCGTCTCCGCGGCCACCATGCCCAGACGTTTGGGCGTCAAGTCGGCGAACAGGATGAACAGGCTGGTCACCAGCAGGAAGGACGAGAGAAAACCCAGGCTCTGAGCCAGATCCGGGGACAGGAAAAACCCCAATACGCGGGCGAAGAAGGGCGTGAACGCCGCCTCGCCGACAATGCCGCCCAGGATGGCCACCGCATTTACGCCTATCTGCACCACGGTGAAGAAATGTCCCGGATGCTCCTGCAAAGCCAGCACCTTGCCGGCATTGACGTTGCCCTCGTCCATCATCTGACGCAAGCGGATCTTGCGGGAAGCCGCCAGCGATATTTCCGACACCGAGAAAAAGGCGCTGGCCAGAATCAGCGCCAGAATAATCATCATATCCGTCATCAAGCTCTCCATTGTGCCCGCCGCTGCGCCTGAACACCGCACAGGCGACGGCATACGGCAGAAGGCATGATAAATAGTTCAAATCATAATTTCTGTAATGATAGCAGCGAACCGGGCTTTAGCCGAAGCCCGCGGCAACCGTTACAATAAGGTTTCCGCATTTCAAAAGGCCGCCATCATGGATTGTGAATTGTGCCAGGCACCGGTCGGGCAAGTATTGCACGAAGACGATCATCTCAAAGTCCTGCTGGTGGACGAGGAAGGCTACCCCGGTTTCTGCCGCGTGATCTGGAAGGCCCACGTCAAGGAAATGACGGACCTGTCCGCCTGCGGCCGCCTGCACCTGCTGGACTGGGTCCATTACGTGGAAGCCGCGCTGCTGCGCTGCATGCAAGCCGACAAGATCAACCTGGCCAGCCTCGGCAATATGGTGCCCCACCTGCACTGGCACGTGATTCCCCGCTTCGCCGACGACGCTCATTTTCCCGCCCCGATCTGGGCCGCGGCCCGCCGCCAAAGCGCTCCGCGCGCCTGGCCGCAACTGGCTGAGCAGTTGCGCCGACAGCTCGCCGCCGCCCAGACTCATTGCTGGCTGGACTATCAAATCCAGGTGGACCAGGTTCCGGACGGGCTGGAAGGCGCCGATCTGGCCTGCTACCGCTTCTTCGCCGAATCCGGCCTGAGCTGGCCGGTCGACAGCGTGGACGCCGACGGCCGGCACTGGCTGGCCTTGCGCCGCTGCGGCCCTGACGGCACTGAACAAGTGGACAGCCTGCGCCTGGAGCCCGGCAGCTACCGGCTGCTGCCCTGCCCGCGTCCTTATCAGGCCGGACGGCTGCGCTAAGCGCCCGCCCTCGGCCATCCATCAAGAAAGAGGAATGCCATGCACCAAACCTTGATCTCCGCGGAACAGCTGGCGGCTCTGCCGACAGAACGCCTTGTGATTCTGGATTGCCGCTTCCGGCTGGAACAAGCAGATTATGGCTTGACCGCCTATGAGGCCGGCCACCTGCCGAACGCGCATTACCTGAACCTGGATTACCATCTTTCCGGCAGCAAGACCGGCGCCAACGGCCGCCATCCGCTGCCCGACGGCAGCCGCTTGGCGGTGGACCTTGGCGCGATCGGCATCACTCCGGACACCCAGGTGGTCGCCTACGACGACGCCGCCGGACAATACGCGGCCCGCGCCTGGTGGCTGTTGCGCTGGCTGGGACACTCCGCGGTCGCGGTGCTGGACGGCGGCGTCCAGGCCTGGACCCGGACCGGCCGCGCCCTCGACCAGCAAACGGCGGAACGCCGTCCCTGCCGTTTCTCGATCAAGCCCGCGCTGGAAGACACCGTCGACGCCGCCGCCGTGCTGAGCAATATCGAGCAGCCGGCCTTCACCGTGGTGGACGCCCGTTCCGCCGAGCGCTTCCGCGGCGAAGGCGAAACGCTGGATCCGGTGGGCGGCCATATTCCCGGCGCGGCCAACCGCTTCTTCATGCTCAACGTCGACGCCGACAGCCGCTTCAAGCCGGCGGAACAGCTGCGCGCCGAATGGCAGGCGGCGCTCGGCGACCTCGATCCGGCGTCCATCGTTCATCAATGCGGCTCCGGCGTCACCGCCTGCCACAATCTGCTGGCGCTGCGCCACGCCGGCTTCGAAGGCAGCCGGCTCTACCCAGGCTCCTGGAGCGAATGGTGCAGCGACCCGGCGCGGCCGGTGGCGCGCTAGGCTCAGGCCAGCATCAGTTCCTGCAGCAAATCCTGGCCGAAGCGCCAATGCCCAAGGCGCGCGGCGCTGCCCAGGTGTCCATGCGCGCCGGCGTCCACCAAGGGACAGCTCCAGGCTTGTGCCATCGCCTCGGCCTCGGCCATGTCGCAGAACAAGTCGTCGCGGCTGGCCACCAGCAAGGCCGGCGCCGGCAAGCGCAGCGTCGGCGCGTTGAAGCCGGCGAAAGCGGGCAAGGGCGCGTCCTCCGGCAGTTCGCCGCTGGCGCGCGCCCGCGCCTCGCTGATGGGCAAGGCCGGCGGCGCCACCAGCAGCAGCCCTTGCAGCCGCTTCTGTTCGCGCAAGGACAAGGTCCGCAGCCAGGCCGCCGCCGCATGGCAGCCCAGGCTGTGCGCCGCCAGCATCCAGCGGCCCGGCACCTGCTCCAACGTGCGCCGGATGCCTTCCACCCAGGCCTCGCACTCCGGGTACAGCCAATCGTCCTGCTCCACCCGGCGCGCCAAGGGGTAGCAGCGCTCCCAACTGGTCTGCCAATGCTCAGCGCCGGAATTGCCCCAGCCCGGCACCGTGATCAAGGTGACGTCGTCCTCGTCCAACATCACAGGCTCCGTTCGTAATCGACGATCAGCGGCGCATGGTCGGAAAACTTCTCGTCCTTGTATACCGAGGCCTTGCGCGCCAGCTCCATCAGCGACGGGGTCACGATGTGATAATCGATGCGCCAGCCCACGTCCTTGGCGTAAGCCTGGCCGCGGTTGCTCCACCAGGTGTAGCCCGGCGTGTCCGGGTACAGGCGGCGCCAGGTGTCGCACCAACCCACGCGGCCCAGCAAGTCCGTCATCCAGGCGCGCTCTTCCGGCAGGAAACCGGAGTTCTTCAGATTGCCTTTCCAGTTCTTCAGATCGATCTCGTTGTGGGCGATATTCCAGTCGCCGCAGATCACGATGTCGCGGCCGGCCGCGCGCAGCGTTTCCAGATGCGGCATGAACACGTCGAGAAAATCGAATTTCACTTGCTGGCGTTCATCGCTGCTGGAGCCCGACGGCAGATACAGCGAAATCACGCTGAGATTGCCGAAATCCAGTTGCAAAAAGCGGCCTTCGGCGTCGATCCAGTCGACGCCCAGCCCCTCCACCACCGCATCCGGTTGATGACGGGTATACAGGCCTACGCCGCTGTAGCCCTTTTTTTCCGCGTAATGGAAATAGCCGGTCATCCCGTCCGGCTGGCGCATGCGCTCGGACAGGTCGCCGGCCTGGGCCTTCAGTTCCTGCACGCAGACGAAGTCGGCGTCTATATCGGCCAACCAGTCGAAAAAGCCTTTTTTATCGGCGGAGCGGATGCCGTTCAGATTGGCGGAAACGATTCGAAGCAAAGGACTCTCCCGTGATATGCTTGCCGGCAATTTTTTCAGCCGTTCAAACAGTTAACAGTTAATAAGGAGTAATGATGAGCGATTTCCGTCAGGATTTTATTCGTTTTGCGCTCGACAAGCAGGTTTTGAAGTTTGGCGAGTTCATCACCAAGGCCGGCCGCAAGTCTCCCTACTTCTTCAACGCCGGCCTGTTCAACGACGGTCTGTCCACTTTGCACTTGTCGCGCTTCTACGCCAAGTCGATACTGGAAAGCGGCGTACAATTCGACATGTTGTTCGGCCCGGCCTATAAAGGCATCATCCTGGCCGCCGGCGCCTGCATGGCGATGGCGGAACAGGGTCGCAACGCACCCTTCGCCTACAACCGCAAGGAAGCCAAGGACCACGGCGAAGGCGGCACCCTGGTGGGCGCCCCGCTGCAAGGCAAGGTCCTGATCATCGACGATGTGATCTCCGCCGGCACCTCGGTGCGCGAATCGGTGCAGCTGATCCGCGCCGCCGGCGCCGAACCGGCCGGGGTGGCCATCGCGCTGGACCGCATGGAACGCGGCAGCGGCGAATTGTCGGCGGTGCAGGAAGTGGCCCAGCAACATGGCCTGCCGGTCATCGCCATCGCCACGCTGAAAGATTTGCTCGGCTTCCTGGAACACAGCCCGGAACTGGCGGCGCACCTGGACGCGGTGCGCGCCTACCGGGCGCAATACGGAGTCAACGACTGATGAAACCGCTTGCCGGACTCGCGCTGCTGATACTGGGAACCGCCGCCTACGCCGGCGGCCTCTACAAGTGGGTGGACGAATCCGGCAAGGTGCATTACAGCGACTCCCCGCCGCTGCAAAGCCAGCAGCAGGGCGTCGCCGAGCTGTCCAAGCAGGGCGCCGTCACCAAACCGGCGGAAAGCCCCGCCGCCCGCCAAGCGCGCGAAGCCGCCGAGGCCGCGCAAAAACAACGCGACGCCCAGCAATTGGAAAACACCCGCCGCGACAACGCGCTGGTGGAAAGCTACGCCAACCTGCAGCAACTGCAGGCCGAGCGCGCCAAACAGCAGGCCGTGCTGCAAAGCGCGCTGGACGCGCTGCAACTGCGCTCTCGCGGCCTGACGCTGCAAATTCAAGGCATTCAGCAAGACATTGCGCAAAGCCGGCGCAACAAACAAGCCCCTCCGCAAAACAGTCAGCGCAATCTGAACGTGCTGCAGGCGGAGCAAGCCGAACTGGCCAGGCAAATCTCCGCCAAGCAGCAGGAGCTGGCCGCCTTCCGCCAAAAGACTCAGAACGACCTCAACCGCTACCGGCAATTGCGCGGCGGCTAACTACTGCCCGCCGTCCTTGCGCTGCCAAGCCTCGTTCAAGGCCTTGGTGGCCGCCTCGCTGGTCTGCGCCGCCGCGGCCTGAGCCGACTTGGCCGCCTCCAGTTCCGCCGTGGCGCCGCTCAAGCCCGCCTGAGCCTCGCTCAGTCGCTGCTCCGCCTTGAGCTTGTCGGACTCGGCCTGCGTCAAACGCGCGTCCGCCTTCTGCTGCGCGCCGCGCACTTGCTGGTAGTACATCTGCGCCGCCAGCAACTGTTCGTCCGCCGTCTGCGCCACAGCCAAGGCAGGCAAGGCCAGGGCGGCCAAGGCCGCGACGATTCCGTTTACCCTCATCACACAGCTCCCGTTTTCGGTGTCGATGCGCAAGCTTAACGCGGCGGCGGGGTTTTGGCTAAATCCGGCTGGGGCGCCGCGGCCGTCCCGGCCGGTTCGATCGCCTGCGAAGGCCGCGACAGCAAGTACAGCAAGACGCTCAATTCGATCGCCCCCACCAGCCACGGCACCCAGTGCGGAGGCCGCGCCAGCAACAAGGCGGCGAAACCCGCGCCCATGCCCATGGCGGCGAAGCACTTGGCCTTGACCGGCACCACGCGGTGCTCGCGCCAGCGGCGCAGGCCCGGCCCGTAACGCGGATGCGCGAGCAGCCGCTGCTCCAGCCGCGGAGAGGACTTACTGAAGCAAGCCAAGGCCAAAATCAGAAAAATCGTGGTCGGCATCACCGGCAGCAAGGCGCCGATGACGCCCAAGGCCAACATCGCCACGCCAGCGCACAGGTATAGCCAGCGCACCGCGGGGTGCCGCAAACGCTGACTCAAGCGTACACCTGGTCCAGATGGCTGTTCATGCAGGCGAAAGCGGCCACCGCGCCGGCGGTGACGCGTTGCTCGGCCGCCTCGTCCAGCTGCAGACCGTCCAGCGCCGCGGTGAACGCGCGCCAGTGGCGGGCGCGGCCGTCCGGGTGGCCGGCCAGATGGCGGGCGCCGCAATGCTCGTCCAGGCCCAGTTTGCCGGCCAGCTTGTACAGAATGGCCGCGCCCAGTTTGGAACCTTCCACCACGTAGAGCCAACCCATCGCGCTGGCCACATCCAGCGTGCTGCTGATCGGCGCTTCGCGCAATTCCGGCAGCGGGCGGTCCAGATCACGCAGATCGGCGGCGATGCTGTCGTAACGGCGGCGCTCGGCCAGGTCCGGGAACAGGCGGGCCAGCTCAGGATTGTCGTACAGCGCGTCGGCGTCGCGCAGGAAGCGGTATTGCGCCAGCAGGAAGCGCGCGTAGTTTTCACGGGTGGCGAACGGCTGATTCGCCATGATGCGCTGGTCCAGCGCGTCGTGGGTTTCGTGGGTGCGGGCCTTCAAGTCCTGAGTGCGGGTTTTCTCGACAACGGTAGTCATGCTCTGTGTTTCCTGTTTGATGCGATCCCGGCGCCTGCGCGCGGCGGCGCGGACGTCGGGAAGAGGCGAATAACTCGCCATTATAATGCGAATGATTCTTACAATCATTATCAAATTTACCACGACAAAGACATGTCCGCGAGAAAGACCGGGAAAACCGGCAAACGCTAAAGCAGAGGGAAACAAGGGAAGCGGGAGAAAACAAAAAGGCCAGTTCTCGCGAACTGGCCTGATTGCTATATATTTGGTGGGTCGTGCGGGATTCGAACCTGCGACCAACGGATTAAAAGTCCGCTGCTCTACCAGCTGAGCTAACGACCCGATCCTGGGCGCTAAGAGTTTGTCGTGGTGGGTCGTGCGGGATTCGAACCTGCGACCAACGGATTAAAAGTCCGCTGCTCTACCAGCTGAGCTAACGACCCCCAACAAAACTCTTGGCAATTTCCGGTATCGGAAACTGGTGGGTCGTGCGGGATTCGAACCTGCGACCAACGGATTAAAAGTCCGCTGCTCTACCAGCTGAGCTAACGACCCAAGAGAGAGCGCAACTATAATGAAACAGTTCAGGGTCGTCAACGGGTTTTTGCATTTTTTTTCATGACAATGACAGCGGCACGGACGGAAAAGCCCGCTTGAAACGGGAACCGAAGCGCCGCGATATCATCTAAGCCCGAACGATAATTCCAGACCGGCCTTGAAAGCCGCCAAGCCATACCCATGTGTACAACAAGGGATCAGGTTTACGCGTCCGCCGCCTGATCGCGAAACCCACTTACCGGATTCAGTTGCCCATGCGCACCTTCCTCATCCTGCTGTTGCTGTACCCCTTCGCTGAAATCGCCGCCCTGGTGGCGCTGGCGGACCACTTCGGCGGGCTCGCCGTCTTCGTTTTCGTCGTGCTGTCTTCGCTGCTGGGCTTGTGGATGTTGCGCAACCAGCAGATCGGCGCCTTGTTCACCCTGGGCAGCGTGATGCGCCAGGGCGACCGCGTATCGCTGTATTCCTTGCTCTGGCCGCTGCGTTATTTGCTGGCCGGCGTGCTGTTCCTGATACCAGGCGTCATCAGCGACCTGGCCGCCGTACTATTGCTGCTGCCTTTCAAAGGCCCCAGCATTGCCGTCAACGCTCGCGCGGCGACCGGACCCGGACCCGCCGCCGACCCCGACATCATCGATGGAGAATATACCCGGGTGGACAAAACCACGCCGCCCGACCGGCGCCTTCACTGAAAGTCCAGCCGCCGCAGCGCGTCTTCCTCGGTGATCTCGCACTGAAGCAAGACCACCTTGTGCCGGCTCTTGTCGCCGGACAGCAGTTGAACGTCGCGCTTGGCCACGGCGAAGCGCTGCGCCAGCCAGGCCAACAGCGCGGCATTGGCCTTGCCGTCCACCGGCGGCGCCGCCAAACGTATTTTCAGGCAGTCGCCGTGTTCGCCCGCCGCCTCGGTTTTCCTGGCGCCGGGCTGCACATGCAGCGTCAGACGGACAGCGCCGTTGCGGCAGTCCAGCCAAGGTTTCATGATTTTTTCCCGCAAAACGGGAGAGTGTAGTCCAAAAGCCGCCGCGCCGGCGTCAGCCGACGGGAGGCTTCCGCTCTCCCTTCACTTATGAGGATATCGCGATGGATATTGGAATCAACGAACAAGACCGCCAGGAAATCGCTCATGGCTTGTCCCGCCTGCTGGCCGACACCTACACCCTGTATCTGAAAACCCACAACTTCCACTGGAACGTCACCGGGCCGATGTTCAACACCCTGCACCTGATGTTCGAAACCCAGTACAACGAACTGGCGCTGGCGGTGGACGCCGTGGCTGAACGCATCCGCGCGCTGGGCCACCATGCGCCGGGCAGCTATGCCGACTACGCCAAGCTGACCGCGATCCAGGAAGCCGCCGGCGCCCCGCCCAAGGCCGAGGAGATGATCCGCCAGCTGGTGGACGGCCATGAAACCGTATGTCGCACCGCGCGCAGCATTTTCGCCGTGGTGGAACGCGCCGCCGACGAGCCCAGCGCCGACCTGCTGACTCAGCGCCTGCAAGTTCACGAGAAAACCGCCTGGATGCTGCGCAGCCTGCTGGAAAAATAATACGCCCGTACGCTTGATGCATCGCCACGCCGCGCTCAGCGCGGCGTTTTTACTGGCCGCCGTGCTACACTTTCAGCTGCGCCCGGTTCCGCCTGCGGCGAACTCCGCTTACCCGGTGAAAGCCAACACAACAGCCATCCATGTCCACTAGTCCGCTCTCGCCCTCGACTTCCAGCGCCACCATGCTGCCGCTGGGCTTGACGCTGCTCGCTTCGCTGCTGGTCCATGCGCTGTTGTTCAGCCTGGAGATTCGTCCACGCTCCAGCCCGCCCGCGCCCGTCTCCGCCCAGATCATCAATGTGCAGTTGAACCAGACGCCCAGCCGCCAGACGCCCAAAACCCGCCGGCTGGCGGAACAGAACAATCTGGGGGCCGGCAATAGCGCTCAGACCGACAAGCTGGCCAGCCATCGCGCGAAGCCGGTCGCCGCGCCGGCGGAGCCCGGCACGCCCGAACCCGCCGACGCATCGCCGCGGCAACAAACCATGGCCCGGCCGCCTGACGCCGGCAAAAAACCGGCGCTGCCGGCCGCGCAGTCCGGCACGGTCGGACATGTCAGCGCCGGCAGCCTGCTGGCCCAGGTCGGCGACTTGAGCCGGCAGTTGGGCGACAGCGGCCTGACCGACAAGGAGCAGGAAAGCGGCGGCAAACAGGGCAAGCTGGCCGAAAGCGCCCGCGGCTACCCCTGGGCCCGCTACCAGGAAGACTGGCGGCTGAAAGTGGAGCGCATCGGCAACCTCAACTACCCGGAAGCCGCCCGCCGCCAGAACATTCACGGCGCCGTGACGCTGGAAGTGCTGATTGCAGCCGACGGCGGCCTGCGCGACGTGCGCGTACTGCGCAGCTCCGGCTTCGACGTGCTGGACGAAGCCGCGCGCCGCATCGTGGAACTGGCCGCGCCCTACGCGCCGTTCCCGGCCTCGCTCGCGGAGCAATCCAGCTCGCAACGCATCCGCCAGAAATTCGTTTTCACTCGCGACAATCAACTGTCCAGTCGCTGACACATCATCAAGGAATCTCCATGTACGAAGTCAATCGAAGCATCGCCCTGATCCGCCCCCTCGCCCCCTTCCACGCCTGGCTGCAATCCTTGCCCGGCGGCTTGGACGAGGAAATCTCGCTGCAGCACCTGGGCCAGGACTGCAACGCGCTGCTGATCCCGGCGGCGGAAGATTACGCCGACGCCCAAGCCTTTGTTTTCGAGCGTTACCAGCAATTATTCGCAGCCGAGCTGTCCGACTGGTGCGACGACGACAGCCTGTGGCCGGAAGAGCTGTCGCTGGAACTGTTCCAGCAATGGTTCTCGCTGGAAATTCATTCCATCGTCACCGACCTGGTGGACGAGGCGCTGGAGCGCGAGGCCTTCGTGCCGCTGGAACTGGGCGAATAACATGGGCGCCGCGGCGTCGCCGTCCATGGCGGCGCAGCGTGCCATCACGAGCAAAGGGGAAAACACCATCATGCAGCACAATACCAAGATCAAAGTGCGCGGCTATCATCTGGACCTGTACGGCCATGTCAACAACGCCCGCTATCTGGAATTTCTGGAGGAGGCGCGCTGGAACTACTTCGAGAGCCGCGGCGACCTGCCTTGGTTCCTGCAGTCCGGCCTGGCGCTGGTGGTCGTCAACATCAATATCGATTACCGCTATCCGGCCACCATGGGCGATGAGCTGCAAATCGACACCGGCGTCAAATCGATAGGCACCCGCAGCGCGGTGATGCATCAACGCGTCACCCTGGTCGGCAGCGGCAAGCTGGTGGCCGAGGCCGACGTCACTTTCGCAGTGTTTGACGCCAAACAAGGCAAGGCGGTGGCGCTGGACGGCAAGCTGAAGGAACTACTGGAACAAATGCTGGCCGAACAGGCTTGATCGCCATGGCATGAACCGTCCGGGCCGCGCCCGGACCTTACCGCAGGATAAGGAAATGAAGAAAGGTCTGCTCGCGCTGCTGGGCATCGCGCTGGTCGCCGTCGTCGCCTATATGACGCTGTTCGCCGGCTCGCCGGCGCCCCAGGTCAACTACACCTCGCTCAGCGGCCAGACCGCCAGCACCGAATCGCTGAAGGGCAAGGTGGTGCTGGTCAATTTCTGGGCCACCAGCTGCCCGGGCTGCGTTGAGGAAATGCCGGAAATCAAGAAAATGCATCAGGAGTTCGCCGGCAAGGGCTATGAAACCATCGCAGTGGCGCTGAGCTACGATCCGCCCAATTACGTGAAGAGCTTCGTGGACAAATACCAGCTGCCCTTCTTCGTGGCGCTGGACGGCAATGGCGAGATCGCCAAGGCCTTCGGCGACATCCAATTGGCGCCGACCACCTTCCTGATCGACAAACAGGGCAAGATCATCAAGCGCTACGTCGGCGTGATGGACTTCAAGGAAGTGCGCAAGCTGGTGCTGCAGCATCTGTGATGCCCGCTCGCCCCGGCAAAACCAACGCCCCGGTCAAACGGGGCGTTTTTCATCGCGCGGCGCACACCGCGCAAGCGGGATCCCGCGGCACCTTGATCTGGCGGAACTCTCCGCTCAGCCCGTCGTACAGAGTTAGCCGGCCCAAACGCGGCGCGATGCCGGCCAAGAGCTTGACCGCCTCCACCGCCTGCAGGCTGCCTATCACCCCCACCAGCGGCGACAGCACGCCGAAAGTCGCGCACGGCCCGTCGCCGGCCTCGCCCTCGTCCGGAAACAGACAGTGATAGCAGGGAGACGCCGCGTCGCGCGGATCGAACACCGCCAGCTGGCCGGCGAAACGCACCGCGGCGCCGGACACCAGCGGCGTGCCGGCGACGACGCAGGCGCGGTTCACCGCGTGACGGGTGGCGAAATTGTCGCTGCAGTCCAACACCAGATCATGGCCGGCCGCCAATTCCTCAAGGGCCGCCTGGTCCAGCCGCCGCGCCAGCGGCCGCGCGTCCACCTCCGGGTTGATGCGGCGCATTCTCTCGACGGCGGACTCGGCCTTCAAACGCCCCAGGCTATCGCTGTCGTGAACGATCTGACGCTGCAGATTGGACAGCTCCACCACATCGTCGTCGGCGATGCTGATCCGCCCTACCCCGGCGCTGGCCAGGTACAGCGCCACCGGCGAGCCCAGCCCGCCGGCACCGACGATCAGCGCGCGCGCCCGGCTCAAACGCTGCTGGCCGGCAATGTCGATTTCCGGCAGCAGAATGTGCCGGCTGTAGCGCAATAGCGCCTCGTCGTTGAGTTCAATCATGATTGCTAGCCTAATCCGAACGCCGCCGCCGCGCCATCGCCCAAAGCATAAGGCCAGCCGTATGCGGGCTGGCCTTATGCTCAAAGTCTGCTGCGCTTCAGCTATACGGCGTTGAAAATACCTTCAGAATGCTCATGTACCGTATGTACATTCCGCTTCTTCAGCCATTTTCGCCTTGTCTCGCTCTTGCTCGCGCGACTTTGAACGGTTCTAACGGAAACGCGGACTTATTCTTCCACCGTCTTGCGGGCGAACTTGATGCCCAGCTGCTTGAGCTTGCGGTACAGATGGGTGCGCTCCAGGCCCACCTTCTGCGCCACCCGGCTCATATTGCCGTTCTCCAGCGAGATATGGTACTCGAAGTAACGGCGCTCCAGCTGTTCACGCAACTCGCGCAAGGGCATGTTGAAGTCAAAACCGGACTCTTCCACCGGCTTCTCATGGCGGAACTGCGCCAGCACTTTGTTGACCTCGCCGGCGTCCACCTCGTCCGACTCCGAGGTCAGCGCCAGGCTCTTGATGATGCTGCGCAGCTGCTCCAGATTGCCAGGCCAGTCGTACTGACGCAGCGCGTTGAGCGCGGCGGTGGTCAGCTTGCGGGCCGGCACCTGCTTGGACTCCACCAGCTCGGTCAGGATCTGCTCGGCGATGAAGATGATGTCTTCGGAATGCTCGCGCAGCGGCGGAATCGGCACGATCACGCTGGACAAGGCCGTCAGCAGGCGGTTGTCGCACTCGGGATCCACCAGCAGTTCCTGCAACGGGCGGCTGCAGGAACACAGCAGCCGCACATTGAAGCGGTCCAGCTTGGACAGCAGGAACAGCAGCCCTTGTTGCACGCGGCGGCCGTACTGGCCGATCTCCGGCAGGAACAAGACGCCGTTATTGGCTTTTTGCAGCAGCTCCAGCGGGGCGTCCGCCAATTGCTCCTGCTTGGCCGGCGTCACCCACGGGGTGTTGCCCTGATGGAAGAAGCGCGCCACCAGTTCGAAGCCGGAACCCGGTTCGCCGGTCAGCAGCACCGGTGACTTGACCTTGGCCACGCGTTCCAGCTGCCGCTTCAGCTCCTGGATCGGCTCGCTGCGGCCGAGCTTGTCCAGATTGAGCGAGGTGTTGGCCTGCATATCGCCGTATTTCAGCGCCCGCTGCACCGTGGTCAGCAGCTTTTGCAGCGCGATCGGCTTCTCCAGGAAGTCGAAAGCGCCGATGCGAGTCGCCTCTACCGCGGTGTCTATGCTGGCGTGACCGGACATCATCACCACCGGCATGTTCAGCTGACCGGACTTGGCCCATTCCTTGAGCAAAGTCACGCCGTCGCAATCCGGCATCCAAATGTCCAGCAACACCAACGCCGGACGCGTCTGGTTGCGCAACTGTCTGGCTACCTCGGCGTTTTCCGCCAGCGCGACGGTGTACCCCTCATCCTGCAGTATCTCGGAGAGCAATTCACGGATACCGATCTCGTCGTCAACAATCAAAATATCGCTGCTACGCATTAGGCCTCCAGCAATGGCAGGGAGAGAAGGATGCGCGCGCCATTCGGTTCGAGATTACCCACTTTGATCTGCCCGTGATGGTCTTCAAGAATCTTCTTGACCACCGCCAGGCCAAGACCGGTACCTTTGGTCTTGCTGGTCACATAGGGTTCGAACACGCGTTGCAGGATCTCCGGAGCAAAGCCCGGACCGTTATCCTCCACGCAAACGAGCGCATAGCCTTCTTCTTTTCGGCTGCTAATTTGAATCATCGGGATGTCAACGTCAAGGACCGCATCTTGCGCGTTCTGAATCAGGTTATGTAAAACCTGCCGCAACAATGCCGCATCCGCCATGATCATCAACGGCCTTTCATCAAGCGCCATCTTAACAGCAGAGTTGGATTCGTAAAGAGCCATCACCTCCCGCACCACTTGATTCAGGTCCAATTCGGTCAACTTGGTGCGCGGTGCGCGCGCGTAATCGCGGAAGGCGTCCACCATGGCCTTGAGCGCGCCCACCTGCTTGATGATAGTGTCGGTGGAGCGTCGCAGCATGTCGGCGTCGGCGCCGGCCAGCTTGTCCTGCAGCTTCATCGCCAGCCGTTCCGCCGATAGCTGGATGGGCGTCAACGGGTTGCGGATCTCATGCGCCAGCCGCTTGGCCACCTCGCCCCAGGCCGCGTCGCGCTGGGCGCGCGCCAGTTCGGTGATATCGTCGAACACCACCACATAGCCCACCGCAGACGCCTCAGGCAGATGGGCGCCGCGCACCAGCAAGGTGCGCTCGCCCTGCACCGTCAAATAGTTAAGCTGGGTTTTCCAGTCGCTGTCGCTGTTCTTGGACGCGTACTCCAGCACGCACTCCACCAGCGGCGCCACCGCCGGAATCGAGGTGGCCCAGTGCGGGAAATCCTGATCCGACACCTCGGCGAAATCCACGCCCAGAATGCGCGAGGCGCTGGTATTGGCGGCGCGCAGCTGCCAATCGGCGCCGAAGGCGATCACCCCGGCGCTCAGGTTGGCCAGAATGCTTTCCAGGTAAAGCTTGCTGCTTTCCAGTTCGCTGCGGCTGAGGTCCGCGGCGTGGCGCGCGTCCTCAAGCTGCTGCGTCATCCGGTTGAACAAGGTGGTTAGCATGCCCAGCTCGTCGCGCCGGTATACCGGGTGGCGCTTGGAAAAGTCGCCCTGCGCCACGGCCCGGGTGCCGGCGGCCAGCTCGGACAAGGGCGCCGACAGGCGCTCGGACAAGAATAAGGCGAAGGCCAGCGCCGCGGTCAGCGCCAGCAGCGCGGACAGCGCCAGCGTCAGCATGTAGAAGGTGGTCAGGCCCTCGCGGCCCAAGAGCAGCTGGCGGTACTCCGCGCGCGCGGTCTCGATCTGCTCCGCGTCCTGGGCGATGCGGCCGGGAGCGGATTGCAGGGCCTGCAACACGCGTTGCTGGCTGTCCAGATTGCGGTAAATCAGCAGCGATTTCAGCACCAGGCCGCTGCCGCCGTCGTTCTCGAAGCTGTCCAGCGTCTGACGCGGTTTGAGCTTGCCTATGCTCTCGCGCGACAGCGGAGGAGGCACTCGCTCGCTGAGTCCGCCGGCGAAGGCCAGCAGCTGACCGCTGCGGCTATAGACAGCAAGCTCGCGCAATCCCAGTTGCTCGCGCAAGCGCTCCAGCCGCGCCGGCAGCAGGCCTTCCGGCAAGGACTCGATATCGTCCTGCACCGAACGCGTGCGGCGCCCCAGGTCTTCCTGCACGTACTGCAGCGAGTTGCGCGCCAAGCCCAGGCTGCGGTCCAGCGCCGACTCGACGCGGACGTCGAACCAGCTTTCGATGCTGCGGGTCAGGAACTGGGCGGAAACGGTGAACACCAGGATGCCCGGCACCAGGGCCACCACCGCGAACATCATCACCAGCTTCTGGGTCAGCTTGGCGCCGAACACCCGTTGCCGCACCCGCTGACGCAGGCGCAGCAGCTGCCGCGCCACCACGCCCAGCAGCGTGGCGAGCAGGAGGCCGTTCAGGCCGAACACCCACCAGTAGTATTCGTTGAGTTTGGATGCGTTGCCGGTGGCCAAGGCCAGCAGATAAAGCAGGATGGCGCCCAGCGTCGCCAGCGCAATCACCGCGTAACGCATCAGCCGCCGTCCTTCACGTCCAGCTTGACCCAGTCTGACGACAGCGACCAGTCCGACGAGCCCAGCGCGTTCAATTGGAAGGGCTTGGGCAGTTCGCCGATGTCCAGCAACAGCCGCACCTGGCCGGCCACGCGCCCCGAGGCGCGCGGGTCCAGGGTGCCGGAATTGAGCACGCGCCAGCCCTGGATAGCGCCCACCGCGCCCAGCGCTTCGCGCAGGGTGGGGTAGTAGTTGGAGAGATTACCGATGGTGACGCGGTAGCGATTGGTCAAGGACTGATAGGACAGCTTGAAGCCCAGCTGGGCGTGCGGATCGAACCACTCGCTGAAATTCAGATAGTAAGCGGTCAAACGCGGCTTGGTCAGCTGGAACTCCAGCCGGAACGGCAGCACCACGCCCTGTTCCAGCGCGTCGCTGAGACTGGGCGTCAAGCGCGTCTGAAACCGGGTGCTGACGGACAACTGGCCGTCCGCCGTCACCTCGGCCTCAGCCCGACGCGAGCTGATGGTTTCGGCCTGCGCCGCCATGGCGAGACCGGCCAGCAAGCACAGCAGCAGGCTAACGTTTTTCAAGCAACGCGTAATAAAAGCCGTCATGACGCTCACAAGGAAGCAACTGCTCCTGTCTCAGGCACGCGGCATCCGCATGGCGATTCAGAAAGGAGTCTAGCTGTTGCTGATTCTCTTCGGGGAAAATGGAGCACGTAGCGTAAAGCATTTTGCCGCCCGAGGCGAGCAAAGGCCACAGCGCGTCGGCCATGGCGGCCTGTTGCACGCCCAGCGCGGCGAAATCCCCGGGGCGGCGCAGCCACTTGATGTCCGGATGGCGACGCACCACGCCGCTGGCGGAACAGGGCACGTCGGCGAGGATGCGGTCGAAGGGCCGGCCGTCCCACCAGCCGTCCGGCTGGCCGGCGTCGGCCGCATGCAGCCGCGCGGTCGCGCCGATGCGTTCCAGATTGTCGGCCACGCGCTGCAGCCGCTGTTCGTCGATGTCCAGCGCGGTCACTTCGACATCGGCGCTCTCCAGGATATGGCCGGTCTTGCCGCCCGGCGCCGCGCAAGCGTCCAGCACCCTTTGGCCGGCGCGCAGGTCCAGCCAGTGCGCGGCCTGCTGCGCGCCCCAATCCTGCACCGAGACTTCGCCGTCGGCGAAGCCCGGCAAGTCTCGCACATTGACCGGCCGCGCCAGCGTGATCGAGCCGCCGTCCAAAGCCTCGCCGTCCAGCCCGGCGGCGCGCAGCCGCTCCAGATAGGCCGCGGCGTCGCCATGGCGGCGATTGACGCGCAAAGTCATCGGCGGATGGCCGTTGTCGGCGTCCAGCACGGCTTGCCAGGCGTCCGGATAGGCGCGCTGCAAGCCCTTGATCCACCATAGCGGGTGGTTGAAGCTGGCCTCTATGTCCTTTTCCGCCGCGCGTTCCAAGGCGGCGCGCTGGCGCAGGAAGTTGCGCAGCACCCCGTTGACCAGGCCCTTGAAATTGCCCTTGGCCAGCCGGCTGGCCAGGGTCACCGCCTCGTTCACCACCGCGTACTCGGCGGCGCGGGTGTGCGAGAGCTGATAGAAGGCCACGATCAGCACCCGCTCCAGCACCGGCTCGGGCAAGGGCTTGGCCACCAGTTGGCGCAGGTAGAAACGCAGCCGCGCCAAGTGGCGCAGGCTGCCGTAGGCCAGATCCTGCAAAGCGCCGCGCTCGGACGGCGTCAACTCCGGCGCCTTGCGTTGAGCCTCGGCCAAGGCCTCGGTCAGATTGGTTCCGGATTCGACGCGCAACAGAATATTGGCGGCCAATTGCTGAATATGATGCATGGGTGCTTTCTATCAAACCATAACAAACAGGCCAATGCCCTCCGGCATTGGCCTTGCGCGATCAAGGCGGCGCGCGGCCGCCCGACGCTCTTCAATTAATATACGCCGCGCGCCATCGCTTGCAGCCGTTCGATGCGGTCCGCGGTCTGCGGATGGGTGCGGAACAGATCGCCCATCCCGCCGCCGCCGGACAAGGGGTTGATGATCATCATCTGCGCGGTTTCCGGGTGCGCCTCGGCGGTGGGCATCACAATGCCCTGCGCATAGTACTCGATCTTCTGCAAGGCGGAGGCCAAGGCCAGCGGGTCGCCGGAAATCTCGGCGCCGCCGCGGTCGGCCTCGAATTCACGCGCGCGGGAAATCGCCATCTGTATCAGGCTGGCCGCCAGCGGCGCCAGCAGGGCGATGGCCAGACGCGGCAGCCAGCCCACCGGCTGGCCGTTTTCGTCGCGGCCGCCAAAGAACATGGCGAAGTTGGCCAGCGCGGATATTGCGCCGGCCATGGTGGCGGAAATAGTGGAGATCAAGGTGTCGCGGTGCTGGACGTGGGCCAGTTCGTGCGCCATCACCCCGCGCAGCTCGCGATAGTCCAGCATGCGCATGATGCCGCTGGTGGCGGCCACCGCCGCGTGCTCGGGACTGCGGCCGGTGGCGAAGGCGTTCGGCTGCTCTTCGTGAATCACGTAGACGCGCGGCATAGGCAGGCCGGCGCGCTGCGCCAGTTCCGCCACCATGCCGTAGAATTCCGGCGCGCTCTGGGCGTCCACCTCCTGCGCGTTGTACATGCGCAGCACCATCTGGTCGGAATTCCACCAAGCGTACACATTCATCGCCCCGCCGAACAGCAAGGCCAGAATCATGCCGCTTTTGCCGCCTATCATGCCGCCGATCACGGCGAACAGCGCCAAAATCGCCGCCATCAGCAAGGTGGTCTTGAACCAGTTGTCCGTCATTGCCGCCCCCTTTCCTCTCGCCTCAGTCTATCCGCTCACACGCCCAGCCGCGTGCCCGCCAGCTGGCTTCTGCCGGCGACGAAGTCCCGCGCGGCCAGCCGCTTGCCGCCGGCCGCCTGCAGCACGCTCAAGCGCACCAGGCCGGAGCCGCAGCCCACCAGCACGCCGTCCGCGTCCGCGGCGACGATCACGCCCGGCTCGGCCTGGCCAGCCTCCGCGCCGGCCATCCACAGTTTCAGCGCTTCGCCGGCCAGCAGCGTATGCGCGCCCGGCGCCGGGTTGTAGGCGCGGATCGCCCGGGCCACTTCTTCCGCCGGCAGGCTCCAGTCCACCAAGGCCTCGGCCTTGCTCAGCTTCTGCGCGTAAGTGACGCCCGCTTCCGGCTGCTTGAGCGGGGCGATCCCGTCCAGTCCGGCCAGCGTGGAGACGATGGCGCGCGCGCCTTCCACGGCCAGCTTGTCGTGCAGCGTGGCGGCGGTTTCGTCGTCGGCGATGGCCACAGGATGGATGGACAGCATGTCGCCGGTGTCCAGGCCCACGTCCATCTGCATGATGGTGATGCCGGATTCGGCGTCGCCAGCCAGGATAGCGCGCTGTATCGGCGCCGCGCCGCGCCAGCGCGGCAGCAGCGAGGCGTGGATGTTCAGACAGCCGCGCGCCGGGATATCCAGCACCGCCTGCGGCAGGATCAGCCCGTAGGCGGCCACCACCATCAAGTCGGCGCCGATGTCGCGCAACATCTGCTGCGCTTCGTCGTTGCGCAAGGACGCCGGCTGCTCCACGCGCAGACCGTGCTCCAGCGCGACCGCCTTGACCGGGCTGGGCTTCAATTTCATGCCGCGGCCGGCCGGACGGTCCGGCTGGGTCAGCACCAGGGCGATTTCATGGCCGGCGGCGATCAACTCGCGCAGCGCGGCGGCGGCAAACTCCGGCGTACCGGCAAAGATCAGTTTCATTCAAACCATTCCGGACGGGGCGCCCACGGCGCCGCGGTCACATATTCTGTTTTTCACGCTTTTTCAGCTTGGTCTTGATGCGGGTCTGCTTCATCTGCGACAGGTATTCAACGAATACCTTGCCGTCCAGATGGTCGATCTCGTGCTGGATGCAGATCGCCAGCAGGCCGTCGGCCTCCAGTTCGAACGGCTTGCCGTTGCGGTCCAGCGCGCGCACCTTGACGCGCTCGGCGCGAGTCACTTTGTCGTAAATGCCGGGCACGGACAGACAGCCTTCTTCATATTCCGTCTCGCCGTCCTTGCTCAGGATTTCCGGGTTGATGAACACGCGGCGTTCGTTCCGTTCCTCGGAAATGTCCATCACCACCAGGCGGTGGTGGAAATCGACCTGAGTCGCGGCCAGGCCGATGCCTTTGGCCTCGTACATGGTCTCGAACATATTATCGATCTGGATCTGCAAGGCCTCGTCGAAGACCTCCACCGGCTTGGCCACGGTGTGCAGCCGTTCATCCGGGTAATGCAAAATATTCAACAATGCCATCGGATTTAATGACTCCCCGTCGTTTCATTCACTCATCAAGTTGTCGTATCGCGATCGGCACGCCGATAATAGACATGTTCGAAACGCGATTCCTTGTATGCGGGCCACCCCCGCAGGTGTCCGTCCACCTTCATATTGGGGCATTTCCCATGCGTAAAAGCATTATATCCTTCGCCTTGGCCCTCGGGCTCGCCGCGCCCGCCTTCGCCGCCGATCTCCAGTTGAAGGCTGACGCGCCCAGCCGCTACACCGTGAAGCGCGGCGACACGCTGTGGAGCATTTCCGGACGCTATCTGAGCAGCCCCTGGAAATGGCCGCGTCTGTGGCGGATGAACCAAGGCGAAATCAAGAATCCGCACTGGATCTACCCGGGCGACGTGCTGGCGCTGGACTATGTGGACGGCCAGCCGCGGCTGTCGCTGGCGCGAGGTGCGCAGCGCGAAGTCAAACTCTCGCCGCAGGCCCGCGTCGAGACGCTGGATCAGGCGGTGGCCAGCATTCCCGCTTCGGCGATCGAGCCCTTCCTCAAACGGCCGCTGGTGGTGGACATGGCGCAGTTCCTGCAATCGCCCAAGCTGATCGCCGGACCGGAAGAACACCTCACCGTCGCCACCGGGGACCGCGTCTACGCCACCGGCGTCAACGAGGCCGGCACCTGGCAGGCTTACCGGCTGGGCAAGCCGCTGCTGGACCCGGACACCAAGAAGGTGCTGGGCGTAGAAGCGACCTACAGCGGCGACCTGACCGCAGACAAGCCCCAAGGCGACGTTCAGACGCTGAAAGTCAGAAACGTCAGCGAGGAAATCCTGGTGGGCGACCATCTGATGCGCGCGCCGCAGCAAAACTTCAACAACTACGCCCCGCATCCGGCCGACGCTCATCTGAGCGGCAAGGTGGTCTCGGTCTACAACGGCGTGGACGGCGCGGCCCAATACTCCACTATTGTACTCAATCTGGGCCAGTCGCAGGGCGTCGAAAACGGTCATGTGTTCGGCCTGTTCAAAAAAGGCCGCCCGCTGGAAATCAAAGACGAACAGGGCAAGCGCACGGTGACGCTGCCGGCGGAGCGCGCCGGCAACGCCTTCGTCTACCGCGTGTTCGACAAAGTGTCCTACGCGCTGGTGCTGGACAGCCGCGGCCCGATCTACGTGGGCGACGGCGTGGCCAGCCCCGAGCAAGAATGAAGGCTCCGCCGCATGACTGGCTGTTGCTGGCGCTGACCCCCGGCATCGGCCCGGCCGGCTTTTTACGGCTGATCGACGCCTTCGGCGGCGCCGACGCCGCCTTGAACGCCAACAGCCGCCAGACCGAGCCCTTGATCGGCAAAGAAGCGGCCGAAGCCTTGCAGCGGCGCGAGGCCGCCGCCTCCGCCGAGGCGGCGCTGGAATGGGCGCAAACGCCGGGCTGCCAATTGCTGTCGCTGCTGGACGACGACTACCCGCCGCAGCTGGCCGAATCCAACTCGCCGCCGCCGCTGCTGTTCGCCCGCGGCCGGCGCGAGCTGCTGACCCAGCCCATGCTCGCCATCGTGGGCAGCCGCGCCGCCACGCCGCAGGGCAGGCAGAACGCGGAAAGCTTTTCCCGCGAACTGGCCGAGCACGGCTATTGCATCGTCAGCGGCCTGGCCAGCGGCATCGACGCCGCCGCCCACCTCGGCGCGCTCGGACAGCCGCCCGCCACCGTCGCCGTGGTCGGCACCGGCATAGACCGCGTCTACCCGGCCTGCAACCGCCAGCTGGCGCACCGCATCGCCGAGGAAGGCCTGATCCTGTCCGAGTTCGCGCTGGGCATGGGACCGCTGGCCGGCCATTTCCCGCGCCGCAACCGCATCATCGCCGGCCTCAGCCGCGGCTGTCTGGTGGCGGAGGCCAATATCGGCTCCGGCTCGCTGATCACCGCGCGGCTGGCGATGGAGAACAACCGCGAAGTGATGGCCATCCCCGGTTCTATCCACAATCCGCAGTCTCGCGGCTGTCACCGGCTGATCAAGGACGGCGCCAAACTGGTGGAAACCGTGGACGACGTGCTGGACGAAGTGGGCAGGCTGCAACGCAAACGCCCCAGCGCCAAGCCGGCGGCCCCCGCGGCGGAATCGCCGCTGCTTGAAGCCATGGGATTCGACCCCATCAGTATGGATGCGCTTTCGACCACGCTCGGGTTGACTGTGGGGGAGCTTTACGCGATGCTGCTCGAACTTGAGCTGGCCGGCCTGGTGGCCAGCCATCCCGGCGGGCTTTTTCAGCGCCTGAAACCGGGCTGAACCGCGCTAACCCGCACTTTAAGAAGATAGATTGATGTTTGACGTACTCGCCTTCCTGTTTGAACAATTCCGCGATCCGGACGCTTTCGGCGACCGCGGCGCGCTGATGCGCCAATTGGAGGCCGCCGGTTTCGAGGACGAGGAGATCAACGACGCGCTGGATTGGCTGGACGGCATCAGCGGCCTGGACGACAGCGGCTACGTCGGCGCCAACGAAGCCAGCGGCATGCGCGTTTACGCCGAAGACGAGCTGGAGCACCTGCCCGCCGACGTGCGCGGCCTGCTGCAGTTCCTGGAGGATCACGGCGCCTTGACGCCCGCGCAGCGCGAAATGGTCATCGACCGCCTGATGGAACTGCACGGCGACGACATCAACGTCGGCAGCGCCAAGCTGGTGGCCTTGATGGTGTTGTGGGCGCAACAGGCGGAACTGCCCATTCTGCTGGGCGAGGCGCTGTTGGATGCCGTGCATGGCGAACCCACCATGCAATGACTTGTCAGCCTCATGGAGCGGGCTTAACATGCCGCCCTTGGCCGCCGGTTCCGGCGGCCGATCCAAGAGCGCTCTTGCGCTCTTGTTTTATTTGACGAATATATTTTCTGTCGACGCGAAATTTTCAGGGTGAAGCCTTCATCCTCCTTGTCGACGGGAACGCAGCAGCCCACGCACGGGCCTGGCGCCCTTCTGCCGCGCGGCAGAAACGCCCGGTCCGGACGGATCGGCCGGCATGCCGGCGATTGCACATAGAAAAGATAATATGCCCACCAGTCTCTTGATCGTCGAATCGCCTTCCAAGGCGAAAACGCTGAAGAAATACCTAGGCCCTGACTTTGAAGTCCTGGCCTCCTACGGCCATGTGCGCGATCTGGTGCCCAAGAACGGCGCAGTGGACCCTGAAAAAGGGTTCGCGATGAAATACCAGCTGATCGCGCGCAACAGCAAACACGTCGACGCCATCGTCAAAGCGGTGGGCGACGCCGAACACATCTATCTGGCGACTGACCCGGACCGCGAAGGCGAGGCCATTTCCTGGCATCTGGTGCAGATCCTCAACGGCAAGAAGCTGCTGAAGAACAAGACCGCCCAGCGCGTGGTTTTCCACGAAATCACCAAGAACGCGGTGCTGGAAGCGATCCAGAACCCGCGCGAAATCGCGCAGAACCTGGTGGACGCACAGCAGACCCGCCGCGCGCTGGACTACCTGGTGGGCTTCAACCTGTCGCCGCTGCTGTGGAAGAAGATCCGCCGCGGCCTGTCCGCCGGCCGGGTTCAAAGCCCCGCGTTGCGGCTGATCTGCGAGCGCGAGAACGAAATCCGCGCCTTCGTCGAGCAGGAATACTGGTCTGTGCACCTGGACAGCCACAAGGGCCGCACCAAGTTCGGCGCCAAGCTGACCTCGATGGCCGGCAAGAAGCTGGAACAGTTCGACATCCCCAACGAGGCAGAGCAAGCCAGCATACTGGCGCGGCTGGAAGGCCACCCGGCGGTGGTCAGCAGCATCGAGAAGAAAAAGAAATCCCGCAGCCCCGCCGCCCCGTTCACCACCTCCACGCTGCAGCAGGAAGCCGTGCGCAAGCTGGGCATGACCACCGACCGCACCATGCGCACCGCGCAGCAGCTGTACGAGGGCATAGACATCGGCCAGGGCACCGTCGGTCTGATCACCTATATGCGTACCGACTCGGTGGCGCTGGCGGGCGAGGCGGTGGAGGAGATCCGCGGCTATATCGGCCTGAAATTCGACGGCGACTACCTGCCGAAGAACCCGGTGGCCTACAAGAACAAGTCCAAGAACGCCCAGGAAGCGCACGAGGCGATCCGCCCCACGTCCATCCTGCGCACCCCGGACATGGTCAAGCCCTTCCTGACCTCGGATCAGTTCAAGCTCTACGACATGGTCTGGAAGCGGACGCTGGCTTGCCAGATGGCGCCGGCCAAGTTCGACACCACCAGCATAGACATCGCCGTCGGCGAAGGCGTTTTCCGCGCCACCGGCCAGGTGCAGACCTTCGCCGGCTTCCTCGCCGTGTATGAAGAAGACGTGGACGACGCCGAGGACGAGGACAACGCCAAGCTGCCGCTGCTGGACGAGGGCGAGACTCTGCCGGTGGACAAGCTCTACGGCACCCAGCACTTCACCCAGCCGCCGCCGCGTTATTCGGAGGCCTCGCTGGTGAAGGCCCTGGAAGAATTCGGCATCGGCCGGCCGTCCACTTACGCCAGCATCATCTCCACGCTGAAAGACCGCGAATACGTGGTGCTGGACAAGAAGCGCTTCCTGCCCACCGACACCGGCGACATCGTCAACAAATTCCTGACCGAGCACTTCGCGCAATACGTGGACTACAACTTCACCGCCAAGCTGGAAAACCAGCTGGATGAAGTGGCCAACGGCCAGCGCGAATGGGTGCCGGTGATGGACAGCTTCTGGAAGAACTTCTCCAAGCAGATCGCGGAGAAGGAAAGCATCTCCCGCGCCGAGGTCACCACCGAGAGCCTGGACGAAGCCTGTCCAAAATGCAGCAAGCCCTTGTCCATCAAGTTCGGCAAGCGCGGCCGCTTCATCGCCTGCACCGGTTATCCTGACTGCGATTACACCCGCAATATGGGCGAAACCGCCGAACAGGCGGCGGAAGAGGCGGAAGCGCCGACGGTGATCGAAGGCCGCAGTTGCCCGGAGTGCGGCGGCGAGCTGCACATCAAGAAAGGCCGCTACGGCAAGTTCATCGGCTGCGCCAACTACCCGAAGTGCAAGCACATCGAGCCGCTGGAAAAGCCGCGCGAAACCGGCGTGGAATGCCCGGAATGCAAGGCCGGCCAGCTGATCGAGCGCAAGAGCCGCTACGGCAAACTGTTCTACAGCTGCAACACCTATCCCAAGTGCAAGTACGCCACCTGGAATCCGCCAGTGGCCGAACCGTGCCCGAAGTGCAATTGGCCGATCCTGACCATCAAGACCACCAAGCGCCGCGGCACCGAGAAAGTCTGCCCGCAGAAAGAGTGTGGTTACAGCGAGGTGATCGCGCCGCCGGAAGGCAAGGAAGCCGAACCGGCTTAAGGGCTCCGCTTACGACAACAGCCCTGCGCGGGACACCGCGGCAGGGCTGTTTTCATTGAGGCCTCGCTTACGCTTGCGCCAAGCGCCGGATCACGCGGCCGGCGGCTCTGTGGGCCGGCGCGCCGCCTCGGCTTCGCGAATTTCCCTGCCCAGAAAGTAATTGAGCGCGGTGCGCAGCACCGCAATGGCGCCCAGCTTGCCGATCTGGTCCCAACTGGGCGCCACCGCTGTGGACAGGATGTCGGCCGCCAATTGCAACTCCAGCGCCAGCGCCAGGAAGCGGGCGAAGCTGAGCCGCACCTGATTGTAATCGTCATGGTTGGCGCTGAGGCAGCGGCGAACATAGCGGACGCCCAGGGCCAGGATGCCGACGCCTATCACCAGCGCGCCCAGCGCTTCCACTCCCAACTTGAGCCAGAGCACGATGTTCAACACCCACTCCTCGACTCCGGATTCCACTGGCGACATCATCGGACGGCTCCCTCTGGGTTCAGGCAGCCGTCACCTTACCCGCTTCAGGCAAACAACACCAGACACCACACCGCGGTCAGATTGATCAGGCCCAGCAATTGAGCGGCGCTGCCCATGTCCTTGGCGCGCTTGGCCAGCGGATGCCGCTCCAGCGAGGTGTGATCCACCGCCGCCTCGATCGCGGAGTTCAGCAGTTCGATGATGAGCGTCGCCAGCGAGCTGGCCACCAGCAAGGCGCGCTCCAGCGGCTGGGCGTGGATGACGAAGGCCAGCGGGATCAGCACCACCGCCAGCAGCACCAGCTGGCGGAAGGCGTCCTCATGCCGGAACGCCGCCTTGAGGCCGTCCAGCGAGTAACCGAAGGCGTTGATCAGGCGGGTGATCCCGGTTTTGCCTTTGAACGGGCTTTCTTTCATTGCTAGATCCATGCGGTTGGGTCGTCGGAAACGGCATCGGATGGCGGCCGGCGCTCCAGCATGCCAGCTCAAGATGACGACAATAAAAATCAAAACGGCCGACGTTGCCGCCGGCCGTGTCTAAAAGTCGTCGCAAACCGTGTCAGTGCGGCTGGCAACGCCGCTCCAAGGCGTCGATGTACAGGCCGGCGACCTTGATCTCGGTCTGGTCCATGATTTCGCGGAAGCAGGTGGGACTGGTGACGTTAACCTCGGTCAGATAGTTGCCGATCACGTCCAGCCCGGCCAGCAGGATGCCGCGCTTTTTCAGCTCCGGTCCCACCGTCCTGGCGATTTCGCGATCGCGCTCGGTCAGCGGCCGCGCCTCGCCGCGACCGCCGGCGGCCAGATTGCCCCGGGTCTCCCCCGCCGCCGGAATGCGCGCCAGGCACCACTCCACCGGCTCGCCGTCTATCACCAGAATGCGCTTGTCGCCGTCGCGGATCTCCGGAATGTAGCGCTGCGCCATCACCGTGCGCTTGCCGCGCAGCGTGATGGTTTCAATGATCACAGACAGGTTGGCGTCGTCCGGGCGCAGCCGGAAAATGCTGTCGCCGCCCATGCTGTCCAGCGGCTTCAGGATCACGTCCTGATGCTGGTTGATAAAGGCGCGCAGGCGGTGCGCCTCGCCGGTGATCAGCGTGGGCGCGGTCAGCTCCGGGAACTGCAAAATGGCCAGCTTCTCGTTGAAATCGCGCAGCGCCTGGCCGCTGGTGAACACCTTGGCCCCCTGCGCCTCCGCCAGCGTAAACAGCTGAGAGGCGTACAGGTATTCCATGTCGAAGGGCGGATCCTTGCGCATCACGGTGGCGCTGAAGGACTGCAAGGGCTGGCGATGCACTTCGCCCAGCTTGAACCAGGCCGGATGCTCGCCCTCGTACTGGCCGGTCAGGCTCAGATCGCGCGCATCCACCAGCACGCGGCCGCCCTCCACCGACAATTGATGGGCCTGGGCGAAGCTCAGGGCATGGCCGCGCGCGGCGGCCTCCTGCATCATCGCGAAGGTGGTGTCCTTGTAAAGCTTGAAGTGATCCAGCGGATCGGCAATGAACAGGATGCGCATGATTATCGGTCCTCGCTTGGCTTGGCGGCGTCGCGCAGCATGCGTTCCATGCCGCTGCGCGCCGTTTGCATCATCTCGTCGGCCTGTGCGGCGACGGAAAGGAAAGTGGGCTCGTCGGCCCCATTATAGGAGCAGCCGAGGTAGCGCAGCGCTTCGCCCTGCTGCGGCGCGCCCAGCAGCGCCGCCAAGGGATTGGCGGACATCTCGTAGGCGGACAGCATCGGCCCTTCCGCGCCGACGAAGCGGTAATACTGCTCCATCGCCCGGATCGGCGCGCGTTTGAGCCGCAGCCGGGACGCGGCTTCGGCCATTGTCCAAGCGGACGGCAGCGGCACCGACACGAACTCCTTGTGCAGCGCCAGCCGCGTCGTCTCCGCGCCGAACACCCGGATCGGCCGTTTCAGATCATAGGCGTAAACGCCCAGCGTGCTGGCCTGCTCGTTCTTTCGTATCCAGTCCGGCCCCTTGTCGAACACCACGTCCAGCAAGGCCGGCTGCAAGGCCTGGTAGCGCTCGAACGACGCGCACTGCACCAATTCCTCCAGCGCCTGCGGCGTCAAGGCTTCGTCGGCGGCCGCCGAGGCCGTCGCCGCCAACAGCGCCAGGCTCAGCCAGGCTTTCATTCGTCCGCGTCCGGATCGGTGGCTTCCAGCTCCAGCGAGGCGGCCAGCAGCGCCAGCCGCGAAATCACGCCGTAGGCGTAGAAACGGTTGGGCGCGCAGTCCGGCGTGCCCTGCTTGTCCGGCAGGCAGGCGGTTTCGAACGAGAGCGGCACGAAGTGCATGCCCGGCGCGTTCAGGTTTTCATCGATGCCGCGGCCGGTGTGCACGCGGTAGAAACCGCCGGTCACGTAGCGGTCCATCATGTAGACCACCGGCTCGGCCACCGCGTCCTCCACCGTTTCGAAGGTGTACACGCCCTCTTGCACGATGACCTCGGACACCTCCAGGCCTTCCTTGACCACCGACATCTTGTTGCGCGCCTTGCGGTTGAGGCCCAGCACCTCGTCCGGGCTCTTCACGCTCATCACGCCCATGCCGTAGGTGCCGGCGTCCGCCTTGACGATGACGAAGGGATCGTTGTCTATGCCGTATTCGCGGTATTTGACGCGAATCTTGTCCAGCATCCGCGACACCTCGTCCGCCAATTGCTCCTCGCCGGTGCGGGCGTGGAAATCCAGGCCGCTACAGCTGGCGAAATAGGGATTGATGGTCCAGGGATCGATGGAGATCAAACGCGCGAAGTCCTCGCACACCTTGTCGTAGGCGGCGAAGTGGTTGCTCTTGCGGCGCACCGCCCAGCCGGCGTGCAGCGGCGGCAGCAGGTTCTGCTCCAGGCCTTTGAGCAGGTCGGGAATGCCGCCGGACAAATCGTTGTTGAGCAGGACCACGCAGGGGTTGAAGCCGTCCGCCAGCACCAGGCGGTTGCCGCGGCGTTCGATGGGCTCCAAGCGCACGATGTCGCCGTTGGCCGATTGCAGCTCGGTCGGCTCGGTGATTTCCGGGTTCAGCGAGCCCAGGCGCACCTTGAGGCCGGCCTGCTCGAAAATATGCACCAGCGCGGCGATGTTCTGCAGGTAGAAGGTGTTGCGGGTGTGGTTTTCCGGTATCAGCAGCACGCTGCGCGCTTCCGGACACACTTTTTCCACCGCGCTTTGCGCGGCGTGGACCGCCAGCGGCAGAAAGTCGCGGTTCAGGTTGTTGTGGCCGCCGGGAAACAGGTTCATGTCCACCGGCGCCAGCTTGAAACCGCTGTTGCGCAGGTCCACCGAGCCGTAGAACGGCGCCGCGTGGTTATGCCACTGACTGCGGAACCAGTGTTCGATCTGAGGCTGGGCAGTCAGGATGCGGCTTTCCAGTTCGTAAAGCGGGCCGGTCAGTGCGGTTGCCAGATGCGGAACGGGCGGCATGGAATCCCCTTGGGTTTTCGAATTGAATTCGCTAATGGTGGGGGTGGCGCGGGATGAATTCAAGACTTGTTGTGTTGGGACCGTCAAAAAGCAAAGGACGCTTGCGCGTCCTTGTCGGTTTGGCCCGCGGGCCGCATCGTCACAACGGCCAGGGTTCGCCGTAAGCCTGCTGATACAAGTCCTTCAGCGAGTCCCAGTCGAAGAAGTGATTCTGGCAGCCCGGCGTGGTGACCTTGATCGCGCCGATCACATTGGCCAGACGGCCGGTGATCTTCCAGTCCAGGCCGCGGCTGATGCCGTAGAGCAGGCCGGCGCGGAAAGCGTCGCCGCAGCCCATCGGGTCCACCGGCTTGATCGGCATTTGCACGCGCGGGATCAGGTGCACGGTGTCGCCGACGTAAATCTCCGCGCCCTTGGAGCCGCGGGTGACGATCAGCGCCTCCACCTTTTTGCGCAAGTCCTCCACCGACAGGCCGGCGCGTTCGCGCATCAGCTCGCTCTCGTAGTCGTTGATGGCCACATAGCTGGCCAGTTCGACGATCTCGTGGATCTCGTCGCGCGACAGCAGCGGCAGCTCCTGACCCGGATCGAAGATGAAGGGAATGCCGGCCGCGGCCAATTCCTTGGAATGCTGCAGGAAGGCGCTGTAGCCGCCGGGCGACAGAATCGCCAGCTCGATCGGCCCCGGAATATCCGATATGTGGTTTTCGGTGGCAAAATCCATGGCGCCGGGATGGAAGGCCATCAATTGATTGCCATCCTTGTCGGCGATGCCGAAGCACTGCGAGGTATACTGCTTGCGGATCAAGCGAATGAAGCGGTCGTCCACGCCGGCGCGTTTCAGATGTTGGCGATACGGCTCGAAATCCTCACCCACCACGCCCATGACGATGGGGGTTTCGCCCAACAGACACAGGCTGTAGGCGATATTGCCGGCCATGCCGCCGAATTCGCGGCGCATGGTCGGGGCCAGGAAGGTCGTGGAAATTTTGTGCAGCTGATCCGGCAGGATCTGGCTGTCAAAACGGCCATGAAACGAGAACAGGGTATCGTATGCGAGGGCCCCGCAGACGAGGATAGACATGCCCACTCCGCAAAAAGGTCAATCGACCATTTTAACATGAAACATTTGTTTGGTTCACGTCGAGAACTTTGACCTTGTCGGATATCCAATACACTTCAAACACCTACCGGAAGCTCAACAAGATGCTGAAACGACTGCTCGCCCCCGCGCTGATCGCGCTGCTGCCGCTCTCCGCCATGGCCGCGCCCACGCTGGAACAAACCCATTTCACCAAACTGCAAGGCGGCGACGCCACCATCGCCGCCTATAAGGGCAAGGTCACGGTGCTGAATTTCTGGGCCACCTGGTGCGGGCCTTGCCGCGAGGAAATGCCGATGCTGAACCGCCTGCGCGCCAAGCTGGCGCCCAAGGGCGTGGAAGTGGTGGGCGTGGCGCTGGACAATAAGGAAGAAGTCAGCGCCTTCGTCGGCCAGCTAAAGATAAGCTATCCCATCCTGCTGGGCGACAGCGACACGCTGAACCTGATGCGCAGCCTGGGCAACGCCACCGGCGGCCTGCCTTACACCCTGATACTGGACCGCAAGGGCAAGATCGCCGCCAAGCTCACCGGCCTCTTGGACGAGAAAAAACTGGAAGCGGCGATCAAAGCCCAGTTGTAAACCGCTCGGCGACGGCCATTGACGCCGGCCGCCGCCCAAGCCTCCTCAGCGGCCGGCTCTGCGCCGGCCCACTTCCGCCGCCAAGGCCTCGGCCTCCGCCGGCAAGGCCTGCGCCACATGCCAATAACGCCGGCAATCCGGCGTCCGCCCCAGCAAGCCCTGCTCCACCAGCTCGCGCCGTAGCAACACATGGTCGCCAAAGGCTTCTTCGGCGCGGATCAAGGCGTTCGCCTCCGGCTCGGACCACTGCTCCCCGCCCGGCAGGCTGGCCCACAAGACCCACAGGCAGACGCGCTGTTCGCTGAATTTCTTAGGCCAGCGCGTCAAGCGCCCCTCGGCGTCGTAATGACGCAACAGCCGCGTCGTCGCCGCGGACAGGCCGGCCGGCGGCGCCGGACGTTCGCATTCCGCCCGCCAGTGCTGGAAGTTCTGGAAGCCGGCGGAACGCGCCAGCATATTGAGGATGTGCACATGGCTGGGCGGAGCGCTTTCCTGCGCCCATTGCTGTTTGAGCGAACGCGCCAGCGCGGAGATGTCGCTGCAATAAAAGGGATAAAGCGTACGAGACATGGTTCGAATCCTGTCGTCGTGCCAAGGTCGGGAGGGACTGCCGCGGTCGCCGTTACGGCCTGGCACGGGTTCGAGCCAAGCGGGATGAATCTAGCCAAGACAGGTTTAGCGTGGTGAGGGCACCGGCGACGCCTGGGTGAACTGTTGACCCGCGACGATGCTAACACCGCGCCGTCCGCTTGCAAAGCGCGCGGGCATGAAAAAAGCCGACGCTCGCGCGTCGGCTTTTGGCCCTGCGGCTACCGGATCACTCCAGGCGGCCGTGGCACTGCTTGTACTTCTTGCCGCTGCCGCATGGGCAGGCGTCGTTGCGGCCGATGCGCAGGCCCTGCGCCGCCAGCGCGTCCGGGGACAGCGGATTGTCCTCGTCCTCGCCCAGCGCCGAACCCGGCGCGGCGTGCTGCATTTCGTACTCGCCCACCTGATGCGGCTCCACCGCGTCCACGTCTTCCTGGCTGCGGATCTGCACCGTCATCAGCACATTGACCACGCTGCGCTTGATGCGCTCCAGCATGTCGGCGAACAGCTCGAAGGCTTCGCGCTTGTATTCCTGCTTAGGGTTCTTTTGCGCGTAACCGCGCAGGTGGATGCCCTGGCGCAGGTGATCCATCGCCGCCAGATGTTCGCGCCAGTGATTGTCCAGCATCTGCAGCACCAGGCTGCGCTCGAACTGGCGCATCACGCCGTCGCCGGCCAGCTCCACCTTGGCCTGATAGGTCTCGGCGGCTTGCTCGATGATGCGTTCGCGGATGCTTTCGATGTCCAGCGCCGGCTCGGCCTTCAGCCATTCGCTGACCTTGATCGGCAGCAGGAATTCGGCTTCCAGCGTTTTCTCCAGGCCCGGCAGATCCCACTGTTCTTCCATGGATTCCGGCGGCAGGTGCAGGTCCACCAGGTCGGACAACACGCCTTCGCGCATATTGACCACCACGTCGGACACATCGCTTTCCACCAGGATTTCATTGCGCTGCTGGTAGATCACCTTGCGCTGGTCGTTGGCGACGTCGTCGTATTCCAGCAATTGCTTGCGGATGTCGAAGTTGCGGCCTTCCACCTTGCGCTGGGCGTTCTCGATGGAGCGGGACACCCACGGGTGCTCGATCGCCTCGCCTTCCGGCATTTTCAGGCGGTCCATGATCGCGGCGACGCGATCGGAGGCGAAGATGCGCAGCAGCGGGTCTTCCAGGCACAGGTAGAAACGGGAGGAGCCCGGGTCGCCCTGACGGCCGGAACGGCCGCGCAGCTGGTTGTCGATACGGCGCGATTCATGGCGCTCGGTGCCCACGATGTGCAGGCCGCCGGCGGCCAGCACCTGATCGTGCACCACTTGCCAATCGGCGCGGATCTTCTCGATGCGCGCGCGCTTCTCCTCGGCGGACAAGCTGTCGTCGGATTCGACGCCCTTGATCTCCGGCTCCGGATTGCCGCCCAGCACGATGTCGGTGCCGCGGCCGGCCATATTGGTGGCCACGGTGATCACGCCGGGGCTGCCGGCCTGCACCACGATGTCGGCTTCGCGCGCGTGTTCCTTGGCGTTCAGCACATTGTGCGGCAGCTTGGCCTTTTGCAGCAGATTGGCGATCAGTTCGGAGTTTTCAATGCTGGTGGTGCCCACCAGCACCGGCTGGCCGCGCTCGTGGCAGTCCTTGATGTCGGCCAGGATGGCGTCGTACTTCTCCTTGGCGGAGCGGTAGACCTTGTCCTGCGCGTCCTTGCGGACCATGGGCCGGTTGGTCGGGATCACCACGGTTTCCAGGCCGTAAATGCTCTGGAATTCGTAAGCTTCGGTGTCGGCGGTGCCGGTCATGCCGGCCAGCTTGCCGTACAGACGGAAGTAGTTCTGGAAGGTGATCGAGGCCAGCGTCTGGTTCTCGCGGTTGATCTCCACGCCTTCCTTGGCTTCCACCGCCTGGTGCAGGCCTTCGGACCAGCGGCGGCCGGACATCAGGCGGCCGGTGAATTCGTCCACGATCACCACTTCGCCGTCCTGCACCACATAGTGCTGGTCCTTGTGGAACAGCGAGTGGGCGCGCAGAGCGGCCATCAGATGGTGCATCAGCGTGATGTTGGTGGCGGAATACAGGCTGTCGCCTTCCTTCAGCAGGCCCAGACGGGTCAGGATTTCTTCGCTGTGCTCGTGGCCCGCTTCGGACATCATCACCGAGTTGGCTTTCTCGTCCACCCAGTAATCGCCCTCGCCCTCTTCGGTTTCCTGGCGCTTCAGCATCGGCGGCACCGCGTTCATGCGCTGGTACATGTCGATATTGTCGTCGGCCGGGCCGGAGATGATCAGCGGGGTGCGCGCTTCGTCGATCAGGATGGAGTCCACCTCGTCGATCACCGCGTAGGCCAGCTTGCGCTGCACCTTCTCTTCCACGCTGAACACCATATTGTCGCGCAGATAGTCGAAGCCGAATTCGTTGTTGGTGCCGTAGGTGATGTCGCAGGCGTAGGCGCTCTGCTTCTCGTCGTGCGGCATCTGGGACAGGTTGACGCCCACGGAGAGGCCGAGGAAGTTGTACAGCTTGGCCATGATGCCGGCGTCGCGGCTGGCCAGGTAGTCGTTGACGGTGACGACGTGCACGCCGTCGCCGGTCAGCGCGTTCAGATAGGACGGCAGCGTGGCCACCAGGGTCTTGCCCTCGCCGGTGCGCATCTCGGCGATCTTGCCGTAGTGCAACACCATGCCGCCGATCAGCTGCACGTCGAAATGGCGCATGCCCAGTACCCGGCGCGAGGCTTCGCGGCACACCGCGAAGGCTTCCGGCAATAGGCCGTCCACCGTCTCGCCCTTGGCCAGGCGTTGCTTGAACTCATCGGTTTTGGCCGCCAAAGCCTCGTCGGACAACGCTTTCAAGCCCTCTTCCAGAGCATTGATGCGCACCACCGTCTGGTGGAATTGCTTCAGAAGCCGGTCATTGCGGCTGCCGAATACTTTTTTAAGCAAAGAAGAAATCATGTAATCGAATCCAGAGACCAGCGGGCTGTTTAGGTAAGGTGTCCGCAAAAATGCCTGAAAGTGTAGCACATTAGCAGTCTTATTTTATGGGGGCGCGCTTGCGCTGTATCAAGGGGGCAGGCGCTGCGCGCGGCCTTTATTTTCCTCCGCGCCCGGCCGCCGCCGGATGCGCGCGCGAAAACCGCCCGCCGCAGCGCGGCCGCGTCCCAAAGCGCGCCGCCCCGGCGCGGCGCTGGCGGGCGGAAGCGGATCAAACTCAAACAAGTGTTGGTTTTAACCCACGTTTCCCTGACAAATTCGAGCAAACACTCAATTAAATTGACACCCGCTGTCATGCCACTTTAATAATCCCCTCAAACAATAGCGCCTTTCCGACAAGGGCCGCCCACGGCCCGATTCAGACACAAGCACGCAGGACAATAGAGGGGAGACATTGATGGATCGCAGACAGTTTCTGAAGTGGAGCGGCTTCTTGACCGCCTCCGTCGCCGTCGGCAGCTTGAGCGCATGCGGCGGCGGGGGCGCGGGCAGCCTGCCCGGAGGCTCCGGCGCCGCGATCGGCGTCAACGGCAGCGGCTTTAGCCAGGGCGTGGCCTCCGGCGACCCCAAGCCGGACAGCATCGTGTTGTGGACCCGTGTCGACGGCGGCGACGGCAGCCAGAACGTCAAAGTCACGCTGCAATTGTCCGACCGCGCGGACTTCTCCACCCTGCTGGTGAACGTGGCGCTCAGCGCCCAGCCTGACTGGGACTACACCATACGCCACAAGGTCACCGGCCTTGGCAGCGCCGCCACCTACTACTACCGCTTCCTCACCGGCCCGGCGGTCAGCATGACCGGCCGCACCAAGACCGCGCCGGCCGCCGGCGCGCCGCTGTCCCAGCTCAAGTTCGCCTTCATTTCCTGTCAGGACTGGAGCGTCAACCACTGGGGCGCTTTCGAGGAATTGGCCAATCAGGATCTGGACTTCATCGTCCACCTGGGCGACTACATCTACGAAACCGTCGGCGCCGGCTTCCAGAGCGGCGGCAACGAAACCCGCCACCCGGCGCTGAGCCTGCCCAACGGCACCCTGCGCGCCGACGGCGCCCGCTACGCCACCACGCTGGCGGACTATCGCGCGCTGTACAAGTCCTACCGCAACGACGCCCGCCTGCAAAAGCTGCACGCCAGCTTCCCGATGATTGCGATCTGGGACGACCACGAGTTTTCCGACGACTGCTGGCAGGACCGCCAGGAATACACCGCCACCGACGACAGCTCGCCGCAAACCGCGCGCCGCCGCAGCGCCAGCCAGGCCTGGTTCGAGAATATGCCGGCCGACGTACGGCTGGACTTGAACAACCCCTCGTTCCAGAACATCCAGATCTACCGCAGCTTCACCTTCGGCGACCTGGCCACCCTGGTGATGACCGACGAGCGCCTGTACCGCAGCGACCACATCATCCCGGAGACCCAGGCCGGCGGCGAAATCGGCAGCCGCTACTTCGTGCAGAAAAACACCCTGGCCCAGGTGGAAGCCGCCAAGATGGCCTCCACCGGCGGCAATCTGCTCAATGTCTCCATCCTGGGCGAGACGCAGCGCGCCTGGTGGCAGACTCAGATGAAATCCGCCGCCACCACCTGGAAGCTGTGGGGCAATGAAGTCTCGCTGCTGCGCATGGGCTTTGACGGCACCGTCGCGGTGGCCTCGCTGCTGACCCAGGGCCTGGCGCCGCAACTGGCCGGCATGGGCCTGACGCTGACCCAGCCGCAGATCGCCCAGCTGCAAGGCGCGCTCTATCTGGACCTGGCCGCCGCCAACACCAGCGGCTCCACCCCCGTGGTCAGCTACGCCAACACCCAGCCGCTGTTGAACACCCTCAGCGGCGGCGCGATCTCCGCCGGCGTGTTCAACGCCGCCATCAAGCCCGGCCTGGACGCCAGCCTGCCGCCGTCGATGTTCTTCGATAAATTCATCCTCAACGCCGATCAATGGGACGGCTACAACGCCGAACGCAAAGCGCTGATGGCCTATCTGAAAGCCCAGGGCGTCGCCAATGTGGTGGCGCTCACCGGCGACATCCACGCCTTCTTCGCCGGCCCGGTGATGGACGACTACGACGCCGCCAGCCCCGCACCGGTGATGGTGGACCTGGTCACCGCCGGCGTATCCAGCAACTCGCTGTTCAGCTATTTCAAAAACGTGGTGGACACCGTGCCGGCCTTCTCCAAGGCCAAACCGTTGATCTACACCACGGTCAGCGGCCAAGTAGTCGACACCTTCACCAACACCCTGCAAAGCTTCAACAGCTGGCTCAAATACGTGGACAGCGACGCCCAGGGTTACGCCTTGGTCACGCTGACGCCGGCCAAACTCAGCTGCGCCTTCCACAAGGTGGCCGCGCTGAACGGCGGCGCGGCGCCCAGCCCGGCCACCGCCAGCGTCAAAACCGTGGAAGTGTCGGCCGGCAGCCCCGCCGTCAACGTCTTGTAAGCATTAACGCCGCCGCCCGCTCGGAACGCCGGGAGCGGGTGGCGAAACGCCACTCAGTTTCAAACAGTACAATCCGTCACAAAAGCCCAACAAATCTGCGGCGCCGGTAACATTCCCGTCCACGCAACTCTGCTAGTATCCAGCGCCTACGCCACGCGCATTTTCCCGCCGCAAACCAGCCTCCGCGACAGCCCGCCGTCCCTGATGCTGGCCTATGCTGTGAAGGCAGGCGGGCCGATCCCGGCCGCGCGTCGCGCCGCAACCCCAGATCGTCGGGCCGGCTTTCCGCCGCAACTCCGCCCGGACAAAACAGACTACACACCGCCGGCGTCGGCGGCGATAAACCGGAGAGGCCCGATGACAGCCGTTGTCCGCCATTTCATGCCCGCCACGGCCAAGCGGCTGATTCCCAACCGCTGGGACCTGATCGCGTTTCCGCTCCTGCTCGGCTTCCTGCTGATGGCCACCACCGGCATCCGCGAAACCTGGGCGCCGCTGACCGCGCTGCAAACCGTTCCCATCACACTGGACCCGGCCAATCTGCCGGAATACGCGCTGCGCACCACGCTGCGCATGCTGGCCGCCATGGCCGCCGCGCTGGTCTTCACCCTGGTTTACGGCACGCTGGCGGCCAAGAGCCGCCGCGCCGGCCTGCTGCTGGTGCCCATGCTGGATATCCTGCAATCGGTGCCGGTGCTGGGCTACATCTCCTTCACCGTCACCTTCTTCCTGGCGCTGTTCCCCGGCCGGGTGCTGGGCGCGGAGTTCGCCGCCATCTTCGCCATCTTCACCAGCCAAGCCTGGAACATGACCTTCAGCTTCTACCAATCGCTGCGCACCGTGCCGCGCGATCTAGAGGAAGTCTCCGTCAATCTGCGGCTGACGCCGTGGCAGAAGTTCTGGAAGCTGGAAGTGCCGTTCTCCATGCCCGGCATGATCTGGAACATGATGATGAGCATGTCCGGCGGCTGGTTCTTCGTGGTGGCCTCGGAAGCCATCACCGTCGGCGACAAGACCGTCACCCTGCCCGGCGTCGGCTCCTATCTGGCCATGGCCATCCAGCACAAGGATCTGGCCGCGGTGGGCTGGGTAATCCTGACCATGACCGTGGTCATCGTCGTCTACGACCAATTCCTGTTCCGCCCCATGGTGGCCTGGGCCGACAAATTCCGCCTGGAAGACACCTCCAGCCAATCCGCGCCGGAATCCTGGGTGCTCAAGCTGATCCAGCGCACCCGCGCCATCCAGCTGCTGCTCAAGCCCTTTGGCAAACTGCTGCGCAAAACCGCCCGGCTGCGCCTCAACTACAGCCTGCCGCAAGGCCTGCATTCGGAGGCGCAAACGCCGGTGTCGCGCGGCATCGACGTGGTCTGGTGGCTGTTGGTGGCGGCGCTGGGCCTGCTGGCCAGCTGGAAGCTGCTGACCTTCATCCATACCGAAGTGGGCCCGGCCGAAGTGCTGCGCGTGCTGGGCCTGGGCCTGATCACCCTGCTGCGGGTCACCTTGCTGATCCTGCTGGCCTCGCTGATCTGGGTGCCGCTGGGCGTGCACATCGGCCTGCGCCCGGCGCTGGCGGAAAAAATCCAGCCGCTGGCCCAGTTCCTCGCCGCCTTCCCGGCCAATCTGCTGTTCCCGGTGTTCGTGGTCTTCATCGTCCACTTCAAGCTCAATCCGGACATCTGGCTGTCGCCGCTGATCGTGCTGGGCACCCAGTGGTATATCCTGTTCAACGTGGTGGCCGGCGCCAGCGCCTTCCCCAACGATTTTCGCGAAGCCGCGGCCAATTTCCGCATCCGCGGCTGGCAATGGTGGCGGCAAGTGATGCTGCCCGGCATCTTCCCCTACTACGTCACCGGCGCGATAACGGCGTCGGGCGGAGCCTGGAACGCCAGCATCGTGTCCGAATACGTGTCCTGGGGCGACGACAAACTGGCCGCCCACGGCCTGGGCGCCTATATCGCCCAGACCACCGCCGCCGGCGACTACCCCAAGATCCTGCTCGGCATCGCCGTGATGTCCATCTTCGTCGTTCTGTTCAACCGCCTGCTGTGGCGTCCGCTGTACGCCATCGCCGAAAACAAACTCCGTCTCAGCTAAGGGGGCAACCATGACACTAGACACCACCACCCCGGGACGGGAAATCTTCCAGCTGAAAAACGTCTGCCGCGGCTTCAACAAGGGCAATGACGAAATCCAGGTGCTGGACGACGTCAATCTGACGCTGCGCGAAGGCGAAATCGTCGGCCTGCTGGGCCGTTCCGGCTCCGGCAAATCCACCTTGCTGCGCATCATCGCCGGCCTGATCAAGCCCAGCAGCGGCGACGTCCGCTACCACGACAAGCCCTTGACCGGCCCGGCCGAAGGCGTGGCCATGGTGTTCCAGACCTTCGCGCTCTTCCCCTGGCTGACCGTGCTGCAAAACGTGGAGGCCGGCCTGGAAGCGCTGGGCGTGGAAGCCAAGGAACGCCGCCGCCGCGCGCTGGCCGCCATCGACCTGATCGGCCTGGACGGCTTTGAAAACGCCTACCCGCGCGAACTGTCCGGCGGCATGCGCCAGCGCGTCGGCTTCGCCCGCGGCCTGGTGGTCAACCCCACCCTGCTCTTGATGGACGAGCCCTTCTCCGCGCTGGACGTGCTCACCGCCGAAACGCTGCGCACCGATATGCTGGATCTGTGGAGCGAAGGCCAGTTGCCCATCCAGTCCGTGCTCATCGTCACCCACAATATCGAAGAAGCCGTGTTCATGTGCGACCGCATCCTGGTGCTGTCGTCCAACCCCGGCCGCGTGGTGGCGGAAATCAAGGTGCCCTTCCCGCACCGCCGCAACCGGCTGGACCCGGCCTTCCGCAAAATGGTGGACGACATCTACGCGCTGATGACCGCGCGCCGCAGCGCCCATACCCTGCACAAGCTGCCGCTGGAAATCGGCAGCCAGCTGAGCGAGGTCTCCACCAACCTGATGGCCGGCCTGATCGAGGAAGTGGCGCAAGCGCCGTATCACGGCAAGGCGGACATGCCGGAAATCGCGGAAAAGCTGCGGCTGGAAGTGGACGAGTTGTTCCCGGTGGCGGAAATCCTGGAACACCTGGGCTTCGCCGAACTGAAAGACGGCGACATCCTGCTCACCGCCGCCGGCAAGCTGTTCGCCGACTACGGCACCCAGGAACGCAAAGTGCAGTTCGCCGAACACCTGCTGCGCCACGTGCCCATGGCCGCCCACATCCGCAAAGTGCTGCAGGAGCGTCCGGGCCAGCGCGCGCCGCGGCTACGCTTCGCCCAGGAGCTGGAAGACTCGCTGTCCGACGAAACCGCCGAAGAAACGCTGGACACCGTGATCAGCTGGGGGCGCTACGCGGAAATCTTCTCCTACAACGACCACAGCGAAACCTTCAGTCTGGAGGATGTGGAAGGCGGACAGTAAGACTTGGGGGCGCCGCCGGCCCAAGGCTCCCCAAGCGCCCCCCTCAGCGGCTACAATGGACTGTTTTCACTAGACTGCCCGCCATGTTCGGACGCCAATTCAACGACATCGCCAGCAAAGACAGCACCCTGACCCGGCTCACCGCCGAGGCCAAAGAGCTGATGAAGCTGGACCGCGCCTTTCAGAAACTGCTGCCGCCGCTCTTGGTCGGCAGCTGCCGCGCCGTGCGCATCCGCGACGACGAGCTGGTGATTTACACCGACACCGGCATCATCGCCGCCCGCTTGCGCATGCTGGCCCCCGGCCTGTTGCCGCAATTGGCCAAGCAAGGTTTCATCGCCGGCAAGACCCGGGTCAAGGTGGATGTCCGCCTGGCGCGCAAGCCGCGTGAAAAAAAGCTGAAAATCAGCCAGAACGCGTTGGACGGCATGGAAGAAGCCGCCGCCAGCGTCAGCAATCCGCTGGTCAGCGCCGCGCTGGCCAAGCTGATCGCCCACCACCGCAAGTAAAGACCGGGACCGCCGCCCAGCTTGCCGCCACCGGCCAAACCGGCTTAAAGTCGCGGCATGAAACAACACATCATCATATTGATCGCCGGTCTCGCCGCCGGCTTCGCCCAAGCCGCGCCGACGGAACAGCCGACGCCGGCCGAGGCGGAAGCCGCTTTCAAGGCCCAGGCCCTCGCCTCATTCGATTCCAAGCCGGAATCCACCCACACCCTGCTGATGCGCTCCATGGTGGAGTCCACGCTCAAAGACCTGCGCGTCACCGCGGTGAACGACTGCCAGAACGACGAGGAAAACGCCACGCTGGACTGCGAAGTCAGTTATCAGGCCCGCAAGCTCACCGGCAAGCCGGTGGAGCGCGAACAACGGATGCGCTTCAGCCGCCAGGACGGCCAATGGCGCATCGTGCCGCCGCCCAAGGACGCGGACGACGAAGAAAGCGGCGCCGCCTCCGCCCCGCAATAGGCTCAGGCCGGCTGGGCCTCGAAGCTGTCCGCCCGCGCCATCTGCCACATGCGGCCGTAAAAGGCCGCCTTGATCTCCGGCTCCAACAACTCGCCCGGCTGCAAAAAGACGTGCAGCTGCGAAAACAGGCGGATCTCGGTATCGCTGACGCGGCGCACCAAGTGGTGCGGCCGCAGCTGCGACGGATGTTCCAGCCCGGCCGAGGCCAGCATCTCCGCCAGCGCCTTCATGGTGTTGCGGTGGAAATGAAACACCCGGTCCGCCTTGTCCGGCACCACCAGCGCGCGCTGGCGCAGCGCGTCCTGCGTCGCCACCCCGGTGGGACAACGGTTGGTGTGGCAGCTCTGGCTCTGGATGCAGCCGATGGCGAACATGAAGCCGCGCGCAGAATTGGCCCAGTCCGCGCCTATGGCCAGCACGCTGGCGATGTCGAAGGCGCTGACCAGCTTGCCGCTGGCGCCTATCTTGATCTTGTCGCGCAGATTCAGCCCCACCAGCACGTTGTGGACAAACAGCAGGCCCTCGCGCAGCGGCACGCCGATGTGGTCGGTGAACTCCAGCGGCGCCGCGCCGGTGCCGCCCTCCTTGCCGTCCACCACGATGAAATCCGGCAGAACCCCCGTTTCCAGCATCGCCTTGGCGATGCCCATGATCTCCCACGGGTGGCCCAGGCAGAACTTGAAGCCCACCGGCTTGCCGCCGGACAGCTCGCGCAGCCGGGCGATGAAGCGCATCAGTTCGATCGGCGTGGAAAACGCGCTGTGGCGCGACGGCGACACGCAATCCTGCCCCAGCGGCACGCCGCGGGTGGCGGCGATTTCCGGCGTCACCTTGTGCTTGGGCAGAATGCCGCCGTGGCCGGGCTTGGCGCCCTGGCTCAGCTTGATCTCAATCATTTTCACCTGCGGATTGCGCGCCTGCTCGGCGAAGCGCTCCGCGTCGAAACCGCCGGCCGCGTCGCGGCAGCCGAAATAGCCGCTGCCCAGCTCCCACACCAGCGCGCCGCCATGTTCCAAGTGATAAGGGCTGATGCTGCCCTCGCCGGTGTCGTGATAGAAGTCGCCGCGTTGCGCGCCCTGGTTCAAGGCGCGGATGGCGTTGGCGCTGAGCGCGCCGAAGCTCATCGCCGACACATTGAACAGAGACGCCGAATACGGCTGCGCGCACTGCGGGCCGCCGATCTCCACGCGGAAACCGGCCGGATCGCTCAGCGGCGCCGGCCGCATCGAATGGCTGATGAACTCAAAGCCCGGCTGGTACACATCGATCAAGGTGCCGAACGGCTTGTCCGCGCCCTCGTTCTTGGCCCGCGCGTACACCAGGGAGCGCTGCGCGCGCGAAAACGGCAGCTGCTCGCGGTCGGACTCCAGCAAATACTGGCGGATTTCCGGACGGATGCTTTCCACCAGGTAACGGATATTGCCCAGGATCGGGTAATTACGCCGCACCGCGTGACGGGTTTGCAGCAGATCGAACACCCCCAGCAGCGTCAGCGCGGCCGCCGCCAGCGTGAACGGCCACAACCACTCGTAATGGACGAAAGGCAGGCTGAACAAGGTGAACAACAGGCAACAGGAGAAGAAAGCGTAACGGCTCAACAAAGACACACTCATGTGGACTCCAAAACTTAGGTGGCGGAGAAGGCCCAGGGTAAGGTGACGCCCCGCCGCGCACAAGCCGCGGCAAGCACCCATTCACATTAATAAATACATTCACTACATAGATAGTCCGCCACCTGATCTAAAGGCCGGCTCCACAAACACGACGACTATCCGGAAGATAACATCGCTCGACATCCACACCGCCGCGGCCCGGCCGCCGGTTCATTAGATAAAACGATGGAACCCACCACATGCCCAGCCTGCAACGCTTCCGCCCGGACACCGCGCCGGAAACCCTGATCGCCGCGCTAGAACAAGACGGCGGCATCGTGATAGAACAGCTGTTGACCCCGGAAAGCCTGGCCCAGTTCCGCGCCCAGCTGCAACCGTTGCTGGACCGCTCCGCCCCCTGTCAGGGCGATTTCTACGGCTACGCCACGCGCAGGATCAGCGGTCTGATCGAACGCGTGCCCGTCACCCGCGAACTCGCCGCCCATCCGCTGATCCTGCAAGTGATGGACGCCTTCCTGCTGCGCGGCTGCCGCGAATACCAGCTCAATCTGACCCAGGCCATCAGCATCGGCCCCGGCGAACCGCGCCAATTCCTGCACAGCGACGATCTGATGTTCCCCGGCACCGCGCCCGGATCGGAAAAAATGATCAACTGCATGTACGCGCTGGACGACTTCACCGAACAGAACGGCGCCACCTGCGTCGTGCCCGGCAGCCACCGCTGGCCCGAGCCGCGCGAAGCCCGTCCGGAAGAAGTCATCAGCGCCGCCATGCCCGCCGGCTCGGTGCTGATCTACCTGGGCTCGCTGACCCACTGCGGCGGCGCCAACCACAGCGACCAAGCGCGCACCGGCGTGGTCATCAGCTACAACCTGGGCTGGCTGCGCCAGGCGGAAAACCAATATCTCGCCGTTTCCCGCGAACTGGCCCGCACGCTGCCGCCGCGGCTGCAAAGGCTGCTGGGCTACTTCGTTCACGCGCCCAATCTCGGCAGCATAGACGGCCGCGACCCGATAGAACTGCTACGCGAGGAGCCGCCGGCGGACACGCTGTTCCGCGAATTCCTGCCGGAGGAAATTCGCCAGCCGTTGGCGGAAGCGCGCGCCGCCGCGCTGCGCGTCGACTAAACGCCGACATCCTGCCGCAACACGGCGGCGGGATGATGGACAACACCACACGCTCTCAGACAAGGACGCATCATGACCGCCGCCGATGAACAGGACAGCTCGTTGCCAGCCGAAACGGACGCCCCGCAAGACCCCTCCCGCCGCCGCCTGTTCGAAGGCCTGGCCGCCATCGGCGCCAGTTGCGCCTTGCCCGCCGCCGCCGCGCCCAGCAGCCACCCGCGCCGCGGCAAGCTGGACGCCCTGCTCAAGGCCAATATCAAAAACGTGGTGGTGATCTACCTGGAAAACCGCAGCTTCAACAACCTCTACGGCAACTTCCCCGGCGTGGCCCAGCCGCTGAGCGCGGTCAAGCCGGAACAGGCGCAGCAACGCGACCGCGACGGACAGCCGCTGTCCGGCCTGCCCAAGATCTGGGGCGGCCTGGTGCCCACCGGCCAGACCGTGGCCGGCAAGCGCTATTTCATCGAAGAAAAAGACATCCACGGCCTGCCCAACGCGCCCTTCCCGCTAAAGGACGCCGAAGGCCAGCCGCTGCCGGAGGCGGTGATCACCCGCGATCTCTGTCATCTGTTCTATCACAACCAGATGCAGATCAACGACGGCCGCAACGACCAGTTCGTCGCCTGGGCCGATTCCGGCGCGCTGGTGATGGGCCACTACCCGGACACCGCGCGCACGCTCAACCAATGGCAGATCGCCCGTCGCTTCACCCTGTGCGACAACTTCTTCATGGCGGCCTTCGGCGGCTCCTACCTCAACCACCAGTTCCTGATCTCCGCGCGCACTCCGGAATACTTCAACGCCGCCCAGACCCCGGCCAAGAAGAAAATCGCCGTACTGGCCGACGGGCCCACCGGCCACCAGTTGGCGCTGGACCCCAAATCCCCGGCCTCCGCGCTGGACGGCCCGCCCAAATTCGTCAACAACGGCGCCATCACCCCGGACGGCTACGCGGTCAACACCATGGCCCCGCCCTACCAGCCCAGCTTCGTGCGGCCGGCGGAAGGCGGCGACAAGCGCTACGCCGACCCGCAAGATCCCAGCACCCTGCCGCCGCAAAGCTACCGCACCATAGGCGACCTCTTGTCCGAGAAGCACATAGACTGGGCCTGGTACGGCGGCAGCTGGCAGGCGGCGCTGAACGGCAAGGGCGGCGGCGACGCGCCCAACTTCCAGTACCACCACCAGCCCTTCAACTACTTCCGCCAGTTCGCGCCCGGCAGCGCCGCCCGCGAGCGCCATCTGCTGGACGGCGGCCTGGGCGACAGCCCGATTTCCAACCGCTTCATCGCCGACGCCGTAGCCGGCAAGCTGCCCGCGGTCGCCTTCTACAAGCCGCAGGGCAACCTGAACATGCACGCCGGTTATTCCGATGTGGAGTCCGGCGACCGTCATGTGGCCAATGTGTTGCAGCATTTGATGAGCGGGCCGCAGTGGAAGCATATGCTGGTGGTGATCACTCACGATGAGAACGGCGGCTGGTGGGATCATGTGGCGCCGCCGCAGGGGGACCGCTGGGGGCCGGGCTCGCGGATTCCGGCGATCATCACCTCGCCGTTCGCCAAGCGCGGGCATGTGGATCACACCTTTTACGACACCACGTCCATCATCCGTTTCATCAGCCGGCTGCACGATTTGCCGGAGCTGGAGGGGGTGAGCGCGCGCAATGCGGCCTTCCGCGCGCGCGGCGCGCAGCCGCCGGGGGATTTGACCGGGGCTTTGGCGTTTGCGTGAGGGGGCTTGGTGAGTAGGGTTTGCTTCTTCGCAGCCCTACACTTGCTTAGGGCTAGTGTCTAAGGAATTTGAATCCGCTACGCGGATAATGATTTTCATTGCCGGGGCTGCCCGGCGGGCAGGAAGGGGAATTTGCTCGGCCAAATTCCCCTTCACCCCAAAGGCCGCCCTGCAAGCCTGGCCTGTGGCTTCCCGCCGGGGCCCGTCAGGCCCGAGGCGCGGCTGAACTCGCACCGCGCTAACGTCGCGGTGCTCGAACAGGCAGCCGCTTAAGACCTCGGACCTGCCACCCGTCGGCAGGCTTGAAGGGACTAGGGGCGCGTCGAATACGTGGTTTCCTTTATGGAATAAGACTTATCCACAGACAAGGGTAGTGAAGCAAAGTTACCCACAAAGCGGCCTAGGCAGCGAATCAACCATCCCCTATCTCGAAAATTGACCACCTCGTGTAGTAACCAAGTGTCCCCTCGGGGCGCGCTCCGGGTTTCGCGTCCTGGGGGACGAGGGGGATGGAAGGGGGCGGCGGCCCGCCCCCTCCCCGTCTTATTCCCTCGCGACGCTGCGCTTGCCTCGCTCGGTCAGCGCGGAAAGCGGCACCTAAATTAATATCCGCGTAGCGGATTCAAAACCAGATCACTCAACAACTAAGCCCCGCTCAATCAAAGCAACCACCCCACCTTGACCCCAGCCGCCCCCTCAGCAACAATCGCCCGGTGTCGACAATAACGGCACACGGGATTGGCGTCCCGTAAGTTGACAGAGGGCTCACACTTTCCGGTGTGAGCTTGGTTTTACCATGAGCGTGCTACTTGGCAGACGCATGGTGGGCTATAAGCCTCCATTTTCAACTATTTGATTTGTTTAGACGCCAATCCTGTTCCCTCTGCTTTGGGATCAGGTGCTTCATCTTGTGTCATTACAGGAGAAACACCATGCAACACCCTCAAAACTTTCCCCCGCGCCGTCGCTACAAATTGAACGCTCTGGAACAACAGAGCGCACTGCTCCCCTTCGTCCGCTTCTGCCCCGGCCACACCTACCCGCATTACTGGCAAATGCCCACACCCAGCAAGGATCTCCTCGCCGACCACGCCTATGGCCGCGAATGCGCGGCTCACCTGTTGCAATGGATGAAGGACAATCGGGAATACGTCGGTAAAGGCCTGCTCAGCCGCGTGGCGCGCGACATTGATTTTGACGACCGCGACGGACGCGGCCAGTGGATGGGTTTCTTCAACTATCTGGAAATCATGATGCTGCTGGGGGCCGACCGGGTCCGGGTTTACCGCCATGTCGATAGCCAACACCAGATCTATCTGGCGCTGGGACAGCGCTTCAGCCTGGAAGCGCGCTTCCGCCGCATCCGCCTGCGAAACCGCTAAGCGTCTTGCGGTGGGTATCGCTGCGCTCCACCCACCCTACGGCAGGCGGTTTGTAGGGTGGGTGGAGCCGATAGGCGATACCCACCAACAAGCTAGACCCAGCCATCTTGCAAAAAAAAACGCCCCGACTTCCGGGGCGTTTTGAATGGAAGCGACAAGCGCTCAAATCACGTAATCCTGACCTTCCTGCTTGGCGAACACCGACAGCTTCTTCGGCGTCACATACAGGCTGTCGCCAGGCAAGACGCCCAACTCGCGGTAACGCTCCTTGCTCACCGCCGCCTCAATGCTCCGGCCATCGGCCTGCACCAGCTCCACCCGCACAATGGGCCCCACCGCGTGGATATGCTCCACCGTGCCCTGCGCCAGCGCGCCGTCGGCCTGGCGCGACAGGTCCAGATCATGCGGGCGCACATAGGCCACCGCCTCGTCGCCGCTGGCCAGCGTCAGCCCTTCCAATGCATGAGCGTAGCCGCCGATCTGCAGCTGACCGCGCTCGATGCGGCCGTGGAACAAATTCACATCGCCCAGGAACTGGGTGACGAAGGGCGTGGCCGGGTTTTCGTAGATATCGTCCGGGCGGCCCACTTGCTCGATGTGGCCGTGGTCCATCACCACCACCCGGTCCGACACTTCCAGCGCTTCTTCCTGATCGTGGGTGACGAACACGCTGGTGATGTGCATATCGTTGTGCAGATCGCGCAGCCAGCGGCGCAGGTCCTTGCGCACCTTGGCGTCCAGCGCGCCGAAGGGTTCGTCCAGCAGCAGCACCTTGGGCTCCACCGCCAGCGAACGCGCCAAGGCGATGCGCTGGCGCTGGCCGCCGGACAGCTGGCCGGGATAGGCGTCCGCCAGCCAGTCCAGCTGCACCATTTTCAGCAGCTGCATCACTTTGTCGCGGATCTCGTCCTTGCCGGGCCGGCTCTTGCGCGGCTTGACGCTGAGGCCGAAGGCCACGTTGTCGAACACCGTCATGTGGCGGAACAGCGCGTAATGCTGGAACACGAAGCCCACTTCGCGCTCGGCCACATGGGTGTGGGTGGCGTCGGCGCCGGAAAACAGCACCTGCCCGGCGTCCGGCTGTTCCAGGCCGGCGATGATGCGCAGCAAGGTGGTCTTGCCGCAGCCGGACGGCCCCAGCAGCGCCAGCAGTTCGCCGGCTTCCACGTTGAGGCTGACATTGTCCAGCGCGACGAAATCGCCGAACTGTTTGCGGATATTGCGGATTTCTATGCTCATGCGGGCTGGTCCTTGGCTATGGCGCGGCCGGCGGCGGCCAGGCGAGCGGCCGCGCTGCGTTCCGCGGCGGCGTCGCTCTGTCGCGCCATCCGCCACTCCACCAGGCTCTTGACGCCCAGGGTGACCAGGGCGAGGAAGGCCAATAGCGAAGCGCAGGCGAAGGCGCCGACGAAGTTGTACTCGTTGTACAGGATTTCCACATGCAGCGGAATGGTATTGGTTTGGCCGCGGATATGGCCGGACACCACGCTGACCGCCCCGAATTCCCCCATTGCGCGGGCATTGGTCAGGATCACGCCGTAGAGCAGGCCCCATTTGACATTGGGCAGGGTCACGCGCCAAAAGGTCTGCCAGCCGGAGGCGCCCAAGACCAGCGCCGCCTGCTCCTCGTCCGCGCCCTGGGCCTGCATCAGCGGGATCAGTTCGCGGGCCACGAAGGGGAAGGTGACGAAGACGGTGGCCAGCACGATGCCGGGCACGGCGAAGATCACTTGCAGGCCGTGCTGTTGCAGCCAGCCGCCCAGCGCGGTGTTGACGCCGAACAAGAGCACGTACATCAGGCCGGCCACCACCGGCGACACCGCGAACGGCAGGTCGATCAGCGTGGTCAGGAAGCTCTTGCCGCGGAATTCGAAACGGGCGATGGCCCAGGCCGCCGCCACGCCGAACACCAGGTTCAGCGGCACGGCGATGACGGCGGCGGTCAGCGTCAGCTTGATGGCCGCCCATGCGTCCGGCTCCACCAGCGCGGCCAGGTACAGGTCCCAGCCCTTGCGGAAGGCTTCCCAAAACACCGCCAGCAGCGGCACCAGCAGGAACAGGAACAAGAAGGCCAGTGCCAGGCCGGTCAGCAGATAGCGCACCGTGCGCGATTCAGTGGTCAGGCTTTGCATATCATTTACCCGCGCCGTGGCGGCGCGCGGCCCACCATTGGATGAGGTTGATGGCGAACAGGAACAGGAAGGAGATGGCCAGCATCACCAGCGCCACCGCCACCGCGCCGTTTTGATCGAACTGGTCCAGCTTGGCGGCGATGATCAGCGGGGCGATTTCCGACACCATCGGGATATTGCCGGCGATGAAGATCACCGAGCCGTATTCGCCGGTGGCGCGGGCGAAGGCCATCGCGCCGCCGGTGATCAAGGCCGGCAACGCCGCCGGGAAGATCACGCGCCGGAAAATGTCCCAGCGTCCGGCGCCCAGACAGGTGGCGGCTTCTTCCAGCTCGCGCTCCAGGTCTTCCAGCACCGGCTGCACCGTGCGCACCACGAAGGGCAGGCCGATGAAGGTCAGTGCCACAATGATGCCCAGCGGGGTGAACGACACTTTCAGGCCCAGCGGCTCCAGGTATTGGCCTATCCAGCCGTTGGGCGCGTACAGCGTGGTCAGCGCGATGCCGGCCACCGCGGTGGGCAGCGCGAACGGCAGGTCCACCAGCGCGTCTATCAGCCGCTTGCCGGGAAAGCGGTAGCGCACCAGCACCCAGGCCACCAGGAAACCGAACAGCAGATTGATCAGCGCGGCGATGCCGGCGGAAACAAAGGACAGGCGGATGGCGGCGGCCACGCGCTCATGGGCCACCGCGTCGACGAAGGCCGCCCAACCCATGCCGTGCGCCGACCACAGCAGCGCGGCAAAGGGCAGCAGCACGATCAGGCCCAGCCAGAACAGGGTGATGCCGAAGGACAGGCCGAAGCCGGGCAGCACCGAGTGGCGCTTATTGATCAGATTGAAGCCGCTGGCCGCCATCACGCGCTCATTTCTTGCTGAAGATCTGGTCGAAGCTGCCGCCGTCGGCGAAGTGCTTCTGATTGACCGCGGTCCAGGAGCCGAACACGCTGGCCACGGTGAAGGTTTTCACCGCCGGGAAGCGGGAGGCGAACTGCTTGGCCACCGCCGGGTCTTGCGGCCGCAGGTAGTTGTCGGCGGCCAGTTTTTGGCCTTCCGGGCTCCACAGATATTGCAGATAGGCTTCCGCCTGCTTGCGGCTGCCCTTGCGGTCCACCACTTTGTCCACCACGGACACCGGGTTCTCGGCCAGCACGGACACGCTGGGGTAAACCAGTTCAAAGCCGCCGCGGCCGAATTCGCGGGCGATCATTTCCGCCTCGTTCTCAAAGGTCACCAGCACGTCGCCAATCTGGCGCTGCATGAAGGTGGTGGTGGCGGCGCGGCCGCCGCCGTCCAGCACCGGCACGTTCTTGAAGATGCGGCCTACCAGATCCTGGGCCTTGGCCTCGTTGCCGCCCGGCTGTTTCAGCGCATAGCCCCAGGCCGCCAGATAGCTGTAGCGGCCGTTGCCGGAAGTCTTGGGATTGGGAATCACCACTTTCAGGCCCGGCTTGGCCAGATCGCTCCAGTCGCGCACTTGCTGCGGATTGCCCTTGCGCACCAGGAACACGATGGTGGAGGTGAACGGCACCGCGTGGTTGGGCAGGCGGCTGGCCCAGTTGGACGGCACCAGGCCCTTGCCCGCCAGCAGGTCGATATCGGTGGCCTGGTTCATGGTGATCACGTCGGCGGCCAGGCCGTTGGCCACCGCCAGCGCCTGCTTGCTGGAGCCGCCGTGCGACTGCTGCAGGGTGACGGTTTCGCCGGTCTTGGCCTTATAGGCTTTCTGAAAGGCCGGGTTGTAGTCCTTGTAGAAGTCGCGCATCACGTCGTAGGACACGTTGAGCAATGTGGCGTCGGCCAGCGCGGAGCCTGACGCGGCCAGCAACAGGGCGGCCAGGGCGAGACGGAGCTTCATGGACAGACCTTTTCTGAATGGATGATCGGCGATGTTCCCGAGATGTTCCCGACTATACCCAAGGACTGTTATATCCATAAATAATATTGTGAAATACTCTTATCCCTCAATCATCTAACAAGCCCGCCCCACCCTCTTCGCATTCCCGCGCGCTCCAGCGGCGCGCGCACCGCTCTGGCCGCCCTCCCCGCTTTGGTTTACTCTCAGAGTCAATCCTCTATTCTGGCTCTCGGAAGTTTCCACGATGAACGTCAAAGACTATATGCAACAGGCGGGCAAGGCCGCCCGCAAAGCCAGCCGCGAACTGGCCCGCGCCGACACCGCGCAGAAGAACCGCGCGCTGCTGGCGATGGCGGACGCCATCCTGCGCGAGCAGGCGCAGCTGCTGGCCGCCAACGCCCTGGACATGGAGGCCGCGCGCAAGGCCGGCCTGGAGCCGGCGCTGCTGGACCGCCTGGCCTTGAACGAGAATACCGTCGCCGGCATGGCCGAAGGCCTGCGCCAAATCGCCGCGCTGCCGGACCCGGTGGGCGAGGTCAGCGAGATGGCCTACCGTCCTTCCGGCATCCAGCTGGGCAAGATGCGAGTGCCCTTGGGCGTGGTGGGCATCATTTACGAGGCCCGCCCCAACGTCACCGCCGACGCCGCCGGCCTATGCCTGAAATCCGGCAACGCCGCGCTGTTGCGCGGCGGCTCCGAGGCTTTCCACAGCAATCAGGCCATCGCCGCCTGCGTGCACGAGGGCCTGCGCGAAGCCGGCCTGCCGGCCGAGGCGGTGCAGGTGCTGGCCACCACCGACCGCGCCGCGGTGGGCGAGATGATCACCATGCCGCAATACGTGGACGTGATCGTGCCGCGCGGCGGCAAGGGCCTGATCGCCCGCATCAGCGCCGAGGCGCGGGTGCCAGTGATCAAGCATCTGGACGGCAACTGCCATGTCTACATCGACGACACCGCCAGCCCGGACAAGGCTTTCGACATCGCGCTGAACGCCAAGACCCATCGCTACGGCACGTGCAACACCATGGAAACTCTGTTGGTGCACACCGCCTTCGCGGAATTCATCCTGCCGCGCCTGGCTGCGGCCTATTGGGAAAAAGGCGTGGAGCTGCGCGGCTGCGAACGCACCCGCGCCATCCTGGGCGACAAGGTGCGTCCGGCCGGGGAAGAGGACTGGGCCAGCGAATACCTGGCGCCCATCCTGGCCGTCAAGGTGGTCAAGGATCTGGACGAAGCCATCGAACATATCAACCACTGGGGCAGCCACCACACCGACGCCATCGTGTCCGAAGACTACGGCCGCACCCGCCGCTTCCTGCGCGAGGTGGACTCCGCCAGCGTGATGGTCAACACCTCCACCCGCTTCGCCGACGGTTTTGAATACGGGCTGGGCGCGGAAATCGGCATTTCCACCGACAAGATCCACGCGCGCGGCCCGGTGGGCCTGACCGGTCTGACCAGCCAAAAGTGGATCGTGCTGGGCGACGGCCATATCCGTTCCTGATCCCGCCGCATCGAAGGCCGCTTGCTTGAGCGGCTTTCGCTACGCCGCCGGCCTCGCTGCCGGCGGCGTTTTCATTGATAATCGCTGCTTTGCTTCCATACCGGGCGATTCCATGCTGACCCTGAACCAACAAGACTTGGCCGCGCTGTCGGCCAAAGCCGCCTGTGCGCCGCGCCTGCGCGCCAATCAGAATTTCCACGTCCAGCTGGAAGACCCGATCCAGCGCCTGGCCATCGCCATGGAGCCGGACACCTATGTCCGCCCGCACCGCCACGACCACAGCTGGGAAATGCTGATCGCGCTCAGCGGCGCCTTTGAAGTGATCGTTTTCGACGAGGCCGGCGTGGTGCAAGGCCGCCATCGCTTGGGCGCGGACGGCGCGCGCGTCTTCGAAATGCCGGCCAACACCTGGCACTCGGTGGTGTCGCTGCAACCGGGCAGCGTGGTGTTCGAAGTCAAGCACGGCCCGTATCTGCCGCTGCAGGACCAGAACCTGGCCGCCTGGTCCCCGGTCGAAGGTTCCGAGCGCGTGCCGGCGATGCTGGATTTCCTGCGCCGCGCTCAAGCCGGCCAGCGCTTCGACGGCTGAGCCCCGCGCCGGTCAAACGGCTAGCCGAATAAGCTTGCCAGCCGCCTCGCCCCTGTTTACCGTGTAGGGCATCTCTTGGGGGCGGGAGTCGGACCATGTTGTGGCATTGGTTGCTGGCAAGCTTGCATCTACTGGCTCTGGGCGCCGGCCTGGCCGCCCTCTGGAGCCGAGCCGGCCTGCTGCGCCAGCAGCAATTCCCCAATCAGACCCCGCAGCTGTTTCGCTGCCACCGCTGGTGGCTGCTGGCGCTGACGCTGTGGACCGTCAGCGGCCTGGGCCTGCTCTCGCTGGACCCCGCCCGGCTGCAACAACCGTTGTTCATGCTCAAACTGCTGACCCTGGCCCCGCTGCTGCTGCTGGAAGTCCGCGCTTCGCGCGGCCTGATGCGCTGGCAAAGCCAGCTGCGCATCCAGCGCAGTCTGGAACTGCGCGGCGCCGACTCGCTAGCCCGCAGCAGTTATTGGCAAATCTGGCTGCTGCTCGCCATCGTCGGCGAATCCGCCGCGCTGCATGGCTGAATAAACGGCGCCCAGTCCGCCGCGGCTCCGCCGTCTCAAACTCCTTAACACCTGCAACCGGCCTAACTCGAACTTGCGCACGGCACCGGGCTTCCAACCCCATATCCCGTCCCGACGCAAGAACGCCATGCCCATTCTGATCGAACACTGCAAATCCCTATTGCTTCAAACCGTGCTGGGCGTCGCCCTGAGCTGCGCGGTCATGCCTGCGCTCGCCAACCTGAGCGACCCCGTCGCCACGCTGAAGGCCAAGGCCTCGCCGCCCGCCGTGGCCAGCTGCCTGGACGAACGCATGCGCAAGCTGCGCATTCCCAGCGAATACATCGAACGCGAACGCGGCCGAGATGGCGGCGAGACCGTGCGTCTGACCAATCCGGCCACCCAGAAAGACGGGCTGGAAATCCTCATCCGCCCGGACGGCGACGCCAGCAAGCTGACGGTGAACACCCATGGCCTCAGTTACAGCAAGGCATGGCGCAAGCTGGTCACGGACTGCGCCCAGCGCGCCTGAGTCCCTCCCCCGGCCGGGCTGTGGACAGCGCCGGCCGCGGCCCCGCGGCTGTGGAAAGTGTGCGCAAACTGTGCACAAAACTGTGGATAACATTAAAAAGCCTCCGGCAGACCCCCGGTTTGATTGCGTCCGCTTGCCTTTTCCGCTTGTGCACAACTTTTGAAACCCACGGCGCGCTGTGTGTAATGTGGATGAAACGGGGACAAGCTTGTGGATAAGCGGAGCCCGCGTTTGACAGCCAGTCCCGCTGACAAAAATTCTCCAGCGGTTACACTGGACAAGAGATCTTCGTCCAGGAGCCCGCATGTCCAATTACCACGCCAAGTACGAACTGCACTACGCCGCCGGCAAGGCGCTGCGCCAAACCTGCTCCCGCACGCTGCAAGCCGAAAACCGGCTCAGCGCGCCGCGCGACATCCTCGCCATGGTGGAACACACCTCGCAGGGCCGGGTGCAGGGCCTGATTCCGCTGCGCTACAGCCGGATGCAGGTTTCGCCCTTCACCTTTTTCCGCGGCTTCGCCATGATCCAGGCCGCCGATCTGGCCGCCAATCCCTCCAGCGGCCTGAAGCTGCAGATCTGCGGCGACGCCCACCTGATGAACTACGGCTTCTTCGCCTCCCCTGAACGGCAGCTGATCTTCGACATCAACGACTTCGACGAAACCCACCACGGTCCGTGGGAATGGGATCTGAAACGGTTGGCGGTCAGCCTGGTGCTGGCCGCGCGCGGCCAGGGCTTCAGCGAAAGCCAGGCACGGGACATGGTGTGCCGCGCCAGCGAGGTCTACCGCCGCCGCGTCAACGAATACGCCCGCATGGGACAACTGGAGCTGTGGTACACCAAGGTGGGCTTCGAACAATTGCTGGAGCGCGCGCCCACCGACGCCATCCGCCAGCAAATGCTCAAGCTGTCCGACAAGGCCAGACACCAGACCCAGGAAAAACTGCTGCCCAAGATGACGGAGCTGGAGGACGGTACCCTGCGGCTGCGCGACAACCCGCCGGTGATCTTCCATCTGCACGACAAGAACACCCTGCTGGACAACGACGACAGCTGGCTGTCCGCCGACGACGCCGAGGCCCTGGTCAAGCCGATGCTGGACAACTACATCGACACCTTGAAGGAAGACCGTCGTCAGTTGCTGGAGCGCTTCCGGCTGGTGGATTGCGCGTTCAAGGTGGTGGGCGTGGGCAGCGTGGGCACCCGCTGTCTGGTGATGCTGTTGCAGGACAACTTCGACCAGCCGCTGTTCCTGCAATTGAAGGAGGCGCGCCCCTCGGTGCTGGAGCCTTACACCCAGGCCTGCGTGCACGGCCACCAGGGCAAGCGGGTGGTGTTCGGCCAGCGCCTGATGCAGGCGGCCAGCGATCTGTTCCTGGGCTGGACCACCGGCCCGGCCGGCCGTCACTTCTACGTGCGCCAGTTGCGCGACATGAAGGCGGCGCCGTCGCTGGAAGCCTTCGCCACGCCGGAAGCGCTGACCGCCTACGGCCAGGCCTGCGCCTGGGCGCTGGCGCGCGCGCACTCCAAATCCGGCGGCCAAGCCGCCCAACTGGCCGGCTATGTGGGCGACAGCGACAAGCTGGACCAGGCCATCGCCGGCTACGCGCTGGCCTACGCCGACCAGGTGGAAGCCGATTACCAGGTGTTCAAGGCCGCCATCGCCAGCGGCCGGCTGCAAGTCCACGACTGAAAACCCCGTCGCAACGCCGCCTCCGGCGGCGTTCATCCTTCCGTATTAATACCAAACCCTTGATCTTGTTGCTTGTAATGTCATAAAACCATACTAGAACAGGCGATAATCCCGGCCCTGTCCTTGCCGCCGGCAAAGACAGGGCCGACAGCCCACAATCAGACATCCACCTTCGAAAAGCGAACATCATGCGGGTCAATACCAGACTGTTCATCATCATGGCGGCCAGCCTGCTGGCGCTGCTCAGCATCGCGGCCGTGGCGCTGCTCTCCACCCGCGCCACGCTGGGCCAGGAAAAGCGCGAGCAAATCACCCACCTGCTGCGCATGGCGGAAGGCACCATGAGCCACTTCCAGAAACTGGAGGAAAAAGGCCTGCCGCGCGCCGACGCCCAAAAACAAGCCATCGCCGCCCTCAACGCGCTCAAGGTAGACGACATCTACTTCTTCGGCCGCAATCCGCAAAACGTGGTGATGTTCCACCCCAACAAAGACCGGGTGGGCAAGGTGGACATGGGCAGCACGCTGCCGGACGGCCGCACCACGGTGGCGGTCTATGAAGAGGCCTTGCAGAAAGAGCATTACGGCCTGGTGACCATCCAGACCTCGCGCAAGGGCAGCAAGGGGGAGTTTCCCAAACTCAACGGCGTGGTGCGCTTCGAGCCCTGGGGCTGGATGGTGGGCACCGGCATCTTCATCGACGACATCGACCAGCTGTTCTGGAGCCAGGCGCGCACGCTGCTGATCATCGCCGCCATCGGCGTGATCACGCTGGCCGGCCTGATCCTGCTGGTCTCGCGCAGCATCATGCAGTCTCTGGGCGGCGATCCCAACTACGCGGCTCAGGTGGTCAAGGCCATCGCCGACGGTGATCTGGGCACCGACATCGTGGTGCAGGGCCCGCCGCACAGCCTGCTGGCGGCAATGCGCGAAATGCAGCTGAAACTGCGCCAGATGATCGAGGAGATTAGCCTCGCCGCCACCAATATCAACCAGGCCAGCCGTCAGCTGTCCAGCGATATGGACAAGGTGCACGACGTTTCCGGCGTGGCCAGCTCCTCCACAAGTTCCGCCGCCGCCGCCATCGAGCAGCTGTCGGTGAGCATAGACCACGTCACCGCCAGCGCCCGCGACACCGAATCCGGCTCGCGCGACACCGTGGAGCTGGCGCGCCAGGGCGAAGCGCTGGCGGCGCGGGCCGCCGAGGGCATCCGCAACATCGCCGGCCAAGTGCATAGCGCCAGCGATATGGTGGGCAAGCTGGCCGAACGCACCCGCAACATCAGCGGCATCGCCGAAACCATCCGCGATATCGCCAACCAGACCAATCTGCTGGCGCTGAACGCGGCGATCGAAGCGGCGCGCGCCGGCGAGATGGGCCGCGGCTTCGCGGTGGTGGCGGACGAAGTGCGCAAGCTGGCCGAGCGCACCGCCTCCGCCACCGACGAGATCTCCACCATTGTGCAGGCGGTGGTCAGCGAAACCGGCAGCGTGTCCAGCCAGATGGACGACATCCGCCCGGCGGTGGAAGGCGGCGTGGAGCAGGTGCAGCAGGCGGCCCAGACGCTGGACGCCATCAGCAAGCAGGCCAGCCAGGCGCTGGAGCATGTGCACAATGTGGTGGTGGCGATGGGCGAGCAGAGCCAGGCCGGCACCAATATCGCCGGCAACGTCGAGCAGGTGGCCGGCGTGGTGGAGGAAACCCAGAATTCGGTCAGTAACGCGGTGGGGGCGGTTCGCGCCATCGATCAGCAGGCGGACACCCTGCAACAGACCGTGGGCCGTTTCCGCCTCTAAGAGCCTGTTGGCGGCGATACGGCGTTGAAAACAAAGTCGAAGTACTCATGCGCCACGAGTACGTTCCGCTTTCTCGGCCGCAACGCCTTGTCTCGCCCTAGCTCGCGATCGTAAACCCCTTCCCAGCCTTCCCCAAGCCCCGCTCCGCCGGGGCTTTTTGCCGCCTTCATTCCGGGCTTGCCCTCCCGCCCCTGCCTGATGGCATAATGTGCGCAGAGCAAACGCTCCAAAAATAAAACAAAGCCACGGACAGACAGACCCAAACATGCAAACAATAATGCGCAAGCGCATCGGGAGAGATTCATGTCCCAGGCCACCATCCCGGCGGACTTGGCCGAATGGCTGATTCAACAGAATGTTCGTGACGTAGAACTGGCTTTCGCCGACGTGCACGGTTTTGCCCGCGGCAAAACCTTGCCGGCCAAGGCCTTCATCAAGGGGCAGCCGCTGCGCATCGCGCGGGCGGTGCCCATCCAAAGTTGCATCGGCGAATTCCCGGACTACCGCTACTACGGCGAGCACGATCCGGACGTCACCCTGGTTCCGGATTTCGCCACCCTGCGCCAGGTGCCGTGGGCCAAGACCCCGCGCGCCAGCGTGATCTGCGACTGCGTGGACCATGACGGCAGCCTGGCGCCGCTGGCGCCGCGCTCGGCGCTGAAAGCAGTGCTGGCGCGCTACGCGGCGCTCGGCTGGACGCCGGTGGTGGCGCCGGAGCTGGAGTTCTACATCTTCGCCGCCCACGGCGACCCGCAGCAGCCGTTTCAGCCGCCCACGCTGCGCAGCGGCCGCCGCGAAGCCGGCTTCGACTCCTTCAGCTTCTCCTCGCTCAACGATCTGGAAGCCTATTTCGACGATCTCTACCGCGCCTGCGAAATGCTGGGCATCGCCACCGACACCTTCGTCCACGAAATGGGCCCCAGCCAGTTTGAAATCAACCTCAAACACGGCGACGCGCTGGCGCTGGCCGACCAAACCTTCCTGTTCAAGACCGCGCTTAAGGAGATAGGCAACCGCCACGGCCTCAGCGTGGTGTGCATGGCCAAGCCGCTGCCGGGCCAGCCGGGCAGTTCGATGCACTTGCACCAAAGTGTGGTGGACCAGCATGGCGACAATGTCTTCAGCCGCGCCGACGGCGAAGCCTCGGAAACCTTCTACGGCTTCATCGCCGGCCTGCAGCGTTATCTGCCGGAACTGATGCCCTTGTTCTGCCCCAGCCCCAATTCCTACCGCCGCTTCGTCAAAGGCATGGCCGCACCGGTCAATCTGAGCTGGGGCCTGGACAACCGCTCGGTGGGGCTGCGGGTGCCGGTGTCCGGCCCGGAAGGCCGCCGCGTGGAAAACCGGCTTCCCGGCTGCGACGCCAACCCCTATCTGTCGCTGGCGGCCAGCCTGGGCGCCGGCCTGCTGGGCATAGAAGGCCGCTTGCAGCCCAGCGAGCCCGCCACCGGCAATGTGTTCAAGAGCGAACGCGCCAGCCTGCCCAATACTCTGGACGCCGCCTGCGAGGCGATGGCCGGCGGCGACGCCGCCGCGCAGCTGTTCGGCGCGGAGTTCAGCGCCGCCTATCTGGCGGTGAAGGAGGTGGAACTAACTCACTACCACAGCCAGATCACGCCGTGGGAGCGTCAATACCTGGGTCTGCTGGCCTGAGAACCCATTGACCAATGCAAACAGGCCCGCTGATGCGGGCCTGTTTGCATTGTCTCGCGCCAAGCGCCTCAGTTGCGGCTCAACAGCAGCCGCCGCGCCAGCAGTTCGATCGCCTCCTCGCGGCTGACCGGCACGCTGCCGCGGTATTGCTCGGCCACGATCCACTTTTCCACCGCGGCGCGGTCGCCGCGCGCGGCCTTGAGCAACACGCCGAAGGCCGCCCCGGTGGAATGCTCAGGCGGCTCCACGCTGCGGATCTGGGTATTCAAGGCGTACACCTTGTCCTCGGCGCGCGTCCTCGTGACCTGGCGCGGCGCACGGCGCGAGTACACAATCCACCCCAGCAAAGCCAGCAAACACGCGCCCACGATCAATAGAAAAACAAACATTTCAAATCAAACCTTTAACTGAGGATGTCATTGTAAAACACCGCCTCGCCCCGCCGTCAACGCCTTGCGCCAGGTCAAACCCGGTTCATGCCGGCTTGGCCTGGGCCGCCCGCCGCGATATGCTGTCACGATAATCCCCCTGTCTCACCAGCCATAAAGGACATCGGACATGTACCAACACATCATCGCCGCGCTGGACGGCAGCAGCAATTCGGACAAGGCGCTGCTGGAAGCCATTCGCGTCGCCAAGTTCTGCAAAGCCAGCCTGACCCTGTTCCACATCGCCAGCCTGCGCGATCTGGCGGTGGAAGGCGTCGGCCTGCTCGGCACCCACGAACTGCACGATCAAGCCTTCCGCGACGGCAACCGCGTGCTGGAACAGGCGCGCAAACAGGCGGTGGAAGCCGGCGTGGAACAGGTGCAGATCCACATGGCGGAAAGCTGGGACGGCGGCGCCGACATGGCGGAACTGCTGGTGCGCTACGCGGACAGCCACAAAGCCGGCCTGGTCGTGCTCGGCACCCATGGCCGCAGCGGCATCGCCCATCTGCTGTTGGGCAGCTTCGCCCAGAACCTGCTGCGCCGCGCCAACTGTCCCGTCATGGTTCTGCGCAGCGAGCAAAGCGAGTTCGGCCAAGCGGAATAATAACCGCGACGCGCGGCCCTGGCGATGCCTTCATCATAACAAGGCGTCGCCTCGCGCCGCTCAGCGCTTGCGCGCGTAGATGAAGAACTCGCGGTTGCCGTCGCCGCCGGTGATCGGACTGTCGAACCACTTCAGCAGCTCAAAGCCCTGCTCCCGCACCGCCTCGCTGATCTTGTCCCGCACGCGCGGGTACAGGCTCTCGTCGCGTACGATGCCGCCTCTGGCCAAACCTTCGCGCCCCACCTCGAACTGCGGCTTCACCAGGCTGAGCAGGTGACCGCCGGGACGGATCAAGGGCAGCGCCGAGGGCAGCACCAGGGTCAGCGAAATGAAGGACACGTCGCACACCATCAGGTCGAAAGGCAAACCCTCGTTGGCCGCCAACAGGGCCGCGTGGTCCAGCGCCCTGGCGTTCACCCCTTCGAAATAACGCAGGCGCGCGTCCGTCCGCAGCCGCGGATGCAATTGATCGTGCCCCACGTCCACGCCCACCACTCGCCGCGCGCCCTGCTGCAGCAGGCAGTCGCTGAAACCGCCGGTGGACTGGCCCACGTCCAGCGCCAGCGCGTCGCGCGGGTCCAGGCCGGACGACTCCAGCGCGCCCAGCATTTTCAAGCCGCCGCGCGACACGAAACGATCGGATGGATCGGCGGCGATCTCGAAGCGGCTGCCCGGCGCGCATTTCTGGCTGGGCTTGCTCACCGGCGCGCCGTCGCAACGGACCCGCCCCGCGGCGATCAGATTCTGCGCCGCCGTGCGCGAAGCCGCCAGGCCCAGTTCCACCAGCAACACGTCCACTCGCGTCATCGCACCCTCCCCACCATCGACAAAAACCGCACAGCGTGGCAAGCGCGCCGGCCGCTGTCAAGCCAAGACCATGATCTCACCGTGCGTAGGGCCCGCCAACCGCGCTAGAATCGCTAAATGCCAATCCGGCCAGCCGTCGCCCCCGGCGTCGGCAGCCTCAAGCGGAGACATGGATGGATACACATCAACTGGAAGCGCATGAAGTGCGCGTGCTGGGCGCCCTGGTGGAAAAACAGGCGCTGACCCCGGACGCCTACCCGATGACCTTGAACGGCCTGGCCTCGGCCTGCAACCAGCTGACCAGCCGCGAACCGGTGATGCAGCTGTCCGAAGCGGACATCAGCGCGGCGCTGGACAGCCTGATCGCCAAGAAGCTGGCGAGCGAGCGGCTGCCGGCCGGCAGCCGGGTGGCCAAATACGAGCACAGGCTCAATTACGAATGGAATATCGAAGGCGCGCGGCTGGCGGCGCTGGCCCTGCTGATGTTGCGCGGACCGCAAACCTCGGCGGAAATCCGCACCCGTTCCGGCCGCATCTACGGCTTCAGCGGCGTGGAGGAAGTGGAAACCGCTCTCAACGCGCTCGCCGACAAATACCCGCCGCTGGTGCTGAAGCTGGAGCGCCAGCCCGGCGAGCGCGAGGCGCGCTGGGCCCATCTGCTCAGCGGCGAGCCGCAATCGCTGCCGGCCGCCGGCGACAACGGCTGCGGCGTGATCGAGGTGGGCATCGCCGGCCGCGTCGCCGCCTTGGAAGCGGAAGTAGCCGCCCTCAAAACCCGGCTGCTGGAGCTGGAGAATTTGCTGGCCAGTGAATAATTCACACTCGAATATTTGGCGGTTCGCCGAACTTGTTACTTAAAAAGCGGTCACTTCCCTTGTTGTCTAACTCACCCAAGAGAAGTGACCCATGAAAACTCTGCATCTGAGCGCCGCCGCCGCGCTGCTCGCCCTGACCGCGGCCGCGCACGCCGCCGATTACAGCTTTATCGCCGGCAAGGACTTCCAGCAATTCAGCCGCACCCCGCAGGGCCTGGGCCTGGGGCTTTCCATCGACTACCTGAACAGCGACCACAAGGGCAACGCCGGCGGCGCCGGCCTGGAGTTCGCGATTCCGCTGGGCCCGGTCACCCTGGCCGGCGGCGGCAAGCTGATGGGCCTGAACCCGGACAGCGGTTCCGGCACCGCCGCCTTGCTCGGCGGCCGCGCCAACATCCAGCTGGCGCCCAAGCTCAGCCTCTACGGCCAGGCCTATTACGCCGGCGATAGCATGGCCAGCGGCAGCGTCAAGAACGTCAGCGACCTGACCGCCGGCGTGCGCTGGAACCCCATTGGACCGTTCACCGTGGAAGCCGGCTATCGCTACTTCGACATCGAGCGCAAGGACAACAACCGCAATCGTCGTCTTGCCGACGGCATGTATATCGGCGCCGGCTTCACCTTTTAAGCTCGGCCCGCCGCCACGAAAAACAGCCCCGCAATGCGGGGCTGTTGCTTGTCGCGGCTCACTCGGCGTGTCGCGCTTCGAACACCGCGTAAGTCTTGCACGCCGGCTCCAGCACCTGCCAGGTGCCGACGAAGCCCGCGGGGATCACGAAGTGATCGCCCTGCTTCAACTCCACGCTGTTCCCGGCCTCGTCGCTGACCTTCACTCGTCCTTGCAACAGCGTGCAGAACTCGTGTTCGCTGTAGCGCACTTTCCAGCAGCCCAGCCCACCGCTCCAGATGCCGGCGTGGAACTGCCCGCTGGGATCGGAATAATGGTTGGCCACGCTTTGCCGGCATTCGCCGGCGACGCGGCGATCCTCGGCTACCACAAACGATTCCAGCGCCACGTCGTGACGCTGGAACACAATGATATCGCTGGCCTGTTTCATCGCTCTGCTCTCCATGGCTGTTTGAAATTTTCAACACAATGCCATGAGTTGATCAAAATACTCAAGAATCCATAAGATTCAAGCCTCCATGCTCACTTCGTCGCCTCCTCCAAAACGCCCATCCTCCTTCATTCGCGCATCAGCGACTCCAAATCATTCCATTTAATTCATATACATACAAACTATTAATAAAGTAAGTTTTTAAACAAATGGAATATCGAATGTCATGGGTGTATCATGCTGGCTTTTGATTTGTAGACTATTCACAAGTGAACTATCAAGGCTGTGTATGACGGCAGCCAGATTCACCAAAAAGAATGAGGATGGATTCTGCAGTGCGTAACAAACTCCTATTGTCTTGTCTGGCCGGCATGCTCGCCTTGCTCGTCGTCAACGCCGCTCAAGCCGCCAGCGTCACTTTCGCCGGACTGGCCTACTCCGGAGACAGCAAATCCGTCGCCGCCCGCTTTCCCTACAGCCTGCGTCTGGAAAAAGCGCTGCAAGCCTCCGGCGCTCCGCTCAACAAACAACTCAACGCCGCGCTGAGTCAAAACCCGCCGCGCCACTTCGAGCTGAATCAGGCCGGCCTTTCCTCCTTGAAAGGTCAGGACCAGGCGATTGTGCTGGCGCTGCTCATCACCGGCGAAACCGTATCGGCGGAACAATTCGGCGGCGTGGCCAAGCTGATGACTCAGGTCAACGCTCAAGCCATGTTCTTCGACTTCAAAACCATGACGGTGCTGGGCTCCTACCCGTTCAGTTTCGCGCACCTGGATCTGATCGACCGTGAGCCCAGCCCCAAGGAAATGCAAAGACGCTTCCAGACGGTGTACTTCGGCGATCAGGACAAGCCGGGCATCATCGCCCGCTTTGCCGACATCGTGAACAAGGCGGCCCTGCCCAATCATGTGCCGCGTTACCTGCAAGTCGCCAAGGTGAGCCTGGGGCCTGAAGCCCGCCAGGCTCTGCCCTCCAAGCTGACCCAGACTCCCGGCACCGCGGAAACCTGGGTGGCCGATATGTTCGCCGAGAGTCTGTCCAGCAAAACCGATGTGCCGCTGCTGCCCTATTCCAAGGGCTACGCCATCGGCAATGTGATGTCCATGCGCATCTCCGACGGCGAAGTCTTCATGCTGAAGTTGCCGGAGGCGGACTACGCCATCACGCTGGACCTGCCGCGCTTCAAGCGCATCAAAAGCGGCGAAGCCGCCGCCGGCGCCAGCTACATTTACGGCGCCTACTCTCATGTCGAAATCCAGGAGCCGGTTTCCGGCAAACGCTATCTGGACTCGGACTTCAAGAACGGCGAAGTCAAGCTCGTTCCGGCGTCCCAAGACACGATAGACGACTTCCCCGCCTACTACGACGCCATCAAGGGCCTGTACAACAAGTTGTCCGACAACCTAGCCGGCAACCGCAGCGCCTGGCTGAAATCAGCTACTTCGGCCTCGGATATAGACAAACAAATTTCGTCCACACAAGAGCTACTCAAGTCATGCAAATGATTCGCGCACTATTGCTATCGCTGCTGCTGGTGATGGGCCACCAGGCCAGCGCCGCCACGGCCACCGCCAAGGGCCAAGCCACCGTCAAATACGAAACCTCGCTGTTCGGCAAGAAAGTCACGCCGGAAGTCAGGGCCCAGGCTCTGCTGCAAGCCCAGCTGCGCGCGGTGGAAAAACACTACGCCGAAGCCGGCGACGCCCAGACTCAGAACCTGGACGCGATACGCGACAAGGTCAAAGCCGATCCCGAGCGCTACATTCTGGAAACCGCCATCCTCAATGAGGACGACCGCCCGGATATGGGGCAGTACACCGTCACCGTCCGCGCCACGCTGAACGTGTCCCAGCTGAACAACGCGGTCAAGTCCACTTCCGCTGTGGCCCAGGCCGGCAACGGCCAGAAGTCCAAGCTGACCTTCATCTTTGTTTCTCGCCAGACCGACAGCTCGCAGCGCTTCGATGACCGCGAATACCAGAGCATCGAAGTCAAGGAACAAGGCAAGGCCAGCAAGAACGCCGCCCGCTATCGCGCGTCGGCGGAGACCGGCGGCAGCACCACTCGCAAAGCCACCAAGAAGACTTACACCATCTTCCCCAGCAACTATCTGAAAAGCGTGTTCAACGGCGTGTTCGCCTCCGCCGGCTTCAAAGTGGTCGACGCCGCCTATCTGGAGCCGTACAGCAAAGGCCTGCTGAAGATCAAGAACGTGGAGGGCGACTTCAAGTCCGGCAACGACTTGCAGCCGCAAACCGAGCGCGACGTCGCCAACGGCTTGCAAAACGCCAAAGTGCCCTACATCGCCTACGGCACCCTGGACGTGCGCCTGGCGGACACCGACCCGGCCACCGGCATGTACCGCGTATCCGTCGCCGCCACCGGCAAGCTGCTGGACGCCAGCGAATCCATTCCCGAGACCAAGGCGGAAGTCGGCCCGATCCAGGCCGCCGGCCTGGGGCCGACCGAAGAAGAAGCCCAGGTCAACGCACTGAAGAAAGCCGCACAGGACGTCGCCCGCGAACTGCTGAGCCAGATGACCAACGTCGGCCTCAAATAAGCCCCTCAACCACAACAACACCTGAAATCAACCGGAGATGATAATGCGCAAAACCCTGATCGCCCTCGCCGTGGCCGCCGCCTCCCTGGCAGCCGTTCCCGCCCACGCCGGCATGTTCGACGCCGTCACCAGCCTGGCCGGCGGCAACAATAACAGCGCCGCCGGCGCCAATCTGGTGTCCCAACAAGAACAATTGGTGAACTCCTACGTGGCCGCCAACAAGGAAATCCTGCTGTCCCAGTACAAGATGGCCAACGCGCTGGGCGCCAAAGACGCCGCCGCGCTGGCCAAGGCGGAAGCCGACGCCCTGGCTTCCGGCGCCACCAAGGACAATCTGAGCAAGGCCGACTCGGTGCAAAGCAATGTCTCCAAAGTCATCAGCGAGCGCCAGAAAGCCTCCGGTAGCGCCATGGACGCGGAAGCCAAGAAAACTTACACCGAAGGTCTGGCCTCTCTGGGCAAAGGCCTGTTGAAATACGCCGGCATGACCAAGCAGTTCGACGGTTTCAAATCGGCGCTGAGCAGCGCATCCCCGATGGATCTGCCCAAGCTGTCCACCGGCTCCTACATCCTGACCAGCCTGCCCAGCAACAGCAAAAACCTGTATGAAACGCTGAAACAGGCCGTCAGCTTCGCCAAAAGCAATGACATCCCCGTGCCCAAAGACGCGACCCAAGCGCTGTAAGTCAAGGGATTTTGCTCTGGAGAGCCTATGAAGTTAACTCTCGCTATTGGCGCGGCAGGCTTGGCTCTGGCGCTGGCGGCTTGCTCCCACAAGGAAGAGGCCGCTCAGCCCCAGCCGGCCAAAGCCGCCAACAAGAGCCTGGCGCAAGCCCTACCTGACGTGGGCAAGGTAGAGTCGGTGGCGGCCAGCGCCACCGGCGCCGGGGCCAGTGCCGCCGAGGCGGTGGAAGACGCGTTGAAACTGGCGATCAAGCAAGTCAACGGCGTGTCCTTCGACATGGCGTCGGAACAGCTCAAGGCCACGCTCAGCGTTGCGGCCGGCAAGGATGCAGGGCAACTCAGCGCCCACGCTTTCACCGAGTATGTCCAGCAGGAATCCGGCGGCGTGGTCACTGGTTTCAAGCTGGTCAAACTGGAAGAGCCCGGCCTGCTGAGCAAGACCTACAAGGCCACGATCGAAGCCAAGATCGCCAAGTTCAGCCAGCCGGCCGGCGGCGGCAAGCTGCGGATCGTCGTGGGACCGATCATGATTGATCGGGACTCGTTCAAGATAGCCGGCATCGCCGTGCCGTCGGAACAAGTCGCCCGCGAAATCCATCAGCAAACCCTGGACGCATTGACCAATACCGGCCGCTTTACCGTGTTGGACCGCGAACTGGGCGACGATGTCCGCCAGGAACTGGATATGATCGGTTCAGGCCAGGCGCCGTCGGCGGAACGTTCCAAGATGAGCCAGGCCATCAGCGCCGACCTGATCTGGACCGGCCACATCAGCGCGTTCAACTACGACAAGTCCGCCGGCAACTGGATGCTGTCGCAGCGGGTGATCAACGTCGCCAACCGCCAGGTTCAGCTCTCCAGCATGCTCAAGGGCAATGTGGGCAAGCTGGGCAACGGCAACCCGGAGCAGGTGCGTCAGGGCATGGAAGGACAGATCGTCGATCGCATCGTCAACGCCATTCTGGTACGCACCTTCCCGATCACCGTCGCCTCCCGCACCGGCAACAATGTGGTGCTGAGTCAGGGCGGACAGTCGGTGCGCGAAGGCGCGCGCTACAAGCTGGTTTCGCTGGGCGAGGAAATCAAGGACCCGCAAACCGGACAATCCTTGGGCCGCACCGAGTACGATTGCTGCGAAGTGATCGTGGACAAAGTCACGCCCACCATGTCTCAGGGCCATCTGGAGAACGTTCGCATCCCTCTGGAGCAAGTGCCCCCAGGCGGCTTGCAACTGCGCGAACTCGCCGCCTCTCCGGCCTCGGACAAGACCACGGCTTCCGCCGGCGCCGTCAGCAAGAAAGCGACAGCGGGCAAAAAGCGCAAGGCGGAGGAAAACCTGTTCGCCGGTGACAAGGATAAGTGGTAAGTCCCTGATCGTCATAGACTCCACTGCGCGTCAGACAGACAAACAGCCCGTCGGCATATCGCCGCGGGCTGTTTTTTTGGTACAGGCCTACCGATTCAATCGCCGCGCCGCCGGCCACATCGCCGCGCACAGCAGCGCCATGGCCATGGGCTGGTACAAGACATACGGCTGATAAACCGCGCCAAGCAAACCCAGACCACCAGCGATCAGCAGGTAGTACATCAGGCCCAATAAGGCGCCGGCCGTGCCCTGCACCTGGCGGTAATCCCGGAGGGCCCCCGCCAGCAGCGGCGGAATCGCGCAGCCGAAGGCCGCGGAAATCGCCAGTTGGCTGAGCAACAGCACGCCGACGGCCGCGGTCGGCAGCAGACCCGGCCAGCCGCTGAGCAACTGAACCAGGGCCGCCGCGCCGGCGGCCATCAAGGCCAGGCGCGGCAAGCGTTCCGCGCCGCCTCGCGCCGCCAGCCGGCGATTGACCGCGCCGCCGAACAGGCCGCCGGCGGCCACCAGCAAACCGCTGAGGCCGAACAACCAGGCCGGCATGCCCAGCAATTGCAGCGTGAACGGGGCCAGCGTGTAAAAGCCGAACAACAGCAGATTGAAACCGGCCACCAGCCATACCGTGGCCAGCACCCGCGGATCTCGCGCCATCCTGGCCGCCACCGCGCCCAAGGCCGCCGGCGGCGGCAGGTCCGCCGGCCGGGTCTCGCCGGCCAGCTTCCAGGACAACAGCAGCAACAGCGCCGCCAAGCCACACAAGGCGGCGAACACGCCCTGATGACCGAAACCGGCCACCAGCACGGCGCCCAGCGGCGGGCCCAAGGCCGGCGACAGCGACAACACCGCGCTGACGGTGGCGAACACCGTCAGCAAGGCCGGGCCTTGATAGCGGTCGCGCAACATGGTCTGCACCACAACCGAACCCGCGCTGGCGCCGAAGGCCAGCAATAGCCTGGCCAGCAGCAGCGCGGTGAAATCGCGGCTCATCACCGCCAGCACCGCGCCCGCGCCGTAACAGGCCAGGGCGGCCAGCAAGGCCGGCCGCCGTCCGTATAGATCGGCCAGCCGGCCCCAGCACACCACGCCGAAGGCGAAAGCCAGAAAGTAGACGCTCATCGTCAACTGCGCCTGACCGGCGCTGACATGGTAAGCCTGGGCGATCTCGGTCAAGGCCGGCGCGTAAATGGTTTCACTCAATTGCGGGAAACCCAGCAATACAATCAGCAGCGCCAGCGGCGCCGCCCGGATCGCGGTTTTCATTTTGTCCTCCTAAAAACAACGAACAGGGATTGTAGGAGGATGAAGACACGCCTATTATCGATGGATAGCCACAAAACATTGAGAATCGGACAAGATGCCGCGCTACCTGCCCGCCACGGCGCCGGACCCGGACCAGCTCGCCGATCCCATCGTCGGCATGGCCATAGACGCGCCGGCGCCGCATGACTCCGGCCTGCACCGCCACTGGCGCGCGCAGCTGATGTACGCGGTCAGCGGCGTGCTGCAAATCCGCATCGGCCACACCCGCTGCGTGCTGCCGCCGACAATGGCCGCCTGGATTCCCTCGGGGCTGTGGCATCAGGCCGAAACCGGCAAGCCTTTCGCCTATCGCAGCCTGTACTTCGATCCGGTCGTCTATCCCGCGCTGCCGCGGCGGCCGCAGATCATCGCCGTCAGCCCGCTGTTGCGGGAATTGATCGTACGGGTGGCGGAATGGCCGCTGTCGCCGTTGGAGCCGGCGCAGCAGCGGCTGGTGGAGGTGTTGCTGGACGAGGCCGGCCGCGCGCCGGAGCAGGCGCTGAGCCTGCCGCTGCCGCAAGACCGGCGGCTGCTGCGCATTGCCGAGCAGCTATTGCAGCAGCCCGGCGACGAGGCCACGCTGGAGCAATTGGCCGCCCAGGCCGGCGCCAGCGCCCGCACCGTCAACCGGTTGTTCCAGCAACAGACCGGGCTCAGCTTCAGCGCCTGGCGGCGGCAATTGAAAATGATGGAGGCCAGCCGGCTGTTGGCCGAGGGGGAAAGCGTAAGCCGGGTGGCGGCGGAACTGGGCTATGCGCAGGACAGCGCCTTCATCGCCATGTTCCGCCGCCATGCCGGGCTTACGCCCGGCCAGCTCAAACGCTCAGTCTGAGAACCGGTTTACGATCTGGGAATGACTCACCACCACAAATGGAAGCGCTGCTTGGGCGACAGATACATCTTGTCGCCCGGCTTGACGCCGAAGGCCTGGTAGAACGGCTCCATATTGCTGGCGGTGCCGATGGGCCGCCACAGGTCCGGCGTGTGCGGGTCCGACACCAGCTGTTTGAGCGTGGCTTCGTCGCGGCTCTTGCTGCGCCAGGATTGGGCGAAGGCGATGAAGAAACGCTGGTCGCCGCTCATGCCGTCCAGCACCGGCGCGTCCTTGCCGGCGAGCGCCAGATGATAGGCCTTGTAGGCCACTTCCAGGCCGGCGTTGTCGGCGATGTTCTCGCCCAGGGTCAGTTCGCCGTTGACATGGTGGCCGGGCACCGGCTGGTAGCGGTCGTACTGCTTGACCAGCTTGCGCGTGGCCGCCTTGAAGCGCGCCTTGTCGCTGGCGGTCCACCAGTTGCGCATATTGCCGTCGCCGTCGAACTGGCTGCCCTGGTCGTCGAAACCATGGCTGATTTCGTGGCCTATGGTGGCGCCTATGCTGCCGTAGTTGACCGCCGGATCGAAGCCGGGATCGAAATACGGCGCCTGCAGGATGGCTGCCGGGAACACGATCTCGTTATTGGCCGGATTGTAATAGGCGTTCACCGTCTGCGGCGTCATGCTCCATTCCTTGCGATCCACCGGCTGGCCCAGCTTGCCGCTCATATAGCGGTAGTTGAACACCGCGATGCGCCGCACATTGCCGGCCAGATCGTCCGGCGCCAGCTGCAGGCCGCCGTAATCGCGCCACTTGTCCGGATAGCCTATCTTCAGCGTGTACTTGGACAGCTTGATATGGGCCTGGCGCTTGGTGGCGGCGCTCATCCAGTCCAGGGTGTCGATGGACTGGTCGTAGGCCTGCAGCAGATTGCGCACCAGTTCGTCAGCCTGGCGCTTGGCCTCCGGCGTGAAGTAGCGCGCCACATAGAGTTTGCCCAGCGCTTCGCCCAGGCCGCTTTCCACCATGCCCACGCCGCGTTTCCAGCGCGGGCGGTTCTGCTTGCGACCTTCCAGGGTCTTGCCGTAGAAGTCGAAGTGGGCGTCGACGAAGGCCGGCGTCAGGCTGGGCGCGTAAGCGTCCAGCGTGCGCGCCAGCAGGTAGTTGCGCAGCGTGGCCGCCGGCGTGTCCCGCAAGAGCGGCGCCAGCTTGGCCAGATAGCTGGGCTGGTCCAGGTTCAGGTGCTCGGCCGCGCCCAGGCCGGCATCGCTCAGCAAGGCCGGCCAATCGTAGCCAGGCTGCCGGCGCGCCAGTTCGGCCCGATTCAGCTTGTTATAGGTTTTCTGGATGTCGCGGTTCTCGACATTGGTCCACTGAATTTTCGCCAGCCGGGTCTCGAAAGCCAGCACGTCGCGGGCGCGGCTTTGCGGCTGGTCCAGTTCCGCCAGCGCGAACAGCCGCTCCAGATAACTCAAATAGGCCTTACGCGCGGCGGCGAAGTCGGCTGACTTGCCCAGATAGTAGTCCTGGTCCATCGCCAGACCGGATTGGCCGACGCCGGCCAGGTAGGCGGCGGAATCCTTTGGGTCCTGGCTCACATAGAAGCGGAACGGCGTATCCACCGGCTGATCCTGCAGGCGGCCCATATAGCGGACCGCCTCCGCCGCCGAGCCCAGGCCGGCCACGGCCCGCAGCGATTCGCGCAGCGGCTCCAGCCCGCGCCGGGCAATGGCATCCTCGTCCATGAAGCTGCGATACAGCGCGGCGATCTGCCCCGCCTCGGTATCCGTCCCCTGCCCGGCCTGTTCGATCAACTGGCGCAGCCGTTCCAGATTGCGGTCCGCCAAGGCCTCCGCCACGCCCGCCGAGGAACGCTCGGCCGGAATCACCGTGCGCTGGATCCAACGGCCATTGGCGTGCAGCGACAGATTGTCCTGTACTCTCACCGCCGGATCGATGCCGTTCAAATCAATGCCGTAACGGCCGTAATCCAGGCCGCCGTCCGCCCAGGCGCCGGCCGCGCACAGCAAGGCCGCCAAGGGCAGCAGTCTGCTCATCTTCATGTTTTCCCCTTTGTTTTTGTCGTACCGCGGCGCGGCGGACCCAGCCGGCCTATCCACTGTAAAACTCGGCCCTCAGTCTTTCCGCGTAGGCCGCCAGATTCGGCCGCGCCGCCACCAGCGCCCGCGACGGGGTTTCCCCCATCGCATCGGTCAAGGCGCCGCTGACGAAGGCGTAAACGCTGGCGTCTATCCAGGTGGCGGTCTCGCCCATGAAATAGGGTTTGTCGCCCAGCAGAGCCGACAGCGCCGCCACGTCCGCCTCCAGCAGCCGCAGGCGCTCCGCCGCGCTGAAACGGCCCATGCCCTGCCCCCATAGATTGGCGCGCACCTTGCGCCGCACCAGCGTCGTCACCAAGCCGCGCAGCAAGGCCGGCACGCCTTTGAAAAACACGCTGGGCCCGCGCGCGAAGTGTTCGTCCACCATCCAGCGTTCATGCACGATGCCCCAGTAGAAATGATCGCCCAGCATGCAATCCACGCTCCAGGCCAGCGCCTTCTGCGCCTCGCTGAGACCGGCGTCCAGCGTGAGGCCGTGCTTGTCCGCCAGATGCAGGCGGATCAGCGTGGAGTCCGCCACGATCTGGCCGTCGTCGTCGATATAAGGCAGCTTGCCCTTGGGCGCCTTGCGCATATCGCCGCGCACGCGGCGGTAGGACAGGCCCGACAGCTTCAGCAGCAGGTCCGCCTTCATCACGAAGGGACTGGGGTCCACCAAGCCCATGGCCGGGCCGAACTGATACAGAGTGATCATCAAGCGCCTCCCGCGGCAGACATGACATTGAACTGAAGCAGACTAGCACGCCGCCGGGAAGGCGCGCGAGGGGGCGGGCGCGAAAAGGGGAAGGACGCCTAATCTGCCGCGCAAACCCGCAGCCAGTCCATCACCGCCCGCACCCGCGGCGACGGCGATTGCGGCGCGCGCACCAGGTAATAAGCCTGCGGCCCCAGCGGTTGAAACGGCCCCAGCGGCAGCATCAGTTCGCCGCGTTCCAGCTGCCGCTGCACCAAGCGACGCCGACCCAGCGCCACGCCGGCGTGATGCGCGGCCGCCTGCGCACATAGGTCGGAACGGTCGAAGCTGATGCCCCGCGGCGGCAAGGCCACGTTCTGCCGCCGCGCCCACTCCCGCCATTCGGCGTCGTGAGCCGCCCGTTCCCAGGCCTGGGCGTCGTGCAGCAGCAGGCATGCGGCCAAGGCCGCCGGATTGTCGCGCAGACCGTGCCGCTCCGCGTACTCCGGGCTGCACACCGGCGCCACCTGCTCGTCCATCAGACGCTGCGCGTCCAGGCCGGGAAACTCGCCGGCCGAGTAATACAGCGCCAGGTCTATGTTCCAGGCGCGGAAGTCCACCATCTCGTTGCCGCTGCGGATGTCCAGCGCAATGCGCGGATAGCGCGCGGCGAAATCCGCCAGCCGCGGCGCCAGCCAGCATTGCGCCAGCGAGGGCCGCGCATACAGGGCCACCGCGCCGGCCGGCTCGGCGTCTTCCTGCGGATTCAGGGCCGCCTCCAGCCGCGTCTGGCCGGCCAGCCAGGCCTGATAGATGCGTTCGCCATCCTCGCTCAGCCTCAGGCTGCGGGTCAGCCGCAGGAACAGGCGGGTGCCCAGCGCCCGTTCCAGCCGGGCGATGCGATGGCTGACCGCGCTGGCGCTCAGGCACAGTTCCTCGGCGGCGCGGGCGAAGCTCAGATGCCGAGCCGCCGCCGCGAAGGTGTGCAGATTGGACCATTGCGCGCCGTCCAGCCGGACGCCGGCGCGCGGGGGAAGATTCAGCATATCGCCAGCATCGTTCACGCCGACAGCCGCCGCCGGCCTTCCGCCAGATAGGCGTCCATTTCCGCCGGCGGCACCATGCCGCCGCCGGTGCCCCACACCAGATGGCTGGCGCGCGACAGCCGCTCCGCGCTCAAACCCGTCCGCTGGCGGTAACCCTGGGTCTCGCTCAACACCCGCAGCGGCCCCGGCATGCCGGCCAACGCCGACGGCTCCAGCCGCAAGCCCTGCTCGCGCTCCAGCATGGCCAGCAAGCGGTAGAGCTCGCCATCGTCCACCGTGTAATAGCCGTCTATCAGCCGCTGCATCGCGCGCCCGACAAAGCCGGACGGACGGCCCACCGCCAGGCCGTCGGCGGCGGTCAGATTGTCGATGCCGAAATCCTGCACCGCCACCTCATCATGCAGCCCGGTGTAAACGCCCAGCAGCATGCAAGGCGCGTGGGTAGGTTCGGCGAACAGGCAATGCACCGCGTCGCCGAAAGCCAGCTTGAGACCGAAGGCGACCCCGCCCGGCCCGCCGCCAACGCCGCAAGGCAGATACACCAGCAGCGGGTGTTCGGCGTCCACCCGGACGCCCTGCTCCGCCAATTGGCCGCGCAGACGCTGCGCCGCCACCGCGTAACCAAGGAATAGATTGACTGAATTCTCGTCGTCGACGAAATGACAGCGCGGATCGGACGCCGCCTGTTTGCGGCCTTCGGCCACCGCCACGCTGTAATCGGACGGATACTCGACCACCTCGACCCCATGGCTGCGCAGCAAGTCCTTCTTCCACTGCCGCGCATCCGCCGACATATGCACGCTGGCCTGGAAGCCCAGCTTGGCGCTGATGATGCCGATGGACAGGCCCAGGTTGCCGGTGGAGCCCACCGCCACCCGGTAGCCGCCGAAGAAGGCCCGCGCCTCGGCGCTGTCCAGTCCGGCGTAGTCGTCCCCCTCCCGCAGCAAGCCATGACTCAGCGCCAAGCTTTCCGCGTGCTTCAATACCTCGTAGATGCCGCCGCGCGCCTTGATGGAGCCGGAAATCGGCAACAGATTGTCCGCCTTCAGCCACAGGCCGCCGCCGTCCGCCAACCCGGCCTCGGCCCATAAGGCCGCGCGCATCGCCGGCAGCGGCAGCAGCGGCGATTCGATGATGCCGCCGCTGGCGGCCGCGTCCGGAAACACCCGCGCCAGATAGGGCGCGAAACGGCGCAAGCGCGCATCGGCGTCCGCGACGTCGGCCCGGCTCAGGCCCACGTCGGCCAGCGCTTCCGCCGCCGGCGCCAGCGCGGGGTTGAACCAGCTCAAAGGCTGCAAGGCCATCAAGGGCGTCAATAAGGGGTGGCTGGCCTGCCAGTCGGCCACGGTCTTGCCGGCAATCGTCGCTTGCATCGCGCGCTCCATGGAATCGAAGACCCGATTAAACCGCGCCGCGCCGCCGCTGGCAAAAGACGATTGCGCAGCCGACGGCTGACGCTGGATCAGCCATGCGCGCGCGGACTTGCCAGACACCGGGGCGCATCGCCTATGATGGGCGCATCGTCCGCCGCCAGGAGTCGCCGTGCTCGCCACAATCACCCGTCTGTTCCCGCTATGGGCCTTGCTGCTGTCCGCCGTCGCTTACCAGCGGCCGGCGGCGTTCACCCCGCTGCTGCCGCATACCGGTCTGATGCTGGCGGTGATCATGTTCGCGATGGGGCTGACGCTGACGCTGGACGATTTCAAACGGGTGCTGAGCCGGCCGGCGCCGGTGCTGGCCGGCCTGGGCCTGCACTATCTGGTAATGCCGCTGGCGGCCTGGGCGCTGGCGCGGCTGTTCCAGATGCCGCCGCAGCTGGCCATCGGCATGATTCTGGTGGGCAGCGTCGCCAGCGGCACCGCGTCCAATGTGATCATCTATCTATCGCGCGGCGACGTGGCGCTGTCGGTCACCATTTCCTCGCTGTCGACGCTGGTTGGGGTGATAGCCACGCCGCTGCTGACCCGGCTGTACGTGGACGCGGCGATCAAGGTGGAAGTGGCGGCGATGCTGCTGAGCATTCTGCAGATCGTCATCCTGCCGATAGGCCTGGGCCTGCTGGCCCATCGCTTCTTCGCGCCCCAGGTCCGCCGGCTGGAGCCCTTGCTGCCGCTGTTGTCGATGCTGGCCATCGTCGCGCTGATCGCCGCCATCGTCGCCGGCAGCAAGAACCATATCGCCGCGGTGGGCGGGCTGACCATTCTGGCGGTGATGCTGCACAACGCCATCGGCCTGTTGGGCGGGTATTGGGGAGGACGCTTGCTGGGCTTCAATGAATCAGTATGCCGCACGCTGGCGATCGAGGTGGGCATGCAGAACTCCGGCCTGGCCGCCCAGCTGGGCAAGGCCTACTTCAGCCCGCTCGCGGCCTTGCCCGGCGCGCTGTTCTCGGTCTGGCACAATATTTCCGGCTCGCTCTTGGCCGGCTATTGGCGGGACAAGCCCGCCGAGCGGGGGCGTCAAGCGTCGCGGGCCGGCGCGCAGCAAAGCTTGTAACGACGCATGACGCGGCTTGCAAAACCGAGCAGGATCAGCCTTCCACCCGCCAATGCCCGCTCTTGCCACCCTCTTTCTCCAGCAGCCGCACGCCGTCGATGACCATGCCGCGGTCCACCGCCTTGCACATATCGTAAATGGTCAGCAGGCCGACGTTGGCCGCGGTCAGCGCCTCCATCTCCACCCCGGTCTGGCCGCTGCATTCGGCGGTGACCTCGATGCGCACGGCGTTGTCGGCCTCCAGCAGTTCGAAGTCCACTGCCACCCGGGTCAGCGCGATCGGGTGGCAGAGCGGAATCAGGTCCGCGGCCTTCTTGGACGCCATGATGGCGGCGATGCGGGCGATGCCGAGCACATCGCCTTTTTTATGGCCGCCGTCCTTCACCAGCGCGAAGGTGGCGGGCAGCATGCGGATGCGGCCTTCGGCCACCGCGCGGCGGCGGCTGTGCGCCTTGGCGCCGACGTCGACCATATGGGCCTGGCCGCCGGCGTCGAAATGAGTCAATTTTGACATGGGTTCATTACTCCTCCGGCCCGCTTAGAACCTGTTCGAAATCTGCTGCGCTTCAGCGATACGGCGTTAAAAACCAGCTCAAAATGCTCATGTACCACTCGTACATTCCGCTTTTTCGCTCGTTTTCGCCTTGTCTCGCCCTTGCTCGCAAGACCTTGAACAGGCTCTTAGGACAGCAGCCGGTAAATCAGCCAGAAGGCGCTGACCAGCACTACCAGGCCGCCGCTCCAGCGGGCGATGCGGCCGAGGTAGCGCAGGTAGAGCGGATTACGGGTCAATAGGTAACAGACGCCTGCCCAGCCCAGCAGCAGGATGGTGACGAGCAGCCACAGGCGCCAGAAACCAAACACCGCTAGGCCACCTCCGGCAGCCGGTGGAAGCTGGACGGCGCGTCCAGCGGGTCGTCGTAGCTGACGTACTCCCAGGCTTCCGGCGTCTCCAGCAGCTTGCGCAACAGCTTGTTGTTCATCGCGTGGCCGGATTTGTGGCCGGAGAAGGCGGCGATCAACGGGTGGCCGATGATGTAGAGGTCGCCGATGGCGTCCAGGATTTTGTGGCGGACGAATTCGTCCGGGAAACGCAGGCCTTCCGGATTCAGCACGTATTCGTCGTCAATGACGATGGCGTTGTCCAGGCTGCCGCCGCGGCCCAGGCCGTGGTTGCGCATGTACTCCACCTCGTGCATGAAGCCGAAGGTGCGCGCGCGGCTGATCTCGTCGGTATAGGAATGACGCGCGAAATCCACCGCCACCGTCTGCGGCGCCAGATTGAAGGCCGGATGGTTGAAGTCGATGGACAGCGTGACCTTGAAGCCCTCGTGCGGCTCCAGCTTCACCCACACGCCGCGCTCTTCCACGGCCACCGTCTGGGTGACGCGGATGAAGCGCTTCTTGGCGTGCTGCTCGACCACGCCCGCGGTCTGCAACAGGTAAATGAAAGGGGCGGCGGATCCGTCCATGATGGGGATCTCCGCCGCCGTGACCTCAATCACGAGGTTGTCGATGCCAAAGCCCGCCAGGGCCGACATCAAATGCTCGATCGTGCCGACACGCACGCCGGTGTCTGTCACCAGCGTGGAGGAGAGTCGCGTGTCGTTGACGAGCGATGGATCCACTTTCACCGTCACCGGCTCGGGCAAGTCGGTGCGGCGAAAGACGATCCCGGTGTCGGGCGCGGCCGGCAGCAGGGTGAGCTTCACCCGCTCGCCGGAGTGCAAACCCACACCCGTGGCGCTTATCGCTTGTTTCAGCGTGCGCTGCAATATCATGTCGGGCTTCTCGAACGAATGGGAATGCCCGATTCTAGCACAGTCAAAAACCGCACTTTATTGATTGATTTGCAGTATTAAATAGCTTTCTTCTATAGCGGCTCCGCCTCAGTCCGCCTGCTTGCGCAGGAAGGCCGGGATGTCGTAGCTTTCGCTCACTTCCGGGTTGGAGAAGTCCATGGACGGCGCGGCGCGGCGACGGCCCTGGCGCATGATGGCCGGGGTGTCGAAGTCGTCGTAGCTGACCACTTCCACCGCGCGGTCGTCGGTGCCGGTCTTGACGATCTTGATGTATTCCGGACGCTCCTCGGTATTGCGCGCGGTCTTCTTCTGACCCAGGCCGGTGGCGATCAAGGTCACGCGGATGGTGTCTTCCGGCATGTCTTCCACTTCGGCGGTGCCGAACTTGATCTGCGCGTCTTCGTCCGCGTACTGGCGCACGATGCCCATGATTTCGCGGTATTCGCTCATCTTCAGGCAGCCAGGCGCGGTGGAGATGTTGACCAGCACGCCGCGCGCGCCTTCCAGCGTGATGTTGTCCAGCAACGGGCTGGCCACGGCCTGTTCGGCGGCCACGCGAGCGCGGTCGATGCCGGAGGCGTAGGCGGAGCCCATCATCGCCAGGCCCATTTCGCTCATCACGGTGCGCACGTCGGCGAAGTCGACGTTGATCAGGCCCGGGCAAGTGATCACTTCCGCGATGCCGGCCACCGCGCCCTTGAGCACGTCGTCGGCGGCGCGGAAGGCTTCGCGCATGGTCACGTCGTCGCCCAGCACTTCCATCAGTTTTTCATTGGGGATCACGATCAGCGAATCGACGTGCTTTTTCAGATCCTCGATGCCGTTCTGCGCCACTTTCATGCGCTTGCCTTCGTGCTCGAACGGCCGGGTGACCACGCCCACGGTCAGGATGCCCATTTCCTTGGCCACTTCGGCCACCACGGGCGCCGCGCCGGTGCCGGTGCCGCCGCCCATGCCGGCGGTGACGAACACCATATTGGAGCCGCGCAGCATCTCGGCGATGCGTTCGCGGTCTTCCAGCGCCGCGCTGCGGCCCACTTCCGGATTGGCGCCCGCGCCCAGGCCGCGGGTCAGATTGTTGCCCAACTGCAGCTTCTGCGGCGACTTGTTGCGCAGCAGCGACTGAGCGTCGGTGTTGGCGCAGATGAACTCCACGCCGTGCACATTGCCGTCGATCATATTGTCGATGGCGTTGCAACCGCCGCCGCCGACGCCGATGACTTTGATGATCGCCACATTGGCGGTTTCTTGCATAACTTCAAAGACCATTCCGCTCATTTTCCTCTCCTCAATAAAGATGAGCTACCGACTTCATATACATCTGCCCGATCGCTATCGTGGCCAGCGAGTGCGCCGGCCGCGTAGCGCTTAGAAATTGCCAGCGAACCACGCCTTCATGCGCGTGAACATCTGGCCCACACCCGCCGTCTCCACCTTGGGGCCGGCATGCGTTTGAATCTGATCCTTGCCGTACAACAGCAGGCCGACGCCGGTGGAGAAGCGCGGGGTCTTCACCACTTCCGCCAGGCCGCCCACATACTTAGGCACGCCGACGCGCACCGGCATGTGGAACACTTCCTCCGCCAGCTCCACCATGCCCGGCATCAGGCTGGCGCCGCCGGTCAGCACGATGCCGGAGGACAGCAAATCCTCGAAGCCGCTGCGGCGCAGTTCCTGCTGCACCAGTTGGAACAACTCTTCCACCCGCGGCTCCACCACTTCGGCCAGCGTGGCGCGCGACATCTGCCGCGGCCCGCGCTCGCCCACGCCCGGCACTTCTATCATCTGGCTCGGGTCCGCCATCGCCACCAGCGCCACCGCGTGCTGGATCTTGATGTCCTCGGCTTCCTTGGTCGGGGTGCGCAAGGCCATGGCGATGTCGTTCGTGATCTGATCGCCTGCGATCGGAATCACCGCGGTGTGGCGGATCGCGCCGTTGGCGTAGACCGCGATATCGGTGGTGCCGCCGCCGATGTCGATCAGGCACACGCCCAGATCTTTTTCGTCTTCCGACAGCACCGCGATGGCGGAGGCCATCGGCTGCAGCACCAGGTCGGACACTTCCAGACCGCAGCGGCGCACGCACTTGGTCACGTTCTGGGCGGCGGACACCGCGCCGGTGACGATGTGCACCTTGGCTTCCAGCCGCACGCCGCTCATGCCCAGCGGTTCGCGCACGCCTTCCTGACCGTCGATGCTGTATTCCTGGGTCAGGATGTGCAGCACCTGATGGTCCGGCGGGATGGTCACCGCGCGCGCGGTTTCAATCACGCGGTCGATGTCCATCTTGGTGACTTCGCGATCCTTGATCGCCACCATGCCGTGCGAGTTCACGCTCTTGATGTGGCTGCCGGCGATGCCGGCGAACACTTCGTGAATCTTGCAGTCGGCCATCAGTTCCGCCTCTTCCAGCGCGCGCTGGATGGCCTGCACCGTGGATTCGATGTTCACCACCATGCCGCGCTTCAAACCGCGCGACGGGGTGTGGCCCATGCCGACGATATTAAGTTGGCCGTCCTCCAGGACTTCTGCGACGATCGCCACGATCTTGGATGTGCCGATGTCGAGGCCAACCAGCATGTTCTTGCTTTCCTTTGGTTTGCTCACCTGTCGCTCCAACTGCTAATTACTTGTTTCCCTTGGCCGGCGGCGCCTTGTAATCGGGCATCCGCACGGCGAATCCATTCGGGTAGCGCATATCCACGTATTCCACGTGATACGGCAACGCCGCCAATTTGCTCTTCCAGTACTGGGCGAAGCGGCGGGCGCGCGGACTCACGTCGTTGCGTCCCAGCTCCAGCTGCACCTGGTTGTCCAGCCCCACTTTCCAGGCGCGGCGGCTGGACAGCCACAGCGCCGCCGGCTTGACGCCCGCCGGGGCCAGATCCTGCCGCAGCCCTCCCAGCATTTCGCTCATGTCCTTCTCTGCCCCCGCCGGCCCGTAAAACACCGGCAGGTCCTGGTCGCTGGCGGCGTCGAACCGCTCTCCTCGGGTATTGACCAGGCCGTTCTCTCCCCAGCGCGCAAGCGCCACATGCTCTTCCACCGAAATGTCCAGCGCGTCCGGCCAGCGCCGCCGCACCTGGGCATCCCGCACCCACGGCAATTTGCCGAAGGCCGCCCGCGTCTTGTCGATGTCCAGCGTGAAGAAGGTGCCGGACAGCTCATGCTCGGCAATGAACTTCAGCTGTTCCGGCGTCACGCGTTTCATGTCGCCGCGAATCTGGATCTTCTTCACCGGAAACACCGGAGCGTGCGTCAACCAGAACCCTCCTGCATACAGCAACATCAGCGCTGCGGCGGCCAGCATCAGATTGGCCAGGCCTCTAAGCAGCCGATGGTTATCCCACATGCACCATATCCAGCACCTTGAGGCACAAATCCTCGTAACTGATGCCCATCGCCCGCGCCGCCATCGGCACCAGGCTGTGGCTGGTCATGCCCGGATTGGTGTTGGCTTCCAGCAGGTAAATGCCGCCGACTTCGTCCATCAGGAAATCCACCCGGCCCCAGCCGCGGCCGCCCAACACGCGGAAAGCCGCCAGCGACAGTTCGCGCGCGCGCGTCTCCACGTCTTCGCTCAGGCCGGACGGGCAGCGGTAGACGGTGTCGTCGCGGAAATACTTGGCGTCGTAGTCGTAAAACTCGGTCGCCGGTTCGATCTTGATGGTCGGATACGCCGTGTCGCCGATCACCGCGCAGGTGTATTCGCCGCCGCCGATGAAACGCTCGGCGATCACGATGCTGTCGTATTTTCGCGCCTCTTCAAACGCCGCCTTCAGTTCGCCCGGCTGCTTGACCTTGGTCACGCCGATGCTGGAGCCCTCGGTGGCCGGCTTGACGAAGATGGGCAGGCCCAGCTTGGCTTCCACCGCGGCGAAGTCGCTGTTCTCGTCCAGCAGTTCGAAGGCCGGGATCGGCAGGCCGGCGCCCTGCCACAGCAGCTTGGTGCGCCATTTGTCCATGCAGATCGCCGACGCCATCACGCCGCAACCGGTATACGGCAGGCCCATGCTTTCCAGCACGCCCTGCAGGGTGCCATCTTCGCCGAAGGGCCCATGCAGGATGTTGAACACGCGGTCGAAACCCTCGTCCTTCAGCGCGCTCAGCGGCTGTTCCGACGGATCGAACTTGTGAGCGTCCACGCCACGGGATTGCAGGGCTTTGAGCACGCCGGCGCCGCTCATCAGCGACACTTCGCGCTCGGAGGAACTGCCGCCCATCATCACCGCCACCTTGCCGTACTGCTTCATTGCCTTGTCCTTGTCATTCATCATCACGCGCCCGCCGCCACTTTGGCCGGCACCGCGCCGATGGAGCCCGCGCCCATGGTCACCACCACGTCGCCGTCACGGGCCTGATCGAAAATGGTCTGCTGCATCTCGGCGATGTCCTCGACGAACACCGGCTCCACCTTGCCCTGCACGCGCACCGCGCGCGCCAAGGCGCGGCCGTCGGCGGCCACGATGGGCGCTTCGCCAGCGGCGTAGACTTCGGACAGCAGCAAGGCGTCCACGCTGGACAGCACTTTGACGAAGTCTTCAAACAGGTCCCGAGTGCGGGTGTAGCGGTGCGGCTGGAAGGCCAGCACCAGACGCTTGTCCGGGAAGGCGCCGCGCACCGCGGCCAGCGTGGCGGCCATTTCCACCGGGTGATGGCCGTAATCGTCCACCAGGGTGAAGCTGCCGCCGTCCTTGGCCGGCACTTCGCCGTAACGCTGGAAGCGGCGGCCGACGCCGGCGAACTCGGCCAGGCCTTGCTGGATCGCTTCCACGCTGGCGCCGCACTCCAGGCCGATGGCGATGGCGGACAGCGCGTTGAGCACGTTGTGGCGGCCCGGCATGTTCAGCACCACCGGGAAACGCACTTCCTTGCCGTTCTTCACCACCACGTCGAAATGCATCTGCCCGGCCGCGGCGCGGACGTTCTCGGCGTAGATGTCGGCGGAATCGTCCAGGCCGTAGGTGGTCACCGGCTTGGTGATGCGGCCGCGGATCTCGCGCACATGGGGATCGTCCACGCACAGCACCGCGCGGCCGTAGAACGGCAGCCGCTGCAGGAAGTCGACGAAAGCCTGCTTGAGCTTGTCGAAGCTGTGGTCGTAGGTGTCCATGTGGTCGGCGTCGATATTGGTCACCACCGCCATCACCGGAGTCAGATGCAGGAAGGAGGCGTCCGATTCGTCGGCCTCGGCCACCAGGAACTCGCCGGAGCCCAGGCGCGCGTTGGTGCCGGCCGCGGTCAGCTTGCCGCCGATAACGAAGGTGGGGTCCAGGCCGGCCGCGCCCAGCACCGAAGCGGTCAGGCTGGTGGTGGTGGTCTTGCCGTGGGTGCCGGCGATGGCGATGCCCTGCTTGAAGCGCATCAGTTCCGCCAGCATCAGCGCGCGCGGGATCACCGGGATCTTGTTGGCGCGCGCTTCCAGCACTTCCGGATTGTCGGCCTTGACCGCGGTGGAGGTCACCACCACGTCGGCGCCGTGCATATAGGTGGCGTCGTGGCCGTAAAACACGCGGATGCCCTGATCGATCAGCCGCTTGCTGGTGGCGCTTTCCGCCATGTCGGAGCCGGACACGGTAAAGCCCAGGCCGTGCAGCACCTCGGCGATGCCGCACATGCCCACGCCGCCGATGCCGACGAAATGTATGTGTTTGACCCTGTGTTTCATGTCTGTGTCTCTGCTTGAGCGCTCGTATGACGCTCTGTCATTCCCGGGCCAGCTGCTGGCACAGGTCGGCCACCCGGCCGGCTGCGCCGGAACGCGCCAGCGCGCGCGCGCGTTCGGCCTTGTCCAGCAACTGCTCTCTATCCAAACCCGCCAGCAGGCCCGCAAGCCCGTCGGCGTTCAATTCTTTCTGCGGCAGATGCCAGGCCGCGCCGGCCTGCGCCATCCACTCGGCGTTGTCGCGCTGATGGCCGGTGGTGGACACCACCAGCGGCACCAGCACGCTGGGCACGCCGGCCGCGCACAATTCGCTGACCGTGATCGCGCCGGCGCGGCAGATCACCAGATCGCATTCGGCCAGACGCTGCGGCATATCGTCGACGAAGGGCAGCAGTTCCACTTGCTCCCGCAGGCCCGCGGCCTGATACGCGGCCTCGACCGCGGCGAAGTTCGCCTCGCCGGTCTGATGCGTCAGTCGCGGCCGCTTGTCGGCCGGCAGCTTCGCCATCGCCTGCGGCAGCGTTTCGTTCAATACCTTGGCGCCCAGGCTGCCGCCCACCACCAGCACCTTCAGCGGACCGCTGCGGCCAGCGAAGCGCTCCGCCGGCGCGGCGATGCCCTCGATCTCGCCACGCACCGGATTGCCGGTGACCAGCGCCTTGCCGTTGCGCGCCGCGTCGCCGTCGAAACCGCAAGCCAGTTTCTTGGCGAAGGGCAGCAAGGCCTTATTGCTCAACAACAGGCCGGCATCGGCGTTGACCAGGACCAGCGGTTTCCACAGCAGGCCCGCCATCACGCCGCCGGGCAGGCAGACGTAGCCGCCCATGCCCAGCACCACGTCCGGGCGGTGGCGGAAAATCTGCGCCGCGCTGCTGAAGAAAGCGCCAGCCAGCTGCAGCGCGCCCTTGAGCGAGCCCAGCAGGCCCTTGCCGCGCACGCCATGGAAATTCAGCCGCTCCAGCGGAATGCCGGTCGGTGGCACCAGCTTGTTCTCCATGCCGCGCCGGGTGCCCAGCCACACCACCTTCCAGCCCCGGCTTTGCAATTCCTTGGCCACGGCGAGGCCGGGGACGATGTGTCCACCCGTGCCAGCCGCCATCACCATGACCGTGCGATTCGCCATCTCTATCCGTTCCGTTAACTCTCGTTGCCGCGCATCATGCGCCGGTTTTTGCTTCGCCCTTCGGGCTCGCAGAAACCGCCGCCTACGGGCTTACGCCCTAAGGCGCCTGACAGCGCTGCTCATACGCGGCTACACTTTGTAGCCGCGCATGATGCGGCGGTTTTCATAATCAACTCGCAGCAGCACCGCCACCGCGATCAAATTCATCAACATCGCCGAGCCGCCGAAAGACATCAGCGGCAAGGTCAAACCCTTGGTCGGCAGCAGGCCCATATTCACCCCGATGTTGAAAAACACCTGGATGCCGAGCCAGATACCCAGACCCTGCGCCACCAGCGACTGGTAGTAACGCTCCAGCTTTTTCGATTCCACGCCGATGTGGAAGGCGCGGCGCACGATCCAGGCGTACAGACCGACCACCACGCAGATGCCGGCAAAGCCGAACTCTTCCGAAATCACCGCCATGATGAAGTCGGTGTGCGCCTCCGGCAGGTAAAACAATTTCTCTATGCTGCCGCCCAGACCGACGCCGAACCACTCGCCGCGACCGATGGCGATCAAGGAGTGCGACAGCTGGTAGCCCTTGCCGTACGGGTCGTCCCACGGGTCCATGAAGCCCAGCACCCGCTTCAGCCGGTACGGCGAGGAAATGATCAACACCACGATGGCGCCCACCGCCATCACCGCCAGCCCGCTGAAGATGCGCATATTGATGCCGCCGAGGAAGAGCACGCCCATCGCGATGCTCATCACCACCATCAGCGCGCCGAAGTCCGGCTCGCGCAGCAGCAGGAAGGCCACCACCACCATGGCGGCGAACATCGGCGCGAAGCCTTCCTTCAAGCTGTGCAGCAAATGGCTCTTGCGCACGGTGTAATCCGCCGCGTACAGCACGGTGGCGAACTTCATCACCTCCGACGGCTGCAGGTTCAGCACGATCAGATTGATCCAGCGCCGCGAGCCGTTGACCATCTTGCCGATGCCGGGAATCAGCACCAGCACCAGCAAGACCAGTCCGATCAGGAAAATCTTGCCGGAGTACTTCTGCCAGAACGCCGTTGGAATCTGGAAGGCGATATAGGCCGCGCTCAGCCCTATCGTCATGAAGATCATGTGACGGATCAGGTAGAAGTAGCGGTTATGCGTGGCCGCGTCGGCCTCGGCGTAGGCGATGGACGCCGAGTACACCATCACCAGGCTGATCGACAACAGCAGGGCCAGCGCCCAGGACAGCGCCTCGTCGAACGGCTTGATGGCGGCGTAACGCCGGGCTCCGTGCACGATCATGGCCGCGTCGCCTCCGCTTGCCGCGCCTTCCACGCGCGCACGGCGTCGATGAACACCTGGGCGCGATGCGCGTAGTTGCGGAACATGTCCAGACTGGCGCAGGCCGGCGACAGCAACACCACGTCGCCCGGCTGCGCCAGTTCCGCCGCGCGGCGGGTGGCTTCTTCCAGCGTCTCGCAGTCGTGCAAGGGCAAGCCGGTGGCGGACAGCGCGGCGCGGATCTTGCCGGCGTCGCGGCCGATCAACAGCACGGCGCGGGCGATGCGGCGGCAGGCCGGCGCCAGCGGCGCGAAGTCCTGGCCCTTGCCGTCGCCGCCGGCGATCAACACCACCGGACGGGTCATGCCGTTCAGCGCCGCCTCGGTGGCGCCGACATTGGTGCCCTTGGAATCATCGATAAACGCAACCGAGGCGATTTCGTCTACCAGCTCGACGCGATGTTCCAAACCGTGGAAGGTTTTCAGTCCTTGCAGCAGCGCGGCGCGCGGCGCGCCCACGGCTTCGCACAAGGCCAGCGCGGCCAGCGCGTTGGCGGCGTTGTGCAGGCCTTGCAAACGCATCTCGGCGCAATCGAAGGCCCGCTCGCCGTCCAGGCTCAGCCAGTAGCGGCCGTCATCCTGCCGCAACGCGTATCCGGCATCCTCTGTCAGCGAGAACCATTTGACCGCGCGGCCGGGGCGAACCATCGCGCGCACCAGCGCGTCGTCGCGGTTCAGCACCTGGACGCCGGCGCCGTGGAACACCCGGGTCTTGGTGTGGGCGTAGTCCAGCAGATCGTCGTAACGGTCCAGGTGGTCCTCGGAAATATTCAGCACCGTGGCGGCGTCGGCCTCCAGCGTAAATGTGGATTCCAGTTGAAAACTGGACAGCTCCAGCACCCACACGTCCGGGCGCTTGCCGCTTTGCTCGCGTTCCAGCTGCGCTTCCAGCACCGCCAGGCCGATATTGCCGGCCACCACTGCGTCCAGGCCGGCGGCGGCGCACAGATGGCCCGCCAGGCTGGTGACCGTGCTCTTGCCGTTGGAACCGGTAATGGCGATCACCTTGCTGCCGTCGCCGCGGATCGCGCGCGCCAGCACTTCGATATCGCCGATCACCTCGCCGCCGGCTTGGCGGTAGGCGGCGACGGCCGGGTGTTTCAGCGGCACGCCCGGGCTCAGCACCAGCAAGTCGGCGTCGGCGAAGGTCTGGGCGCTGAAATCGCCGGCGCGCACTTCCGCCTGCGGCAGGAAGGCGCGCAGCTCGGCCACGCGCTCGGCCGACGGCTTGGCGTCGGCCACGCTCACGCGCGCGCCGTGCGCGGCCAGGTAGCGCGCGGCCGCCAGGCCCGAGCCTCCCAAGCCCACCACCACGACGTGACGATTCGCGTAGTCCATAGTCTTCCTCAACGCAGCTTGATGGTGGACAGGCCGGCCAACACCAGCATCATGGTGATGATCCAGAAACGCACCACCACTTGCGTTTCCTTCCAGCCCTTCAACTCATAGTGGTGATGCAGCGGCGCCATGCGGAACACCCGCTTGCCGGTGAGCTTGAACGAAGCCACCTGAATCATCACCGACAGCGCTTCCACCACGAACAGGCCGCCCATGATCAAGAGCACGATTTCCTGACGCACGATCACCGCCACGGTGCCCAGCGCCGCGCCCAGCGCCAGCGCGCCGACGTCGCCCATGAACACCTGGGCCGGATAGGCGTTGAACCATAAAAATCCCAAGCAAGCGCCGCACATCGCCGCGCAGAACACCACCACCTCGTGCGCGCCGGGAATGAAGGGCAAGCCCAGATATTTGGAAAACACCGCGTGGCCGGCGACATAGGCGAAGATGGACAGGCCGGCCGCCACCATCACGGTGGGCAGGGCCGCCAGGCCGTCCAGGCCGTCGGTCAGGTTCACCGCGTTGGAGGTGCCGACGATGACGAAATAGGTCAGGATGCAAAAACCGATCGCGCCCAGCGGATAGGAGATGGTCTTGACGAAGGGCACGATCAGCTCGGTGGACGCCGGCAGCTTGGCGGTGGCGATCAGGAACACGCCGGCGCCGATGGCGATGGCGGACTGCCAGGCCATCTTGAACTTGGCGGACACGCCTTTCGGGTCCTTGTACACCACCTTGCGCCAGTCGTCGTAAAAGCCCAGCGCGCCGGTGCCGAACATCACCGCCAGCAGCAGCCACACGTATTTATTGGACAAGTCCGCCCACAGCAGCGTGGTCAGGCCGATGGCCAGCAGGATCAGCGAGCCGCCCATGGTCGGCGTGCCGGCCTTGACCAGATGGGTTTGCGGGCCGTCGTTGCGCACCGCCTGGCCCACTTTGAGCTCGGTCAGCTTGCGGATCACCCACGGCCCCAGCAGCAGGGAGATCGCCAGCGCGGTCAGCGCCGCCATCACCGCGCGCAGCGTGATGTAGTTGAAGACGTTGAAGGCCCGGATGTGGGAGCCCAGCAGTTCAGCCAGCCAGAGCAGCACGTTATTGTTCCTCTCTAAATTGTTGCATCAGGTGTTCCACCACCCGTTCCATGCGCATGAAGCGCGACCCCTTGACCAGAACGGAGGCACCCGACGGCAACTGCCGGTCGAGAAACTCGTACAACTCGTCAATCGAATCAAAATGTTTGCCGCGCGCGCCGCAGGCGGCGGCGGCGTGGCGCGAAACCTCGCCCAAGGTCAGCAGCAGGTCCACGTCGCGCGTCCGCGCGTACTCGCCCACTTCCGCGTGCAGCGCGTCGGCGGCTTCGCCCAGTTCGCCGATGTCGCCCATCACGAAGCAGCGCGGCGCCGGCAGGCGAACCAGCACGTCGATCCCGGCCTTCATCGAATCCGGGTTGGCGTTGTAGCTGTCGTCGATCACGCTCAGACCGCGCGGGCTTTGCTTGAGCTGCAAACGGCCCTTGGCACCGCCGAAGGCCGCCAGGCCGGCGGCAATGTCGTCCAGCGACACGCCGGCGGCCAAGGCCAGGCTGGCCGCGGCCAGCGCGTTGCGCACATTGTGTTCGCCCGGCGCCGGCAATTCGATCCGCCGTTCGCCGTCGGCGCAACGCAGCGTGAAGCGGCTGCTCAAGGCGCTCAGTTCGATGTCGACGGCGCGGACGTCGGCTTCGGCGCCCAGGCCGAAGGCGATCTGGCGACGGCCGTCCGCCGCGCGGCGGAACAAGGCCAGATTGGCGTCGTCGGCGTTCAGCACCGCCGCGCCGTCGGCGTCCAGGCCTTCGAAGATTTCCGCCTTGGCGCGCGCCACTTCCTCGGTGGAGCCGAAATAACCGAAGTGGGCACGCATCGCGTTATTGACCAGCGCGATGCACGGCCGGGCCAGGCCGGTCAGGTAGCGGAGCTCGCCGTGATGGTTCATGCCCATCTCCAGCACCGCGTAGCGATGCGCCGGCGTCAGCCGCAGCAGGGTCAGCGGCAGACCGATATCGTTGTTGAAGTTGCCGGCGGTGGCCAGCACCGCGTCCGCGCCTGCATATTGGCGCAGAATGGCGGCCAGCATTTCCTTGACCGTGGTCTTGCCGTTGGAGCCGGTGACGCCGATGCGCAGCGCCGGCTGGCGTTGCGCCCAGCCGGAGGCCAGCCGACCGAGGGCCAGGAGGGTGTCGTCCACACGGATCAGGCTGGCGCCGGACAGCTCGAAATCCGCGCGCACCAGCGCGGCCGCGCCCTTGGCCGTCACCTCGGCGACGAAATCGTGGGCGTCGAAGCGTTCGCCCTTCAGCGCGACGAATAGATCGCCGGGGCCGGCCTCGCGGCTGTCGGTCACCACGCGCAGGATGTCGCCGTCCGGGCCGCTCAAAGCGCCCCGGGCCAGTTCGGCGGCCTGCAGCAGCGTCATCATGCGCGCTCTCCCCAGGCGGTCAGCGCTTCTTCCGCCACGCGGAAGTCGGAGAACGGCCGCTTGACGCCGGCGATGTCCTGGTATTCCTCATGCCCCTTGCCGGCCACCAGCACCACGTCGCCGGCGCGCGCCTGGCTCACCGCCCAGTGGATGGCGGCTTCGCGGTCCGCCTCGACGTGGGTGCGCGCGGCGTCCATGCCGGCGAGCACGTCGCGCAGAATGGCTTGCGGGTCTTCGGTGCGCGGATTGTCGCTGGTCAGCACCGCCACGTCGGCGATGTTCTCGGCGATGGCGCCCATCATCGGGCGCTTGCCCGGATCGCGGTCGCCGCCGCAGCCGAACACGCAGAACAGGCGGCCGCCTTCCGGGCGGATCTCGGCCAGCGTGGACAAGGCTTTTTCCAGCGCGTCCGGCGTGTGGGCGTAGTCGATCACCACTAGCGGCTCGTGCGCGCCGCCCACGCTCTGCATGCGGCCGCGCGCCGGCTGGATGCGCGCCATCACCGCGGCGGCGTCGCGCAGGCTGACGCCGTTGACGCACAGCGTGGCCAGACAGGCCAGCAGATTGGCGGCGTTGAAGCGGCCCACCAGGCCGGTGCGCACATCGGCGACGCCCCAGGGCGTGGTCACCGTCAGTTGCAGGCCGTCCAGCGTGGCGGCCAGCGCCAGCGGACGCACATCGCCCTGCTCCAGGCCGTAAGTCACCACCTGGGTCTCAGACGGTTCGATTTCGGCGGCCAGCTGGCGGCCGAATTCATCGTCGGCGTTGATCACCGCGTGCTTCAGGCCTTCCCAGAAGAACAGTTTCTTCTTGGATTCGCCGTAGGCTTCCATCGAACCGTGGTAGTCCAGGTGGTCGCGAGTCAGGTTGGTCAGCACCGCGGTGGCGAAGTCCACGCCGTTGACGCGGCTTTGATCCAGGCTGTGGCTGGACACCTCCATGGTCACCACATGCGCGCCCTGGCGGCGGTATTCGGCCAGCTTTTGCTGGATGGTCACCGGGTCCGGCGTGGTGTGGGTGGTTTCGGTCAGTTCGCCGTAAAAGCCGTTGCCGACGGTGCCGATCAGCGCCGCCTTCTGGCCCAGCAGCGAGAAAGCCTGCGCCAGCCAGTGGGAAATCGAGGTCTTGCCGTTGGTCCCGGTGATGCCGATCACGCGCAGCGCGCGGCTGGGATAGCCGTAGACCTCGGCCGCCAGCATGCCGATGCGGTCGCGCAGATGCGGCACCGGCAGATTGGGCGCCTGCCACAGCGGGTTCCAGGCGAAGCCGCCGGCGTCGTCCCACAACACCGCGGCCGCGCCTTTCGCCAGCGCGGCCTGGATGTAGTCGCGGCCGTCGGAATGCAGGCCAGGGCACGCCAGGAACACGTCGCCGGGCAGCACGCGGCGGCTGTCGGTCTCCACCCGTTTGACGGGCAGTCCCAATTGTTTGATGTCGGCCGGATTCCAGTCCGGCATGGGGGTCAAACGGCTTTTCATGATCTGATCAAAAATCCACCGGCACCGGGGTGGATTCCGGCAATAAAGTGTTGTTGGAGGGCTCGTCCGGCTGCACGTTCAGCACCCGCAGCGCGCCGCCGGCGATCTGCGAGAACACCGGCGCAGCCACCGCGCCGCCGTAATATTTGCCCGCGGAGGGCTCGTCTATCATCACCGACACGATCACGCGCGGCGCTTTGCCCGGCGCGAAGCCCATGAACAGCGCGCGGTGCTTGTTGGCCACATAGGCGCGGCCTTCCAGCTTGCGCGCGGTGCCGCTCTTGCCGCCCACGCTGTAGCCGATGATGCGGCCGCCGACGGCGCCGCCTCCCGGCTGGCTGTTGGCGATCAGCAGATCGCGCATCTCGTGCGCGGTCTTTTCGCTCAGCACCCGCTTGCCCGGCATCGGGGTGGCGGTCTTGTACAGCGAGATCGGCAGCATCACGCCGTCGTTGGCGAACACGGTGTAGGCGCGCGCCATCTGAATCAGGCTGACCGAGATGCCGTAGCCGAAGGACATCGTCGCCTGCTCGATGGGCCGCCAGTTGTGCCAGTCGCGCAGCCGGCCGCCGGCTTCGCCGGGGAAGCCGGTTTCCGGCGCGCGGCCAAAGCCCAGCGCGTCGTAATGCTTCCACGATTGCTCCGGCGAGCTCATCAGCGCCAGCTTGCTGGTGCCGACGTTGGACGATTTCTGGATGATGCCGAGGATGTCCAGGCTGGGGCGCGGCGCCACGTCGCGGATGGTGGCCGGGCCTATCATGTAAGTGTGGGTGTCCAGCACCGTGTTGAGTCCGGCCTTGCCGTTTTCCAACGCCAGCGAGATGGACAACGGCTTCATCGTCGAGCCCGGCTCGAACAGATCGATCACCCCGCGGTTGCGCATCATTTCCGGCGTCACGCCGCTGCGGTTGTTGGGGTTGAACGAGGGGTAATTGGCCAGCGCCAGCAACTCGCCGGTGTGGGCGTCCACCACCACCACGCTGCCGGCCTTGGCCTTGTTCAGCTCCACTGCGGCCTTGAGCTCGCGGTAAGCCAGGTATTGGATGCGGTGATCCACCGCCAGCGCCAGTTTTTGGCCGTCGCGCGGCGGCTCGATGGCGGCGACGTCTTCGATGATGTGGCCGCGGCGGTCCTTCAGCACCACGCGACGGCCGTCCTTGCCTGCCAGCATTTTCTCGCGCGCCAGCTCCACGCCTTCCTGGCCCTTGCCGTCCACGCCGGTGAAACCGATGATGTGGGACACGATTTCCCCGGCCGGGTAGAAGCGGCGGAATTCCTGCTGTTTGGCGATGCCGGGCACGCCCAGCGCCATCACCTTGTCGGCCAGCTCAGGGCTGATCTGGCGTTTGACGTAGACGAATTCCTTCTTGCGGTCGGACAGTTTGGCCGACAGCTCCTCCGGCGACAGATCCAGCATCGCCGCCAGTTCGCGCAGCTTGGCCGGCGGCACCGGCTCCATGTCCGCCGGGCTGGCCCAGATGGTCTGCACCGGCGAGCTGATCGCCAGCGGTTCCCCATTGCGGTCCGTGATCACGCCGCGGTTGGCCTCCAGCGTCAGCGCGCGGCGGAAACGCGCCTCGCCCTGGTTTTGCAGGAAGTCCTGCTGCACCACTTGCAGATAGACTGCGCGGCCGATCAAGGCCAGGAACAGCAGCGCCAGCATCAGCAGCACAAAGCGCACGCGGCCCGGCTTCATGCGCAGCGCGGGGCTGGCGTCCGGGATGCGTTGCTGGTGGCGAGGGGAGTAAGTGCGCATCACATCCCCTTCCCAGGCGAGATCACCTGGGTCTGGCGCGGGTCCGGGATATGCATGTCGAGGCGGCTGGACGCGGCTTTCTCAATCACCGCGTGCGCGCCCCAGGTGCTCTGCTCCAGCTGCAGCTGGCCAAACTCGATCTCCAGCTGCTGGGCGGATTTGCGTTCCTTCTGCAAATCGCTGTAGAGCTTGCGCGACACATGGGTCGAGGTGACCACCGACCAGGCGGACAGCACCACGATGACCAGCAGTATCGCGTTGAGCTTGTTCATGCGTCGATCTCCCGCCACGGCGCGGCGGTGCGCTCGGCCACGCGCATGATGGCGCTGCGGGAGCGCGCGTTGGCGCGCACCTCCTCATCGCCGGCGCGCACCGGCTTGCCCACGGTGGACAGCGGCGGCTGGGCCATATCGGACGCGCGCACCATCGCCCACGCCGGCAGCTTTTCCTCGCTGCTGGCGTCGCGCAGGTATTGCTTGACGATGCGGTCTTCCAGCGAATGAAAGCTGATCACCGCCAGGCGGCCGTTTTCCGCCAGGCGGCGCGCCGCCTGCGGCAGCACCGCCTTGAGTTCGTCCAGCTCGCGGTTCACAAAGATCCGTATCGCTTGGAAGGTACGCGTTGCGGGGTCCTGACCCGGTTCCCGAGTACGGACGTTTTGCCCAACGAGCACGGCGAGCTCACGCGTGGTCTGGAGGGGGGCGTCAGCCCTTTGCGCAACAATGGCTGCTGCGATCTTGCGAGCAAACCGCTCTTCACCATAAGTCTTGATGACCTCTCTGATATCGGCCTCGTCTGCCGTCGCCAACCATTCGGCCGCGGTGATGCCGCGGGTGGTATCCATACGCATGTCCAAGGGCGCGTCGAAACGGAAGCTGAAACCGCGCCGTCCGTCGTCGATCTGCGGCGAGGACACGCCCAGATCCATCAACACGCCGTCCACCTGGGGCACGCCCAGGCGGTCCAATTCCTGCCCCAGCGTTTCAAAACCGTTGTGCACGATCTGAAAGCGCGGGTCTTCCTCCGCCAGCCGCGTGGCCACGGCGATGGCTTCGGGATCCTTGTCGAAAGCGATCAGGCGGCCTTGCGGCCCCAGTCGCGACAGGATCAAGCGGCTGTGGCCACCTCGACCGAAAGTGCAATCGACGTAGACGCCATCCGGCCGGATGGCGAGCGCGTCGACCGCTTCGGTCAAGAGCACCGTCAGGTGCACGAAAGGGGTGGTGCTCACAGCGTAAAGTCTCCAAGGTGTTGGGCCAGATCGGTTTGATCGATGGCCAGGGCGTCAGCGGTCTGGTTGTCCCATTCCTCGGCATTCCACAGCTCGAAGCGGTTGCCCATGCCCACCAGCGCGACGTCTTTGTCGAGTCCGGTGAGATCGCGCAGGCGCGCGGGCAGCAGAATGCGTCCGGCGCTGTCCATTTCCAGCGTTTCCGCGTGGCCGAGCACGAGGCGCTGATAACGTTTCAGAGTGGGATTGCCGGTGGGAAGGGCTAGCAGGCGGGCTTCGACCGGACGCCAGTTGGGTTCGGGGTAGATCAGCAAGTGGTCTTGGGACTCGAGGGTGACGATCAGTTTGTGCCCGAAAGCGGACAGCAGTGTCTCGCGGTGTTTAGCCGGAATAGCCAAACGCCCCTTGCTATCGAGAGACAAGATGCTGACGCCACCAATCATGATTTCGAGCCCGCTGACCGAATAAACCTAAGGGGCCGTCGCCCCCTGGGACAAATGCCCCACTTTCACCCACTTCGCCCCACTTTCCGCCACTATAAGAAAGAACTTCCCCACGGTCAACATCGAGAAGTTCTAATTCACCTTTTGAGACAATGACTTAGCGGACCAGGCAAAAAGCGGATTCCTTGTCAAATCAGAGGCTTAAAAACATCAGTCAAAGTGAGCTGTTAACACTCGAACCATTTCCGAAACACCACACCCCGGGCCTGGGAATATTTCCAAGGACAGTCCAGAGCAAGACCACTTGTCGCGCCGCAACACAAAAACAGGGCGGCGGCGCCACGACCGGCGCCGCCGCCCTGAAGTTCCGCCGGATTAGGCCAGCTTTTGACGCAGAATATCCTGCACCTGAGCCGGATTCGCCTTGCCTTTGGAGGCTTTCATCACCTGGCCGGCCAAGGCGTTGAGCGCCTTCTCCTTGCCGGCGCGGAATTCTTCCACCGCCTTGGGATTGGCGGCGATCGCTTCCTCCACCATTTTCTCGATGGCGCCGACGTCGGACACTTGCTTCAGGCCGTCGCGCTCGATGATGTCGTCGGCGGACAGTTCGCTGTCCCACAAGGCGTCGAACACCTGCTTGGCCAGCTTGCTGGACAGCGTGCCGTCGGCGATGCGCGCGATCAGGCCAGACAGGCGCTCGGCCGAGATCGGGCAATCGGCGATCTCCTTGCCGTCGCGATTCAGTCGCGCGGCGATCTCGCCGTTGATCCAGTTGGCGGCCAATTTGCCCTGGCCGGAGGCCTTGGCCGCGGCCTCGAAGTACTGCGCCTGCGCCAGGCTGGAGGTCAGCAACGCCGCGTCGTAGGCGGACACGCCGTAAGCCTCCACCAGACGGACTTGCATCGCCGCCGGCAGCTCCGGCATCTCGCCGCGGATGCGGGCGATCTGCTCATCGGAAATGCGCACCGGCAGCAGGTCCGGATCCGGGAAATAGCGATAGTCGTGCGCGTCTTCCTTGCTGCGCATCACCTCTGTCTCACCGGTGTCCGGGTCGAACAACACGGTGGCCTGCTGCACCTTGCCGCCATCCTCCAGGGTGTCGATCTGCCACTGGATTTCGTACTTGGCGGCCTGCTCCAGGAAGCGGAAGGAGTTGAGGTTCTTGATCTCGCGGCGGGTGCCGAAGGCCTGCTGACCTTCCGGGCGCACCGACACGTTGACGTCCATGCGGAAGCTGCCTTCCTGCATATTGCCGTCGCAGATGCCCAGCCAGGTCACCAGCGCGTACAAGGCCTTCACATAGGCCAGCGCCTCGTCCACCGAGCGCATGTCCGGTTCGGACACCACTTCCAGCAAGGGCGTGCCGGCGCGGTTGAGGTCGATGCCGGACAGGCCGTGGAAGTCTTCATGCAGGCTCTTGCCGGCGTCCTCTTCCATATGGGCGCGGGTCACGCCGATGACCTTATCCTGCTCGCCCACCAGGATCTTCAGCTGACCGCCTTCGACGATGGGCAGATCCATCTGACTGATCTGGTAGCCCTTGGGGAGATCGGGATAGAAGTAGTTCTTGCGCGCGAACACATTCTTCTGGTTGATCTTGGCGTCCAGCGCCAGTCCCAGGCGGATGGCCTTGTCCACCACCGCCTTGTTCAATACCGGCAGCACGCCGGGAAAGGCCAGCTCCACCGCGGAGGCCTGGGTGTTCGGCTCGGCGCCGAAGGCGGTGCTGGCGCCGGAGAAAATCTTGGAGACGGTATTGAGCTGCACATGCACCTCGATACCGATGACGACTTCCCATTTCATGGTCGGAAAATCCTTTTTCATGCCAGGACGGAGCTAAAACGCCGCCCTCGTAAACGTAAACTTAGCCGGCCTGCGAGCGGCGCTTGAAGACAAGGCGGGCGCGCGCAGACAGTACATTCAGTACGGCAAGCGCGCCCAACGCCGTATTCGCGTCGCGCAGCGGCTGGCTTTACAGCACCGGCGCGCGGCTGTGCCAATCAGTCGCAAGTTGGAACTGATGCGCGACGTTCAGCATCTTGGCTTCGCCGAAGTAGTTGCCGATGATCTGCAAGCCGATAGGGCGGCCATTCGCGCTAAAGCCGGCCGGCACGCTCATGCCCGGCAAGCCGGCCAGGTTCACCGACAACGTGTAGATGTCGGACAGATACATCTGCACCGGATCGTCGTTCATCGCGCCGATGTCGAAAGCCGCGGTCGGCGCCACCGGCCCCAGGATCACGTCGCACTGCTCGAAAGCGGCTTTGAAATCGTTGGCGATCAGGCGGCGGATTTTCTGGGCCTTCAGGTAATAGGCGTCGTAATAGCCGTGCGACAGCACATAGCTGCCCACCAGGATGCGGCGCTTGACCTCGCTGCCGAAGCCTTCGGCGCGGGTCTTCTCGTACATGTCCACCAAATCCTTGTACTCGGCGGCGCGATGGCCGTAGCGCACGCCGTCGTAACGCGACAGATTGGTGGAGGCCTCGGCCGGCGCAATCACGTAGTAGGCCGGGATGGACAACTCGGTATTGGGCAGGCTGATGTCCACCACCTGCGCGCCCTGCTGTTTCAGCACCGCCACCGCCTCGTCCACCGCGCGCGCCACGTCGGCGCTCAGGCCGGCGGCGAAGTATTCGCGCGGCAGGCCCACCTTGAGGCCGGCCAACGGCTGATTCAGGTCGCGGGCGTAATCTTCGCGGGCGCGCTCCAAGCAGGTGGAGTCGCGCTGATCGAAGCCGGCCATCACGTTCAGCATCAGCGCGCAGTCCTCGGCGGTCTGCGCGATCGGGCCGCCCTGATCCAGCGAGGAGGCAAAGGCCACCATGCCGTAGCGCGACACCACGCCGTAGGTCGGCTTGATGCCGGTAACGCCGCAGTGGGACGCAGGCTGGCGGATGGAACCGCCGGTGTCGGTGGCGGTGGCCACCGGCGTCAGCCGCGCGGCCACGGCGGCGGCGGAGCCGCCGGAGCTGCCGCCCGGCACCGCGTTCTGATCCCAGGGATTTTTCACCGCGCCGTAGAAGGAGTTCTCATTGGACGAACCCATCGCGAACTCGTCCATATTGGCGCGGCCCAGCGTCACCATGCCGGCGGCCTGGCACTGCTCCACCACGTGGGCGCTGTACGGCGACACGAAGTTGTCCAGCATTTTGGAGCCGCAGCTGGTTTTCCAGCCCTGCTGGCAGAACAGATCCTTGTGGATGATGGGCACGCCGGTCAGCGCATGGGCGTTGCCGGCGGCGATGCGCGCGTCGGCGGCCGCTGCTTCGGCCAGGGTCTTGGCGCGGTCGACGGTGACCAGCGCGTTGAGCGCCGGGTTCAGCGCCTCGATGCGGTCCAGATATTGGGTGGCCAGCTCAAGGCTGGAGACTTCCTTGGCCGCCAGCTGCCGCGACAGTTGCTTTAAAGTAGACTGTGTCATTTCAAATGGAATCTTTAGCTATCCGGGAATGGCGTCGCCGTCCTTTCAGACAGCGACCGGCGCCGGCCTCCCGCTCGGGCGGGAACCTAAACCGGCGCAGGCAATCAGAGCATCACTCGATGACCTTGGGGACCAGGAACAAGCCCTTTTCCACTTGCGGGGCCACGGCCTGGAAAGCTTCGCGCTGATTGGTTTCGGTAACGATATCTTCGCGCAAACGCAAAGAGACATCCTGCGGATGGGCCATCGGCTCGATGCCGTCGGTGTTCACCGCCTGCATCTGTTCGATCAGGCCGAAAATATTATTGAGTTGCTTGCTTGTCGCGGCAATTTCCGCTTCATTGACATTGATGCGGGCAAGCTTGGCAATTCGTGCGACATCCTGATGCGTCAGCGACATGGTGTCCTCGTTCAAAACCTTTAATATTTCAAGCGTTATAGGGTATCATAGCCCGCTTGATTCTCCCAAGATCGACATCACGCCACGGCGTAATTTCGGCAACGCTTTCACCGCGCGGCCGACAGGCGGCAAGCCGCCGCGCCGGGGCCGGATCGTGCAGGCCTTATCGAACCGACACGGCGTCGGAAAATGATGCGCAAGGCCAGCGGGCGAAGCCGCTTAGCCGGCGTCGCCCAGTGGGCGCCAAGCGTCGTTTTGCCACGCGGCGGTTAGACTCGGGTCGTACGAGTAGACAACAAACAACAGATTAAGCGCGGACGCGACGGCGCGTCCGCCACATGACGAAAACTGACCAGGATCGCCCAATGTTTCGTTCGCTGACCGGATACTTCTCCAACGACCTCGCCATTGACCTTGGCACAGCCAACACCCTCATCTACATGCGCGCCAAAGGCATCGTGCTGGACGAGCCCTCGGTCGTCGCCATTCACAGCGACGCGCCCACCAACAAGAAATCCATCCTGGCCGTGGGCCTGGAAGCCAAGCGCATGCTGGGCCGCACCCCGGGCAGCATCCAGGCGATCCGCCCGATGAAGGACGGCGTGATCGCCGACTTCACCGTCACCGAACAGATGCTCAAGCAGTTCATCAAGAAGGTGAACCCCAACCGCTTCTTCGCCGCCAGCCCGCGCATCGTGATCTGCGTGCCCTGCGGCTCCACCCAGGTGGAACGCAAGGCGATCCGCGATTCGGCGCTGGCCGCCGGCGCGCGCCGCGTGGAACTGATCGAAGAGCCGATGGCGGCCGCCATCGGCGCCGGCCTGCCGGTTGAGGAGCCCACCGGCTCCATGGTGGTGGACATCGGCGGCGGCACCACCGAAGTCGGCGTGATCTCGCTGGGCGGCGTGGTATACTCCAACTCCGTCCGCGTCGGCGGCGACAAGTTCGACGAAGCCATCATCAACTACATCCGCCGCAACTACGGCATGCTGATCGGCGAAACCACCGCCGAGGAAATCAAGAAGACCATAGGCTCCGCCTTCCCGGGCGCCGAAGTGCGTGAAATGGAAGTCAAGGGCCGCAATTTGGCCGAAGGCATTCCGCGCGCCTTCACCGTGTCCTCCAACGAAATCCTGGAAGCACTGACCGAGCCCTTGAACCAAATCGTGTCCGCGGTGAAGATCGCGCTGGAACAGACCCCGCCGGAACTGGGCGCCGACATCGCCGACAAGGGCATGGTGCTGACCGGCGGCGGCGCGCTGCTGAAAGACATCGACCGCCTGCTGGCCGAAGAAACCGGCCTGCCGGTGTTCGTGGCCGAAGAACCGCTGACCTGCGTGGTGCGCGGCTCCGGCAAGGCGCTGGAGAAGATGGACAAGATTGGCACCATTTTCACCAACGTCCCCTAAACCGGAACGACCGACGACCGCCTGAGCCCGGCTCCGGCGGCGGCGGCCGCTCGTAAAGCAAGCGATGATGGCGGGCGCGCGACAAGCGCGCCCGTTTTTGAAGCACAGCGCCCCGCGTCAAGGGGCGAGGTCTGAGCCGATGGACTTTGCCAACACCCCCAGCTTTTTCCGCTCCGGGCCGCCGCCCGGCGCGCGCTTGGCCATGGCCGTGGCCGCCTCGGTGGCGCTCCTGGTCGGCGACAGCTATTTCGGCCTGATGGAACAGGCGCGCGAAGCCACCTCGCTGGCGCTGTACCCGGTGCAGCGCGCGGTGAACATGCCGGCGCAGGCGATGCGCCACGTCAGCGATTTTCTCAGCTCCCAAACCGAACTGAAGCAGGAAAACACCGCCTTGCGCGTGCGCCAGTTGGAAATGTCGGCGCAGCTGTCGCGGCTGCAAACCCTGCAGCGCGAGCTGGACGAAGTGCGCAAGCTCAACGGCATCAAGTCCAGCTACCACCAGCAGGCGCAGATGGCGGAAACCCTGTACACCGGCCGCGATCCGTTTTCCTACAAAATCATCATCGACAAGGGCAGCGACGCCAATCTGAAAGCCGGCCAGCCGGTGGTGGACGCCAGCGGCCTCTTGGGCCAGGTCACCCGGGTGCAGCCGCTGACCGCGGAAGTGACCCTGGTCATAGACAAGAACCAGATGGTGCCGGTGATGGTGGCCCGCACCGGCCAACGCGCCATCCTGTACGGCTACGGCGGCGGCGTGGAAATCCGCTACTTGCCGCAAAGCGCGGACATCAAGGACGGCGACCACATCGTCACCTCCGGCGTGGACGGCGTTTATCCGGCCGGCATCCCCGTGGCCCGCGTAACCCGGGTGGAGCGCAACCAGGGCGCCACCTTCGCCCGCATCGCCACCGCGCCCTTGGCCGGCGTGCAGCAAACCCGCTACATGCTGGTGCTGGGCGACAAGCAGGCGCCGCCGCGTCCGCCGGAACCGGCCCCCATCGTCAAAAAGAGCAGGGGCGGCAAGAAAGCCGCCGCCGAGGAGTAAGCCCCGATGACGTTCGAGCGCCCCAAGGAACTGCTCAAACCGGTGAAGCGCCGCTTCATCCTGTTCACCTTCATCTTCGCCGTCCTGATCGAACTGATCCCGCTGCCGCACGGCAGCACGCGCTGGCTGCCGGATTTCATCGGCATGCTGATCCTGTACTGGGTGATCAACCAGCCGCGCCGGGTCAATATCGGCACCGCCTTCTTGCTGGGCCTGGTGGCCGACATCTCCACCGCGGGATTGTTCGGCCAGCACGCGCTGGCCTATTCGATCACCGCCTATCTGGCCTTGGCACGCCAGCGCCAGGTGGTGATGTTCAACCTGGGCCAGCAGACGCTGGTGGTGCTGGGCCTGCTGCTGACCAACCAGCTGATCATGGTGGTGGTGCGCATGCTCACCGGCTCCGCCTTCGTCGGCTGGGGCTATTTCCTGCCGCCCTTGATCGGCGCCCTGCTATGGCCGCTGCTGACCAAGCTGATGCTGATGCCCTACCGCCATAACGCGGTCTAGCGCCGCGGACCGTCCATGCCTCAACCCACCCGCTTCAAGAACCCGCAGGCCGAAGACAGCCAGTTCCAGCTGCGCCTGATCGTCGCTTACGCGCTGATCGTGCTGATGTTCCTGGTGCTGCTCACGCGCTTCATCTGGCTGCAAGTGCTGCAGCACGAACACTTTTCCACGCTGGCCCAGAACAACCGCATCTCGCTGGTGCCCATCCTGCCCAACCGCGGCCTGATCCTGGACCGCAACGGCGTGGTGCTGGCGCAAAACTACTCCGCCTACACGCTGGAGCTGACGCCCAGCAAGATCGCGGACCTGGCCGCCACCGAGGCCGAACTGCGCAAGCTGGTGGACATCACCCCGCGCGACGAGCGCCAGTTCAAGCGCCTGCTGATCGAGAGCAAGAACTTCGAATCCATCCCGCTGAAAACCAAGCTCAGCGAGGAAGAGGCCGCGCGCGTCGCCGCCCAGTCCTGGCGCTTTCCCGGCGTAGAGGTCAAGGCGCGGCTGTTCCGCGACTATCCGTTCAAGGAAATGACCAGCCATGTGCTCGGCTATATCGGCCGCATCAACCAGCGCGACAAGGAAAGGCTGGAAGAAGAAGAGAAAACCGCCAATTACAAGGGCTCCAACTACATAGGCAAGACCGGCCTGGAGGCGGTGTACGAGGACGATCTGCACGGCAAGGTCGGCTTCGAGGAAGTGGAAACCGACTCCGGCGGCCGCGCGGTGCGCTCGCTGCGACGCACGCCGCCGGTCAACGGCAACACCTTGAAGCTGGCGCTGGACATCCGGCTGCAGGAAATGGCGGACAAACTGTTCGGCAGCCGCCGCGGCGCGCTGGTGGCGATAGAACCGTCCACCGGCGGCGTGCTCGCCTTCCTGTCCAAGCCGGGCTTCGACCCCAATCTCTTCATCGACGGCATCGACACCCAGACCTGGACCAATCTGAACAGCGACTGGCAGAAGCCGATGATCAACCGCGCGCTGCGCGGCACCTACCCGCCCGGCTCCACCTTCAAGCCCTTCATGGCGATGGCCGCTTTGGAAAACCACGCCATCGGCATGCGCGACATCCGCCCGGCGCCCGGCTACTTCACCCTGCCCGGCTCCAGCCACCAGTTCCGCGACAGCAAGAAGGCCGGCAACGGCATGATCAATCTGCAGCGCGCGATCGAAGTCTCCAGCGACACTTTCTTCTACAAGCTGGCCTGGGACATGGGCATAGACAAGATCCACCCGGCGCTGGCGCAGTTCGGCCTGGGCAGCAAGAGCGGCATCGACCTGGACGGCGAATCCATCGGCGTGCTGCCGTCCAAGGAGTGGAAGGCCCGCCGCTTTTCCCGCTACAAGGAAGAGTTCCGCCGCTGGTATCCGGCCGACGTGGTCAGCATCGGCATCGGACAGGGCTTCAACGCCTACACCCCGCTGCAAATGGCCAACGCCACCGCCATCATGGCCAACGACGGCCAAGTGTTCAAACCGCACCTGGTCCAGCAAGTGGTGGACACCCGCAGCGGCAAGGCGCGCATCATTGAACCGATGCCCACCCGCCAGATCCCGTTCAAACCGGAAAACTTCGAATACGTGAAGCGCGGCATGGAAGGCGTGATGACGCGCGGCACCGGCGCGCGGCTGGGCGTGGGCCTGCAGTACTCGATGGCGGGCAAAACCGGCACCGCCCAAGTGGTGCAGATCAAACAGGGCGCCAAGTACAACGCCTCCGCGCTGGCCGAGCAATACCGCGACCACAGTTGGTTCATCGCCTTCGCCCCGGTGGACAAGCCTCGCATCGCCGTGGCGGTGATCGTGGAGAACGCCGGCTTCGGCGCCGCCGCCGCCGCGCCCATCGTGCGCGCGCTGTTCGATTACTACTTGCTGGGCAAAGTGCCGAAAGACATCGAAGGCACGCTGAAGACCATGCCCACCGACACCGCCAACGACAATGCAGACCTCTCTAATTAAACGCGTCTGGGAACAGGTCAAAGAGCCGCTGGACGGCTGGCTGATGCTATTTCTGGGCATGATCTTCGTAGTCAGCATGGTGCTGCTGTACTCGGCCAACAACCAGTCCTTCGACAAGATAGACAATAAGCTGATCTACACCAGCCTGTCGCTGATCATCATGTGGATCATCGCCCGCATGCGGCCGCAAAGCATCATGAACTTCGCGCCGCCCATCTACGGCCTGGGCGTGCTCCTGCTGCTGGCCGTCCACTTCAAGGGCGTCACCGTCAACGGCTCCACCCGCTGGCTGGAACTGGGCATTACCCGCATCCAGCCGTCCGAGATCATGAAGATCGCGCTGCCGATGATGCTGGCCTGGTTCTTCCAGAAATACGAGCTGTCGATGCGCTGGTGGCACTATCTGGTGGCCGCCTTGCTGATGGCCGTGCCCAGCGCGCTGGTGCTGAAGCAGCCGGACCTGGGCACCACCCTGCTGATCGCCGCCGCCGGCCTCTTCGTGCTGTTCTTCGCCGGCCTGCCGTGGAAAGTGATCTTCGCCGGCATCGGCCTGGGCGCGGCCAGCCTGCCCATCGTCTGGAACCTGCTGCACGACTACCAGCGCCGCCGGGTGCTGACCATGATAGACCCCACCACCGACCCGCTGGGCGACGGCTACCACATCATCCAGTCCATGATCGCCATCGGCTCCGGCGGCCCCTGGGGCAAGGGCTGGCTCAACGGCACCCAGACCCACCTCGATTACATCCCGGAACGCACCACCGACTTCATCTTCGCCGTGTATTCAGAGGAATTCGGCCTGGCCGGCAATGTGCTGCTGCTGACGCTCTACCTGCTGGTGCTCAGCCGCGCGATGATGATCACCGCCAGCGCGCAAACGCTGTACGGCCGGCTGATGGCCGGCTCCATCACCCTGTCCTTCTTCGTCTACGCCTTCGTCAATATGGGCATGGTGTCCGGCATCCTGCCGGTGGTGGGCGTGCCGCTGCCCTTCATGTCCTACGGCGGCACCGCCACCGTCACCCTGTTCGTCGGCATGGGCATGCTGATGAGCATCAGCAATCTGAAACGCTGAGCACCTTCACCTTCCAGATTCCGCGGCGGGAACCAATTCCCCGCCGCGCCGGCCTATTCTGTCTGCACACGACGGACGTCATGCCAGAAATGCTTCCGACTTGACGAAGGCAAGCAAAATCGCAAGCCTATAGCATTCCGGCTCCATCGCACGCCGCCATCCCGCATTCATGCCAGAGGAAACGCCACCGCATGCGCATCAAGACCCTGAGCCTGCTGCTCGCCCTGTCCCTGGGCCACGCCCTGCCGGCCATCGCCGCCGAACCCGCCGCCGCCAGCCAAAGCCAGCTGCAAGCCTACACCAGCGTGGAAGGCGTCACCGAATACCGGCTGCCCAACGGCCTGCGCGTCCTGCTGGCGCCGGACGCCTCCAAGCCCACCACCACCGTCAACATCACCTATCTGGTGGGCAGCCGCCACGAAAGCTATGGCGAAACCGGCATGGCCCACTTGCTGGAGCACATGCTGTTCAAGGGCACGCCCAGCAGCGGCAATCTGATGCAGGAGCTGGGCAAGCGCGGCATGCAGTTCAACGGCACCACCTTCCTGGACCGCACCAACTACTACGAAACCTTCCCCGCCAGCGACGCCAATCTGCGCTGGGCGCTGGAGATGGAAGCGGACCGCATGGTCAACAGCAAGATCGCCAGGAGCGATCTGGACACCGAGTTCTCGGTGGTGCGCAATGAAATGGAGATGGGGGAGAACAATCCCCGCCGCGTGCTGTGGAAGCAGATGACCGCGGTCAGTTACGACTGGCACAACTACGGCCACAACACCATAGGCGCGCGCTCGGACGTGGAAAAGGTCCGCATCGACAATCTGCAGGCCTTCTACCGCAAGTACTACCAGCCGGACAACGCGGTGCTGATGATCAGCGGCAAGTTCGACCCGGCGGCGACGCTGGACATCGTCCGGCAGGCCTTCGGCAAGATCGCCAAGCCGCAGCGCCAGCTGACGCCGACCTGGACCGAAGAACCGCAGCGCGACGGCGCGCGCGAGCTGACCGTGGAGCGCGTCGGCGACACCCAGCTGGCTGCGGTGCTCTATCCGATCTCCGCCGGCAGCCACCCGGACGCGGCCGCCGTCCTCGCGCTGGCCGACATCCTGGCCAGCACGCCCAACGGCCGGCTGTACCAGGCGCTGGTGGGCGGCAAGAAAGCCGTAGGCGTCGAGGCCTGGCCCTTTGCGCTGGCCGAACCCGGCTACATCATTTTCTGGGCGGAATTGAACAAGGGACAGAAGCTGGCCGACGCGCGCCAGGCCCTGCTCGCCGCCATCGAAGGCTTCAAGAGCAAGCCGGTGACCGAGGCCGAACTCAAGCGCGCCAAGGCCAGCCTGCTCAATGAGATCGACAAGACCTTGAACGATCCGCAGCAGTTGGCGGTGGAAATGTCCGAAGCCATCGCCAAGGGCGACTGGCGATTGTTCTTCCTGACCCGCGACCGCATCGAGGCGCTGAGCGTCAAGGACGTGGAACGGGCGGCCGAGAACTACTTCAAGCCGTCCAACCGCACCTACGGCCAGTTCGTGCCCACCGCCAAACCGGAACGCAGCGTGATCCCGGCCACGCCGGACGTGGCCAAGCTGGTGGACGGCTACAAGGGCCGCGCCGCGATCAGCCAGGGCGAAGCCTTCGACCCCAGCCCGGCCAATATCGACGCCCGCACCGAGAAAACCACGCTCGCCAACGGCGCCAAGCTGGCCTTGCTGGCCAAGAAGACCCGCGGCGAAACCGTCAACGGCAGCTTCAGCCTCGCCTTCGGCGACGAGAAAAGCCTGTTCGGCCGCGGCGCCGTTCCCGGCCTCGCCGCCGACATGCTGGAGCGCGGCAGCGGCAAACTCAGCCGCGCCGAAATCAGCAATCGCCTGGACCAATTGAAAGCCAAGCTCAGCATCTCCGGCTCCGGCCAAGAAGTCAGCGTGGACTTTGAAACCATCCGCACGCATCTGCCGGCCTTGCTGGACCTGATCGCCGGCCTGCTCAAGCAGCCCAGCTTCCCGGAACGGGAGTTCGAACTGCTGCGCAAGGAGGAGCTGACCGCCATCGACGCCCAGCGCAACGAGCCTCAGGCCATGGCCACCCAGGCCGTGGGCCAGGCGCTCAATATCTATCGCAAGGGCGATCTGCGCTACCGTCCGACGCTGGACGAGGCCGCCGCCGAATTGAAAGCCGCCAAGCTGGACGATCTGAAGCGCTTCCACCGCCAGTTCTACGGCGCCAACCACGCCCGCTTCGCCCTGGTCGGCGACTTCGACGCCAAGGCGGCGCAAAGCCAGCTGCAAAAACTGTTCGGCGGCTGGAACAGCCCCGTGGCGTACAGCCGCGCGCCCAGCCAGCTGCCGCCGGCCAAACCGGGCCAGCGGCAACTGCTGGCCAAGGACAAGGCCAACGCCTTCTACCTGGCCACCGCGCCGCTGGCGATGCGTGACAGCGACGCGGACTACCCGGCGATGCTGGTCGCCAACAAGATTCTGGGCGGCGGCGTCAAATCGCGGCTGTTGGACCGCCTGCGCCAGAAAGACGGCATCAGCTACTACGCCGGCAGCCAGTTCAAGGCCGGCAGCTTCGAGCCGGTGGCCAGCCTGAGCCTGGTGGCCATTTACGCGCCGCAGAATCTGGACAAGCTGAAACAGGGGGTGGCCGAGGAATTGGCCCACTTCATCCGCGACGGCGTCAACGCCACCGAACTGGCCGACGCCAAGAAAGCGCTGCAGCAGGAAAGGGAAATCGCCCGCGCTCAGGACGGCGCGCTGAGCGACGCTCTGGACGGCCAATTGCAGATCGGCCGCGGCATGGACTTCAACGCCAAGGTGGACGCCGCCATCGCCGCGCTGACGGTGGAGCAGGTCAACGCCGCGCTGCGCAAGCATATAGACCCGGCCCAATTGTTCCAGGTCTACGCCGGCGACTTCAAAACCCCCTGATCCGGCCTTGCGCCGACCCGCCTCAGCCGTTCGGGGGCGGGTCGGCGTCTCGCGCTGGCGGCTCCGCCTCGCCCGCGGCGGCGTCCGCCGCCGGCAGGTCCGGCAAGGGCCGGCCGTCCCGGCCGAACAGACGCAACTGACGCGGCAGGTCGTGCTCGTCCGCCAGCTTGACGCCGACGCCGACCAGACGCACCGGCCGCCGTCCGCGCTCGAATCCCACTCGCAGCAGTTCCCCGAAACGCGCCGACGACAGTTGTCCGCCGGCGTGTTCCACCGTGGTCTGGTTGAAATCGTCGAACTTGAGCTTGACCGACAAGCCCTTGAACGCGGGATTGCCGCTGCGCGCGATGCGCGCGCTCAAGCGGTCTATCAGCTCCGGCAGCTTGGACAGACAGGCGGCGACGTCGGGCAGGTCCACCGCATAAGTCTCCTCGACGCTGATCGATTTGCGGCTGCGGTCGGTGGACACCGGCCGCGGATCCACGCCGCGCGCCAGCTCGTGGAGACGCTCGCCGAAACGGCCGAAATGGCGCAGCAGATCGGCCAGCTCCCAGGCCAGCATATCGCCGCAGCGCCGTATTCCCAGCTCGTTCAGCCGCTGCGCGGTGACCCGGCCCACGCCGTGTATCTTCTCCACCGGCAGCGCGGCGACGAAGCCGGCCACGTCTTGAGGCCGGATCAGGAATTGCCCGTCCGGCTTGTTCCAGTCGCTGGCCACCTTGGCCAGAAATTTGTTGGGCGCGATGCCGGCCGAGGCGGTGATGCCCACCTCCTCGCGGATCTGGCGGCGTATCGCCTCCGCCATCCGTGTGGCGCTGCCCTGCTCATGCGGCTGACCCGTCACATCCAGATAGGCCTCGTCCAGCGACAAGGGCTCGATCAAGGGCGTGTAGCGCTCGTAGATGCGCATGATCTTCTGGCTGGCTTCGCGGTAGCGCGCCATGTCCGGCGGCAGGATCAACAAATCGGGGCACAGGCGCAGCGCGCGCGCCGACGACATCGCCGAGCGCACGCCGTAGCGGCGCGCGATGTAATTGCAGGTGGCGATCACGCCGCGGCTTTCCGGCCGCCCGCCCACCGCCAGCGGCAAGGGCCGCAAGGCGGGATCGTCGCGCATCTCGATGGCGGCGTAGAAACAATCGCAATCGACGTGGATGATTTTGCGCAGCGGCTCGCTCATGGCGACGGCTGGATTAGGAAACGGCGCCGTCGCTATGGCCCAGCGAACGCTGCGGCGCCACCCGGTCTCGCACCCGCTGCTTCAGCAGCTTGATGTCGGGGAAACCGCCGTCGGCCTTGCGGTCCCACAGCAGCTCGCCGTCCAGTTCGACGCGGAACACGCCGCCGCTGCCGGGCTGCAAGGCCACTTCCGCCAATTCCTTCTCGAAGGTGGTCAGCAGCTCCTGCGCCATCCAGGCGGCGCGCAGCAGCCAGCGGCAGCCGGTGCAGTATTCAATGCTCAGGCGCGGAGATTTGGCGGGGGGGATAGAGGGTGTCATGCGGGAAAACGCGGTCGGCAAGAAGATGGCTGACAGCATACATCATGGGAGGGGAAAGGAACTGCCGGCGTCCCTGGATTTTGTTGTGTGCGGGCGCAAGCGCTCGCTCCTCCATCGTTTCTCTCTTTGTGCAGACTTGGCGTTTTGACCTTGTTCAGGGCGCCGGCAGTGGCAATGACGTCTTGTTCTCAACACATTCCCGAAGCCAAGTCTGCCCAGTCGCCGGCGCGGGGTAAAGCATTTACTCCAGCCCGCGCCGATTGCTGCACTGCACGATGTAACTTCGGCGCAACGTTACCGGTAGCATCGCGCCTTGCCGTTCAATGCGCGTGCTCGGCCGGCGCGGCGGCGGCCACGCCGTCTTCCACCACCACTTCCACGGTCACGCTGCCCGCTTTCTCGAATCGCAATGTCAGCGGAAAGCGGTCGCCCACGCGCAGCGGCTGCTTCAGGCCCATCAGCATCACGTGATAGCTGCCGGGCGCGAACTTGACTTCCTGGCCTGCGGCCACGGCCACGCCGCCGGCCACTTCGCGCATGCGCATCACGCCCTTGTCGTTGATGTGGGTGTGCAGTTCGGCCTTGTCCGCGCGCGGCGTGCTGGCGGACAACAGTTTGTCCGCGGCCTTGCCGCGATTGCTCAGCGACAGGTAAACGCCGCCGGTGGGGCTGCTTTCCGGCATTGCCCGGCTCCATGGATGGCCGATCTTCATATCGCCCAGCTTGAATTCGTGCGCCATCGCGCCAGCGCTCAGCAGGCACAGGCCCAACAGGGCGCTCAATGTCTTTTGCATAATGGATTCCTCGGGTTTTCCGCACTCTAGCACAGCCGCCGCAGGCAGCTGTGCGGCATAATGCCACAGCCAATGTCATGCCGCGCGCGCTTCGCGCCGCCGGCCGCAGAATTTCCCTTGTCACTTGCCCGCGGCCTCAGGCAGACTGCGTCCATTCCATGTAATGTTCGCTTCATCAGCGTAGTGCCATGCTCAAGACGTTGTCGCTCCAATTCCTGTTCGGCGGGCTGCTCAGCCTGATCACCATCACCAACCCGCTATCCAAGATTCCGCTGTTCATCACCCTGACCCGCGAGATGAGCGACTCTGCGCGCGACAATCAGGCGCGCCGCGCCTGCGTGTTCGCAGCCGCCATCATGGTGGTCAGCCTGCTGGCCGGCAACGTGATCATGTCCGCCTTCGGCATTTCCTACGGCGCGCTGCGCATTTCCGGCGGCTTCGTCGTCGCCGTGCTCGGCTACCGCATGCTGTTCCTGTCTCAGGACCCGGGCAACGCGCCCAAGACCGGCGAACGCGAGGACTACGCCTTCTTCCCGCTGGCCATGCCCGGCATCAGCGGTCCCGGCACCATCGCCGTGGTCATCGGCATTTCCACCGAGATCGCCGAACTGACCACGCTGCCGGCCAAGGCGCTGGCCTTCGCGATGACCTTCGCCGCCATCGGCGGCACCTGCTTCGGCATGTGGCTGACGCTGAAATCCTCGCAGCTGATCGCCCAGCGTCTGGGCCGCGGCGGCCGCGAAGTGATGACGCGGCTGATGGGCTTTTTGCTGATCTGCATCGGCGTGCAGTTCGTCGGTTCCGGCATCCGCACCTTCATGGCCGGCTCCTAAGGCCGGCCGCGACGCCCCGCCATGTCCCGCCCGGCGTCCGATCGTTCCGATTTCTTCCGCGCCGACGACATCGGCGCCTTGGAATGCCTGGACGCCAGCTACGCCCAAAGGGTGTTTCCGCCGCATTTTCATGAAGAATACGTGGTCAACGCGCTGACCCTGGGCGCACAGTCCTACCGCCACCGCGGCGGCACCCACCGCGCCGGCGTCGGCGCGCTGGTGCTGATCAATCCCGGCGAAGTGCATACCGGCGAAACTGCCGACGCGCGCGGCTGGGCCTATCGCGGCTTCTATCCATCCGCAGACTTCCTCCAAAAGCTGGCCGCCGACATCAGCGGCGACGCCCACGCCCGGCCTTACTTTCGCGACACCGTGGTGCTGGACGCGCCGCTGGCCGCCGGCATGGACCAACTGCATCGCCTGCTGCGCGACAGCCGGGACCGGCTGCTGCGCGAATCTGCGTTGCAGCGCATGTTCGGCGCGGTGCTGCAACGCCATATGCAGGTGCGCGGCCAGACGCAGGCGGCCGCCCCGCGCGCGGTGGAGCTGGCGCGGCAGATGCTGGCCGACGCCGTCAGCGACAATCTGTCGCTGCAGACGCTGGCGGAAGCGGCCCAGCTCTCGCCCTGGCAGCTGTGCCGCCAGTTTCGCCAGCACTTCGGCCTGCCGCCTGTGGCTTGGCGCAATCAGCTGCGCGTCAATCGCGCGCGCCAATTGCTGGCGCAGGGACAAACGCCCGGCGCGGTGGCGCTCAGCCTGGGCTTCGCCGACCAGGCCCATCTGACCCGCGCCTTCCGCCACACCGTGGGTCTGGCGCCGGCCGCCTATCAACGCGCGCTGGGCCTGCGCCGCTGAGAACCTGTTCAAAGTCTGCTGCGCTTCAGCGATACGGCGTTAAAAACAAGCTCAAAATGCTCATGTACCAGCTGTACATTCCGCTTTTTCGCTCGTTTTCGCCTTGTCTCGCCCTTGCTCGCGAGACTTTGAACAGGCCCTGAGAAGCAGCTCAAAGCCACGCGGCCATCCCCCGCAAAATCGTTCAAGACGGCGGCCGGTTTCGGCGGCATGATGAATCCATCTCATTGCCGCAAGGATACGCCCCGATGACCCGCCCCACCCCCGCCGCCTGGGCCTTACAAGGCGCGCGCGACAGCCTGCCCATGCTGATAGGCGCCGCGCCCTTCGGCGTGATTTTCGGCACCTTGGCCATCGCCGCCGGGCTCAGCCCGCTGAGCACCCAAGCCATGTCCTTGCTGGTGTTCGCCGGCTCCTCGCAATTCATCGCCGTCAGCCTGGTGGCCGCCGGCGCCGCGCTGCCGGTGATCTGGCTGACCACTTTCGTGGTCAATCTGCGCCACGCGCTGTACAGCGCCACCCTGCTGCCCTATGCGCGGCAATGGCCGCTGGCCTGGCGCTGGCCGCTGGCGTTCTGGCTCACCGACGAAACCTTCGCCGTGGTCGAACACCGTTTCCGCACCCAGGCCGCTGCCGGCGGCCAGTGGTATTGGCTGGGCTCCTCGCTGGCGATGTACGGCAATTGGCAGGCGTGGACGCTGGCCGGCGTGCTGCTGGGGCGCTCGGTGCCGGGGCTGGCGCAGCTGGGCCTGGACTTCGCCATGGTGGCCACTTTCGCCGCCATCGTCGCGCCGCAATTGAAAAAACGGCCCACGCTGGCGGCTGCGGCGGTGGCCGGCCTGACCGCGCTGCTGGCGCGCGGCCTGCCCTACAAACTGGACCTGATGCTGGCGGCGCTGCTCGGCGTCGGCGCCGGACTCTTGCTGGAAGGCAAGCGCAAGGAGGCGGCATGAACCATTGGTCGATGATTTTCGGCATGCTGGCGGCCACTTTGCTGATCCGCGCCAGCTTTCTGGTGTTCGGCCAGCGGCTGGCCTTCCCGGACTGGCTGAACCGCGCGCTGCACTATGTGCCGGCGGCGGTGCTGTCGGCGCTGGTGGTGCCGATGGCGCTGGCCCCGGCCGGGCGCATTGATCTGTCGCTGGGCAACGCCTATCTGATCGGCACCCTGGTCGCCATCGCGGTGGCGTGGAAGAACGGCAAGACCCTGCTCGCCATTGTGGTCAGCTTTATCGTCTACGGCTTGCTGCGCTGGCTCTAAGAATCTGTTTACGATCTGCTGCGCGTCGGCGAGATGGACGGAACGGGCTTAAGAGCCGCTCGCAACGCCTCGCGGAGAAGCCGAGCCAAGGCGCGCCGGCGCAGGCCGTACAAAGAGTGCGGCCAGGAGGCGCAAGCAGGATCAGGAGTTTGCTTGGCGGGTCTAAGCCGCCAGCAGACCCAGCGCCGCCAAGCCCGCTTTTTCCTCTTCGCGCAAGGTCAGGATGCGGCAGCCGTCGGCGGTGACCAGGAGGGTGTGCTCGAACTGAGCCGACAGGCTGCGGTCCCGCGTCACCACCGTCCAGCCGTCCGGCAACACCTTCACGTCCTTGCCGCCCTGATTGATCATCGGCTCGATGGTGAAGGTCATGCCGGCCTCCAGCTTGAGCCCTTGGCCGGGCCGGCCGTAATGCAGCACTTGCGGCTCCTCGTGCATGGCTGCGCCGATGCCGTGGCCGCAATACTCGCGCACCACGCTATAGCCCTGCGCCTCGGCGTGCTGCTGGATTGCGTGGCCGATGTCGCCCAGCGTCGCGCCCGGGCGGACCTTGGCGATGGCCAGATACAGGCAACGCTGGGTGACGTCCACCAGGCGCTGCGCGTACGGGCTGATCTCGCCGACGGCGAAGGTCTTGCTGCTGTCGCCGTAATAGCCGTCCTTCAGCACCGTGACGTCGACGTTGACGATGTCGCCGCGCTTCAGGCGCTGCCGCTCGGACGGCCAGCCGTGGCACACCACCTGATTGACCGAGGTGTTGACGCTGAACGGGAAGCCGTACTGCCCCTTGCTGCCCGGCCGCGCGCCCAATCGCTCGACGATATAACGCTCGCAAAAGGCGTCGATCTCCAGCGTGCTGACCCCGGGCCGGATCTTCTCCTCCACCGCCTGCAGCACTTGCGCGGTCAGGGCGCCGGCCAAGATCATGCCCTGGATGTCGGACTCGGTTTTAATCATGGCCGCCCCCTTTCTTGCCCATGCCAACGGCAAAGCGAATCAGACATTGTATACCAGCACCAGGCTGATCAGAATGGGCGCCGCCCAGCAATAGATGAAGCGCACGCCGGCGCTCAGCGCCGCGGGCAATTGCAGCTCGGCGCGCATGGTCGGCCAGATCACCCAGCCGGCAAAGCAGGCGGTGCCGATGCCGCCCAGCGGCAGCAGGATGTTGGACGCGGTGTAGTCCATCAGCTCGAACACATTGCGGCCGAACAGCTTCCAGTCCGCCAAGGGCCCGAAGGACAACGCCGCCGGAATGCCGGCGCAAAACACCAGCAGGCAGATCAGCAGCGTCGCCTTGCGCCGGCCTACGCCCCACTCGTCGATGGGAAACACCGCCACCAGTTCCAGCAGGGACACCGAGGAGGTCAACGCCGCCATCAGCAGCAGCAGAAAGAAGGCCGCCGCCAGGGCTTGGCCGAAAGGCAGGTGGTTGAACACCACCGGCATGGTCATATAGGTCAGGCCCGGTCCGGCCTGAGGGTCCAGCCCAAAGGCGTAGATCGCAGGAAAGATCATCAGGCCGGCCAAGACCGAGGTCAGCGTGGTCAGGCCGGTCACCCACAGCGCGGCGCCCGCCAGTTTCGCGTCCCGGCCCAGATAGGAACCGTAGGCGATCATGCAACCGGCGCCCACCGACAAGGAAAAGAAGGCCAGGCCCAGCGCTTCCACCAGCATGCCCGGCGTCACCTTGGTGAAATCCGGCGTCAGCAAGGCCGCCACGCCGGCCCCTGCGCCCGGCAAGGTCAGCGAGCGGGCGATCAGGCCCAGCATCAGCAGGAACAGCAGCGGCATCAACACCTTGCCGGCGCGCTCAATCCCCTTCTGCACCCCGCACATCACCACCAGCAACGTCAGGCCGGTGAACAGGGCGTGAGTCAGCAGGGATTCGAAGGGATCGGACACGTAATCGCCGAACAAGCGCGCCAGCGCCGCCGGGTCGTTGCTCATCACCCGGCCGTCCACCGCGCGCAGCAGATAGCCCAGCGTCCAGCCACCCACCACGCTGTAGAAGGAAAACACCAGGAAACCGCACAGCACGCCGGCGTAGCCCACCAGCTTCCAGCGGCGCGAACCCAGCCGCGCGAAGGCGCTCACCGCGCCGCAGGCCGCCGCGCGGCCGATGGCGATCTCGGCCAGCAGCAAGGCGATGCCCAGCGTGAAGGTCAGCAATAGATAGATCAGCAGAAACGCGCCGCCGCCGTTCATCGCGGTGACGTAGGGAAACTTCCAGATGGAGCCCAGGCCGACCGTGGCGCCGGCCGAAGCCAGAATGAAACCGAGACGGGAACCCCATTGTGTGCGAGACATGACAACTCCTGAGTCAGAACAATTTGCCGCCGCACGGGGTAACGCTGGATACAACAAGGCCGCCCATGACGGCGGCCCGGAAAATAGATGCGAACATCCCTGGCGCGCCGATTAGCTGCGCCACCACCACGTTTTGGTCTGGAATGGGATCGTTTGCTTCATAAGCGTGGAAGCATGCCGGTTTACGCCCTAGTACGTCAAGCCCGGCATGCGGATTCACGCCTTGTCGACGGCCAGACCGGCCGCGTCCGCCCCCGGCCGCTTCAGCCGGAAACCCAGCCACAGGACCAGCAGCCAGGCCGGCAATACGTACACCGACACTGCCACCCCCGGCGTGAATAGCATCACTCCCAGGATCATCAACATGAAGGCCAGGCACAGCCAATTGGAGAACGGATGCCACAGCGAGGCGAACACCAGCTTGCGACCGCCCTGGGCGCGGCGGAACTTCAGGTGAGTCAGGCTGATCAGCGCCCAATTGATCACCAGGGCGGTGACCACCAGCGACATCAATAAGGCCAGCGCGCCGCTGGGCAGCAGGTAATTGAGCACCACGCCGGCGAAGGTCGCCAACGCCGACAGCAAGGTGGCGTTGACCGGCACCCCGCGCTTGTCCAGCCTGGCCATGCTCTTGGGCGCATTGCCCTGCTGAGCCAGACTGAACAGCATGCGGCTGGTGGCATAGACGCCGCCGTTGTACACCGACAAGGCCGCGGTCAACACCACGAAATTAAGCCCGTGAGCGGCGAAGCCGGCGCCGATCTGCTCGAAAATCATCACGAAGGGGCTGCCGCCGGCGGCCACCTTGCTCCACGGATACAGAGACAGCAGCACCAGCAGCGAGCCGATGTAGAAAATCAGCACGCGGTAGATCACCTGATTCACCGCTCTGGGAATGGTTTTCTGCGGGTCCTGGGTCTCCGCCGCCGCCATGCCGATCAGCTCCAAGCCGCCGAAGGAGAACATGATCACCGCCATCGTCATGAACAGGCCGCCTACGCCATGCGGAAAGAAGCCGCCGTCGCTCCACAGATTGCTCACCGAAGCCTGCGGGCCGCCCTTGCCGGACAAGAGCAGATAGCCGCCGAACACGATCATCGCGATCACCGCGCCCACCTTGATCAGCGCGAACCAGAACTCCGTCTCGCCATAGTATTTGACGCTGCTCAGATTGACGCCGGTGATCGCCGTGAAGAAGACCAGCGCGGTGACCCAGGTGGGCACATCCGGCCACCAATAGCGCACGTACTCGCCTGCGGCCGTCAGTTCGGCCATGCCGGCCAGCACATACAGCGCCCAGTAATTCCAACCGGACAGGAAGGCCGGAAACTTGCCCCAGTAACGGCCGGCGAAATGGCTGAGCGAGCCGGCCACCGGCTCTTCGGCCAGCATCTCGCCCAATTGGCGCATGATCAGGAAAATGATGAAGCCGGCGACGGCGTAGCCGAGAATCATCGCCGGTCCGGCCGCTTTCAACACGCTGGCCGAACCCAGGAACAGACCGGTGCCGATCGCGCCGCCCAGCGCGATCAATTGGATATGGCGGTTTTTCAGCTCGCGCTTCAAACCGGTGGAAGTGGGGGTAACGCTCACCTTGGCGCCTCCTGCTGATGGAAAGCTGTTTACGATCAGCGGCGTGCGGCGATACGGCTTTGAATCCGGCTTGGCATTGCTCGTGCGCCATTGGCGCATTCCGCTTTCTCAGCCGCAAAACCTTGTCTCGCCCCAGCTCGCGCCATCGTAAGCAGGCTCTCTTGTGAATGGGACGGTATTGCTTCATCAATGCAGCAAGGCCCTCACCACCCGTCAATCAGACAAAAAGTCCAAAAAGCAAGCAAGACATCCTTATTACATACATCAACTTCAAACAAACCACGTTCAGACTAAACAAAATACGACAAAAGGTCAAAAACCTTTTTCAAAACATCTGGTGATGATTCATAAGACCATCATCAACACCAAGCAAATTAGACAATAAGTCTAATTAAATGCGAATCGAGGCGGCGGACCGCGCGGGGCAAAAAGCAGGGCCGCCCGGATAAGGCGGCCCTGCCGATACGCTCGCTGCGCGAGCGTCGTGAAAACACTCAGGAGGTCTGGCGCACGGGCTCCGCCGCCGGCGCGCCCTTGGCTTTGGCGCGATAGCCCACCCACAGCAGCCCCAGCCATATCGGCAACACATAGACCGATACCGCGGCGCCCGGGGTCAGCAGCAAGATCAACAGAATCATCGCCATGAAAGCCAGGCAGATCCAATTGGTCAGCGGGAACCAGAAGGACTTGAACACCAGTTGCTCGCCGGCTTCGACCTTGGCGCGGCGGAACTTCAAATGCGTCAGGCTGATCATCGCCCAGTTGGTCACCAGCGCGGCCACCACCAGCGACATCAAAATGCCCAAGGCCTCGCCCGGCAGCACATAGTTGAGGATCACGCAGGCGAAAGTGGCCAACGCCGACACCAGGATCGCCGGCACCGGCACGCCGCGCTGGTCCACCTGCATCAAGGCCTTGGGCGCGTTGCCCTGTCTGGCCAGGCCATACAGCATGCGGCTATTGGCGTAAACGCTGCTGTTGTACACCGACAGCGCCGCGGTCAGCACCACGAAGTTGAGCAGATTGGCGGTCAGCCCGGAGCCGATTTGCTGGAAGATCATCACGAAGGGGCTGCCGCCGGACGCCACCTTGCTCCACGGGTACAACGACAGCAGCACCACCAGCGAACCAATGTAGAAGATCAGGATGCGGTAGATCACCTGGTTCACCGCCTTGGGAATGGTGGTGCGCGGGTTATCCGCCTCGGCCGCGGTCAGGCCAATCAGTTCCAGGCCGCCGAAGGAGAACATGATCACCGCCATCATCATGAACAGGCCGCTGAAACCATGCGGGAAGAAGCCGCCATCGCTCCACAGATTGCTGAACGAGGCTTGCGGACCGCCGGTGCCGGTCAGCAGCAGGTAGCCGCCGAACAGAATCATGGCAATCACCGCCACCACCTTGATCAGCGCGAACCAGAACTCCGCCTCGCCGTAAACCTTGACGTTGGCCAGATTGATGCCGTTGATACAGACGAAGAACACCAGCGCCGACACCCAGGCGGGGACATGCGGCCACCAGTACTGGACATAGGCGCCGACGGCGGTGAGTTCCGCCATGCTGACCAGGATGTACAGCACCCAGTAGTTCCAGCCGGACAGGAAGCCGGCGAAATCGCCCCAGTAACGGTAAGCGAAGTGGCTGAACGAGCCGGCCACCGGCTCCTGGGCCACCATTTCGCCCAACTGGCGCATGATCATGAAGGCGATCAGGCCGGCGACGGCATAGCCCAGAATCATGGACGGACCGGCGGCCTTCAGCACGCTGGCCGAGCCCAAGAACAGGCCGGTGCCGACCGCGCCGCCCAAGGCGATCAATTGGATGTGGCGGTTTTTCAAACCGCGCTTCAAACCGGCTTCGGTGGAGATATCAGTCAAGGCTGCCCCCTAAAATCATCATTTTCCAGCAACATTAATACCAACAGCATGACAATTCAGGCAAGCCGCTTCGTTTCTGTTGCAAACATCAACAAGCTGGACATTAAGCACTCATGCTCGCCTCGCGTCAAATGAAGACATTGGATTTTTATGCCTTAATAGCGTCATATATTGGATGCAATGAAATTAAATTCGATTATTTAAACAAAAACTTTGCTCTAATTGCTCAATTACCTGCAGACTACTGCAAATTTCTGCCACACCCCCCATCGCGGGGCCCAGCATGCCATTTTGCATATAAGCAAGCGTTCACTCGCTGATATATTGATTTAAATCAAATTGCTAGCGCCGCTGCAACACCGGAGCCGCCGCCGCAAACGCTAACGATTCGCCACTTTTAGTAACAAATGGAAAACATTTGATTTGCAACTGTCTGCCACCATGAAGTGTCTGAATTTCATCTCACTCATCATGATTACGGCCGCATAGACGGCCCGCTTTTGGAGACGAACCATGAAACAATCCTTGTTGATCGCCAGCGTGCTGGGCGGCGGCATCGCGCTCGGCGGCCTGGGCGTGGCCGGCTATCAAGCCGTGAAATCCAATCCTCAGACCGCGGCCGCGCCGCAGCAAACCGCCAGCGCGCCGGCAGCCGCATCCGCCCCAGTGGCGGTGCTGCCGCCCGCCGTGGCCTCCGCCCCGGCGGTCGTCGCCGCGGCCGCGCCCGTCGCAGCCGCCCAAGCGGCCAAGCCGGCGGAGAAAACCGCCGAACCCAGCGCGCCGGCCAAGCCGGCCGCTCCGGTCCACGCCACCCATGCCCGCATCCTGGCGGTGACGCCGATCAAGGAAACCGTCAACGCGCCCAAGCAGGTCTGCCATCAGGAGCAGGTCACCCATCAGGCGCCGGTCCAGGATCAAAACCGCATCGCCGGCTCGGTGATAGGCGGCGTGATCGGCGGCGTGCTGGGCAATCAGGTGGGCGGCGGCAACGGCAAGAAGGCCGCCACCGTGATCGGCGCGCTGGCGGGAGGCCTGGCCGGCAACAAGGTGCAGGAAGGCATGCAGCAACGCGATCAGGTCAACAGCACCCAGACCATTTGCAATGAAGTGAACGAAAGCAGCGAGAAGGTGGTCGGTTACGACGTCAAGTACTCGCTGGACGGCAAGACCGGCACCGTGCGCATGGATCGCAAGCCCAAGGGCAAGACCTTGCCGGCCAAGAACGGCAAGGTGCTGGTTTAGCATCCTGCTGTAGCGTTGCGCCGACTGGCTCAGCGCTGACGCTGATGCTTGCTAGCCACACAGGCTGGCAAGACCATGCCACGCAAAAGCGGACCTCCCGGTCCGCTTTTTTCATGCCCTCAGCGCCAGCGCGCCGCGGCCGCCTCAGCCTCTTCCGGCGGGCCGAACAAGACCGTCCAGCGGTCCTTCCAGTTGGGCGCGCGCCAGGCTTCCCGCAACATATCGCGCCATTCCACCACGCTGACCCATAGCGGATTGAAGCTGTTCACCGGCTTGACCGTGCCGTAGTCGCAGGGATCGTCGGCGCTTTCCTCCACATAGGTGCCGAACAGGCGGTCCCAGACCACCAGCACGCCGGCGTAGTTGTGATCGATGTAGCGCGGATTCTTGGCATGGTGGCCGCGATGGATGGACGGGGTGTTGAGAACGTATTCCAGCCAACCCAGCTTGGGGCAGGCCTGGGTATGCACGAAGAACTGGAAGGCCAGGTTCAGCAACACCACGCCGACCACCTGCTCAGGCGGAAAGCCCAGCCAGGCCAGCGGCAGCCAGAACGCCCACATGCCGGCCAGCGGATACATCAGGCTCTGGCGGAAGGCGGTGGTGAAATTCATCCGGGTGGAGCTGTGGTGCACGCTGTGGGCGGCCCACAGCCAACGCACGCGGTGGCTGACGCGATGGAACCAGTAATAGAGGAAATCCTGGCCGATGAACAACAGCAAGAAGCTGAGCCAGGAGTCGTAAAATTGAAACAGCCGGTGTTCTTGGAAAATCCACGCGTACAAGGGCAGCACTAGCACCCAGGCCAGCTTGTCCGCCCCCTGGTGCAGCAAGCCCAGACAGGCGCTGCACACTGAATCGCGCCAATCGTACAGACTGAGCCGGCCCTGCCGGCGCAAATGCCACAACTCGCCGGCGACGAAGGCCAGGAACACCGGCGCCATCACCAACAACAGCAGCTGAATATCGAACTTCATCACGGCCTCCCGCTTGGGCAAGGCGTTTGCGTCAGGGGCAAACACTTGATTGGAGTTTGAGCTCTATAATTACTCAAACGCCGAATGCCGGCAAGCGGGTCGGTCCTGTCCTGCGGTTTACCCTATTGCTGCTGACGCGCGCGGAACGCGGTCAAGGACGCCTCACGCTCGCTCCAGGTCCGGCTCACGCTCTTGCGGGCGGACAGGCGCTGCAGATAGGCGTCGCGATCGGGGAAGCCGGCGGTCAGGTCTTCGCCCAGCAAGGCCTTGCTCATCTGCTCCAGCGCCGGCAGGACGCAGGCGGCGCCGATGTCGGCGCTGCTGAAATCCTCGCCACAGGCCCAAGGGCCGTAATCCAGCAACTGGGCGCAGGCGGCCACGCCACGGGCGATCTGCTGACGCGCGGCGTCGATCGCGCCCGCTTCCAGCGGGCTGCCGAACAGCCAATGGCGGTATAAAGGCAGCGCCGGCATCAGCACGTACAAATCCAGCATCGCGCTCAGCTGGCGCGCGTGGGCGCGGCCGTTCGGCGTCGGCGGCAGCAAGGAGGCGGTGGGATAGGCGTCCTCCAGCCATTCCAGGATCACCGATGACTCCGCCATGGCGTGGCCGCCCACTTCGACAAAAGGAATCTTGCCCATCGGGCTCTTCGCCAGCAGTTCTTCCTGCTGCGAAGGGGCGGTGAGGATTTCTTGGAAGTTGACGCCCTTTTCCAGCAAGGCGATTTTGACCTTGTTGTAATAAGGGGACAGCGCAGCGCCGTAAAGCTTGATCATTCAGGTCTCCAGGCAGGCCGGGCCTGCGGTTGCTGATGGAAGGCGGCCGGCCATGCTGCAATGCAGGGCCAGCCCGGCAGCATTATGCCATTACTTATTCATGGCAACGGCTTTTTGCTGCAGCAATTGCCTGATCTGCGGCAGCGCCGCCTGCGCGGCGCGCTCTCCTTCCAGAATAGCCTGATGGCGCGCGTCGAATTGAGCGGATCCGATATTCTGCACTTGCGGGCGGATCACCACGTCGGCCTGCTTCAGTTCTTGCGCCAGCGCCGGCCCGTTCATGATGTTCAGGCTCTGATCCAGCATGGACAGAAAGCCGGTGGCGGCGCCCTTGCGCGGCCGCGCCGAGATATCGACGGCGATGACGAAGTCCGCGCCCATCTCGCGCGCGGCGCTGACCGGCACCGGGCTGACCAGGCCGCCATCCACATAGCTCTTGTTTCCTATCTTCACCGGCAGGAAGACGTTGGGAATGCTGGCCGAGGCACGCACGGCCTGGCCGGTGTTGCCCAGGCGGAACACCACCTTGCGGCCGCTGTCCAGTTCGGTGGCCACCGCGCCGAACGGCCGCGGCAATTGCTCCATGGTCTTGTTGGCCACCTGAGCGTTGATCCAGTTCTGCAGTTTCTCGCCCTTGATCACGCCCTTGCTCGACAAGGTCCAATCGGTCAGATTGGATTCGTCCAGTTGAATCGCCCGGCTTTGCAGCTGCATGCCGCTGAGGCCGGAGGCGTACAGACTGCCGACCACGCTGCCGGCGCTGGTGCCGGTCACCAGATCAGGCGTGAGGCCGGCGGCTTCCAGCACCTTGATCACGCCGACGTGGGCAAAGCCCTTGGCCGCGCCGCCGCCCAGCGCCAAGCCGATCTTGGGCTTAAGCGCCGGCTTCGGCGGCTGCGCCGCGGGAGGGGAGGACAAGGTGGAACAAGCCGACAACAGCGCGGCCATGCCCGCCAACAGCCAGGGGCGGAGAGTGTGTTTGCTCATCATGATTTCATCGGGCTTTCAGGCATCGGCGGTGGTTGGAACCGCCCCAACGGGCGCGCAGTCCAGCATCACGTAATTCAGATGCCGCGCGCCCTCCAATTCGAAATGGCATTCGCCGTGGACGGTCATGCCCAGCCGGCGGTAGAAGGCGATCGCGCGCTCGTTGCGGTGCCACACCGTCAGCCACAAACGCGCGGGTTCGGGAAGGGCGAGCGCCCATTGCCGCGCCGCTTCCAGCAAACGCCGGCCCAGGCCCTCTCCGGTGCGGCTTTCCACCAGGTAGATCCTGCACACTTCCACGGTGGGGAAGTCGCAGCCTTGGCAGGGGCTGTCCAGCTTCATCAGCGCGTAGCCGAGCAGAAAGCCGTCTTGCTCCATCGCCAGCAGATGATGCGAGGGGCTGGCGATCAGCGCCTCGAAATTGGCCGGCGTGAATTCGCTCAGCACATAGTCGGCCATGTCCCGGCGGACGCCGTCGGTGACGTAGGTGCTCAGCCACACTTGAATCGACAAGGCGGCCAGGCAGCCGGCATCCTTGGGCGCGGCCAGGCGGATGGTCTGCATCGCCTTAGTCCGGCCGCTTCTTGACGAACTCGATCACCTGGCGGCCGTCCTCGCTGAATTTGGCCAGCTTCTTGTCGCCGCCCTTCCAAGCGTGGCCGTACACCACCTCGTAGGTGGCGGGCAGCTTGCCGTCGCGACGCAGGCTCTCGTAGGCCGCCTCCACCCGCTGCCAGGCGTGCTTGCCCATCAGGCCGCGGCCGCGGCCGCTGGTGGCGTTGTGCGCGCCTATGGCCTTCAGATCCGCCATCACCTCGCGGGCGCGGCCGTAGGTCAGCACAATTTTCTCCATGTCCATCACCGGCTCGGCGAAACCGGCCCGCATCAGCGCGTCGCCCAGATCATGCATGTCGATGAACTGGTTGACGTGGGTGGCGCGGTCCACGCCGGCGAAAGCGCCGCGCAGCTCATGCAGGGTGTCCGGGCCCAGGGTGGAAAACATCAGCATGCCTTCGGGCTTCAACACGCGGCGGAATTCGGCGAACACGCTGTCCGGCACATTGACCCACTGGATGGTGAGGCTGGACCAGATCATGTCCACGCTGGCGTCGGCCAGCGGCAGGCGCTCGACGTCGGCCACCACCTGCCACGGCAGGCTGGGGCGGAACAGTTTCTTCAACAGGCCGTCGCCGCTTTGCTGCTTGGCGCGCGAGGCTTGCAGCATCGCCTGCGCCAGATCCAGCTCCACCACGCGCGCGTCCGGGTAGCGGGCGCGCAGCTGGGCCGAGCCGTAGCCGGTGCCGGCGCCGGCGTCCAGCACCACTTGCGGCTGAAACTTGATGTAGTCCAGCCGCTCGGACATCCGGTCGGAGACTTCGCGCTGCAAGACCGCGGCGGAGTCGTAACTGGCGGCGGCCTTTTCGAACGAGGCGCGCACTCGCGCCTTGTCGGTGTAAAACGCTTCAGTCATGCATGGGCTTCCAAATGCTGGGCAAGCGCGGCGACGAATTCGGCTTCGTGCGACAGAAACGGCGCGTGCGACGCTTGCGGAAATTCATAAAGCCGGGCGTCGCCCAGCGCGTCGGCCAGCCAACGGCCGGCGCCTATCGGGGTGATGGCGTCGCGAGCGCCGTAGAACAGGCCCGCCGGGCAGTGAATGCGTCCGGCCAGCGCGCGCGCGTCCGCCGTCAGCAGCAGTTCCAGCGCCGGCAACAGGCCTTGCGGCCTGCCGTGGGCGAACAAGTCCGCTCGCAAGGCCTTCAGGGTGTCGCGCGCCGACGGCGCGCCCATCATCTGCAAGGCGAGAAAACGCTCCAGCGTCTGTTCGAAGGCGCCGTCCAGGCTGGCGGCCACCGCTTCGATGGACTTGCGCTCCTGCGCGTGCGGCCAGCTGTCGTCGCGCACGAAGCGCGGGCTGGTCGCCACCAAGGCCAGGCTCTTGATCTTGTCCGGATGGCGAGCGGCCCAGTGCTGGGCGATCAAACCGCCCAGCGACCAGCCCACCAATTGCAGCGGCAATGGAAAGGCCTGGTCCAGCAGATCGGCCACCGCGTCGGCGTCGAAGGAGGCCAGCGGGGCGGAAGCGCCGTGACCGGGAAGGTCGACCAGATGCACGCAATGACTGGCGGCCAAGCGCGCCGCCACGCGGCTGAACACGCCGCCATGCAGGCCCCAGCCGTGCAACAGGACCACGTCCGGGCCTTGGCCCAGCGTTTCAACAAACAGACTCATGGACGACCAGATGGGGTGAAACCTTCATTTTCGCAAGATCGCGATGCGAAAGAAACCACCTAGTCCGGCATCTTCGTCATGAACCTTGCTCAAACGACAAGCCGCCAGGATATCTTCCAGCCGGCGGTTGATATCGGTGGCGATCGCCCGCGACAGCAGATTGCCGGCGCTGCGCAATAAGGACGGCCGCCGGCCGTCGGGCAGGAATTTGTCGAACACCGCCGCCCGGCCGCCGGGCTTGAGCACGCGCTCCACTTCGCGGATGCAGGCTTGCGGGTCCGGCACCACCGCCAGCGCCAGATGCAAGACCACCGCGTCGAAGCTGGCGTCGGGAAAATCCAGCGCCTGCGCGTCCATCACCCTGGCGTCCACCGCCATGCCCAGCGCCGCGGCGTGGGCGCTCAGCCGCTCCAGCATGCCGTCCGAGATGTCGATGGCGGCCACATGGCGGCAACGCACCATGAAATCCAGATCCAGGCCGGTGCCGGCCGCCACCAGCAGGATGCGCTCCTCCGGCTGCGGGTTGAGCAGGGCGATGGAGCGGCGCCGGCGCGCGGCGAAGGCCTGCGCCACCCGGTCGTAGACCGGCGCGTACAGGTTGTAGCGCCAGCGGTTGAACGCCAGCGGCCAACGCCGCCATCCGCTAGCGCTCACTCAGGAACTCCTGCCGGAAGCGGGCCAGCCGCTCCCAGTCCACGCCCTCCGCCGGCGCCGGGGCGGCGAAGTAGAAACCCTGCAGCTTGCCGCAGCCCATTTTTTTGAGCATGGCCAGTTGGGCGGCGGTTTCCACGCCCTCGGCCACCACCTCCAGATCCAGCGCCTTGGCCAACGCCAGGATGGCGCGCACAATGGCCGCCGACTCCTGGGTGCGGTCAAGATCGAAGACGAAGGACTGGTCTATCTTCAGCACGTCGAAACGATAGCGGTGCAGATAGGACAGCGCCGAATAGCCGGTGCCGAAGTCGTCCAGCGCCAGCCTCACGCCCAGTTCATGCAGCGCGTGCATCACGGTGGCGGCGATTTCCGGCTGATCGATCAGCGCGCTCTCGGTGATTTCCAGGTGCAACGTCGCCGGCGGCAGCCGGTAATGCCGGATGCGCTCTCCTATCCAGGCCGCCAGTTCCGGATCGTGGAAATGGGCCGAGGACAGATTGATGTGCAAGGCCACCTCCGGCCCCACCCGGCCCTGAACGCGCCACGCGCTCAATTGGGCGCAGGCCGCGTTCAGCATATAGCGGTCCAGCCGGGTGATCAGCCCGCTTTCCTCGGCGATGGGTAAAAACAGGCCGGGCGAAATCAGGCCGCGCTGCGGGTGCTGCCAGCGGGCCAAGGCCTCGAAGCCCACCAGCTCGCCGCTGTCGCCGTCGATGAAGGGCTGGAAATACGGCTGCAGCTGCCCCTCCTCCTCCAGCGCGCGCCGCAGTTCGCTCTCCATCGCCAGCTGGTCCGCCTGATTGATGCGCAACTCGTGGTTGAACAGGGTATAGCCCTGCCGCCCTTGCTGTTTGGTACAATACATCGCGTGGTCGGCGTCGCGCAGCAGATCGTCGGCCTTGTGGTAATGCTCATGGTCCGCCAGCACCACGCCGACGCTGGCGGTGGAGAACACCTCCCGCCCCGCCAGGATCACCGGCCGTTCGAACTCGCTGACGATACGCTGGGCGATGCGCTCGCAGTCGCCGCCGCCGTCCATGCCGAACATCAGCACCGCGAATTCGTCGCCGCCCAGCCGCGCCAGGAAATCGTAATGACGCAGGCAGGAGCGGATGCGCGCGCCGGCCTCGAACAAGAGGTGGTCGCCGGCCAGATGGCCCAGGGTGTCGTTGACCAGCTTGAAGCGGTCCAGATCGATGAACAGCACCGCGAAGCGTTCGCCGCCGCCATTCGCGTACGCCTCCCAGGCCCGGCGCAAAGCCTTGGAAAAATAGCTGCGGTTGGGCAGCTTGGTCAGCGGATCGTGCAGGCTGTCGAACTCCAGCTGGGCGTTGACCGCGTCCAGCTCGCTGGTGCGCTCGCGCACCCGCTGCTCCAGTTCCACGTAAGCGGTTTGCAGGCTCTCCAGCGCCTTGACCCGGGTCAGCGCCGCGCCGATGTGGTTGGCGACGAACTCCAGCACTTCTTGGTCTCGGAAGTTGTAGACCACGTCGTCTTCATAGCTTTGCACCGCCAGCACGCCCAGAAGATCGGTGCCGCAATACAGGGGCACGCCCAGCCAGCTCTTGGGCCGGGGCAGTTCTTCGTCGGCGTCCGGCTGGCGGTTCTGTTGCGAATAGGGGTCGATCAACAAGGGCCGGCCGCTGTGCAGCACCTGTTCGACGAAACCCTTGCCCGGCCGATGCGGCTTGAGCGGCGGCGCGTATTCGTCTGCGCAATAGGGGAAGCTGATGCAATCCTCGGTCTGGTCGTACAAGGCCACCAGGCAATTGCGCGCCGGCACCATCTCGGCCAGCAAGCGGTGCAGGCCGCCGAGAAAGGCCTCCAGCGACAAGCTGGTATTGGACAGTTCCGCGATCCGGAACAAGGCGCCCTGGAAACGCTCGGCGCGCTTGCGCTCGGCCACCTCGGCGCGCAGCCTCGCGTTGGCGCCCTCCAGCTCGCTGGTGCGCAGCCAGACCTGACGCTCCAGCTGGCTGCGGTGCAAGACCCGCTCCAGCACGAAGCCGACATGGCGGGCGGCGAACAGGAACAACTGCTGCTCGGCCGAGGTCAGCGGCGTTTGATCCTCGTACAGCTGCAGCACCACCGCGCCGATGACATGGCCGCCGGCATTGGCCAGCGGCGCGCCCATCCAGCTGGCCGGCAACAGCCCTTGCCGGCTCAGGCCCTCCTGCTGGCACACTTCCAACAGGCGCTCCCGGCTCAACACCACCGGCTTGCCGCCGCGAATCAACCAGGCGGTCAGGGACTGGGCGTGGCCGCTCAGCGGGAAAATGGCGTCGCTGGCGGGCGGCGCGGGATCGCGCTGGTCGATGTAGAAGGGAAAGTGAATGACCTGGGCTTCATCGTCGTACAGGGCGATGTAGAAGTTGCTGGCGTCCATCAGCCGCATCATCTGCCGGTGCAGGCCGGGCAATACCTGATCGATGGTGCCACACTCTTCGGCCAGCTGAGAAATATCGAACAAGGCCTCGTTGGCCTCGCGCGAGGCCACCTGCTCCGCGCCCAGCCGCGCGCACAGCAGATGGGCGCACAGCAAGGCGGCGGATGGATTCAACGCCGGACCGGCGTCGCCGCGCCACACCAGCCAACCCAGCACTTGCTCGCCGGCGCGCAAAGGCATCGCCTCGCAGCCGGCATCCAGCCTGTCCCCGCTCGCCAGCGCTTCCGCGCCGGGCAAGGCGTCGGCGTCGCCCAGCGCGGCCAAAAGCTGCCAAGCCGCCCCCAGCTGCCGCCAGACCGCGGCAACGCGCACCCCTCCCTGCTCTTGCAGCAGAGACAGCGCCATAGCGGCGGCCTGCTCTGGCGTCGCCAGATATTCAGCCATGCTCTTCATGTGATTATCGTAGTATGAGTTAGCTGGAAAATCCGGCCATGCCGGCGCGCCCCTCCCCATGGGCGCGTCGGCTCAGGACGCCGCGGCGTGCTGAATACAGGACAGCAGGCGCTGCAAGTGTTCCGGCTGGTGCATGGCCGACAAGGACAGACGCAAGCGCGCCGTCCCTGCGGCCACCGTGGGCGGGCGGATCGCCGGCACCCACAAACCCTGGTCGCGCAGACGGGCGGCCAAGGCCAACGCCTGTTCATCGCCGCCTATGATAAGTGGCTGAATCGGCGTTCGGGAAGCCCCTGCGGAGTATTTGGACTCGGATAGTCCGGATTTGATGATTGCTATCGATTCGCGCAAGCGCGCGCGCCGCTCGTCGGCCTCGGCAATCAGGCACAGGCTGGCCAAGATCGCACAGGCCAGCGCCGGCGGCTGGGAAGTGGTGTAGATATAGCTGCGGGCCGCATTGATCAGCCATTCCACCAGATCAGCGCCGCCGGCGATGAAGGCGCCGGCCACGCCGGCGGCTTTGCCCAGGGTCGCCATGTAAATCAGGCGCGGGCTGGACAGGCCGTGCTCGGCCAGCGCGCCGCGGCCCTCGCCCAGCACGCCGAAACCATGGGCGTCGTCCACGTACAGCCAGGCCTCGTAACGCTCGGCCAGCGCCAAGAGCGCGGGCAGCGGCGCTTCGTCGCCGTCCATGCTGTACACCGACTCCACCGCGATCAGCTTGGTTTTGGCGTCGGACTCGGCCAGCAAGCGCTCCAGCTGCGTCAAATCGTTGTGATGGAAGCGTTTGAACTCGGCGCGGCTCAGCCTACAGGCGTCGTTCAGCGAGGCGTGGTTCAGCCGGTCGGCGAACACCGCGTCGCCGCGATCCAGCAAGCTGCTGACAATCGCCAGATTGGCCGCGTAGCCGGAGCCGAACAATAATGCCGCCGGCTGGCCGACGAATTCCGCCAGCGCCTCCTCGGCTTCTTGCTGCACGCTGAAGTGGCCGGCCAGCAGATGCGATGAACCGCCGCCCACTCCCCAACGCTCGAGGCCCTGCTGCGCGGCGCGCACCAGGGCCGGGTGATCGGCCAGCCCGAGGTAATCGTTGCTGGCGAAAGAAACATAGGAACGTCCGTCCACCACCACTTCAACCCCCTGCGGGCTGTCGACGACCGCGCGTTGGCGGCGGCGGTGGGTGGCGGAAAGATCCATCAGGGCGGCAGGCAGGTCTTGAAGGCGCATATCGGCTCGAAATATCCCGTGTAAAGGGCTTGGCGGAAACCGGCCTCGCCGTCCGCCCAAGCTATTCCTTATATATACATTTTTTACATCGCCCGCGAATCCGCCGCCCAAACCGCTCAAAGCGGCGTCAGATCAAGCTTTTCCAGCAAGAGCCGGTCGGCGTCCACCTCGGGGTTGCCGGTGGTCAACAGCTTGTCCCCGTAGAAGATGGAATTGGCCCCGGCCAGGAAGCACAAAGCCTGCGTGGACTCATCCATTTCACGGCGTCCGGCGGACAATCGCACATAGGTTTTGGGCATCACGATGCGGGCCACCGCGATGGTGCGCACAAACTCGGTCCAGTCCAGCGGCGCGGCGCCTTCCAGCGGCGTGCCCTCCACCTTGACCAGCTTGTTGATAGGCACCGATTCCGGTTGCGGCTCAAGATTCGCTAGCTGTGCAATCAGACCTGCGCGATCGTTGCGGGTTTCATTCATGCCAACAATACCACCGCAGCACACCGACAGACCGGCGCTGCGTACTTTTCCCAAAGTGTCGAGACGGTCTTCGTAGTCGCGCGTGGCAATGATATCGGAATATTTGTCCGGCGAGGTGTCCAGATTGTGATTGTAATAATCCAGGCCCGCCGCCTTCAGTTTTTCCGCCTGGCCTCCCTTCAGCAAACCGAAAGTGGCGCAGGTTTCCAGGCCCAAGGCTTTGACTTCCTTGACCATTTCCAAAGTTTTCTCCAAGTCCGCGTCCTTGGGGCCGCGCCAGGCCGCGCCCATGCAAAAGCGGCTGGCGCCGTTGGCCTTGGCCGCGCGCGCGGCGCTCAAAACTTCATCAACCGTCAGCATCGGCTGATTGGGCACCGGGGTGTCGTGATGCGCCGATTGCGGACAGTAGCCGCAGTCCTCCGGACAGCCGCCGGTCTTGATGGAAATCAGCGTGGACAGCTGCACTTTGGCGGGGTCGAAAAACTGACGATGAATCTCGGCCGCGCGAAACACCAGCTCCATGAAGGGCAGCGCCAGCAGAGTTTCGATTTCCGCCACAGTCCAGCTGGGAGACTCCGGGTGCGGGGTGGCGGAAGGCTTGAATTCGATAGCGGAAGAATGCATGGTCTATCCTGGCTGTGGTCGCTGTCCGGCGATGGAAGACCTTGATCAGGCAAGGATAATTCCGGCTTGCGCCGTCAGGACCGTCAGAGTGCCACGCCCGGCCGGGCGTGGGGCGAATCAGCGCATCTTGCTGGGGAGGGCGCCATGCTGTCAAACCTGACAAGCCTCATAATTGACAATTGCACAATATTTAATCAACCCTGCTGGCTCTGCGGGGATTGGCGGGCAAGCCGGGGTTTCTGCGCCGACTGCCGCCGCCGGCTGCCGGCGCTGCCGTCCGCGCAATGCGCGCGCTGCGCCGAACCCCTGCCGGTTTCCGGCCTGTGCGGCCAATGCCAACGCCGCCCGCCCGCCTTCGACGCGCTGTACGCGCCCTACTGCTTCGACTACCCGCTCGCCGCGCTGATCCACGCCTTCAAATACGGAAAACAGCTGCAGATGGGCGCGGCGCTTAGCGGCCTGCTCGCCGATTTCGCCCGTCCGCGCCGCCAAGACTATCACCTTGTCATTCCCGTTCCACTGGCAAAAGAACGACTTGCCGAGCGCGGTTTCAATCAAAGTCATGAGTTGGCAAAAGCATTCGCTGCTACAATGGCGAGCCGTTTGAGCGCCGAGGTTTGTTGGCGAAAATACAACACTCCGTCCCAGGCCTCGCTCGGGCGCGCCGAACGCCGGAAAAACCTCCGCCATGCTTTCGGCGTAAATTGCCGCTGTGACGGGCTTTCCATCGCCATTGTCGATGACGTCGCCACCAGCGGCGCCACCCTGTCGGCGCTGGCCGAAATTTTGAAAAAACAGGGGGCAAAACGGGTCGATGGCTGGGTGCTCGCCAGGGCCTTTTCTCCTAAAACTTGACCAAGATTTTGATTCTTTGGAACAATCCAGGCTGCCAACGATGTTCACTGTAATTCTTTTTCAGCCGGAAATACCGCCCAACACGGGCAATGTGATTCGTTTATGTGCCAACACCGGCTGTGAACTGCATCTGGTCAAACCCATGGGCTTCCCTTTGGAGGACGCCAAGCTGCGACGCGCGGGACTCGATTACCACGAGTACGCTCGCGTAGTGGTTCATGAGGATTGGGCGGCTTGTCAAGAGACTTTGCGCGGACGGCGTATTTTCGCCGCCACCACCAAGGGCTCCGAGCGCCATGACCGGATATCCTATCAACCTGGGGACGTTTTTTTGTTCGGTCCCGAATCCCGCGGTCTGCCGCCTGAAGTGCTGGAGTCTTTGCCTCCGCAGCAGAGGATTCGTTTGCCGATGCGTCCAGAATCAAGAAGTCTCAATCTTTCGAACGCGGTCGCGGTGACGGTGTTCGAGGCTTGGCGACAGCTCGATTTCGCAGGGGGAAGCTGAAGCGGTTCGCAGATCGGCCCAACAAGGGACTCTGGAAAGCCTGGACTTGGCGCTTGCAAGCAAGCGCGAAGCGCCGACGTTGAAACGGCGCGCCAAGGTTTTGCAGTGGTTCCGACAGCATAAGGGAGATCTATGCAATCAGTACTCCGATGGCTGTGGCTTGTGTTCGTCAGTCTCGTACTCGTGGCCTGTTCCACCGTGAAGACGGCCAGCGCCACCAACCAGTCGGCGTCCTCGTCGACCGGCAACAAGAAAACCGTTGCCAAGAATGGAGCTTATTTCCAGAACGATGGTCCCGCGGACCATATCCCGGTCAACCTGAACCTGGTGCCGGACGCCGTGCCGCAGGAAGAGCCGCTGATCAAGTCGGCCAATCTGCCCTACACGGCGCTGGGGATGAGCTTCCGTCCCGACACGCGCGAAAAGCCCTATCAAGCCACGGGCCGCGCCTCCTGGTACGGCAAGCAGTTCCACGGCCGCAAGACGTCCTCCGGCGAGAAATACGATATGTTCGCCATGACCGCCGCCCATCCTACGCTGCCGATCCCGAGCTACGCCCGGGTCACCAATCTGAACAACGGCAAATCCGTGGTGGTGCGCGTCAATGACCGCGGCCCCTTCCACAAGAGCCGCCTGATGGACCTGTCCTACGCGGCGGCCTACCGCCTGGGCTTCATCAAGCAAGGCAGCGCCAAGATCGCCATCGAACGCGTATGGCCGGACGCCGGCGGCGAGAACATCGCCAGCACCCGTCCCGTCAACACCGCGCGACGCGTAGAAGACACGCCCAAGTATCTGCAACTGGGCAGCTTCTCCAAACTGTCCAACGCCGAGGCGATGGTGCAGAAAATGCTGGGCGAGATGGACGACAAGTACGAGTCCAAGCTTGGCATCGTGAATCAGGAAGGCGTCTACAAAGTGCGCCTGGGGCCTTTCCGCTCCAGCGACGCGGTGCGCAACGCCGCCGAGAACCTGCACGTAGAGACCGTAGTCACCAGCTTGTAAGAACCAACGATCTGCTGCGCGTCGGCGATACGGCGTTGAAACCGACTGCGAAATGCTCATGTACCCAATGTACATTCCGCTTTCTCAGCCGTTTTCGCCTTGTCTCGCTCTAGCTCGCGAGATCGTAAACAGGCTCTACAAGCGCTCGGTCAAAAACAAAGGCGAAGGAGAGATCTCCTTCGCCTTTTTCGTTTCCGCCGCCGATAAAAAACCCCGGCAAGCTGCTGCCGGGGTAAGCCTGATCAATCCAGGCCCCGCTCAGGGAGGCAAGCGGGAGGTGTTGGCCACCTGCTTGTTTAGGTGCGGGCCTGTTCCTAAAGTTCCGGCGGCGCGGCCTCGTCCGCGGCCGGCTGTCCCATGTACTGCTCGAACCAGCCGTTCACCACCCGCTCCACGTCCTCTACCCCGCTTTTCTTCAGGCTGGAGAACATCTGCACGCTGACGTCCGGATAGTCTTTCAGCTCGCTCTTGACCAGGGCCAGCACCTTGGATTGCTCCTGGCGCGACAGTTTGTCGGCTTTGGACAACAGGATATGCACCGGTCGCCGGTTCACCCGGAAGAACTCCAGCATCTTGCGGTCCAGCTCTTTCAAAGGATGGCGCGCGTCCATGATCAACAGCAGACCGATCAGGCTCTGGCGCGACTGCAGATAGCGTCCCAGCAGTTCCACCCAGTGCGCGCGAACCGCTTCAGGCACCTCGGCATAGCCATAGCCGGGCAAATCGACTAGAAAACATTCGTTACCCAGCTCAAAAAAATTGATGTGCTGGGTGCGGCCCGGCGTCTTGGACACCCGCGCCAGGCGGCCGTGATTGGCCAATGTGTTGATGGCGCTGGACTTGCCGGCATTGGAGCGCCCCACGAAAGCGACCTCCGCTCGGGTAGGCGGCAAGTCCTTCATGTGGTTGACGGTGGTATAAAATCGGGCGTTTTGAAAAGTCGACATAGTAGTAAGGGTGAAATCAGTTGGTATAGAATAGCAGGTTTGAAATTGCCACTTTTACAGATATTTAGGGATAGCCCCTAAAGGAGCGACCATGAAACGTATGATGCTGTTGGCGATGGCGGCTGCAACCCTGGCCGGAAACGCGTTGGCGGCTGCGCCGGTAGCCGTCAAGGCGGACCCGGTGAAGGCCAAACAGATCGTAGAAACGGTTTGCGCGGCTTGCCACGGCACTGACGGCAACAGCGTAGCCGCGGCCAACCCCACGCTGGCGGGTCAGAACGCGCACTATCTGTACACCCAGTTGAAGGCGTTCAAGGCCGGCGTGCGCAAGGACCCGACCATGCTGGGCATGGCCTCCATGTTGTCCGAGGACGATATGCGCAATGTCGCCGCCTACTACAGCGAGCAGAAGCCGAAGGACCGCGAAGCCTCCGACAAGGCGCAAATGCCGCTGGGCGCCAAGATTTACCGCGTCGGCAACGCCGGCACTCAGGTTCCCGCCTGTATGTCCTGCCACGGTCCCGCCGGCAAGGGCCTGCCCGACCAGTATCCGCGTCTGGGCAGCCAGCACGCCGGCTACATCGTCAAGCAACTGAACGAATTCAAGGGCGGCGCGAACCGCAAGAACGGCCCGATGCAGGACATCGCCAATCGCATGAGCGACGCCGAAATGAAAGCGGTGGCCGAATACATTTCCGGCTTGCGCTAAGCGTTGAGCAGCCCGGCCGCACCGGCCGAGCCTGACGGCCCCTCAGGGGCCGCCCCTGCGGGGGCTCCGCCGCCCGCGCTCCGGGGCGCGCCGGCAACTTTGCCCGGCACGCCGGCTCAAAAGGGAAGACCCGTCCACGGGCTTTCCTTTTTGCACTTTACGCCACTATGAAAAAAACTAGCCGCAACAGCCTGGCTCACGCCTGGTATGAGTTGCTCAGTTCGATGCGATTCGCCATCGGCCTGCTGACCATCTTGGCCATCGCCTCGGTGATCGGGACGGTTCTGAAACAGAACGAACCCTATCCCAACTACGCTTTCGAGTTCGGGCAATTCTGGTTTCAAGCGTTTGAATGGCTAGGCTTGTACGACGTCTACCATTCGGCGTGGTTCCTCACCATCCTCACCTTCCTGGTGCTGTCCACCAGCTTGTGCATTCTGCGCAACGGTCCCGGCTTCATCAAGGACATGCGCGCCTACCGCGAAAAAGCCTCCGACAACTCCCTGGCGGCGATGAAGCACAGCGTCAGCTTCCAGGCCGAAGGCTTCGACGCCGACGCCGCGCGCGCCTATTTGCAGGCGCAAGGCTTCCGCCTCAAGGAGCAGCCTCGCGCCGACGGCGGCCTGGTTCTGGCGGCCAAGAAGGGCGCGGCCGGCAAGCTCGGTTATTTCTTCGCCCACATCGCGCTGGTGGTGATCTGCATCGGCGGCCTGCTGGACGGCAACCTGCCGCTGAAAATCGGCGAGCTCACCGGCCGCGTGGTGCCGGAGACCCGCGACGTGCCGCAAAACCAGATTCCGGCGGCCAGCCGGCTGGGCTCGAACAATCTGTCCTTCCGCGGCAACGTCACCATCGCGGAGAACAAGAGCGCCGACGTCACCTTCCTCAACGCCGGCAACGGCTATCTGGTGCAGGAACTGCCCTTCATCATCACCCTGAAGAAGTTCCACGTCGATTACTACAGCAACGGCATGCCCAAGCTGTTCGCCAGCGACATCGTGGTCACCGACAAGGCCAGCGGCAAAACCACCGAGGCCACGGTCAAGGTCAACCACCCGCTGATCGTCAACGGCATCGCCATCTACCAGTCCAGCTTCGGCGACGGCGCGTCCCCGCTCAAGTTCAAGGCCTGGAATCTGGCCGCGCCGCAAGCGCGTCCGACCGAGATTCCGGCGGTGTCGATGTCCAGCCAGCCGCTGAAAGCCAACGGCAAGGACTACACGCTGGAAGTGGGCGAGCTGCGCGTCTTCAATATCGAAAACATCGGCAAGCCGCAGGAAGGCCAGCGCACGCTGTCGCAGCGCATGCACGACGCGCGCGAGGTCAAACAGGACAAGCAGCTGAAAAACCAGGGCCCGTCGATCAGCTTCAAGCTGCGCGACGCCCAGGGCCAGGCGGTGGAGTTCATGCATTATATGGCGCCCATCCAGCAGGACGGCGCCAGCTATATGATGGCCGGCGTGCGCAAGACCGTGGCCGAACCGTTCCAGTACGTGCGCATCCCCTTGGACGAGGAGATGAGCGTGGAGCGCTTCATGCGCCTGCGCGCCGCCTTGCTGGACCCGGCGCGTTACGATGAGATCGCCCGCCGCGCCGCGCACAAGGCGCTGAAAGGCGACGCCATCAGCCCGGCGATGCAGCAGCAGTTCACCGACAGCGTCAAATGGGTGCTGGCGCGCTTTGGCGACAGCGGCTTCGTCGGCCTGGAGAAATTCCTGGACGACCGCGTGCCGCAGGACAAGCGCCAGGCGGTGGCGCAAACCTATATCAAGATCCTGCAAGGCGCGGTGGTGGACGTGATGTCGGTGGCCGACGAAAAAGCCGGCCTGCCGCCGATGAAGCTGGACAGCGAGCATTACCGCTTCTTACTGGACAGCCTGGTGGCGGCCAGCTCGCTGCACGACTACGGCGCGCCGGTCTTCCTGCAGCTGGAAGGCTTCGAGCAGGTGCAGGCCTCCGGACTGCAACTGACCCGCTCGCCCGGCAAGACCTTGGTCTATCTGGGCTCGGTGCTGCTGGTTTTCGGCATCATCCTGATGTTCTATGTGCGCGAGCTGCGCCTGTGGGTGCGCGTCAACGGTTCCAAAGTACGGGTCGCGATGACGTCAAACCGGCATAATCGCGATCTGGACGGCGACTTTGCGCGCCATACTCAACTTATCAAACAGCTGGTACGAGGTGCATGATGGAACTGGCCCACGCTTCTTTCTCGCGGCAGCCGCTACTGAAACGGCTGACCCCGGCCGACTGGCTCTACGCGCTGCTGGTGCTGGCCGCCGCCGGCTACAGCTACGCGCTGTACAACCATTACATGGACGGCTACGAACAGGCCATCCTGGCCGGCTCCGCGCTGGGACTGATCGGCCTGGGCTGGTTCTGGAAAGCCTGGCGCTGGTTCTTCCCGCTGGCCGGCTGTATCTCGCTGCTGGCGATCCAGGTGTATCAGCACGAGCTGGCGCGCGGCCAGACCGCCTTCCTGCTCAAATACATGCTGTCCAGCCAATCCTCCATCATGTGGATGTGCACGCTGTTCTTCCTGGCCGCCTTCTCGTATTGGGCCGGCTTGCTGACCCGCTCCGACACGCTGAACCGCATGGGCAGCGGCCTGACCTGGGCCGCGTCGGTCATGGGTCTCGCCGGCCTGTTCACCCGCTGGTACGAAAGCTATCTGATCAGCCCGGACATCGGCCACATCCCGGTCTCCAACCTCTACGAAGTCTTCGTGCTGTTCACGCTGATCACCGCGCTGATGTATCTGTACTACGAGGCCAAGTACGCGGCGCGCCAGATGGGCGCCTTCGTGCTGCTGGTGATCTGCGCCTCGGTCGGCTTCATCCTGTGGTACACCTTCGACCGCCAGGCCCATGAGATCCAGCCGCTGATCCCGGCGCTGCAATCCTGGTGGATGAAGATACACGTGCCGGCCAACTTCGTCGGCTACGGCGCCTTCGCCATCGCAGCCATGCTCGGCATCGCCGAACTGCTGGCGCTGAAGGGCTGGCTCAAGGACAAGCTGCCGCCGGCCGAAGTGCTGGACGAGGTGATGTACAAGGCCATCGCCGTCGGCTTCCTGTTCTTCACCATCGCCACCATTCTGGGCGCGATGTGGGCCGCCGACGCCTGGGGCGGTTACTGGAGCTGGGACCCGAAGGAAACCTGGGCCTTGATCGTGTGGCTGAACTACGCCGCCTGGCTGCATATCCGCCTGGTCAAGGGCTGGCGCGGCGCGCCGCTGGCATGGTGGGCGGTGGTGGGCTTGTTCGTCACCAGCTTCGCCTTCCTCGGCGTCAATATGTTCCTGGCCGGCCTGCATTCCTACGGCGGCTTGTAAACCGCCTCCCGAGCCACCCCGCCTCGGCGGGGTTTTTTCTTGCCGCCGCGGCCGGGCGCAATGGATTTTTGTTAATCGCGCCCCGACTGTGCTATTTTTACCCCGTTTTTATCTATAAGGAATCTTCGTTTTCATCATGGACGTTTCGTGGCTGTCTGACCCTTCCGCCTGGCTTGGCCTCCTCACGCTGATCATCCTGGAGGTGGTGCTGGGCGTTGACAACCTGATCTTCGTCGCCATCCTGGCGGAAAAGCTCCCCCCGCACCAACGCGACCGCGCCCGCATCACCGGCCTGTCGCTCGCCCTGATTATGCGTCTCGTGCTGCTGGCCAGCATCTCCTGGCTGGTGACGCTGACCTCGCCGCTGTTCCACGTGCTCAGCCAGCCCTTCTCCGGGCGCGATCTCATCATGCTGGGCGGCGGTGTATTCCTGTTGTTCAAAGCCACCACGGAACTGCACGAACGCCTGGAAGGCGTGGATGAAGTGAAGAGCAACGGCCAGAAGGCTTACGCCGCCTTCGGCACCGTCGTCGCCCAGATTCTGGTGCTGGACGCGGTATTCTCCATCGACTCGGTAGTCACCGCCATCGGCATGGCCGAACACCTGCCGGTGATGATGCTGGCCGTCATCGTCGCCATGCTGATGATGATCGCCGCCAGCAAACCGCTGACCGCCTTCGTCAACGCCCACCCCACCGTGGTGATGCTGTGTCTGGGCTTCCTGCTGATGATCGGCTTCAGCCTGGTGGCGGAAGGCTTCGGCTTCCATATTCCCAAGGGCTATCTGTACGCGGCCATCGGCTTCTCGGTGCTGATTGAAGCCTTCAACCAGGTGTCGCAGGCCAATCGCATCCGCTACCTGAACCGCAACCAGTCCTTGCGTGAACGCACCGCCAACGCGGTGCTCAGCCTGATGGGCAGCAAGCTGACCAGCCCCAGCGCCGACGAAGGCAAGGTGGAGGACAGCAAGGACGCCGAGCCGCAGGAAGCTTTCGCCCAAAACGAACGCGCGATGATACACAGCGTGCTGACCCTGGCCGAGCGGCCGATCCGCGTGATCGCCACGCCGCGCGCCGACGTGCACCGCCTGGACCTGAGCCAGAGCCAGGACGCGCAGCGCAAAGTGCTGCGCGACAGTCCTTACTCGCGGCTGGTGGTGATCAAGGACGGCAGCATCGACGAGCCTCAAGGCATCGTCGCGCGCAAGGACTTGCTGACCCAGTTGCTGGATGGCGGCGAAATGAATATCGACGCCGCGCTGCGCCAGCCGCTGGTGCTGCCGGAAACCGTCACCGTGCTCAAGGCGCTGGAGAGCTTCCGCCAGCACTCGGCGGACATGGCCTTCGTGGTCAACGAGTTCGGCAGCCTGGAAGGCATCGTCACCCAGAAGGACTTGATGGAGGCGATCGCCGGCGAGTTTCCGGAGGAACACGAGCGTCACGAACTGCCGGCCATCGTGCCGCAGGCCGACGGCAGCTTCGACGTGGAAGGCAGCCTGGAACTGGTGACGCTGGAGCAGCACATCGTGCTGGGCGACTTCGAAGACGAAGACTTCCACACCGTGGCCGGCCTGCTGATGGACTGCCTGGAGCGCATTCCGCGCGAAGGCGATGAAATCACCGTCGGCGAATGGAAGCTGCGCGTCACCGTGCAAAAGGGCAACCGCACCGAACGGGTGCTGATCAGCCCGCTGGCCAATCTGGATGCCAGCATCTAAATCCGCCGACGCGCGGGACACGCAGGGCCGGGCTTCCCCCCGGCCCTGGTTTTTATATGTGCTGCGCTGCCGCGACGGCGCGCTCTACACTGGCGTCACCACCGATGTGGCGCGCCGCTACGCCCAGCACGCCGCCGGCAAGGGCGCGCGCTACACCCGGCTCAACCCGCCGCAGGCGCTGGCCCTGGTGCTGGTCTGCGCAGGCCGCTCCGAGGCGCTGAAGGCCGAATACGCGTTCAAGCGGCTGGACCGCGCCGCCAAACTGGATTTTCTGAACCGCCATGCGCCCGTGGACGGAGATTTCTTAGTTTTCATGTCTAAGCCCGCCGCGGGCAACACAGATTAAACAGCCTTAACAAACACTTGCCCTGCCCCCTTCTAGGATGACATCTGGCAATCATTGCCATCCCAGGAGATCAAGATGAAAACGAACGCTCGCCCCCTGCTGCTGACCGGCCTGCTCGCCGCCAGCCTATTGCTCGCCGCCCAGGCCCGGGCCGAATCCGAATGGCAGAAGGAGCATCCGCGCCGCGAGGAAGTCAATCAGCGCCTGCATCATCAGGACCGCCGCATTCACCGCGAACTGAAGGAAGGCAAGATCAGCCGCGACGAAGCGCGCAAGCTGCACGGCGAAGACCGCGACATCCGCCAGCAGGAGCAGGACATGGCCAAGCTCGATCACGGCCACATCACCAAGCAGGAGCAAAAAACGCTGAATCAGGAGGAGAACCAGGTCAGCCAACAGATCAAGAACGGCAACTGATCGCGCCGTCCAAACGAAAAGCCCGCCAAACGGCGGGCTTTTACTTTGACCAGAACCTGGCTTAGAACCTGTTTACGATCTGCTGCGCGTCGGCGATACGGCGTTGAAACCAAGCTCAAAATGCTCATGTACCCGTGTACATTCCGCTTTTTCTCTCGTTTTCGCCTTGTCTCGCCTTAGCTCGCGAGATCGTGAATAGGTTCTTAGTGCTGCAAGATCTTGGACAGGAAGTGACGGGCGCGCTCGGAACGGCCGTCCAGATTGCCGAAGAACTCGTCCTTGTCGCAATCCTCCACGATATGGCCCTGGTCCATGAAGATCACGCGATTGGCCACGCGGCGGGCAAAGCCCATCTCGTGAGTCACGCACATCATGGTCATGCCCTCGTGCGCCAGTTCGGTCATCACGTCCAGCACCTCGTTGATCATCTCCGGGTCCAGCGCGCTGGTGGGCTCGTCGAACAGCATCGCGATCGGATCCATCGCCAGCGCGCGCGCAATCGCCACCCGCTGCTGCTGGCCGCCGGACAGCTGGCTGGGAAACTTGTCGGCATGCGCCTTCAGCCCCACCCGGTCCAGCAATTTCAAGCCCTTGTCGCGCGCCTCGTCCTGGCTGCGGCCCAGCACCTTGACCTGGGCGATGGCCAGATTCTCGGTAATGGACAGATGCGGGAACAGTTCGAAGTGCTGGAACACCATGCCCACGCGGCTGCGCAGCTTGGGCAGATCGGTCTTGGGCGCCCCCACCGAAATGCCGTCGACGATGATCTCGCCCTTCTGGAACGGCTCCAGCGCGTTCACGCACTTGATCAGGGTGGATTTGCCGGAGCCGGACGGCCCGCACACCACCACCACCTCGCCCTTGGCGACCTGGGTGGTGCAATCGGTCAGGACCTGGAACTGGCCATACCATTTGCTGACTTGCTTCAGGGAAATCATTGCGCTCATACAGCCAACCTCTTTTGCATACGCTTCACCAGCCGCGAAGCGCCGAAACTGATCACGAAATAGACTGCGCCGGCAAACAGCAGGAACTCATGCGGCAAGCCGACGACGTCGCCCTTGGAGCGGGCGGTGTTGAGAAAATCCATCAAGCCGACAGCGTACACCAGCGAAGTGTCCTGGAACAGGATGATGGACTGTTGCAGCAAGAGCGGCGTCATCTTGCGAAAGGCCTGCGGCAGGATCACCAGACGCATCACCTGGCCGTAATTCATGCCCAGCGCGTAGGCGGCGCCGGCCTGACCCTTGGGAATGGCCTGGATGCCGGCGCGGACGATCTCGGAGAAATACGCCGCCTCGAACATCACGAAGGCCACCAGGCAGGAAGTGAACGCCCCCACCGGCTCGAAATTGCCGGTGATCCAGTTCAGCAACAGCGGCACCACCAGGTAGAACCAGGAGATCACCAGCAATAGCGGAATCGAACGGAAGTAATTGACGTAGAACTTGGCCAACGGCGCCAGCACCCGGTTGTCGGACAGCCTGGCCAGCGCCAGCAGAGTGCCCAGCACCACGCCGCCCACCACCGCCATCACCAGCAGCTTCAGCGTCAGCTGCATGCCCTGCCACAGTCCCGGCAAGGCCGGGCCGATCTGGCTGAAATCGAAATCCATCATTTGCCCCCCATCATGCCGGGAATGCGCACCCGCTGTTCAATCCAGGCCATCAGCGTCATCAGGCTCATATTGAGCACAAAATAGATGATGGTGGCCAAGGTAAAGGCCTCGAAGATGTTGGCGGAGAACTCCGCGGTCTGCTTGGTCTGCGCCAGCAGTTCCATCAGGCCGATCAGCGAGGCCACCGAGGAGTTCTTGAAAATATTCAGAAACTCGCTGGTCAGCGGCGGAATGATGATGCGGAAAGCCTGCGGCAGCAACACGTGGCGATAGGTTTGCGCCAGGGAGAAACCCATGGCCAACGAAGCGTTGCGCTGCCCCAGCGGCAAAGCTTCGATGCCGGTGCGCACCTGTTCGCACACCCGCGCCGCGGTGAACAGGCCCAGACACACCACCACCGACAAGAAGGCGGATGTGGCCGGCGCCAGGTCCTGCTTGAACCAGGTCTGCGCGCCCTCGGGCAGCAGGTCCGGGATCAGGAAGTACCAGACGAATAATTGCACCAGCAAGGGCACATTGCGGAACAACTCGACATAGGCGGCGGCGATGCCGGCCACCCAGCGATTCGGCACCGTGCGCATCACGCCCAGCACCGAGCCCAAGGCCAGGGCGATCGCCCAGCCGGCCAGCGCCACGGCGATGGTCCAGCCCAGGCCGGTGACGAACCAGTTCAGATAGATCTCGCTACCCACCCCGGTGGACTTGAAAAACACCATCCAGTCCCAGTGGTAATTCATGCTTCACTCCCACAACGCCAGCCCACCGGGCGCGCTCATGCGCAGGCGGGCCGCGGCCGGCGCAAACGCCCGGCCACACACAAAGAAAGCGGGTACGGCCGCGCGCCCCGGGCTCCGCGCCAGACAGCGGGGAGGACGGGGCGGCGGCGCGCCAACCGCGACTTACATCTGCTCGGCAGACTTGTCGGTCGGCTTGGCGATCAGCTCCTTGAATTCATCGGACATCGGGAAGTTCAGGTTCAGGCCCTTGGGCGGCACCGGGCTGGTGAACCACTTGGCGTAGATCTTGTTGACCTCGCCGGACTTGAAGGTGTTGCTCAGCGCGGCGTCCACCACCTTCTTGAAGGCGGGGTCTTCCTTGCGCATCATGCAGCCGTAGATCTCATAGGACTGGGCCTTACCGGTCACCACCCAGTTGGCCGGGCTCTTGGCCTTGGCCATCTCGCCGTAGAGCAGCGCGTCGTCCATCATGAACGCCGCGGCGCGGCCGGACTCCAGCATCAGGAAGGATTCGCCGTGATCCTTGGCCGAGATGATGTTCATGCCCAGCTTCTTGTCGGCGTTCATCGCCTTGATCAGGCGCTCGGAGGTGGTGCCGGCGGTGGTCACCACGTTCTTGCCCTTCAGATCCGGAAAGTCCTTGATGCCCGAGGTCTTGGCGGTCAGCAAACGGGTGCCGATCTCGAAGATGCCCACCGAGAACGCCACTTGCTTCTGACGCTCCACGTTATTGGTGGTGGAGCCGCACTCCAGGTCCACGGTGCCGTTCTGCACCAGCGGGATGCGGGTCTGCGAGGTCACCAGATTGTACTTGACCTGCAGGTTCGGCATTTTCAGCTCTTTTTTCACCTGCTCGACCACTTTATTGGCCAAGTCCACCGAGTAGCCCACCGGCTTCTGGTTGTTGTCGTAGTAGGAAAACGGAATGGACGCGTCGCGGTTGCCCAGGACGATCACGCCGGAATCCTTGATCTTCTTCAGGGTGCCGGTCAGTTCGGCTGCCATGGCCGGAGCGGCGCAGAAGGCGCCCAGAGTGGCGGCACAGATCAGGGTGGAGCGAATACGCATGAAGTTTCTCCTTTTTCACTTCCTGTGATAGACAGCCCCCGCCGACAAGGACGGGGACGGACGACTCTTTGTAGTGCGGCGGGCGCTGAACGCCCGCTCGTATTTTTTTACGTTGCCAAAGCCCCGTTACTGACGTTTGGCCTTGTGGCCTTTCGCGCTCAGATAATTGGCCAGGCGGACGTAATCCTCCACCGGCAGATTCTCCGGCCGCAATCCGGGGTCCATTTCCAGCGCGGCGAAACCCTCCGCGTCCAGCAGGCCCTTCAGGTTGTTCTTCAGCGTCTTGCGCCGCTGCGAGAACGCCGTGGTCACCACCTGCTCCAGCAGAAGCTCGTCGCTGGCCACGCCGCAGCGGCCCGGCGCCGGAATCATCCGCACCACGGCGGAATCCACCTTCGGCGGCGGCCAGAACGCTTCCGGCGGCACGTGCAGGATATTCTCCATTTCAAAACGGTACTGCAACATCACCGTCAGCCGGCCGTAATCGGCGGTGGACGGCTCCGCCACCATGCGTTCAATCACCTCCTTTTGCAACATGAAATGCATGTCGGTGACTTTCTGGCCGTAAGTGGCCAGATGGAACAGCAAGGGCGTGGAAATATTGTAGGGCAGATTGCCGACGATCTTCAGCTTGCCCTCCGCCACGGAGGCAAAGTCGAAGGCCAGCGCGTCGCCGGCGTGGATGCTCAGGCGCTCGGCCGGAAACTCCTTTTGCAGGCGGCTGATGATGTCGCGGTCGATCTCCACCACGTGCAAGTGCTTGAGCGCCGCCAGCAGCGGCTTGGTGATCGCGCCCAGGCCGGGACCGATTTCGATGACGACGTCGTCCGGCTGCGGGTTCACCGCATGCACGATGTTGGCGATGACGCTGGCGTCTTGCAGGAAATTCTGGCCGAAACGCTTGCGCGGAATATGTTTGTTCATGAAATCTGCTAATCAGTGCAAAGAACGGAGAAGCGCCGGGTGATTTGCCGCCGCGCCTCATTGTCGAAGTCAACTCTCAAATTTGGGCCAATTGTCTGCCGATTGTAGGCTGCCCGACAAGAGCTAAAGCCGGACCCGCGCCACAAATCTCACAATACATGCCAAACGCTTGAAAATCAGTGAGGATTTTCCCGAATCGCCGCCGCGGGCCGGGTCAGCCAGCGGCACAGGCCGGCCAGCAGCAGGACCGTCGCGCCCAGCGCCCATTCGCCCGGCAAGGGCAGCGCCGCGAGCCCCGCCGACACGCCGGCGGCGAACAGCATCTGACCGCAGCCCAGCAAGGCGGCGGCGCGGCCGGCGCCCTGGGAAAACGGCGCCATGGCCATGCCGCTGGCCGGCCCCAGCGTCCAGGCGAAGCCCACGCTCAGCACGCCGATCGGCAACATATAATGCCAAGCGCCCGGCTGGCCGGACAGCGCCAGCAGCAATACGCCGGCCAGCAACATGATGTTGAGGCCGTAACGCAACATCGCCTTCTGGCCGAAGCGGCCGATCAGCTTCAGACCCAGGAAGCTGGCCGCCATCACCAAGAGAGCGTTGCCGCCGAACAGCAGGCCGAAGGGGGTGCTGTCCACCCCGCCGCGCTCGATCAGCACCGCCGGCGCCAGCGTCACATAGCTGACGATCAAGGCCAGCGCCGCGCAGCAGCAAGCGCCGTAACGGCGCAGCGCCGGCGTCGCCAGCACCTGGCGCATGCCCATCGCCGGGCCGGCGGCGCTGGAAGCCGCGGGCCGGGTTTCCGGCATTTTCCAGGCCAGCCACGCCGCCGCCAGCACCGCGCTGCCGGCCAGCGCCAGAAAGCAGGACTGCCAGCCCCAGCGCGCGGTCAGCCAGCCGCCCAGCAAGGGCGCCATCGCCGGTACCACGTTCAGCGCGGCGTTGAGCAGGCTGTAGCGCTGGGCCGCCGCATTGCCGGAGAAACAATCGCGCACCAGGGTGAACGCGCACACCGAGCTGGCGCTGGCGCCCAGGCCTTGCAGCGCGCGCAGACCCAGGAAACCGCCCAGGCTGTCGCTGCGGCTGGCCAAATAGGCCGCCGCCGCATACAGCAGCAGGCCGCCCAGGGCCACCGGCTTGCGGCCGATCCGGTCCGCCAGCGGGCCGAACAGCAACTGCCCCAGCCCCAGGCTGAAGATGAACACGCTGAGGCTGATCGCGACGTCGGCCTGGAAATGCCGCTGCATCGCCGGCATCGCCGACAGGTAAAGATCGATGCCCAAGGGATTGAACAGGATCAACAGAATGGCCGCCAAAGTGGCGGCGCGGGCAAACGGGGAAACGCTGGACTTGGGCATCGGGGTATGACGACAGGAGATGGGGAAGCAAGCCGCCATGATACCGGGCAGCGCGCTCCGCCGCAGCAGGCCGCCGGAAAAAAACCCGTCCGCGCGCCGCTTCCACGCCTTTAAAAACAGGAAATTGACGCCATTTGAATGGGAGCTTGCCGGCCTGAAAACGCCCGGCGTCTGATGGATTCGATGGTTGCGGCATCACGCGTCTGGTAACCTAGACGACGACCGAAAGAACAAATGAGCAGACTATCATGACCGCAAATGACACCCGGATTTACCTGTCTTCCGGCAGCCCGCGCCGCCGCGAAATTCTGGAACAGTTGGGCATGCACCTGGAGCGCATCCACGCCGACATCGACGAATCGGTGCGGCCCGGCGAGTCCGCCGTCGCCTATACCGAACGGCTGGCGCTGTCCAAGGCCGAGGCCGGCTGGCAGGTGGTGGAGTCTTGCGGACTGCCGTCCCGGCCCTTGCTGGCCGCCGACACCACGGTAGCGATGGACGGCGAAATCTTCGGCAAGCCGGAAAACGCCGACGACGCCCGCCGCATGCTGCGCGCCTTCTCCGGCCGCGGCCATCAGGCCATCACCAGCGTGGCGGTGCGCGAAGGCGAACAAGTCAGACTCAAGACCTCGGTGACCGAGGTGTTCTTCCGTCCGCTCAGCGAGCAGGACATCGAGCGCTATCTGGACAGCGGCGAGCCTTTCGACAAGGCCGGCGCTTACGGCATCCAGGGCAAGGCCGGCGTCTTCGTCGAGCGCATCCACGGCAGCCACAGCGGCGTGATGGGCCTGCCTATCTTCGAAACCGCGGCGCTGCTGAGCGAATTCGGCTTTCAGTTTCCATGAGCGCGCGGGGAACCACCATGCTGCATCAATCGATACCCCTGCCGCGCGATCTGCCGCGCCCCAAAGAACAAATCCTGGTCAACATCACCCCGCAGGAAACCCGGGTCGCGGTGTTGGAAGACGCCGTCGTCCAGGAACTGCACGTGGAGCGCGCCGCCAGCCGCGGCATCGTCGGCAACATCTACCTGGGCCAGGTCAAGCGCGTGCTGCCCGGCATGCAGAGCGCCTTCATTGAAATCGGCCTGGAGCGCGCGGCCTTCCTGCACATCGCCGACGTGCTGGAACAACGCCAGCACCCGACCGAGCCGCAACGCATCGAAAAAATGCTGTTCGAAGGCCAGACCGTGCTGGTGCAAGTGATCAAGGATCCGATCGGCACCAAGGGCGCGCGCCTGTCCACTCAGATCTCTCTGGCCGGCCGCTTCCTGGTTCACCTGCCGCAGGAAGAGCACATCGGCGTCTCGCAGAAAATAGACAGCGAAAGCGAGCGCCACAATCTGAAGTCCCGGCTGGAAAAGCTGTTGCCGGCCAATAGCCCGCGCGGCTACATCATCCGCACCAGCGCCGAGACCGCGCGCGACGACGAACTGGCCGCCGACATCGACTACCTGTCCAAGCTGTGGTCCGACATCCGCCACAAGTCCCAGCACCTGCCGGCGCAAAGCCTGCTCTACGAGGACCTGCCGCTGGCGGTGCGCGTGCTGCGCGACATGGTCAGCGACTTCACCGACAAGGTGGTGGTGGATTCCACCGAGAACTACAGCCGCATGGTGGAGTTCGCCGAGCAATACGTGCAGATCGCCGTGGACAAGATCGAGCGCTACAGCGGCGAACGCCCACTGTTCGAGCTGCACGGCATCGAAGCCGAGATCGACAAGGCGCTGGCGCGCCGCGTCAACCTCAAGTTCGGCGGCTATCTGATCATCGACCAGACCGAAGCGATGACCACGATAGACGTCAACACCGGCGGCTTCGTCGGCAACCGCAATTTCGACGAAACCATCTTCAAGACCAATCTGGAGGCCACCCAGACCATCGCCCGGCAACTGCGGCTGCGCAATCTGGGCGGCATCATCATCGTCGACTTCATCGACATGGACAACGACGAGCACCAGTCCGCGGTGCTGGCGGAGCTGGCCAAGGCGATGGCGCGCGACCGCACCCGCGTCACCCTCAATGGCTTCACCAGCCTGGGCCTGGTGGAAATCACCCGCAAGCGCACCCGCGAAAGCCTGGCCCACGTGTTGTGCGAACCCTGCCCCACCTGCCAGGGCCGCGGCGAGATCAAGACCGCGCAAACCGTGTGCTACGAGATCCAGCGCGAAATCGTGCGCGAGGCGCGCCAGTTCGACGCCAAAGGCTACCGCATCCTGGCCGCGCAATCGGTGATCGACATGTTCATAGACGAGGAATCGCAAAGCCTGGCGATGCTGATCGACTTCATCGGCAAGCCGATCTCGCTGTCGGTGGAAGCCACTTACACCCAGGAACAATTCGACGTCGTCCTGTTGTAAGCCGCGCATGCCATCCCGCCCGCCCCGTCCGGCGGCCCGGCTGCCGCGCCTGTTGTCCCGCGCGGCGCTGGGCCTGCTGGCCCTGATCGCCCTCTATCTGCTCGCCGCGCTGACCCTGGGCCTGTTGCCGGTCAACCGGGACTGGCGGCCGGCCGAGTCCGGCATACCGGTCTACCTGGACAGCAACGGCGTGCACGCCGGCCTGCTGCTGCCCCGCCGCGCCCCGGGCATGGACTGGGACGAGACCTTTTCCCCGCGCCATCCGCGGACCGGGGCCAATCTGGACAAACTGCCCTATGTGGGCATAGGCTGGGGCAGCCGCAGCTTTTACCTGGAAACGCGGAACTGGTCCGACCTCACCCCAGGCAAGGCGCTCTACGCGCTGTCCGGGCTGGACGGCGCCGTGCTGCACGTGGAATACCTGCCGACGCCGCGCGAAGGCGCCGCCACCCGGCGCCTGCTGCTCGCGCCGGAACAATACCGGCGGCTGACCGGCTTCATCCAGGCCGCCGTCGCCCGCGACGCGGCCGGCCAGGCCCTGTGGATGCCGGGCTATCATTATCATGATCAGGACGCGTTTTACCTGGCCAACGGCCGCTACAGCCCGTTGACCACCTGCAACCAGTGGGTACGCGACGCGCTGGCCGCCAGCGGCGCGCGCACCGCCTGGTGGTCCCCATTCGACCGCGCACTATCCTGGCAATTGAAAGACCGCTGAGGCGCGCCGCCCCAGCGCAAGGGAGTTTCGCAAAATGAACGAAGCAAACGGCGACCCGCTCTGGTCCGCCATCCGGCGGGAAGCCGAACAAGCCGCGCAAGACGAGCCCATGCTGGCCAGTTTCCTGCACATGACCGTGCTGCGCCACACCACCCTGGAAGACGTGCTGGCCTTCCACCTGTCCAGCAAGCTCGCCAGCCCGGTGATGGACGCCCGCGCGCTGATGGAATTGTTCCGCGAGGCGCTGGACGCCGATCCGGCCATCAGCGCCGCCGCCCGCGCCGACATCAGCGCCTGTTTCGACCGCGACCCGGCCTGCGACAACTACTCCACCCCGCTGCTTTACTTCAAGGGCTTCCACGCCATCCAGTGCCAGCGCATCACCCACTGGCTGTGGCGGGAGGAGCGCAAAACCCTGGCGCTCTTTCTGCAGAACCGCATCTCCGAAGTCACCGGCGCCGACATCCACCCGGCCGCGCGCATCGGCCAGGGCGTGATGCTGGACCACGGCACCGGCGTGGTGGTGGGCGAAACCGCCGTCATCGGCGACAACGTCTCGCTGCTGCAGGGCGTGACCCTGGGCGGCACCGGCAAGGAACACGGCGACCGCCATCCCAAGATCGCCGACGGCGTACTGATCGGCGCCAACACCTCCATTCTCGGCAACATCCTGGTGGGCGCCTGCGCCAAGATAGGCGCCGGCAGCGTAGTGCTGGAAGACGTGCCGGCCCACACCACCGTGGTCGGCGTGCCCGCCCGCGTGGTGGCCCGCGCCGAAGGCACCCCGGCGCTGGACATGGACCAGCGCGTATGAGCGCGGAGCGGGTTCACCTCGCCGTCGGCGACTCCGCCGCCGGCATGCTGAACGCGCTGCGGCGCGATGGCCTGCTGGACGGCGAGGTCCTGCCCTTCATCGAAGACCTGAGCGCCGGGCCGCTGCTGGACGCCGACGCCATCGATCAAGGCCTGCGCCTGGCCTGGCATCAGCAACTGCTGCAGGCCCAGCCCTGGCTGCCGGAATACGAGGACGATTGGCTGCGCCGGCATCAAGCCGGCCGCAAAGCGCTGCTGCGGCTGCTGGAGCGGCCGCGGCCGCTCACCGTCTGGCAAGGCCGCAACGCCGGCGACCGCCTGGCGTTGGCGCTGCTGGCCGAGCAGCTGCCGGCGGACTGCCCGTTGACCGTCTGCGTCGCGCCGGTGCCCGTCTGGCAGGCCGGCGACGAGATGGCGGAGTGGAGCATGGCCATGCTGCCGCTGGAACGGCTGGCGGATTGCCGGCGGCGGGAGCGCCCGCTGGCGGCCGGCGAACGCCAGGCGCTGGCCTCGCAATGGCGCCGCTGGCGCGAACACGGCCAAGGCCTGCGCCGCCTGCAAGACGATGACGTCGTCGAAGCGCCGCTGGACCGCTACGACGCGCTGCTGCTGGAGCTGAGCGGCGAGCAGCCGCGCGCGGTGTCCCGCCTGGTCGGCGACGCCCTCGTCCACATCCGGGAAGCGCTGCTGTCCTCCGACATCCTGTTCTGGCGCGTCCAGCAGTTGCTGCGCGCGGGCCGGCTCCGCGCCGAAACCATGGCCGGCGGCGGCTCCTCGCCCTTCATCCGCGCCGGCGGCTGAACCGACGTTGCCGCGACGCGACACCCCCGCGGCCCGCGCTTGGTGATGCCAGGAGCCGCGGGTAAAATCCCAGCCCTCGGCGCCTGCCCCGCCATTGAATGGCAGCGTCCTGCAATCCTCAGGAACCCCACCCCATGAATGTCAGAGTTGTCGACTACCACGCGCCGGACGCGGCGGAACAATTCACCCGCTCCCTGCACGAAACCGGCTTCGGCGTGCTGGTCAACCATCCGATCCCGCAAAGCCTGGTGGAAAATATCTACGCCGACTGGCTGGCCTTCTTCAACAGCCAGACCAAATACGACTACGCCTTTTCCATGGAACGTCAGGACGGCTGGTTCTCCCCGGAGGTATCGGAAACCGCCAAGGGCGCAAGCCTGAAAGACATCAAGGAATACTTCCACATCTACCCCTGGGGCCGCGTGCCGCCGGAACTCAAGGCCGACGCCGACCACTACTACGCCGTCGCCAACCAGCTCGCGCAGGAGCTGCTGTCCTGGGTGCAGCAATACACACCGGCCCATATCGCCGCCAGCTACACCGAGCCGCTGTCCCACATGATCGCCGACAGCCAGAAAACCCTGCTGCGCGTGCTGCGCTATCCGCCACTCACCGGCCAGGAGCCGGCCGGCTCGCTGCGCGCCGCCGCCCATGGCGACATCAATCTGCTGACCATCCTGCCCGCCGCCAACGAGCCTGGCCTGCAAGTGCAGGACAAGCAAGGCGAATGGCTGGACGTGCCCTGTGATTTCGGCACCCTGGTGGTCAATATCGGCGACATGCTGCAAGAGGCCTCCGGCGGCTACTATCCGTCCACCCAACACCGCGTGGTCAACCCCTGCGGCGAAGGCGCGACCAAGAGCCGCATCTCGCTGCCGCTCTTCCTGCACCCGCGTCCGGAAGTGGTGCTGTCCGAACGCTATACCGCGGACAGCTATCTGAACGAGCGCCTGCGCGAACTGGGCGTCAAGATGTAAGAACCGCCGCGCGTCGCGCGGCCTAACCCGGTGGGTGCGGCTTCGCAGCCTCATCCATCATCCCCTTGCCGCAACGCCTTGTCTCGCCTGCGCTCGCGCGATCGTGAACAGACGGCAAACCCCTCGCAGCGGCGGCTTCCCACCGCCGCTGGCGACCCTCCGCAATCAAATCCAAAAATTCATTAGAAAAATGCTATCGCTCTGAGCAAAATATTCAACTGGCCCACTTAAATGATAATGACTATCATTCAATAAATACTCAACGTGGAGCCCTGCCATGCTCAAGACCATTACTTTCGCCATCTGCCACTTCACCGTCGCCTTCAGCGTGGCTTATCTGCTGACCGGGAATATCGGCGTCTCCAGCCTGCTGGCCCTGGTGGAACCGCTGGTCAACACCGTGGCCTATTACTTCCACGAGAAGGTGTGGGACCGCATCCGCGGCCGCAAGGCCCAAGCCGCCGAAACCGGCGCCGCCGGACACAACGCCCTGTTCCATCAGCACTGACGCCAACGGCGCCGCGCCCCGATCCGGGCGCGGCCTTGCTCTCGCGGCGCTTCGTTCCGCTCCATGCCAATGAATTTCTGTATTGACAGAAATTTCGGAAACAACTATCGTAAGCACCATGGAACTGACACCCGTATCCCAACGCTTCGTGCTGCACTGGGGCGAAATGGGCACCCGCTGGGGCGTGAACCGCACCGTCGCTCAAATACACGCGCTGCTCTTCATCACCGGCCGCCCGCTGAACGCCGAAGAACTGGCCGACACCCTCAACGTGGCCCGTTCCAACATCAGCAACAGCCTGAAAGAGCTGCAGAACTGGCAGCTGATCCGCATCGTGCACGTGCTGGGCGACCGCCGCGACCACTTTGAAACTTCGGGCGACGTTTGGGAACTGTTCCGCATCATCGTGGCGGAGCGGCAGCGCCGTGAAATCGAGCCCACCCTGCTGGTGCTGAAGGAATGCATGGACAGCCCGGACTTCCAGCAGGAGAGTCCGCTGGCGCAGGAACGCATCCGCAACACCTGGCAGTTCATGGACACCCTCACCTCCTGGACTCGGGAAATGCTGCGCTTGTCCACCGCCACGCTGAGCCGGGTGCTGAAGATGGGCGCCAGCATTCAGAAACTGCTGGGACGGGATAAATAAATTCGCCGCGCACGCGGGCGCCGCCGGGCGGCCTTGCCCCGCCGGAAACCTCGCGCATTTTTTTTGCCATTACATTTCTGTTTTGACAGAAATTTCAGAAACAAAGGAGAACACCATGAGCGGATTCATCACCAGCATGATCATCGTCCCCCTGCTGTGCAGCCTGTTGTGCTGGTGGCTGCTGGCCGGCCCCTTGCGGCAAGTGACCCAGGCCCTGTGCGAGCACGGCGCCGGCGGCCCGTTCTGGCAGCGCGCCTTCTTGATCCTGATCCTGGCCGGACCGCTGCTGGCCGTGCTGCTGTTCGCGCCGGACGCCCCTTCCGCCTCTCTATGGCTGGACATCCGCGCCATCCTGATGTGGGCGCTGCTGGGCGTGGTGGCCCAGTTGCTGGTGCTGCTGCGCCTGGTCTGGCGACAGGTGGCGCCCCGCCCCGTCGCGCGGCAGGCCCAGCCCCTGCCCGCCGCGCCTCAGGAGACCGCGCAATGAAGATACTGCTCTTGGGCGGCGGCGGCTTCATCGGACGGCCGCTGCGCCAGCGGCTGGAACGGGACGGGCACCAAGTCAGCGCGCCCTCGCGCCGGCAGTTGGACCTGCGCCAGCCGCGCGCCGACTGGCGTCAATGGCTGGAAGGCGTCGACACGGTGGTCAACGCCGCCGGCCAGTTGCTGGACCGCCCAGCCGGCGTGCTGGAAGCCGTTCATCACTTGGGACCGCTGCAGTTGGCCAGCATGGCCTATCAAGCCGATGTGCGCCGCTGGGTGCAGCTGTCGGCGCTGGGCGCGGACCCGCAGGCCGCCACCCCGTTCCTGGCCGGCAAGGGCCGCGGCGACGCCGCCCTGCTGGCCAGCGGCCTGGAAGCCCGCATCGCGCGGCCCTCGCTGATCTACGGCCCGCAAGGCGCCAGCAGCCGGCTATTGCTGCAACTGGCGCGGCTGCCCCTGTGGCTGCTGCCCGACGGCGGCAATCAGTGCATCCAGCCGCTGGCGCTGGACGACGCGGTGGAGGGGCTGGCGCGGCTGGCCTTGGCCGACGACGCGCCGGAAGGCGTCATCGAGTTCGTCGGCGCCGAGGCGCTGACCCTGGCCGACTACCTGCGCCAGTTGCGTCGATTGCAAGGACTGAACGCCCCGGCCTACACCCTCAACCTGCCGCCCCAGGCCAGCCGGACACTGGCGGCTTTGGCCGAACGCTGGCCGTCCAGCCTGATCAGCCGCGACACCCTGGAGATGCTGAACCACGGCAGCTGCGGCGACCCGTCCACCCTCGGCGCGCTGCTGCAACGCGCGCCGCTGGCCAGCGGCCAATTCCGGGAAGCGCCATGACCCCCTCCACGCGCAACATCGAATACGCGTTGGCGGCGCTGTGGCTGTGGAGCGGCCTGCAGCCGCCGCTCAGCGCCTGGGACGCGTCCGTCGCCATGCTGCAGCGGCTGCCCTTGCCCGCCGCCTGGGCCGCGCCGCTCTTCCTCGCCGCCTGCGGCCTGGACCTCGTCTTCGGCCTGCTGACGCTGGGACGCCCCTGCCGCGCCTTGTGGCGGACCCAGGCCGCCGCCGTCGCCGGCTACAGCCTGACGCTGGCGCTCTGGCTGCCGGAAAACTGGCTGCATCCGTTCGCCCCCTTAGTGAAAAACCTGCCCATCCTGGCCATGCTGCTGTGGCTGGGCGCCCGCCGGGAGACTTCCGCATGAACGCCTATCTCGTGGTCAAAACCCTGCACATCCTGTCCGCCACCCTGATGGTGGGCACCGGCTTCGGCTCCGCCTTCTACCTGTTCTTCACCAACCGCGGCCGCCAGACTGCGGCCCAGGCCGAAGTGGCGCGGCTGGTAGTGCGCGCCGACTGGTGGTTCACCACGCCGGCGGTGATCTTCCAACCGCTGTCCGGCCTGTGGCTGGCGCGGCAGGCCGGCTGGCCGCTCGCCAGCAACTGGCTGCTCGCCTCCATCGGCCTGTTCCTGTTCGCCGGCCTGTGCTGGCTGCCGGTGCTGCGGCTGCAAACCCGCATGGCGGCGATGGCGCGCGCCGCCGTCGCCGCCGGCCAGCCGCTGCCCGCGCGCTACTGGCGCTACGCCCGCTACTGGGAATGCCTGGGCTATCCGGCGTTTTGCGCGATGCTGGCGGTGTATTTTCTGATGGTGCTAAAACCGACACTGTAAGCAACGGCGCGCCAAAACCGCCACGCCGCACGCCTGGTGTAAAATGGCGTTTTGCCTGAACCAGATAGACACCTCGCCATGACAGATCTCCTCGCCGGCCTCAATCCAGAACAACTGCGCGCCGTCACCTGGCCCGACAAGAGCGCGCTGGTGCTGGCCGGCGCGGGCAGCGGCAAGACCCGGGTGCTGACCACCCGCATCGCCTGGCTGTTGTCCACCGGACAAACCAGTCCCAGCGGCGTTCTGGCGGTGACCTTCACCAACAAGGCCGCGCGCGAGATGCAGACCCGGCTGGCGACCATGGTGCCGGTCAACGTGCGCACCATGTGGATAGGCACTTTCCACGGCCTGTGCAACCGCTTCCTGCGCTCCCACTACCGCGACGCCGGCCTGCCGCAGACCTTCCAGATTCTGGACTCCGCCGACCAACAGGCGGCGATCAAACGCCTGCTGAAAAGCCTGGAACTGTCAGACGAGAAATTCCCGCCGCGCGCGGTGCAAAGCTTCATCAACGGCAGCAAGGAAGCCGGCCTGCGCGCCGACAAGCTGCCGCCGGCGCTCAATCCCTACGAAGCCAAGCTGGTGGAGCTGTACGCCGCCTACGACGCCCAATGCCGCCGCGAAGGCGTAGTGGACTTCGCCGAACTGCTGTTGCGCAGCTACGAGCTGCTGAGCGCCAACCAGGCGCTGCGCCAGCATTATTGCAGCCGCTTCCGCCACATCCTGGTGGACGAGTTCCAGGACACCAACCGCCTGCAGTACGCCTGGCTCAAGCTCTTGGCCGGCGACGGCGGCTCCTTGTTCGCCGTCGGCGACGACGACCAGAGCATCTACGCCTTCCGCGGCGCGGAAGTGGGCAATATGCGCTCCCTGCTCAACGACTTCTCGGTCAGCGAGCCGGTGCGGCTGGAACAGAATTACCGTTCGATGGGCAATATCCTCAACGCCGCCAACGCGCTGATCGAGCAGAACGATGGCCGGCTGGGCAAGAATCTGTGGACCGACGCCGGCGAGGGCGAAAAGATCCGCCTGTTCGAAGCCTACTCCGACGGCGAGGAAGCCGAGTTCATCAGCGACGAGGTGCGCAGCCTCAAGCGGGACGGCTTCAATCTGTCCGACATGGCCATTCTCTACCGTTCCAACGCCCAGTCGCGCTTGCTGGAACACGTGCTGGTCAACGCCCAGATTCCCTACCGCATCTACGGCGGCCTGCGCTTCTTCGAACGCCAGGAAGTCAAACACGCGCTGGCTTATCTGCGCCTGATCGCCAACCCGGAAGACGACAACGCGCTGCTGCGCGTGATCAATGTGCCGGCGCGCGGCATCGGCGCGCGCACGGTGGAAGGCCTGCAAGCGGTCAGCCGCGAGCAGGGCGTCACCCTGTGGCAGGCCGCCTGCGCCTCCGGCGGCGGCCGCACCGCGGCCAAACTGGGCGAGTTCGTGCTGCTGGTGGAGCGCATGCGCGAACGCGGCCGCGAGCTGCCGCTGGCCGAAGCCGTCAGCCTGGCCATAGACGACTCCGGCCTGCGCGCGATGTACGAGCAGGACAAGAAAGAAGGCGAAGAGCGCCTGGCCAACCTGGACGAATTGATCAACGCCGCCGCCGGCTTCATGCCGGACGAGCCGGCGCAAGCGCTGACCGAATTCCTCAGCGCCGCCAGCCTGGAAGCCGGCGAACACCAGGCCGAAGCCGGCAGCGACGCGCTGCAACTGATGACGGTGCACGCCGCCAAGGGCCTGGAATTCGACGCCGTCTTCGTCTCCGGCCTGGAAGAAGGCCTGTTCCCGCATGAAAACAGCATGAACGACGGCAAGGGCCTGCAAGAAGAACGCCGGCTGATGTACGTGGCCATCACCCGCGCGCGTCAGCGCCTCTATCTGTCCAACGCGCAAAGCCGCATGCTGCACGGCCAGAGCCGCTACCCCATCCGCTCGCGCTTCGTCGACGAAATCCCGGCGGAGCTCACCCACGACCTATCTGCTAAAGTGAAAGCGACGGCCAAGACAAATGCATCGACAAATGCATCCTGGCGCGCGGTTCCGAAGGTGGGCCGCGTGGCCGCCGACAACAGCCAGGGCTTCCGCATCGGCCAATCGGTGGAACACGCCAAGTTCGGCAGCGGCGTGGTGATCAACGCCGAAGGCGGCGGCGAGGATGTGCGCCTGCAAATCAACTTCGCCGAGCACGGCGTGAAGTGGCTGGATCTGCGCTACGCCAAGCTGAGCGCCGGCTAAGCCTCTCGCCGCGGCGGCGGCCGCTTGAGCGATTTTTGTAAGTCGCACTGATGACAGTTTGCGGAGAATCGTCAAAGATAGCGAGATGAGCACAGCCAACACCAACTCGACCACCTTCCAGAGCGTCGCCGCCGCCAGCAAGACCGGCGCCGCGCCGCGGAAAAGCTACGACGATCCGTACAGCAAGCGTCTGTTCCTGATCATAGACAGCCTGCCGGAAATGCAGCGCGCGCTGGCGATGACCCTTTCCTCCTTCGGCGCCGACAAGGTGGAGTACGCCAGCAAGGCCGGCGACGCGCTGGCCAAGATGGGCAAGTACGAGTTCGACGTGGTGCTGTGCGACTACGATCTGGGCAACGGCTACGACGGCCTCTACCTGTTCGAAGAGGTCAAGGAACGCAATCTGATCAAGCAGTCCTGCGTGTTCATGATCGTCACCGGCGAGCGCCGCTCCCAGCGCGTGATCTCCGCCGCGGAACTGGGGCCGGACGACTACCTGCTCAAACCCTTCACCGGCGAAGTGCTGCGCGAGCGGCTGGAAAAGGCGATGCGCCGCCGCGAAGCCTTCCGTCTGGTGGACGAGGCCATCATGCGCCACGAATACCTGAGCGCCATCGAAGTCTGCACGCGCCTGATCGGCGAGCGAGGCGAATTCACGCTGGACTTCATGAAGCTCAAGGGCTCGCTGGCGCTGAAGATTGGCGACTTCGACAGCGCGCGTTCCCTGTACATGGACGTGCTGCGCATCAAGCCGGTGCCCTGGGCCAAGATGGGCCTGGCCAAATCGCTGACCGGGCTGAAAGCCTACGACGAGGCGCGGCTGCTGTTCGAAGAGGTGCTCACCGACAACGACCGGGTGATGGAAGCCTACGACTGGCTGGCCAAGCTCTACCGCAGCAACCACAATCTGGACGAAGCCCAGGCCACCTTGAAACAGGCCACCGACATCTCGCCGGTGGTGTTCCGCCGCCAGCAGCAGCTGGCGGAAGTGGCCCTGCTCAATAATCAGCTGGAAGTGGCGGAAGGCGCCTGCCAGACCACGCTGGACATCGCCAAATACACCTGGCACCGCAGCCCCACCCACTACGCCGCGCTGGCGCGGGTGCAACTGGCGCGCGGCGACACCGCCAACGTCGGCCGCACCCTGTCCAATCTGCGCCGCGACTACCGCTACAACGAAGAAGGCGAATGGATGGCCGGCGTGGTGGACAGCCAGCTGCAAAACAAAAAGGGCAACCGCGACAAGGCGCGTCAGTTGTTTAGCGACGCCGAGACCAAATTCCGCCAGCTGGCGCCCAAACTCAGCAGCGACGCGCAGATGGAGTTCGCCCGCGCCTGCTACGCCCAGGGCCACAAGGACGCCGGCAACAGCGTGATGCGCGACCTGGTGCGCAACCATCACGACGACGAGGAACTGCTGGCGCGCTTCGGCGACATGTTCGAAGAAGTGGGCCTGGGCGAGGACGGCCGCCAGCTGATCGCCGACAATGTGCAATCGGTGCTGGAACTCAACAACCAGGCGGTGCGCGAAGCCCAGGCCGGGCAATTCGACTCCGCCATCGAGCGCTTCGTCAAAGCCCACGAGGAAATGCCGCAAAACATCCAGGTCATGCTCAACCTGATCAACGCCACCATGGCCTACGTCCACCGCCAGGGCTGGCACGAAAGCCATATGCGCCGCGCCCACGACATGCTGAGCAAGGTGCGCGACCTCGCCCCCACCAACAACAAGTTCCAGAAAATCCTGCAAGCCTGGCGCATGCTGGTGGAAAAGCTGGGCAAGCCGCAATGGGTGCTGTAAGCCCCTGGCAAGATTGGCGCGCGCTGGTGGTGGACGACGAACCGCTGGCCTGCGAGCGCCTGCGCCAACTGCTGCGCGAGCAAGGCCTGCAACATGTTTACTGCCTGACCGACAGCCGCCAGGCCATGAGCTGGCTGGCGCAAAACCCGGCCGACATCGTGCTGGCCGACATCTCCATGCCCGGCGTTTCCGGCCTGGAACTGGCTCAGCAACTGCGGCGCCAGCCGCTGGCGCCGCAGCTGATCTTCACCACCGCCCATGAACAGTACGCGGTCAGCGCCTTCGAACTGGAGGCCATAGACTACCTGCTCAAGCCGGTGCGGCGCGAACGCCTGCGTCAGGCGCTGGAGCGCGCCGGCCGCCAGCGCGGCGATGCGCCGCAGCCGGAAGCCAGCTTCACCGTGCGCCAGCGCGACCGCCTGCTGCCCATCCCCTTCTCCCAGGCCCGCTACCTCAAGGCCGAACTCAAATACGTCACCCTGGTGACCCCGGACGCGGAATACCTGCTGGACGAAACCCTGATCGCGCTGGAACAGCGGCTGGGCGACGCCGCCGTGCGCATCCACCGCAATTGCTTGGTGATGCGCCACGCGCTGCGCGAGCTGTTCCGCGCCAGCGCGGACGGCGAGGAACAATGGCAGGTGCGCCTGGCCGATATCGGCCAGCCTCTGCCGGTCAGCCGGCGGCAGCTGGCCGGCATCAAGCAATGCCTGCACCAGCAGGACTAGGCGCGCCCTTCCCTCCCCGCGCGCCGTCGCCATATATACAGATCACAAAACCAAAGCATCTGTAATCATTAATGGCAGAAAGCTGCGTTCTGCTTTTCAATCGCATCAAGCTTGACTTTAGTCATTTGTCATTATCAGAACTAAAACTATCATCCTCGCCCATGCGCACGGTTCGCGCGGCAGCGTCCCGCCGCCGGCCATACATTCATTTTTGGGCAAGGAGCGGTCATGCGGTCATTGAAAATCATCTTGTTGTCGTCGGCGTTCAACGGACTCACCCAGCGTGCCTGGCTGGAATTGCGCCAGTCCGGCCACCAAGTCAGCGTGCAGCTGTTCACCAATGAACAGGAAGTCAGCGCCAACATCCAGCAATCCGGCGCCGATCTCGTCATCTGCCCCTTCCTCAAGGACCGGGTGCCGGAAACCCTGTGGCGCGACGCCAGCCGGCCGGTGGTCATCATCCACCCCGGCATCGTCGGCGACCGCGGCGCCTCGGCGCTGGACTGGGCCATCACGCTGCGGGAAAAACGCTGGGGCGTCACCGCGCTGCAGGCGGTGGAGGAAATGGACGCCGGCCCGATCTGGTCCAGCTGCGAATTCGACATGCCGCCGGACGTGCGCAAATCCGAGCTCTACAACGGCCCGGTCAGCGACGCCGCCCTGTATTGCATCCGCGACGTGGTGGAGAAGTTCGGCACCGGCTTCAAGCCCGCGCCGTTGGACTACGGCCAAGCGCATGTGCGCGGCCGGCTGCAAGCCAATATGCGGCAAAGCGACCGCGCCTTCCTGTGGCAACAGCCCGCCGCCGAGATCAAGCGCCGCATCGACGCCGCCGACGGCCAGCCCGGCGTGCTGACGCAACTGGCCGGCGGCGACTACTACGTCTACGACGCCCATCTGGACTACCGCGCCGGCCAGCCTGGCCAACTGCTGGCGGTGCACGACGACGCCGTGCTGGTGGGCGCCGGCGAGCACAGCCTGTGGCTGGGCGCGCTGCGCCGCAAGCCGGAGGCCGGCGAAGAAACCTTCAAACGCCCGGCGCGCCATGTGCTGGCCGGCTTGCTGGACGACGTGCCGCGGTTGGACTGGAGCCTCGCCACCCATCCTCACTGCGAGGAAAGCTATCAGCCCATCCGCTACCGCGAATACGGCCGCGTCGGCGAGCTGACCTTCGAGTTCTACAACGGCGCGATGAGCACCGAGCAATGCCGGCGGCTGAGCGAGGCCCTGCGCTGGGCCAAGGCCCAGGACACCAGCGTGCTGCTGGTGCGCGGCGGCCGCGGCAGCTTCAGCAACGGCGTCCACCTCAACGTGATTCAGGCCGCGCCGGAACCGGGGCTGGAAGCCTGGGCCAATATCCAGGCCATAGACGACGTCTGCCAGGAAATGCTGACTGCGCGGCAGCTGGTGGTGTCCGGCCTGAGCGGCAACGCCGGCGCCGGCGGCGTGATGCTGGCCCTGGCCGCCGATCTGGTGTTCGCCCGCGGCGGCGTGGTGCTCAACCCGCACTACAAGACCATGGGCCTGTACGGCTCGGAATACTGGACCTACAGCCTGCCGCGCGCGGTGGGCGAGGAACAGGCCCAGCAGCTGACCGAAGCCTGCCTGCCGCTGAGCGCGCGCGAAGCCTGGCGTCTGGGCATGGTCCACGACATCGGCCCGCACGACCCGCACGACTTCGGCGTCTGGCTGCGGCAGGCCGCCGGACTGGCGCTGAGCGACGACCGCTTCCGCCCGCAGCGCGCGCGCAAGGCCGAGCTGGATCTGGAGCGCATGGAGCGCTGCCGCCAGACCGAGCTGCTGGAGATGCGCCAGGACATGGTGGAAAACCGCGGCCAGTTCCTGGAAAAATGCCGCAACTTCGTGCTCAAGCGCAAAGCCTGCGGCACGCCGCAACGCCTGATCGCCGACTGGGCGCAGGCGCGCTGAGCAACGGCGAGACAGCGCTTTAAAACAGCCTTCAAAGAGCAAAGCCCCGTCTCTTCAACGCCCAAACGGCCCGCCCTGGCGGGCCGTTTGATTTCAATCTCATCCCGAAAAACCACAGTATTGTTTTACGTACAACTACTTAAAACCCGCTTTTTCATCAGTCAAAGCTAAAAAATAGCCGCTCCTTCTTATAAAATCTGTCATCCCCTCTTTCCCCCTTCCTACGGTTGCTACATGCGGACACGGCTGGTTTATGCAGGATGCATCGCGATATGGCTGGTGCTGAGTGCGCTAGTGGCCCTGTCGGTCGCCAGTCACGCGCTGCTGGGCGCGGAGCAGCAATTCAACCGCGACGCCCTGCTGCTGTCCGAACAGCTCAATCAAAAACTGCAAAGCCATGAAACCGTGCTGGACAGCTACGCCACCTTCAGCACGCTGGACCGCAGCTGGAGCCTGCCGTCCGAGAAAAGGCTGGCCCGGCAACTGCTGCGCCGTTATCCCCAGATCCAGTGGCTGGGGCATATCGAACGCATCAGTCCCGGCCAATTGCCGATGTTCAGACAACGCTTGAAGCAGCTGTACGGCCAGGCGCTGCCCCTGCCCGCCGCCAGCGGCGACGGCTGGGAAGGCCGCTTCGGCCTGTTCCCGCTCGCCTTCATCGAACCCATGCCCCAGCCCGGCCTGCTGGCCGCGGACCTGGGCCGGCTGCAAACCGCGCGCCAAGCCCTTCAGAACGCGCTGGAAAGCGGACGGATGGAAATCTCCAGTCAGATCAAGTTGCCCGGCCTCCCGGCCGGCTATCTGCTGATCCGCGCCATGGACGATATGCTGAGCAAGCCGCTGGCCGCCCCGCTGGCGCCGGCCCACTTCGCCGCCATGGCGATACGCGCCGACAGCCTGCTGCCCAGCCCGCTGGCGCTGCGCGAGGGCGTGGAAGTGCGCCTGTTCCACCGCAACGACCCGCCGCCCGGCCCGCCCACCCTGCTGCGTGACGCGGCACGCGCCAGCGCCCTGGAAACCCTGCTCTTCCCCCGGCTGGAAGCCCGCCATCCGCTGGGCGGCGCCAGCCAGCCGCTCTTGCTCACCATCAGCCAGCAACTGGGCTGGCGGCAGATAGGCGCGTTTGAATGGGGCATGCTGCTATTCCTGTCGCTGGCCTTGCTGGCCGGCCTGCTGCTGGTGTCGCACCACTATCTGCAACTGGCGCACGGACGTCGCCAGCGTGAAAACCAACTGTTCTACCTGGCCAATCACGACCGTCTGACCGGCCTGGCCAACCGCAATCTGTTCTACGACCGGCTGCAACACGCCATCTCTCGGGTGGACCGCAGCGGCAAGCGGCTGGCCTTGCTGTTCCTGGACCTGGATCGCTTCAAACCGGTGAACGACACCTACGGCCACATCACCGGCGACCGCATCCTGCAACTGATCGCCGCCCGCATCAAAGAAGAATTGCGCGGCGAAGACACGGTCGCGCGGCTGGGCGGCGACGAGTTCGTGGTGCTGATGGAAGACATAGAATCCAACCGCGAGGCGGACAAAATCGTCAATCGCCTGAAACAGGTGATTCATCAGCCCTACGAGGTCAACGATAACCTGATCACGGTGGGCGTCAGCATCGGCATCGCCTATTACCCGGAGGACGGCTTGTTGATCGACGAACTGCTGACGGTGGCGGACCGCAAAATGTACGGCGACAAGCGCGAGATCGCGGCGGCGGGCGCCGAGACGGCCTGATCCCAGGCCGCCGCAACCCCGCCCCCGCTAATGCGCGGCCTCCCCAAGCGCGACGCCTGACGACGCCGTCTCCCGCGGCCGCGCCAGGCCGTTGAACCAGACATTCAGCGCCACCGCGCTGACCGTGGCCAACAGGATGCCGCTGTGCAGCAGCGGCGCCAGCACCTCCGGCAGTTGCCGGAAAAAACCGGGCGACACCGTGGGAATCATGCCCAGACCCAGACTGATGGCCACCACCAGCAGATTATGCCTCTGCGTCTGATAGTCCACCTTGCCCAGAATCTTGATGCCGGTGGCCAGCACCATGCCGAACATCACCAGGCCGGCCCCGCCCAACACAAAGGGCGGAATAGACGCCACGATCAGCGACATCTTGGGCACCAGGCCAAACACCACCAGGATGCCGCCGGCCATCACGCACACCCAGCGGCTGCTGACCCCGGTGACGCCCACCAGGCCGACGTTCTGGGAAAACGAGGTATGCGGGAAGGAATTGAACAGACCGCCGATCACCGTGCCCAGCGCGTCCACCCGCAGGCCGCGCACCAAGGCCGCCCTGTCCACCGGACGTTCCACGATCTCCCCCAGCGCCAGAAACATGCCCATGGACTCCACGAAGATGATCAGCATCACCACGGTCAGCGTCAGGATGGACCACAGCTCAAAGCGCGGCATGCCGAAACGGAAGGGCGCGATGGGCGCGAACCAGGCCGCCTCGCCCAGGCCGCCCAGATTGACCTTGCCCAGCAGCAAGGCCAGGACAAAGCCGAACAGCAAACCCAGCAGCACCGCGATATTGCAGAAAAAGCCTTTCAGATAGCGGGTGATCAATAGGATGAACACCAGCACCGCCACCGATACCCCCAGATAAAGCGGATGGCCGTAATCCGGGTTGCCCCTGCCGCCGGCGGCCCAGTCTATGCCGACGCGGATGATGGACAGGCCGATGGACGTGATCACCACCCCGGTGACCAGCGGCGGAAACAGGCCGATCAAGCGCCCCATCAGCGGCACCAGCAACAGGCTGAGCACCCCGGCGCCGATAGTGGCGCCGAAAATGCCGGGCAGGCCCAGCGCCGGGTTGCCGCCAATGGCCACCATCGGGCCCACGGCGGCGAAAGTCACCGCCATGATGACCGGCAGCCGGATGCCCAGACCGCGGAAGCCCACGCACTGCAATAGCGTCACCAGCCCGCAACAGAATAAATCGGCGCTGATCAAGAACGCGATCTGCTCCTTGGGCAAGCCCAGGGAACCGCCGATGATCAGCGGCACCGCCACCGCGCCGGCGTACATCACCAACACATGCTGCAGGCCCAGGGTGAACAGCTTGCCCGCCGGCAGGGGCTGATCCACCGGGTGCACCGTCTGCTTGCCATCCATGCTCGTCTCCTTGGTAGATGCCGGGCCGCTTTTTCAAACACGCGGTCCTGGCGACTTGCGGGTATTACACAATCGACTCCTTGACAGCAAAAAGGGAAGGCGGCGCAGGCTCAGCCCGCGCCGCCCGGTTTGATCAGGCAGGGGCGCGACAAGACGGCCTCGTCGCAGTTGTCGCCGGTGCCGATGCGGTCCAGCAGAATGAAATCGCCCACCTGCTCCAGACAGGTCAGCGGGTGGTGCCAGGTGCCGCGGTGGTAGTTGACGCCCTGATCCCCGCGCGCCAGGAAGGCGCGAATCCGGTCTTCGTCCGGGCGGTCGCCCATGCCTGCCGGCGCCACCACCACCACGCAGGCGGCGCCGCTGCAGGGGATGAAGGCCTGGCTGCCCAGCGGATGCCGTTCCAGCATGCGGATCTCCAACGGCAGGCCATGCGCGTCGCCGCGCGCCATGCTGATGCCGGGCTGGCCGCCGCCGGCCTCCACCAGGCCCAGCCGGTGATAGCGGCGAGTGCTGCCCTGATTGATGGGAAACCAATCGCTGCCGTCGATTTCGATCACATCGCCAAACGGGGCGAACGCCTGTTTGGTCAACGGTTCCAAGCTTAGAATCCTCATGCCTCGCTCCTCAACAGAACGCCGTCGGCAAGGGCGAGCGGCTCAATCCGCCAGCCGTCCCCAAATCCGCAACCGGCTGACTCCGCCGTCCGGGAAGATGTTCAGCCGCACATGGGTGACCGCGCCCAGATCGCGCAGCATGGTCTTGTCGTAAAAATGCTGCCGGTCCATCTCGGTTTTCTGCTCCGGCAACAAGTGCTCCCAAAACATGGCTTGGGTCACGATGGATTGATCGGTGCCTTGACGAACGTAAGCCGCCTGCACCGAGACCCGATCCGGGTAATTGCCCTTGAAATGCGCGGTGTCGACTTCGATGCTGTCCACCAGCGCCGCATGTCCCAGCTCGACGATGCACCAGTCGTTGCCCGGCTCTCGGCGGCGACGGGTTTCCCAGCCGTCGCCCATATTCACGCCGCGCCCCGGCATGATCAGCCGGAAGGGCACGCCGAAGTGGGCATCGTTATAGGCGACGATGCGGCCGCCCTTTTCCAGCGCCGACACCTCATGCAGCGCGTCCGGGTCCTGTCGCGCCCAGTCGCAGGCGGGCTGGCCGTAGACGCGGAAACGCGCCACGCCGCCGTCCGGGTAAATATTCAAACGCAGATGGGTCCAATCACGCGCATCGTCGATGGCGATGAAATGATGAGCGCTGGCGCCCAAGGAGGTGGCCGACAGGATTTCCACCCACTCGCTGCCTTCGTCCGGATCGCCGGCCGAACGGCAGGCGTCCACCGAGGCCGCCGGCGGGTAGTTGCCGCTGAAGTGGCTGGTGTCGATGTCCAGTCCCTTGATCACCCCGGGCAGGCCCAGCTTGATCACCGCGTGGTCGTAGCCGCCGTTGCGGCGGCGGCGGGTTTCCCAGCCGTCCATCCATTTGCCGTGATCGTCGAACTCGCCGACGATGAACACCGGCTCGGACGCTTGCAGCATCCGTTCCGCCGCGGCGAACCACTGATCGGAACAGGCAAGGACCCTGGCGCCGAAATCCGCCGCGGCCAGATTGGCGTAACGCCGGGCGAACTCCGGCACCTCGACCGCCGGGGCGTGCAGCGCCGTTCCCGCCGGGTGATTGACAAGCGCCATCAAACTTTCTCCTTATCAATGACGTCGGCGCGCGCGCCGTACGCCGTTCATGCCGCCAGCCGGCTCCAAATCAGCGCCAGCCCCAAGGCGAGAAAAAACAAGGCCGAAACCTTGAGGAAGACGAGCCGCAGCACCGCCAGACGCTGGAAGAACAGCTCCGCCAACAGGCCGTACGCGGTCTTGCACGATAAATCGATCGCCACCCAGCCGGCCGCCATCCAGCCCAGTTGCGGCGCCAGCGGCGCTTGGGCGTTGATAAACTGCGGCAGCAGCGCCACGAAAAAAGCGATGTCCTTGGGATTGCTGATGCCCAGCAGAAAAGCATGGGAAAACCATTGCGCCGGCGCCGCCTTTCGGCTGCCCTGAGCCGCCGCGGCCCGGCCGGCGCCGCGCCAGGTCTTGAAACCCAGCCACAGCAGATAGCCGGCCCCCAGCGTCTGCAGGACGGAGAACAGACCGGGAGAGGCCAGGATCAGCGCGCCCACGCCCAAGGCGGACAAAAGCAGCAGCGACAAAGACGCCAGCACGCCGCCGGCAAACGCCGGCCAGGCGCGCAACAGGCCATGCTCGGCGCTGGTGGCGACCATGAACAGCGACAGGGGGCCGGGCACGGCGATCACCACCAGGATGGACAACAAGTACATGACGAGAATCTGGCTGGACATGGCGGCTCCGGTCTAGGCGCGGGATCAGGAAGAAATCAGTTCGGCCAAGCGCAGGCCGGCGATCCGATAGATTTGCTGCAAACAGGCTAGCCGTTCCGCCTCCGGCTCCGCAGCCAGCCGCCGCTGGAACTCGGCGATGACGCCGGCGCGCCCATAGCCGCGCACCGCCAGGATGAAGGGAAAACCGAAACGGGCCCGGTAGTCGGCGTTCAGCCGCCGCAACAACTCCAGTTCCTGCGGCGAACACTGATCCAGGCCGGCGCCGCCTTGCTCGGCGGCGGATTCGGCGGTCAACTCCCCGCGCAGCGCGGCCTTGCCGGCCAGCTCCGGGTGGGCGCGGATCAGTTTCAATTGCGCCTCCGCGCCCGCCTCCTCCACCTGCCGCCGCATGCAGCCGTGCAGGTCCGCCACGCTGGCGAACGGCCTCAGGCCGGCCGCCTGCGCCGCCACCCACGGCGAGTGCTCGAAAACACCGCCCAGCGCGGTGACGAACTGCTCCGTCGGCAGGGCGTTGATGCGTTCCAGCGTCAAGGACATGGCCGCTCTCCGGTGAAAGGATGCGTCTCCCACCAATGCCGGGCGATGTCCAGCCGCCGGCAGATCCATACCCGCGGATGACGCTCCAGATAATCGAGAAAACGACACAGGCCGGCAAAGCGGCCGGGCCGGCCGATCAAGCGGCAATGCAGACCCACCGACAACATGCGCGGCTTGTCCGCCCCTTCGGCGTAAAGCACGTCGAACGCGTCTTTCAGATAGCTGAAAAAATGCTCGCCGGTATTGAAGCCCTGCGCGGTGGCGAAGCGCATATCGTTGGTGTCCAGCGCGTAAGGCACGATCAGATGCGGCTGCTCGCCGCCGTCGCTGCGCCGCACCAGGGTCCAGAACGGCAAATCGTCGCCGTAGTAATCGGAGTCGTAGAGAAAGCCGCCGTCGTCCGCCACCAGCCGGCGCGTATTGGGGCTGTCGCGGCCGGTATACCAGCCGGACGGACGCTGGCCGGTCAAACGACGGATCGCCTCCACGCAGCGCCGCATGTGCTCGCGCTCCACCGCTTCGTCCACCTGCTGATAATGCAACCAGCGATAGCCGTGGCCGGCGATCTCGTGGCCCAGCTCCGCCAGCGCGCCGGCCAGCTCCGGATGCCGCTCCAAAGCCATGCCGACGCCGAACACCGTCAAGGGCAGGCCGCGCCGCTCAAACTCGCGCAGAATGCGCCACACCCCGGCGCGCGAGCCGTACTCGTAAATCGACTCCATCGACAGATGCCGCGCCGGGTAGGCCGCCGCGCCGATGATTTCCGACAAGAACTGCTCGGAGCCGGCGTCGCCGTGCAACACGCAACTCTCGCCGCCTTCCTCGTAATTGAGCACGAACTGCACGGCGATGCGCGCCGCGCCCGGCCAATTGGCCTCCGGCAGATCGCGGCCGTAGCCGATCAAATCGCGTGGATAATCCGCCTGCATGGCCATCCTTCCCGCTGTCAGCGCTTAAGATTGAACACCGTCCACGGGTCCAAATGGGTATGGGTTTCCACCTTCATCCGCCGCTCGCAATCCTCCAGATGATGGTGCATCGCCGCCGCCGCGCCGGCGCGGTCCCCCGCCTCCAGCCGCGTCAGAATCGCTTCATGCTCGTCGAAGGAACAAGCGCTGCGGCCGGGCACATCGTACAAAGCGATGATCAGCGAAGTGCGCGAACACAGGCCGTGCATCAACTCGGTCAACACCTCGTTGTCGGCAAGCCGCGCCAATTGCACATGGAAGGCGTTGGACAGACGGATCCAGCTGACCCGGTCGCCGCGCTCGAAGGCGGCGCGCTCGTCGGCCACCATGCGCCGCATCGGCGGCAGGCGCTCGGCCAGATCGGGCAAGGCCAGCAGCTTGTCCAGAATCGCCGCCTCCACCATGCGCCGCGCCTCGAACACATCGCGGGTTTCCTTCTCGTCCGGCTTGGCGACGAAAGCGCCGCGGTTGGGCAGGATGTCGACGATCTTGTCGTGCGCCAGCTGGGCCAGCGCGCTGCGGGCGCTGCTGCGCGAGCATTGAAAGGCGTCGCACAGCACCGCCTCGGTCAGCTTGACCCCCGGCAATAAGCGCTGGTCTATCACCGCGTCGAAGATTTCCCAGTACAAACGATCGGCGTCATTGCTCGGCGCGCCGTCGCCCACCAAGGTGGACGCTCTGGGCGCCGCGGCCTGCGTTCCGTTAGCGGAATGCAACATGTCCTCTCCCGGTATTTCCATATCCCGCTCTATGCCTTCAGAATTTTGTTGACAATTATTGTCGTTGGCAAACACTATCGTCAACACAAATTGTCGACAATTTTAAATCGCCATCGCGAACAGCAAGATCGACAACAGGTCCGCCAGATCGGGCCGCACAACAAAGGAGAAACAACCGTGGGCAAATTGACCACCCATGTGCTGGACACCATGCACGGCAAGCCGGCGGCGGGCGTGCGCTGCCAGTTGTACCGGCTGGACGGAGAACAACGGCTGTTGCTGGCCGAGGCGACGACCAACAGCGACGGCCGCTGCGAACGGCCGCTGCTGGAAGGCGAGCAACTGCGCGCCGGCGTGTACGAACTGCTATTCCATGCCGGCGATTACTTCGCCGCCCAAGGCGTGAAGCTGCCGGAACCGCGCTTTCTAGATCAGGTGGTCTTGCGCTTCGGCGTCGCCAAGGCGGACGAAAACTTCCATGTGCCGCTGGTCCTGACGCCGTGGAGCTACTCCACCTACCGCGGCAGTTGACGCTGTTCCCGTCCCCCACCCGGAAACCTCGCCATGGAAAACTACCTGCTGGAGCTGGGCAACCTGCTGCTGCGCTGGTTGCACGTGATCGCCGCCATCGCCTGGATAGGCGAATCGATTTACTTCGTCATGTTGGACAACAGCCTGTCGCCGCCCGCCCCCGCCGATGCCCGGCGCGGCCTGCACGGCGAGATGTTCGCCGTACACGGCGGCGGCTTTTACCATAACCAGAAATACCTGGGCCAACCGCCCTTCCCGCTGGACGACAAACTGCACTGGTCATTCTGGAAATCCTACGCCACCTGGCTGTCCGGCTTCGGCCTGTTCTCCCTGCTCTACCTGCTCAATCCCGCCTTCTACCTGGTCAACCCCGCCAGCCCCTGGGCCTGGGCGGCGGCCTTGTCCGGCGGCGCGGCCGCCTTAATCGCCGTCGCCTTCCTCTTGGGCGGCTGGCTGGCCTACGATCAGCTCTGCCGCCGCATCAGCCCGGACATGAACCGCGACGGCGCGCTCAGCCTGGCCGTGGCGCTGCTGATGGCGCTGGCGGCCTACGCCAGCAGCCACATCTTCCAGGGCCGCGCCGCCTTCCTGATCACCGGCGCGGTCATGGCCACCTGCATGTCGGCCAATGTCCTGTTCTGGATCATTCCCGGTCAGCGCCGCATGGTGCGCGCCATCCAGGCCGGCGACAAACCCAATCCGCTGGATGGACTGCGCGGCAAGCAGCGCTCGGTGCACAACACCTATTTCACGCTGCCGGTGGTGTTCCTGATGATCAGCAACCACTACGCCTTCACCTTCGGCAGCCGCCACGCCTGGCTGATCATGGTGCTGTTCATCCTGTCCGGCGCGCTGATCCGCCAATACTTCGTGCTGCGCCACTCCGGCCGCCAGCGGCCGCTGCTGCCGGCGCTGGGCGGCCTGCTGCTGGTCGGCGTGGCGCTATTGGCCGCGCCGCCCCCGCCCAATACCGCGCCCGCGGCGCCGCAAGCCGCGGTGGACGCCGCTGAACCGGCGGCGGCGCAAACGGCGGCCGATGTCCGTCTGCGGCAGATTCACGCCATCATTCAAAACCGCTGCCTCTCCTGTCACTCGGCCACGCCCAGTCAGGCCGGTTTCGTGGCGCCGCCGGCCGGCCTGAAGTTTGACGATGCGCAGGAGATTCTCATCAACGCGCACCGAATCAAGCAGGCGGTGGCGTCCAAATACATGCCGCTGGCCAATTTGACCCAGATGACCCAGGAAGAGCGCGAGACTCTGGCGAAATGGGGGCCGGCGCCCGGCCGCTAACGCAACGCCGACCCGTTTGAAAATGGCGAGCGGCTTAGCCATATGGGTTGACTGGGGATAACTTTCCCATTCCGCCCCATCTGTGGATATCTTGAAACGATCAAGAAGCCGCCTCGCCTTGACCCCCGCCCGCCGCTCGGCAACAATCCCCACGTTGCCGCCAAAACAAGCGGTACACGGGATTGGCGTCCCGTCCTCTACTTACCAACTTCTGCTTACGCGGCATGCCGCGTGAGCAGCTTTACTATGGCCGTGCCATTTGGCAGGCGCATGGTGGGGGAGTGCCATGCACTCACTGGTTTGGTAAGTAGACCAGTACGCCAATCCTGCCACGCGCCTGCCTAATCCCTCAGCCTTCCCCGGCAGGTGGTTTATCTTGTGTCACAGCAGGAGAAACACCATGCAACATGCTCAAAACTTTCCCCCGCGCCGTCGCTACAAACTGAACGCCCTGGAGCAACAGAGCGCACTGCTCCCCTTCGTCCGCTTCTGCCCCGGCCGCACCTACCCGCATTACTGGCAAATGCCCACGCCCAGCAAGGATCTCCTCGCCGACCACGCCTATGGCCGCGAATGCGCGGCTCACCTGTTGCAATGGCTGAAGGACAACCGGGAATACGTCGGCAAAGGCCTGCTGAGCCGCGTGGCGCGCGACATCGATTTTGACGACCGCGCCGGTCGCGGCCAGTGGATGGGCTTTTTCAACTATCTGGAAATCATGATGCTGCTGGGCGCCGACCGGGTCCGGGTTTACCGCCATGTCGATAGCCAACACCAGATCTACCTGGCGCTGGGACAGCGCTTCAGCCTGGAAGCGCGCTTCCGTCGCATCCGCCTGCGAAACCGCTAAGCGTCTTGCGGTGGGTATCGCTGCGCTCCACCCACCCTACGGCGGATGGTCTTGTAGGGTGGGTGGAGCCGATAGGCGATACCCACCAAACCCTGCCGCCAAGGTCCAAGCATCGATCCCACCGCGTTTCCGCGTGGGTATCGCTGTGCTCCGCCCACCCTACGGCAGGAGGTTTGGTCGGGGGTATTTGTAGGGTGGGTGGAGCCGTAGGCGATACCCACCAAAGCCCGCCGCCAAGATCCAAATCGATCCCATCGCGTTTCCGCGTGGGTACCGCTGCGCTCCTCCCTCCCTACGGCGGATGGTTTGGTCGGAGGTATTTGTAGGGTGGGTGGAGCCGATAGGCGATACCCACCAAAGCCCGCCGCCAAGATCCAAGCATCGATCCCATCGCGTTTCCGCGTGGGTACCGCTGCGCTCCTCCCTCCCTACGGCGGATGGTTTGGTCGGAGGTATTG